>DATDBU010000048.1:0-69110 GCA_036524675.1 Chthoniobacterales bacterium | reverse complement strand
GAAGTGCCGCTGTCCATGCAGGCCAAGCTCCTCCGTGTCCTGCAGGAACGCGAAATCGAACGAATTGGCGATACGCGATCGCGCCCGGTCAACGTGCGAATCGTGGCAGCTACCAACCGCGATCTGGCGGCAGAGGTGAAGGCGGGGCGTTTTCGGCAGGATCTTTTCTATCGCTTGAACGTTTTCCCGATCAACCTTCCGCCGCTCCGGGAACGCCGGGAAGATATTCCTCTGTTGGCAGAGCATTTCTTACGACTCTCCCTGAAGAACTTGCGCCGCGGTCAACGCGCGCAAACCAAACTCACCGAGCCGATTCTGCAACAGCTTACCGCTTACGATTGGCCCGGGAATATCCGGGAATTGCAAAACACCATCGAGCGTGCCGTGATCGTCGCCAACGGCGGCCCCATCCGTTTCGACATGCTCCCCGCACCAAATTTCGCCTCGACCAGCCTCCACTTCCCGGCACCAGCCGCTGTAATGACTCGTGACGAACTCAAATTGCGAGAGCGAAACGCCATCATCGCCGCGCTCGCCCAGACCGGAGGAAAAGTCTCCGGCCCAAACGGTGCCGCTGAAGTGCTGGGCATGAAAACCACCACGCTTTATTCGCGCATTGCTGCTCTCGGTCTGGAACGAAAGCCAGCCCCGGCGGCGTAAACACGAAGCGATTCAGGCGGGCGCATCCAACAGATGCCGGCAGTGAAGACCAGGAAAACGGGCGAAACCTCGGTCCAGCGTCGCCCATTTGCCCGCGACCTGCGGCGTGGCACTTTTATGATGCGCCGAGGCGGTGGATTCGTGGATGAGGCCGTGTTTAGCCAATGCGTAAATGATTCGCGCTCCAGCATTTACGCTTGCGAGCGTGCAGACGGGAAAGCTGATGACGATGCCAATGGAAATAATCGCGCCAAAGACATGCGTCCCGGCCACTTCCGCGAGAATGGCCAGCGGCGCCTCGGTTCGTTGAGCGCGGGTTGGCGACCGTGGAATCGCAAAACGAATTGAGAAAATGCCGGGGAGCGGTTTTCCCTTGGAAAAGCTCATCGGCGACCGGCGCGACGACGGCGCTCCAGCCGGATTGGTTCAACGACAACAGCAATGCCTCGCTTCCGCCTGTTCATGCAGAACGCACCGCGCCAGAGCCGCGCGATACTGGAAAATGGCTGGACGGGATTTCATGGTGCGAAGTTATTCCTATTAAATTAATAGAGTATTTAAGCGAATATTTGTGTCCTTCACCGCTGACAGCCCCGTCCCGTTTCCATTGCCCGTTTCGAATTCGGTTTTCGTACAAAACTTCGTAACGACCCTCGCGGAAAGCGCGAGTCCGGGCATTGTATGAGCGGCCATGCAAGCGAACGCCGACATCGAACATCCGAAACCCGCCAAGGACCTCTCGTGGCGTGGTCAGGATGATCTTCGGCTGACCCTCGACACGATTCCCGTGCTTGCTTGGTGTCATCGACTCGATGGCTCGAGCGAATTTTTCAACAAACGCTGGCACGACTACACCGGTCTTTCAGCTGAGGAGGCGCAGGGTTGGGGCTGGACGGTGACCATTCATCCGCATGATTTGCAGCGTTTGTTGGACGTTTGGGAGGGGCTTCGCGTGGCTGGTAAAGCCGGTGGATTGGAGGCCAGGTTGCGGCGGCTGGATGGTGTGTACCGCTGGTTTCTATTTCAAGCGGAGCCGCTCTTCGACAGCTCCGGAAGCCTGATCAAATGGTATGGGGCGAATACGGATATCGATGATCGGAAACGAGCGGAGGCGTTGCTCACGGGAGAGAATCAGATTCTCGAATTGAGTACTGGAGGCAGCTCGCTGCCCGAGATACTGGATCGCACCTGCCGACTCGTGGATGAGTTTTCGGACGATGGAATGGCGGCAATTTTGCTATTGGATGAAGACGGCAAACGCCTTCGATGGGGTGCAGGTCCGCGATTCCCGGCCGCATTCGCTACGGCCTTGGACGGTATCGAGATCGGCCCCGAGGTGGGGTCGTGCGGGACGGCTGCTCACAATAAAGAACAGGTTATTTCCTCCGACATCGCCACGGACCCACGGTGGGTGAAATACCGGGACTTCGCTTTTCCATTCGGGCTGCGAGCCGGGTGGTCCACACCGGTTTTTGCTTCGGATGGCAAAGTATTGGGAACGTTCGCTATTTACTGGCGCGAACCACGGAGCCCGACGCCCGACCACCATCAGATGATTCGGCGTATCAGCCACCTGACTGCGGTCGCCATCGAGCGCAAGCGAGCTGCCGAAGCATTGCGCGCGTCAGAGAAATTCGCCCGTGGCCAGACCGAGGCTCTCACTCACGCTCTGGACGCGATGGTGCGGGAATCCTCTGCGGATCGAATCGCGGAGCATGTTTTGCGAACGATGGTGGAGCAATTGAATGCGCACAGCAGCGCGGTGTGGCTGAGGAGTGAACAGACTGGGCTGATGGGGTTGAAATTTGCACTGGAGGAAGGCCGCTTCAAAACGAAGGCCGACTCGACCATTTCTGCGATCAGCCCCCCACTCCGCATCGACGAAATCGAGCCGTGGCTGGAAGTTTTCCGCACGGGCCGGCCCTTCTTCGTCGAAGACATCCGGGTATGCGGAAACTTCCCATGGCACGCTCACGTGCTGGCACTGGGGGTGATCGCGATTCTGGTCGTTCCGATGAAGGTTTCCGGCGGGGTGGAAGGACTCATCGGGATTCGCTTCGCGCAACAGCGTAGGTTCCGAAGCGAGGAAATGGACCTGGCCCAAGCCTTGGCGAATCAAGCCATGCTGGCGTTGAAATTGACCGGTCTCTCCGCGCAACGCCGCCAGGCGGCCGTGATGGAGGAGCGCAATCGCATGGCTCGCGACATCCACGATACTCTGGCCCAAGGTTTCACAGGCGTGATCGTGCAATTGGAAGCCGCCGAGGAGGCCATCGCTCAGAAGCGAGAAGCGAAAGCAGCCGATCATCTCGACCGCGCCGGGGAAATCGCCCGTGAGAGTTTGCGCGAGGCCCGGCGCTCCGTGCAGGCCCTGCGACCGCAGGCATTGGAAGAGAAGCGCCTGAGCGAGGTACTCAAGGACTTAATAGAGAACATGACTGCCGACACGACGGTCCGGACAACATTCAACTTGCTCGGCGAGCCGCAGGAGTTGCCAGCGAAATGGGAAGCCGATCTTCTCCGCATCGGCCAGGAGGCGCTCACCAATGTCCTGCGCCACGCACAGGCCAGCGAATTTCAGGTCGAGTTGGCTTTTGAAAGCGGCGAGCTCCGCCTCATTCTGCGCGATAATGGCCGAGGGTTCGATCCGGACGGGAAAAATGACGGCTTTGGCCTCCAGGGAATGAGGGAAAGAGCCGAAAGCATGGGCGGTAGCTTGACTTTCCAGAGCGTCGAAGGCACTGGCACGGTGGTCTCAATGATTCTCCCTATCACCCCTGTCTCCGATTCAGAAAGGTCATGAGTCGCCCGTCCAAAGCACGCTACGCGAACGCATTTATTTCCATGAAGTCCGACGAGAAAGGGGTAAGTCCATCTGGCGACAAGATTCGAGTCCTTGTCGCCGATGACCACACGATGGTTCTGGCGGGGCTGTCTTCGATCATCGGGATGCAACCCGACATGGTCGTCGTCGCCGAAGCGCCTGATGGACGGGAGGCGGTGGAGTTGTGGCGAAAGCATCGCCCGGCCGTGACGCTGCTCGACCTGCGGATGCCCAAGCTCGATGGCGTCGGCGTGATCGAGGAAATTCGCCGGCAGGATGCCGCAGCCAGTTTCATCATGCTCACCACGTACGATACCGACAACGAGATCTATCGGGCGATCAAAGCTGGTGCCAGAGGCTATTTGTTAAAGGATGCCCGGCGCGAGGATTTGGTGGAGTGCATTCGCAAAGTGAATCGCGGGGAGCGGTGCATCCCGCAAGCGCTCGTGGACAAGCTGGCCGCCGCCATGAGTGGTGAAACATTGACCGGCCGGGAACTGGATGTCCTGACGCTGCTCACTCGAGGCAAGAGCAATAAGGAGATCGGAGCGAATCTTTTCATCAGCGAAACGACCGTCAAAGGGCATCTGCGCAACATCTTCACGAAGCTAAATGTGCTCAGTCGGACGGAAGCTGTATCCGTGGCCAGCCAGCGTGGACTGATCCCGCTCTAGACAAGGTGCGTCTCGTCCGCTGGAAGCGGACTGCCAGAATTATTGCCAGCGCCTCGCGTCGAGCGTGTGAGAAAAGGCGGTACAAGCCCCGCTCAACGACGGGCCTGATCGGTCATCGGGAACCCCTTCAAAAGGACTGGATTCCCACACTCCTTCGGTCGCGCAAAGGTCGGACCTTTTGATCAATAGCGCGCCAACGCGGCAAGGCGCATGATCTACCACGAAGTCAGAGTCCAACGATCCACGAGCGCAAATGCACACGACACATACTCACCCAGCCACTCCAGTGAGCGTAACCAACGAAGCTGTGGAACAGACTAACAAGGCGGTCGCCATCGCGGCATTCGACACCCTCTTCAATAGGCGCGATTACAAGACCGCTGAGCGTTTCTGGTCTCCGCACTATATCCAGCACAGCGCTCATATCGCGCCCGGCCGAGATGGCCTCTTTAATCTCGTCAAAAACTCGCCCGCTACGCTGAGGTATGAGTTGGGGCTGATTGTGGCCGATGGAGAGTTTGTAATCATGCACGGACGCTTCTCGGGTTTTGGTCTGCCAGTAAACTGGATCGTCGCGGACATCCTCCGGATGAAGGACGGAGTTCTGATTGAGCACTGGGACGTGATCCAGGACGAGGCAACTCGGGAACAATCCAAAAGCGGCCAGCCGATGTTCGGCGCGACCTTTCCTATCGTCCGCTCAGACAAAGGCAATCAAACTCCCAAGCTGAACATTCCGAATGCTGCGAAAACGTAAATTTTCAATCTGAACTTCGAGTCAACCGGCGCCGCACTAATATCCATCAACCACACCACTAACCAGCCACAACCTATGAAATCAAACGCCATCAAACACTTCACTCTGGCTCTTGTTGCCGCGTTCTTCACCATTGTCGTCAGCGCCTCCGCGCAAGGCGGACGCGGTGGGCATGAAACTTACCTCTCGGTCAAGACCAAGAAACAGGCTGAGGGGATCAAGCCGGGAGAGAGAGTCGCTATCTCGTGCGGAAACTGCGGGGCGTTTACCATCTTTATTGTGGATAAAGACCGCAGTTACTTGCAGGATTACACCTGCCACACCTGCAAGAGGAAGTTCGTCGTCCGCACTAACCCACACGGCGGAACAATCGGATATTTCGTCTACGAGGACAAAGCCGGCCACGAGTCGCATCTGCTGCTGTCTCACTGAGCTTCGTTGAACTCCGACGGTGCAGGAGGCGTCGCAAGGCTGCGGCTCCTCGTACGGAGATCTCATCCAGCCCTGCTGGATGAAATATCGGCCAAAAAAAGCCACCCACTTGTTTCCATGTTCGATAAAACGACATCACTAACACTGACGTTATTGGGATTTGCCTTCTTCATGCTGGGCACGAGTTCCCTTTGCGTCGTAGGGGCTTTTGAGTCCGTGGAACGGCTTTGGGGGTTATCCCGAACTTCGACGGCGCTTCTTGTGGCGACGTTCTCTGCGGTCCTCGGATTGTTTGCTCCGATCTTGCAGATGTTAGTCGGTCATTGGCCGCGTCGCCGACAGATCCTGATCGGGCTGTCTGTGATGGCGGCAGGTTCGATCGGTCTCGCCCTGTCTCCGAATCAGCCGATCCTGTTTGCCGCGCGGTTTGTCATGGGGCTCGGGGCGGCGCTCACGAGTCCCGTCGTTTTGGCTCTGGGATCGACGATCGTCCCGCCCGCGTTGCAAGGGCGGGCTCTGGCGACGGTGGTGATGGGGATGTCTGTGGCCTCGGTGCTCGGGGTGCCGGCATCGACCTGGATGAGCAACGCGGTGGGAGTGCGCTGGCTTTTCCTGCTGATCGGCGTCCTAACGGTTCTCTCGGCCGGGTTGATCGCCGTTTATGTCCGTGAGGATTCGAGCGGCATTCCACTCAGTCGCACCCAATTGCTCGCCCTCATCCGCCGGCCCGCCACGATCAGCGGCCTCTCCGTGATCTTCTTCCTGACGGCGGGAGTCTTTGTCACCTACACCATGATCGCCCCAATCCTGCGCGACCACTACGGCGCAGGACCGAAGCTGATTACCACTGCGCTTGCGATCTACGGGATCGCGGGCCTGGCCGGAAATCTCATCGTCAGGCAAGCCGCCACCTCCTATTCGGCAGAAAGACTATTGACGATCGCGATGCTGGTCCTGACCGGGGGGTTCACCGTGCTTCTTGTCCTGCCGATTTCCGTCGGCGTGCTGTTTGTGGTTCTGTCGATTTGGCCGGTCATGGTCGATATCGTGTGGCCGTCGCAACAGCGCCGAATTGTCGAATTGGAACCTGATTTCCGGGGCATCGCTTTGGCCCTGAACTCGTCCTGTCTTTTCCTGGGACTGGCATTCGGATCCTCACTGGGGGGAGTTGCCTACCCGGCGCTCGGATTTGCCGCTGTCTTGGGATGCTCCATCGGCCTAACCAGCTTCGCTTTGGTCGCGCTCATCTATTCCCAGCGAATGAGGAGCACTCACATCAAGCCGCCGGGCTTGGTGGCGCTGCACACTCACGGCTGATGGAGGTCCACCACAACACGCTGTGCGGAAAGGCGAGGAATCACTCCACCAACTCACATTCTTATGCCAACACTTCTAGAAATAGCTGTTGCCGCCCATGGCGGTCTCGAACGATGGAATGATCTCCACATCGTGAAACTGAATGCATCCATCACGGGAGGCATTTGGTATGTGAAGGGCCGTCCCGACGTGCTCAAGGAAGTCGAAATCGAAGCCGCTCTCAAAGTAGAAGAGTTGAAGATGCGGATCCCGAGGGAAGGAAGAACAACGTTCTTCAAACCGGATCGTATCTCGATCGAAAAAGACGGAAATCCAAACGCATCCGTCGTGGAGCATCCGATGCGCTCCTTTGGTGGTCATGTCCGCGAGACTCCCTGGGACGACGTCCATGTCGCCTATTTCAGCGGCGAAGCGTTGTGGACTTACCTGACGACTCCATTTCTTTATACGTATCCGGGCTTCGAGGTGGAGGAACTTTCCCCGTGGAAGGAAAACGATGAAACGTGGCGGCGATTGAAAGTGATCTTCCCGTCAGGCATCGCGAGTCATACGCGGGAACAAATCTCCTATTTTGGTCCAGATGGATTGCTCCGGCGGCATGACTACACCGTCGATATTTTAGGAGGCGCACCGGGCGCCAACTACGCAACGAATTACCGGACGGTGAATGGGATCGTCGTGCCGACCACCCGACGCATTTATGCCTATGAGGGCGACCATGTCGCCGTGCCGGAGCCTCTCCTGGTCGCCATCGATATGGGAGAAGTTTCTTTCAGCTAACCACTAACAACAAACCGGTGGCTGCCTCCGAACCCGCCTTCAAACCACAAAAACAATGAACCTCAAATCTCTCTTCACTCCATTGCGCCTCGGCGCGCTTGAACTGCCGCATCGGATCGTTATGGCTCCATTGACGCGAATGCGCGCCGGTGCCGGCGGTGTTCCCACGGCGATGAACGCGACCTATTATGGGCAGCGCGTCGCAGCGGCTATGATCATCACAGAAGCGACCTGCGTTAGTCAGCAAGGTGTCGGATATCCCAATGTGCCTGGCATCTTTTCCGCGGAGCAGATCGCGGGATGGAAACTTGTAACGAATGCCGTTCACGCACGCGGCGGCCGTATCGTGCAGCAGATCGTGCACAACGGACGGATGTCGCATTCGGCATACATGCCGGACCGCTCGGTTCCAGTGGCACCCACGGCGATCATTTCAGCCTTCGGGCAAGCATTTACTCCGGACTTCCAGTTGGTTCCCTTCGAGACGCCGAGAGCACTTGAGACGGATGAGATCCCGGGCATCGTCGAATCCTTCCGGCAGGCCGCTCTCAATTCGAGGGAAGCTGGATTTGATGCCGTCGAGATTCACGGAGCGAATGGCTACCTGTTGGATCAGTTCCTCCACGATGGAAGCAACAAACGGACAGACGGATACGGTGGATCGTTGGAAAATCGGGCTCGGCTATTGCTCGAAGTAGTCGATTCGATAGTGGACGCGATCGGCAAAGACCGGCTGGGCGTGCGTCTGTCGCCCTATGGCACCTTCGGCGATATGGTCGATTCCGACCCGATCACGCTCTACAAGTTTGTCATCGGGGAACTCGGCAAGCGCGGCCTGGCTTACTTGCATCTCATTGAAGCCAGAGCTTCGGGAGTCAGTCTGGCCGAAGATCCGACTGAGAAATTTGCCTACAACGCCGAGATTTTTCGCAGTGCTTTCGATGGACCGATGATTTCCGCGGGCGGTTACACCCCGGAAAGCGCCGCCGAGGCTATCGAAAAAGGTAATGCGGATGCGGTGGCCTTTGGCCGCTTCTATATCGCGAATCCTGATCTGTATGAGCGAATCAAAGGCAAATCCTCTCTCAACAAATACGACCGCCCGACTTTCTATGGCGGCGGAGACCATGGCTACACGGACTATCCGACGCTGGCGGAGAGCTCTGTTTCAGTCGTGCCACAAACAACGCCCGTCGCGACGGCAATCTCCTGATCCGGCCATGGAATCACAAGCACCAGGCCCTGGCGCTCCTCTCTCTACGATTTCCCGACGCCAATTCCTTCTCTCGACCGCTGGCGTCGTCGCCGCCGCGAGCCTGCCGCTGGGAATCCTTTCAGCCGAGATCAACCCAACAAGGCACTCAGCTTCAACAACGCAAAACAAACACACCAAAACCATGAGCACAATTACCACCAAAGACGGTACGCAGATTTACTACAAAGACTGGGGCACCGGCCCGGTCGTCACATTCAGCCACGGCTGGCCACTGACATCCGATGCCTGGGAGTCGCAGATGCTCTTTCTCGCTTCCCACGGCTTCCGCTGCATCGCCCATGATCGCCGCGGGCACGGACGCTCCAGCCAGCCTTGGAACGGGAACAACATGGATACTTACGCGGACGACCTCGCGGAACTATTCGAGCACCTCGATTTGAAAAGCGCGGTGATGATCGGCCACTCCACCGGCGGCGGCGAAGTGGCGCGTTACATCGGTCGACACGGCACCAAGCGGGTGTCGAAAGCGGTGTTGGTGGGAGCGGTGCCTCCCTTGATGCTGAAGTCGGAAAGTAATCCTGTAGGAGCGCCCATCGACGTATTCGACGGCTTGCGCGCAGCGTCGCTCGCCGACCGGTCGAAGCTTTATCGCGACTTGTCGCGTGGTCCGTTCTTCGGATTTAACCGTCCGACGGCCAAAGTCTCCGAAGCAGCGGCAGATTCCTTCTGGCTTCAGGCGATGATGGGCGGCCACAAATGCCTCTACGACTGCATCAAGGCCTTTTCCGAGACGGATTTCACGGAGGACCTTAAGAAGTTCGACGTGCCGACGCTGCTCATCCACGGCGATGATGATCAGATTGTGCCGATCACGATTTCCTCGCTGCGCACCGTTAAAATCGTGAAGGGTGCGAAACTCAAAGTCTATCCGGGCGGTGCGCACGGCCTGGCGTTCACCGAGAAGGATAAACTGAGCGAGGATTTCCTGGAGTTCATCAAGTCTTAAGGGTTGCGTCCCACTCGTCGGTGTCCAATTGAGACCATGATAGATCACTTCGTCCTTCCGGTTAGCGATGTCGAGGCGAGCAAAGCTTTTTATAAGGCGGCGCTCGCGCCATTGGGATACACACTCGCGTTCGAAGACTTCTCCGATTCGACCGGCGAGTTAGCGATTGCCGGATTTAGTGCCGCCTCCAAGTGCGACTTCATTCTTAGGAAGGAAACAACCAGAACCGTCGCCATTCACGTGGCATTCGTGGCCACTGACCGGTCGCAGGCCGATGAATTCTACAAGGCGGCGATGGCCTCGGGTGGCCGGGACAATGGCGCTCCTGCGCTTTGTCCCGAATATCATGCCGGATACTACGGCGGCTTCGTCCTGGACCCGGATGGACATAATATCGAGGCGGTATGCCACGAGGAGCGCGGCCGGGCGCAGTAAAGGAGAACGCGCTTCGCGCCTCACTGCGGAACATATCTGTATTCAATCTAATTCACCAAAAACTATGTCACAAAAACTCGTTAATAAGGTGGCGGTCGTTACCGGCGCTTCGAAGGGAATCGGAGCATCTATCGCCAAACATCTCGCCGCAGAAGGCGCTTCAGTCGTCGTCAATTATTCCTCCAGCAAGAAAGAGGCGGATAAGGTGGTAGCCGCCATTACCGCGGAAGGCGGCAGAGCCATCGCCGTGCAGGGGAATGTGGCGAAGAGGGCAGATATTGAGCGGCTCTTCGCAGAGACGAAGAGTGCTTTTGGGCAGGTCGATATTCTCGTGAACAACGCTGGAATCTATGAGCATTTGCCGCTCGGAAAAATCACGGAAGAACATTTCCACAAGCAGTATGACATCAATGTCCTCGGCCTGTTGCTGGCGACGCAAGAGGCGCTGAAATACTTCGGCCCCGAAGGTGGCAGCATCATTCACATGAGTTCCGTCGTGAGCACGTTCGCTCCTCCCGGCTCGTCGGTATATTCGGGCACGAAAGGCGCGATCGATTCCATGACCAAGGTGCATTCCAAAGAACTAGGGCCGCGCAAGATCCGGGTGAATTCCATCAATCCAAGCCTGGTCGAAACCGAGGGAACGCTGGACGCCGGGATGATCGGCGGAGATTTCCGCAAGCAGGTCGAAGCGATGACGCCGCTTGGCCGCATCGGTCAACCGCAGGACATTGCCATGGCGGTTGTCTTTCTCGCCTCGGACGATTCCTCTTGGATTACTGGAGAATCCCTGATCATCGGCGGTGGATTACGCTAACCTTTAAAAATAGGCGCACCCCCAAGCCCAATATATCTTGAAAAAAGTCCTTATTACGGTGCTGCCTGAGTCATCGGAAAAATACGACAGCCAAACTCCTTGAGCTAACCGTTACATTTTATGATCCTGACCGCATTTACGCTTGTTCACGTTCTTATCAGTCTTGTCGGAATTATCGCTGGCTTCGTTGTCCTCTACGGCTTGGTGGTTAACGCGAAACTCCTTCGCGACTGGAATACGGCCTTTCTCAGCACCACAGTGCTGACTAGCATCACGGGTTTCTTGTTTCCGGTGAAACATTTCATGCCGTCCCAAGGCGTGGGCATCGTGTCACTAACGGTGCTGGCGATCGCGCTCTATGCGCTCCATGGGCGCCATCTCAAAGGCGGCTGGCGCAGGACGTATGTGATTACAGCGACAATGGCGCTGTATCTGAACGTCTTCGTGGGTGTGGTGCAGTCGTTTACGAAAATACCTGCGCTCAAATTGCTGGCTCCGACTCAGACGGAAGGGCCGTTCAAAATCGCGCAACTGAGCCTGTTGATCATTTTCATCTTTCTCGGAACGCTCGCTGCGAATCGCTTTCGCGAGAAGCCACTCCGGACAGGCGTTCTCTCGTAGCCGCACAACGAGAGGGTCTATGGACATCGCATCATCCAAGGGCCGAGGCGCTTTGCGCTTCGGCATATTAGCAGCTTTGAGTGTTATGCTTGTATCAGGCTGCAAAAAGCCACTCCCGCCAGTGGCATCACCTCCACCGACAGTTTCGGTCGCTCCGCCGACTGTGAAAGAGATTGTGGAGTGGGACGAATATATCGGTCGGCTCGAATCCCCGGAGACGGTTGAGGTTCGAGCTCGCGTGAGCGGATATCTCGACAAGTCTATTTCAAGGAAGGCAAAGAAGTCAAAAAAGGCGACCTTCTGATCACGATCGATCGCCGTCCCTATCAGGCGGAATATGATCGGGCAGAAGCCGATTATGAACGCCTGGTCAATCAGGCCGCTCTGGCGAAAAATGACGCGGATCGCGCGATAAAGCTGATGGCGAACAAGGTGATCGCCGAAGCCGACTACGATTCGAAGGCCAAGTCCTACAGTGCCTCTTTGGCAGCGGCGCGATCAGCGAAGGCGGTTGCGGAACTCGCGAAGCTTAACCTGGAGTTCACTGAAATCCGTTCACCGATTGATGGCAGAGTCGGACGAGCATTTATCACCGAGGGAAACCTTGTTAGCAATGGCTCGGGAGGCGCCGGAGCCAGCTTGCTTACAACGGTCGTCTCGCTTGATCCACTTTATCTCTATGGAGACGTGGATGAACGGGCAATTTTGAAATACATCCGCCTGAGTCAGGAAGGACTTCGCGACAGCGCCCGGAATAAGCAAATTCCAGTGGAGATGGAATTAACCGACGAGGTGAATTTTCCGCGAAAAGGACTCGTCGATTTTCTGGATAACCGCGTCGATCCAACGACGGGAACCATGAGCGCCCGCGGGGTATTTCCTAACAAGGATCATAGTCTCAGCCCCGGGTTCTTCGCCCGCCTCCGTGTTCCCGGAAGTGCTCGCCACCAGGCGATCCTCGTTCCCGATCACGCGATTGCCGCCGACCAGTCACAAAAATATGTCTTCGTCGTTAACGCCGGGAAGAAGGTGGAGTTCCGCCCGATCACGGTGGGAGGAATGAGCGACGGGCTACGCATCGTTACTTCTGGTCTGAAGCCAAATGAAAATGTCATCATAGAAGGCCAAATCCGCGTGCGGCCCGGCATTGTTGTGGATCAGCAACCAGAGGAGAAAGCACCGTGAATTTTTCGCAGTTCTTCATCAGCAGGCCGATTTTCGCGGCCGTTATTTCCATCGTCATCGTGCTGGTCGGCGGCATTGCGATGCTTCGGCTTCCGATCGCGCAGTATCCCGAGATCACGCCGCCCACAGTCGTAGTGCGAGCGATCTATCCGGGCGCGAATCCGAAAGTCATCGCGGAGACGGTCGCGACACCCATCGAACAGGAAGTCAACGGGGTCGAACGGATGCTTTACATGTCGAGCACTTCGACCAGCGACGGTGTGATGTCGTTGACGCTTACCTTCGAACTCGGGACCGATCTCAACACGGCGCAGGTGCTTGTGCAAAATCGAGTGGCGATCGCCTTGCCCAAGCTTCCGGAAGAAGTGCGCAGGCTTGGCGTCACGACCACCAAGAAATCGCCCGATCTCACAATGGTGGTTCATCTTCGATCGCCCGATGATTCCCGTGACGAGCTTTACCTCGGCAACTACGCGTTTCTGCAAGTTAAGGATCAGTTGGCGCGACTTCCAGGCGTCGGCGACGTCACCGTTTTCGGCGCGCGCGATTACTCGATGCGCATCTGGCTGGATCCGGAGAAACTCGCTTCGCTCAACCTTATCGCCGGCGATGTTGTCCGCGCCATCCGCGAGCAAAATCTTCAAGTTGCCGCCGGAACGATCGGCCAACAACCGGCTGAGGCCGGGAGCGAATTTCAGCTTTCGATCGACACTCAAGGGCGCCTTTTGTCCGAGGAGGAGTTCGGCGAGATTGTTGTGAAACAGGGGACTAAAGGACAGGTAACCCGCGTGCGCGATGTAGCGCGAGTCGAACTGGCCGCCCGAGATTATTCGGTCGCTTCCAAGCTCGACGGCAAGCCCGCCGCGGCGCTCGTCATCTTCCAACTTCCTGGCTCGAACGCCATCGAGACCTCGGATCGCGTTCGCGCGAGAATGGAGGAACTCAAAAAGAGCTTCCCACAAGGCGTGGACTACCGCGTGGCCTACGACACCACGATGTTCGCGCGGGAATCGATCGATGCCGTGGTGCACACGCTCTTCGAGGCGTTGCTGCTGGTTGTGGTCGTCGTGATCGTCTTTCTGCAGAATTGGCGTGCGGCGATCATCCCGTTGCTTGCTGTTCCGGTTTCGTTGATCGGCACGTTCGCGGTGATGTTGATTTTTGGATTTTCGCTCAACAACCTTTCACTCTTTGGCTTGGTGCTGGCGATCGGCATCGTCGTCGATGACGCCATCGTCGTGGTCGAAAACGTCGAACGAAATATCGCGCTGGGTCTCACTCCCGTCGCGGCGACAAGGAAAGCCATGACCGAAGTCAGTGGCCCCGTGATTGCGGTCGCACTCGTGCTGTGTGCTGTGTTCGTGCCGACCGCTTTTGTCAGCGGAATTACCGGACAATTTTACCGCCAATTCGCACTAACCATTGCCGTTTCGACCGTCATCAGCGCCTTCAACTCTCTGACGCTTTCGCCCGCGCTTTGCGCACTTCTTCTCAAGAACCACGAGGAAAAGAAGGATTGGTTTGCGCGTATCGTTGACAGTGGTCTGGGCTGGTTTTTCCGGTTGTTCAACAAAGGCTTTGATCGCACGACAAGCGGTTACACGCGAGTAGTTGGAAGCACGGTGCGACGCACCGGGATAGCCCTTGTCTTGTATGCGGGATTGCTGGCCATGACTTGGTTCGGCTTTCGCGCGGTGCCGACCGGATTCATACCCACGCAAGACTCTGGTTACCTTATTGCCTTCGCTCAATTGCCCGATGGCGCCAGCCTCGAGCGGACGCAAAGCGTGATGAAGCGAATGAGCGAAATTGCTCGCACAATTCCTGGTGTTCGCAATTGCGTCGAATTTCCCGGCTACAACCCTGTGGTGAACGCTAATCTTCCCAATGCGGGCACGATCTTTGTCGGTCTCGATAAATTCGAAGACCGAAAGGATCCCCGAAAATCCGCCGGGGCTTTGATCGGGGAGCTGAATAAGCGATTTAGGGATCTGCGTGATGCACGAATCCTGGTTCTCCCTCCTCCGCCCGTGCGAGGACTCGGGACCGTCGCCGGGTTCAAGATGATGATCCAGGATCGCACCGATGCCGGTCTCAATGTTCTCGGGAACACCGCCTTTAACATGATGGTGCATGGCAGCCAGACTCCCGGTCTGGCAGCTGTATTCACGACCTTCACCACGCGTGTTCCGCAAATTCATGTCGAAGTGGATCGAGTCAAAGCCAAGAGCATAAACGTGCAACTGGCGGATCTGAACGATGCGCTGCAGACCTATCTCGGATCACTCTACGTTAATGACTTCAATCGTTTCGGGAGAACCTACCAGGTCACCGCGCAGGCTGACAAAAACTTCCGCAGCCACATTGAGGACATCAGCAAACTCAAGACGCGAAACGCCGCCGGCGCCATGGTTCCGCTCGCTACATTGGTCAATGTCACGGAGACGACCGGGCCGGACAAGGTCATCCGCTACAACATGTATCCGGCTGCCGATATCAACGGCGTTGCAAAGCCCGGCGTCAGTTCGGGCCAGGCCAACGCTCTCGCGCAAGAGTTGGCGGCGAAAGAACTGCCGGCCGGAATGGGCTACGAGTGGACCGACCTCACGTTTCAGGAAAAGCTGGCCGGTAACACCATCATCTTCATCTTCCCGCTTTGCGTGCTTTTAGTCTTCCTGACGCTGTCGGCTCAATACGAAAGCTGGAGTCTCCCGCTCGCGATCATTCTCATTGTTCCGCTGTGTCTCCTGAGCGCCATTTTTGGAGTCTGGTTGCGCGGGATGGACAACAACATTTTCACGCAGATCGGTCTCATCGTCCTCGTCGGTCTCGCCAGCAAAAACGCAATTCTCATCGTCGAATTTGCCAAACAACTTGAAGACACCGGTAAAAGCATCACCGAAGCAGCCATTGAATCTGCACGGCTTCGACTTCGTCCGATCCTCATGACAAGTTTCGCCTTTATTTTGGGAGTCGTGCCGCTTGTCATCGCGAAGGGAGCGGGTGCAGAAATGCGTCAGGCGCTTGGAACGGCGGTATTCTTCGGCATGCTTGGCGTCACGTTTTTCGGGCTGATTTTTACGCCTGTGTTCTACGTGGTGATCCGAAAACTTACCTCCGGCGGGAAAGAAGCAAAAAAAGTCACCATGTCACTCAGCAGTCGGCTCAGCGCAGACCTGATGAACTCCAACAAATAGAATAGAATAAAATATGACACATCATTCCACGAAGTTTTCCGAGCATCACATTCCGCGGGAACAGGGAAGCGTCTACGCGCGCGACTATGCGGGCGACGGTCCCGCGTTCGTGCTCATGCATGGCTTTCCCGACAATTTGCACATCTACGATGATCTGATTCCCCATTTGGTAGCAGGCGGACGGCGGGTCGTCGCGTTCGATTTCCTGGGTTTTGGCAATTCTGAAAAGCCTGCCGGCGCTTCCTACAGTTTTGCACAGCAACTAGGCGATCTGCAGGCGGTAGTCGAAACACTGGGTCTGGATAAGGTCATTCCTGTCGCGCACGACTCCTCTGGACCTGCTGCTGTCAATTTTGCGATCGAACACCCGGAACGCGTTGATTCCTTGTGCATTCTCAACGCAGTATACGGTTACGCACCCACAGTCCGATACCCGGAATTTATCGAGCTATTCGCGACTACCAGTCTCAAAGCGCTTACACAAGCTATTCTACGAAGCCCTGAGCAATTCGCCTGGATACTCAACTTTCAGCGAGCAAAATTTCAGGAAAACCTGACCGATAGCCAAAAGGCGTACTATCACTCCTTTCTCGGCCCTATCATCGACAATAACTTCAGGCAACAACCCAGTTCTGCCCCGGCGTTCGCCCAAATGACGTCCCAACTCTTCGAGGAAGTCGCCAGAAACACCAGGCGCGTTCATGAGATGGAGGCGCTCGATATCCCGGTCAAGCTAATCTGGGGAGACAAAGACCCGTATCTCAACAGCGGTGTAGCTGAGGATTTCCGGTCTCATCTGAAACATCCTTCGCTTCATTTGCTCTCCGCTGGCCATTGGCTGCAAATCGATATCCCGGAGCAGGTCGCTGAGATAATGCTCGCGTGATGCCAGACACGACGATTAACGCTGGCAGTGGTACCGGGCACCCAGCCGCGCCCGGAGTTCCGGCTACCAAACTTCTCGCGATTGGTCGCTGGACGGCTAAGGGGACTCCGATCGCAAGGGGCCCGATCCTGCCTTTCGAAATGCGCGACACCGCACGTCTCTATCTCGCTGGCAAAATCGATCAGTGGTATTTTAAGACGGACGAGAGCGGGGTCGTGTTGATTCTGAATGTCATCGATCCGAACGAGGCGCACCAGCTTCTGGAAAAGGCCTCCGGGGGAATGCCGAGGCTCTCGACGAGCGCGACCCGGGCATTGCTTTCCGCGCCGCGAGCGTCGCCTTCCAGGCTGCCAACGATGAAGCGCGGATTACTTGCCTTGCGCGCCATGGGCGCAGGGTTGCGATATGTCGGAAAATATGGATAATGTCCGACACTTTGAAATGACGACAGCAATCCCAAATGCGATCCAGAAAGCTTTCAAGAAGTCGAGTGTTCTGCGTAGTCGCGACCTGGAATCTCATGGCATCTGGCGGGCGACCCTTGGCCAGCTTGTGAAAAAGGGAGTTATCGTCCGTGTCGGACGGGGGCTTTACACGCTGACGGAGGGAGAGGTCGGCGAGAACCATACGCTGGCCGAGGCAGGCAAGCGCATCCCCAATGGAATTGTCTGCCTGCTTTCGGCCCTCCGATTCCACGGGCTGACGACGCAGCAACCGCACGAAGTCTGGCTGGCTCTCGACGGTAAGGCGCGGGAGCCGCGGGTGGATCACATCCCGCTGCGGATCGTGCGTTCCAGTGGAGAAGCCCTCCATGCCGGACAAGAAGAACACCTGATCGAGGGAGTAGCGGTGAAAATTTACTGTCCTGCCAAGACCGTGGCCGATTGTTTCAAATTCCGTAACAAAATCGGACTGGACGTCGCGCTGGAAGCCCTGCGCGAAACATGGAGGGAGAAAGGCTGCACGATGGATGACCTGACGCGCTATGCCCGCATCTGCCGGGTGGGGAACGTGATGCGCCCCTATCTGGAAAGCCTGACATGAGTAAACCCGTGAAGAAGAATCTCACCGCCTCCGTGCGGCGACGGCTGCTGATCGCGAGGCCAGAACCGCGGAGAGCCGTTCGATCTGGTTCTGACGCGATATGGCATTGAGCGGTTGCTCTACCGTCTCAGCCAGTCGCGTTACGCGGATCGATTCCTCCTCAAGGGAGCGATGCTCTTTCGTATCTGGACCGAGATCAGTCACCGCCCCACCCGCGATCTGGATTTGCTTGGGATGGGTTCCGAAGAGGCCGGTGAGGTGGCAGCAATCTTCCGCGAAATCTGCACGGTTCCAGTCGAGCCTGACGAGTTGGAGTTTCTCGTGGATTCTGTGACTGCCAAGCCCATCCGCGAGGAGGCGGTTTACGGCGGTATCCGCGTGACCATCGAGGCACGCCTGGGGAATGTCCGTATCCAATCAGATGTCGGATTCGGAGACGCCGTGACGCCAGGACCCCAGGCCGTGGAATTCCCAGCGCTGCTCGATTTCCCCGCGCCTCAGCTCCGAAGTTATCCGACATACACCGTCGTCGCAGAAAAGCTGGAAGCCATGGTCCTGCTCGGTGAGGCGAACAGCCGGATGAAAGATTTCTATGACCTGTGGTTTCTGAGCCGAACGTTCGAGTTCGATGGACCAACGCTCGTTGGGGCTATTCGGGCCACGTTCAACCGCCGAAAAACTCCATTGCCTAAGGAAATGCCAATGGGTCTGCGGGAGGAGTTTGCCGCGATGAAAGCTGTGCAATGGAACGCGTTTATCCGTAAAAACAGGCTGGGTGCGACTGAGACGGGAGAAGTCCTCGGCGTGATTCGGGATTTCGCTTGGCAGCCTCTGCGGGCGGCGTCCAGTGGAGAAAGTTTTCCCTGCTCGTGGAGACCTGGCTCCGGCTGGTCGCCGCAAAATTGAAAGCCTGAATCCGCCGTGATGGCGCACGCCTAATGTCCCGAAGCGACGATCAGCTTTTCGTTTTTCGGGCACCCGATCAGGAGGCCCATCGTGAAGAGCCCAGGGAATTCGTCTGTCATTCACCAGAGCGCCTCCCGACGGCCTCGTGGCGACTGAAGACGGCAACTCGTTCCGCAGTCGCCTGCCACAGCGCTTGCTGCGCTTGCGGGTCGGCACCCGGCGCCACGGGGACGAGCGGTCGCATGTGATTGACCGAAAAGTATCCGCCAGTCACGTCGGTGTAGGAGGGATCGCTGGCCAGACGGACGATGATCCCTGCGCCACGCTCAGGATTGCCGATCTTCAACCTGGTCAGCAGCCGTTCGAGCGGCGCTGCAAACCAGAGTTCACGTCCGAGTCCCGTCACGTTGAATCCAGGACATAAGCAGTTGACCGCCACTCCGGTACCCGCCAGTTCGCTGGCCAATTTCATTGAAAACATGATATTCATCAATTTGGTTCGGCCGTAGATCACTGAGGAGCCTCGTGCGGAAAACGGACGTTTGTCGGTGAGCGCGGCAAGGGGATCAAATCCCACGGCTTGTAGCGAGGCTTCTGATGCGACAGTGACAATGCGCGACGGCGCCGATCTGATCACGGTCTCCAGCAGAATGTTCGTCAAAAGCCACGGTGCCAGATAGTTGACCGCAATCATCTCGGAATAGCCGTTTGCGGTGATACGTGGTTCAAAGGCATGAATTCCGGCATTGTTGATCAGCGCGTCGATCTGGGTATGGCGCGCGACAATCTCACGTCCCAGCGCGGCGACCGAGGCTAGATCGGCGAAATCACCATAATGCACGTGGACTCGTGTGCCCGGCGCAGCAGCCTTGATCATTTCTACTGTTTCGTCGGCCTTGGCTTGGCTGCGCGCGGTGAGCACGAGATTCGCTCCGCGCTTGGCGAGCGCAATTGCCGCGCACCGACCGATGCCGCTGGTTGCTCCTGTTATCACAATAGTTGGAAAAGATGGCGACATGGGTATTGCTTATTTAATGGACAAATATCCATCATCTATGTGATGGATATTTGTCAACTATTCTGACAATCTCTCCGGCAGACGCAAACGCCAGACGATGGGGATGATGAACTCGCAGACCGACAAAACTCCGCGGAACGATGGGCGGCGGGAAAAGTGCGTCCTTGCGCTAGGCGCCGCACTGAACGCGCTGGTAAGCCAGTCCCGGGCGTTGACGGCGCAGGCCGCGGCTGCGTTTCACGCCGAACTCCAGCCGGCCGCTTTTCATATCGCCCTTTGGCTTAACGCCTCCGGCCCGGCAAAACCCAGCGCAGTGGCGCAAGCCGTTGGCATGGATCGCAGCGCCGCAAGCCGCCTCATCCGCGAGCTTGTGCGATTGGGACTGATCGCGACGTCAACCGATCCCTCGGATCGGCGAAGTATCGTCCTGTCGCTGACCGTCGATGGTCGCGAACGGCTGGAGGCTGCGATCCAGACTAAGGGTGCCGCATTCCAGCAACGAATCGCATCCTGGAGTGAGAAAGATCTAGTATTGTGCACAAATCTGCTGCGAAGGCTTCTCGACATGCCCGCAAACAAGCAAGGCGAATCGCCGTAACGCGATCAGCTAACAGCCCGACAAGCAAGGAATTGGTTATATGAGCCGCCATAATTCGGTCAGCGAGCCGCCGCGCAGCTTCACGGCTGACAATTCGGGCAACTTGATTGTCGAGCACGTTGCGCACACTGCCAAAAAGGTGTTCACGCTTGGATCCGGGCGAGGTCAGGTTATCTCCGGAAACCGTATCCATGTGCGTAAACAGGAGTGCAAACTTGGATGCATAGCCAGCGCTGGCCAGCGCCTCGAAAAACCTTCCCTGCAACCGGCGAACTCAAAGCGTTCTTCGCAGACTCGACAAGCAACACATTGTCCACGTCATTGAAGAGAGAAGTCATTTCATCTGGAACGTCTGCCGTCATGCGCGCGTGCAGCAATCCCTCGGTGTCGATGAAGACATGGCGATACTCCTCTCCTTCCGGCACCCACTCGGGGCGGAATGGGCCGCGCACGCGAATCCCGGTAACAAGAGGGGTGAGCAGACTGCCCCATTGATCTTTCGCCGTCCCACAAAATCCGCGCACCGCGTTGATGAAGCCGTCACGCTGCTGACTCGGCATTGTGAGAGTCCACGCATCCCATCAGCCTGTAGAGGACTTGATGGGTCTTCCATTCGTTACTCCGGCGAATCTCTCGCCGATCTCATCCATTGTGTCATTTACGAGATCGAGAAAGTCATCGGTCTCCGTCGCAATACTCTGAGGCTCATCGATTGCGTCGTCTAACGCGCTTCCGGTGAGAGTGCTGAATTCGCCGCGACTTGATTCGATCTCTTCGCGCGCCGCTGCCCTCAAGAGATCATAAAGTCTGCCGGGCCGAGACCACTACGAATAGACGGCGCAGCGGGGCAGAAAAAAACGTCTCTTAGAAAGAGCGACCGGATCCTGGGATGCACGATTCTTGCAGCCGATACCGGAGAAACATTGAGCACCATTTAGGTGGCCATGATTGCGGGACTACCCTTGACAGCCCTCCGAGACGTATTTTTTTCGCATCCCACAATGACGGAAGGTCTTAACAACCTCTTCGCCGCGGCTGCGATTGCAAAGTGAGTCGGCCACGATCAACCCACGCGGGTCTGCTTCAGAAAGCATCGTGCGAGAAAAGGCTTGAAGACTGGTCAACATCCAGGATAGTCGCCGTTGTGAACCTGCCTGTCATGCTGGCTGGTCCGATACTCCGCCGGGTTGAGCCCAATCTGGTGTCGGTATGGGTTGCGTTGAAGGAGGCTGCCAGCAACGTCAAACTCTCCTTGTGGGAAGGCGGCGGCATCAAGGCGGGGGAAAAGCCTGCCCTCGTCACCGGTCCTGATCCAGCGGCGCAGACGTTGCGTATCGGGCAGCAGCTTCATGTGGTCGTTGTGACGCTGAAACTTTCCAGCGGCCAGGCGCTGCAACCAGACCGGACTTATTCGTACGATCTGTCGCTGCAGACTGCTTCCGGGACCCACACGCTGAAATCTCTCGGATTGCTGCGCGATGACCCGCCGACGCCTGGCCCGAACACGAAGCATCTCGCGCTTGGGTTTGAAGCGGACGTGCTGCCAACCTTCGCGCTGCCACCCCGCAATCTGACCGACCTACGTGTGGTACACGGCTCCTGCCGGCGGGCGAGTGCCTCGCTGATGGACGGTCTGGCTTGGGCTGACGACTTCCTCAGCCGCGACAACGCCTACAAAGACCCGCTAAAACGGCCGCACCAGCTCTTCCTTACCGGCGACCAGATTTATGCCGACGACGTGGGCAGGGTGCATCTGCACATGCAGATGGAATTGGGAAAGCAACTGTTCCCAGGGATCGAGCAACTGCCCGTGAAGCGTGATCCCGTTTCTCAGGCGATCACGCGTTTTCCAGCCGACAGGCCGCATTTTCCGCCAGGGCAACGGCTGAAGCTCCTTTTGAACACGGCGCGCATGACTACCCACGATGGGCACAGTCATTTGATGTCGTTGGCCGAATTCTGCGCGATGTATTTGATGGTCTGGAGCCGCGCGGTCTGGGATGAATTCCCGGCGAAGGCGATTTTCCTTCCAGATTTCACGCCGAGCGCGGAGACGAAAGACCTTCTTTCGGAGCAAGACAAGGCGGCTGATCGCCCGGGCATTTACGACCGTGAAATCGCCGCGCTGACCGAGTTCCGTCGGACATTGCCAAAGGTGCGGCGCGCGCTGGCGAACACGCCGACTTATATGATCTTCGATGATCACGAGATCACCGATGATTGGTATTTGAATCCAATCTGGCGCGATCGCGTGCTCACCAGTCCGCTCGGCAAGACGATTATTCGGAACGGGATGCTCGCGTATGCGCTCTTCCAGGGTTGGGGCAATGACTCGGTGGCGTTCGAAGCCGGTGAACGCAAACAACTGCTCGACCAGGCGACGAAGCTCTTCCCGGCGAATGCCACCGAAAATCCGAACGAAGCTGCCGGCAACGAAATCGATAAGCTCTTGGGCCTGGATCAAAACACCGGGCTGGACGCCGCCAACCCGCCGGTAAAATGGCACTACACCGTCCCAGGAGAAAAGCATTTGGTCCTAGTGACCGACAACCGCACGCGGCGCAGCTACGTTTCGAATGTCGGGCCACCGGGCAACGTTGCCGTGACCGCGCTGCCGGACATGATTCCGGCAGGTCCGTTGCCGACTGGGAAAGAAGTCGTTTTCGTCATCACGTCAGAGCCAGTCCTCGGACCGTCGATGTTCGATGAGCTGTTTGCGCCGGCGCTTTATCGCATTTTCGACCTGAAGGATTACAACGAGCTGCAAGGCAAGCTCGACGAAAAGACGATCGGTACGCGGGGCCAGATCGGCACAAATCCGGACGCAATCGAAGCGTGGACGTTTGATCCGAAGACGTTCGAATTTTTGCTAAAGCGACTCGCCCCTTATCGTCGGGTTATTTTTCTGTCCGGCGACGTTCATTACGCGGCGAGCAACGCGCTCAGTTATTGGAAACAGGCGGATCAGGCGGAGCCGGCTCGTTTCGTGCAATTCATCTCGAGTGGAATACAGAACGTGATGCCGGACATTATCCGGATCGTCGATCGCACGCTGGCGTTCGCGCAGCGCCTTATCCGCAAGGATTTCAAGGCGGAGCGCTTGGGGTGGGATACCACCGCGTCGGATCTGCTGGTCTTCCCCACCGATGTGAAACCCGTGCCTGCGATCAAATCCCGGTTGAAACGCGCGCCGGTGCTGATTCCGCCCCAGATTTTGCCGGCGGGGACGAAGCTGAACACCGCCAAGCTGCCCAACTGGTCGTGGCGCGCGGAAGTGCTGCTCGACAAGCGCAAGGACTCCGAGCGCCCCAAACCGGCCCAGCCCGAGCTGCTCGATCCGGCCAACCCAAATTTCGACGTGACGGAAAACAAGGAAGGTTTCCGCCGGGCAGCGAACCGTCAGGGCCGTCAGATGGACAAGCTAGGCCATTCGCGCCAGGTCCTGTTCATCAACAATCTTGGCCTCGTTCGATTTGAGAAACGTGGCGAAACGCTTTTCGTCATCCATGAGCTGTATGCGGCTGCGCCCGATCCGGCCGATCCGCTCAACAAACCGCCGACGCCGCAGCTTTACACAAAGCACGAGGCGAAGCTCGACAAGCTGACTGCCGACGAAGCGAAGAAGCCGGAAAAGGCGTTGCTGTCGGCCTAACCGAAACGACCCATGGCTGAAAGCACACTCCAGGGACTGATTGGCGAAATCAAAGAGTTCCTCGAGTGGATCAAGGACACGCTTGAGGACGACGAAGCGCGCAAGTCACTGCTCGAAGACGTCGGCCTCGAGCCGACCGACCCGCCGCCGAAGCCGAACGTGCCGCAGGACAAGCTCGATAGCATCGGCCGTTATCAGCAGACGGTGGACGCGGACAAAGCTGCGCTGGACAGCACGCTTTCCGACCTGCGTGCAGTTTTCGATTCGGTGCGGTCATTCATCTCGTCGTTCAGCCTGAGTCCGGCGTTGGTGGGCGAGGTCACCAACCGGTTTCTGAATTTGCTTGCGCTCAACTACATTCGCCTGCGCAAGCCCAAGCTCTTCGTCGCGGCCCAGGCGGTAAGCTTCGTAGAAGATACGGGCGCGCCGTTTCTCAGCGGGAAAATCACCTGGAAGAACATCGTCAAGGTTTGTACCGACGGCGGCTTTTATCTGCTGAAGACAATCCTCATCGCGCTCGATGACGAAGAGGAGGCGCAGGCGAGATCGGACTTCTACTTCGTGCCGCTCGGTGCATTCCTAGCCTTTGCCTTTAAGCCAAACAATCGCTCGCTCTACGGCTGGGATCCCGCGCCCGAATCCGGCACGCCGCAAGGGGACGCGATCTCGCGGCGCATGCTCAGCTCCGTGTTTTTTACCACCGAACGCGACGCAAATGGCCAGACCATCGAAAAGCGGATCAACACCTCGCTTTACTTTCTGAGCACACCGCAGGGTGGACCAGGGCTGTTTCTCACGCTGGGCGGCAGCGGCGCATTGGACGCTCCGCTGAGCAAGCGGTGGAAAGCGCTCCTCGAGGTCAGCTCGCCGTCCGTAGTGGATATGACCTTCTTTGGGGAGAAGGTTTTCACGATCCGCGGGCCGCTGGGCGGACCGCCGGACGTCCGCGCGAGCGTCGCGCTTCAGTCGATCCCCGATCAAACCAATCGCTCCTTCGTATTGCCGTCGGACAGTGACACACATTTCGAAGTCGGCACCGTTGAGCTGGTCGCGACGGTTAGCGCTAACGAGATCGACCTCGACGCGACCGAAGCTGAGATCAAGTTGTCCCTCAACGACTGCGCGGTGGTTATTGCGACCAAGGACAACGACGGCTTTCTGGCGTCGCTGCTGCCGGCCGGAGGATTGCGGTTTCCGTTCAACTTCGGCCTCGGAGCCAGCACAAAGCGCGGCCTGTTCACCGAGGGGAACGTGCCGTTCCTTTCCGGAAGATCGACGCGGGCGCTCGGCTTGACGCGAGCTGCGCCGCCGAATGGCAAGCCACCTCAGATCGCCGGCGCCATCGGAAAGGGCTTCAGCGTTTCGATCCCGGTCGGAGTGGCGCTCGGTCCCCTCGAGCTGCACTCGCTGCAGCTCAAGCTCGCCGCGAACGATACCACTCCCGATACGTCGGATGTCGTTGCCGAGGCGAGCGCCTCGCTGATCCTTCGGCTCGGTCCCGCCTACATCAGCATCGACCGGCTCGGCTTCGAGCTGAAACTGGCGTTCCCCGAAAAAGGGATCGGCAACCTCGGCCTCGCCGATCTGTCGCTCGGGCCAGCGTTGCCGCGTGGTGTCGCCATTTCCATCGAATCGAGCGCTGTCACGGGCGGCGGTTTCCTTTTTCTCGATCAGCAGCGCGGTGTTTACGCGGGTGCGGTGCAGTTGAGCCTCGAAGGCGGGCTCTCGGTGAGCGCGCTCGGCATCATCGCCACACGGCTGCCCGATGGCACCAAAGGCTTTTCGCTGCTCGTCATCATTACAGCTGAAGGCTTCAAGCCCATTCAACTGGGTCTCGGTTTCAAACTGACCGGTCTCGGCGGAATGCTGGCGATCAATCGCACGTTCAACGAGGAGGTCCTATGCGTGGGGGTGAAAAACCACACTCTCGACGCAGTCCTTTTTCCCGCGAACCCGGTCCGCGACGCGCTGCAATTGCTCAGTGGGCTCAACAAGATCTTCCCCATCGCGCCGGGACACCATCTGTTCGGCCCAATGGTCGAGATCGAATGGGCCACGCCGACGCTCGTCACGATGCAGCTCGGGATCGTGCTCGAGATCGGCGAGCGGCTGCGCCTGCTCGTCATGGGGCAGGTCGAGGCAATCCTTCCGAAGAAAGAGAACGACCTGCTGCGGATCAAGATGGACGCGGTCGGGATTATCGACTTCGACCAGGGCACGGCATCGCTCGATGCGGTGCTCTACGAGTCGCGCTTGCTGAAGAAGTTCGTGCTCACTGGCGGAATGGCGATGCGGTTAAGGTGGAAGGGGGCGCCAAGCTTCGCACTCGCGATCGGCGGATTGCACCACGCCTTCAATCCGCCCGCAAATTTCCCGCGGCTCGACCGGCTCGCGATCAACCTCAGCGCGGGTGACAACCCGCGGATCACTTGCGCCGCCTATTTCGCCGTCACCTCGAACACGGTGCAGTTCGGCGCGCGGGCGAATCTCTACGCCGCCGCGCATGGCTTCAGTATCGAAGGCGACATCGGCTTCGACGTGCTGATCCAGCTCAGTCCCTTTCATTTCCTGGCCGAGTTCCACGCCTCGGTGCAGCTCAAACGCGGCTCGAGGAATCTTTTTAAAGTCGCCGTAGAAGGTGCGTTGGAAGGCCCGCGGCCGCTACGCGCAAGGGGCAAGGCGACCTTCGAAGTTTTGTGGTGGGACGTTTCGGTCAGCTTCGATAAGACACTCGTGGAAGGCGCCCCGCCACCGCCACTGCCCGCAGTCGATGTTCTCGGCGAGCTGGTTGCGGCGCTTGGCGACCGACGCAACTGGCAGGAAGCGCTCCCGGTCGGCCAGCGGAGAGTGGCGACCGTGCGCGAGCTGCCTGTGCCGAACGAAGTGAGGATTCATCCGCTCGGAAAGTTCGGCGTCAAACAGACGATCGTGCCATTGAACCTCTCGCGGGATATTGACAAGTTCGGCAGCAGCCCGCCGAGTGGCGCGCGACGCTTCAGCATCACCAGCATTACTGTAGGTGGCGTGGCGCAGACACCGACACCGCTAACGGACTTTTTCGCATCCGCTCAGTTCTTCGAAATGACGGACGATGAGAGCATCGCCAGTCCGTCATTCGACACGATGGACGCGGGGTTGATGGTGGGCATCGACGGCTTCGCGTTCAATAACTCGGAGCGGGTCAATACAGTGCTCGAATACGAGACAATCATTGTCGATAAGCAAGCGCCAGCGCCCAGCCCGCCGAAACCCGGCTTCAAGCTTAACCGGGACCAACTGTTCCTGCATGCGCGGTTCGGCGCGGCTGCGCGGAGCGCGGTGCAGCGGACGGGCACCGCGAAATTCCAAAACCGTGCGCGCACACCGGAAGTCGCCGTGTCCAAGCCGCGCTATGCAATCGCTTCGACCGAAGACCTGTCGCCGCAGACGGCACCCGGAGTCGAAGCTGGGAAGCCGATGACCTGGATCGACGCCCAGGAAATCCTTCGAAAGCTGAAACAGCAAAACCCGGCCGAGGCGGCGAAGCGGCAGGTCGTCCGGGCTTACGAATTGGTCCGCTGAACAACGACACGCCATGCCTGACACGATTCCCAACGCCAGCTCGATCTTTCTGCCGTGGGTGCGCCAGGGTGCGGCGGGGGCGATCCAAAATGCCGACACGCTGTCCCCGACGCAGGCGGGCCGCGTCTCGGTGCCCGTCAAACTGCGGGTCAATAACGCAAAGGACGTCAACGTTACCGTCGGTCTGCTCGGTCCCGGCGAGGTAACCGGCCTGGATCGGCAGCAGATCGTCCGCACCGAACCAAAGCCGGGAAACACGACCTTCGAATCGAACTTTCTCGCCGGGATCGAATTTGACCGGCCCGATCTGCCGTGGCTTTTCACGCCAGCAAAAGCGGACCCCAGTGGAAAACTGCGGCCGTGGCTTTGCCTGATCGTCGTCAAAAAGCAGCCGGGCGTGTCATTGCGCTCGGACCGTGCGGTGCCGCTGCCGATCCTTGAGATCGGCACGCCAGCAAAGCCCGGTGATGAACTGCCGGATCTGGCCGAATCATGGGCGTGGGCGCATGCTCAGATTTCGGCCGCCGAAGCCGCGACAGTTGCGGAGCTGACCCAAATTCTGGCGACGAGGCCGGAGCTGTCTGTCTCGCGGCTGCTTTGTCCGCGCCTGCTCCAGCCGGATACGGACTACCTGTCGTGCGTCGTCCCGGCGTTCGAGATCGGACGAAAGGTAGGATTGAATGAGCCGATCCCAATGACGGAAACGCCGCCTCAACCGCCCCAACCGAAAGACGGCCTCTCCCCCGCGTGGCGGCAGGACTCGGCGCAAGTCACACTGCCCGTCTTCTACCACTGGGAATTTCGCACCGGCCCGGCGGGCGATTTTGAATCGCTGGCGGAACTGCTTGAAGCGCGAGAGGTGCCGTCTCAAGTCGGCAAGCGGCCGATGGACGTTAGCACGCCTGGGTTCAAACTGCCGGCCAGCCCGCCTCCGACCAAAATCCTCGAGCTGGAAGGCGCATTGCGCGTGCCGAAGGCGGCGCAAACGCCTTGGCCTGACGCCCAACGCAACGCCTTCCAACAAGAGCTCAAGAAGCTGCTTAACACCGCGGCGAAGCAGGCGACACCGCTGGTGGCGCCGCCGATTTATGGGAGCGTGCTTGCGGGCGTCACCCAAGTGGACCACATCGCCTCGCCGCTCCGCTGGGTCGATGAGGTCAATCTCGATCCGCGCCAACGCGTGGTTGCAGCACTCGGCACGCGAGTTGTGCAAAGTCAGCAGGAAGAACTGATGGCGTCCGCGTGGGAGCAGATGGGCGAGATCGAGCGTGCCAATCAGAGGCTGCGGCAGGAACAGCTCAGCCTCACGATCAACACCGTTCTGCACGTCAAACATTTCAAGCGCCTGAGCGACGGCGCATTGCTTCAAGTGGCCGCGCCGGCACAGGCGCGCATCGCCTGGGCGGACCCGGCAGTCGACGGCGCGACAGCGCAGATGCTTTCGCTTCACCAACGCATCGCCAATGCGATCGTGCCCACGGCAGCGGTCTCCTCGGCGACGCGGCGCCTGACCCGTCCGCGTGGCCCCGTCAGCCGCCGCGTGGTCGTACAGGGAATCCCGGGCGGTTTCCGCATTGACGGCAGCTTCATCACTACACTGAACCGGTCCAATGATCGGTTTACTCTAGGGACCGGCGGTGCGATCACGCTGAATCGTGTCTCCCTGGCCGTGCCGCAGTTGACGCAGGTCGTTCGTTCCGAAAACGCAACCGAACGAAGAGTCCTGAACGCTGATGATCATGCGCCGCCTGCGAAGGACTTTAGAATCATTCCGGAGGGTGAGCCGATGCCCCCGCGAAGGTCGCAACCACTTGTGGATGTGGACAATGTGGTGGCCAGAAATTTTCGCCAGGCGGCGGCGAAACAACAAGCGAGGATCAATCGCCTCGCGGTTCACGACACGGCCGGGCCTGCGCTGCAGCTGCCGTTGCTCAAGATTTCAGTGCTTAATCGTCTCGATCCGGCTGTGACCGTCGCGGTGCGCGTGCGGGCCACAATCAATCGGACGGTGCCTTCCGGCTCCCCAAAAGGCGCGCCGGCCGCGCTCGCATCCAGCGCGGATTTGCTGCGCCCCATTCTCGCCGCGCCCGAATTTCCACAGCCCATGTATGAAGTGTTGCGTGACCTTTCGCAGGAGCTGCTGCTGCCAGGTCTCGGGCACGTGCCGCCCAATACGGTCACCCTGCTCGAAACCAATGCGAAGTTCGTCGAGGCGTTCATGACCGGACTAAATGCGGAGATGGGCCGCGAGCTGCTGTGGCGCGGTTTTCCGACCGATCAACGGGGCACTTATTTCCGGCAATTCTGGGAAGGTGCGCAGCCGGATATCGAACCGATTGACCAATGGGGCGCAAATCCGCTGGGCGGGAATCTGCTCGGGCCCGGCCCTGACGAGAACCTTGTGCTGTTGATTCGCGGCGATCTGCTGAGCCGGTATCCGAACGCAGTGATTTACGCAGCAAAGGCCACGGGAGATCCCCGCGAGCCGGGTCCGGAGGAAAAGTATCCAATCTTCCGCGGTACCCTACAACCCGACGTCACCTTCGTCGGGTTCGCTCTGACTTCCCAAGAGGCGACGAAAGATGCCGGCTGGTTCTTCATCATCCAGGAACAGCCGACCGAGCCGCGCTTTGGCTTCGACAAGCCCAAGGATTTCGGCGCGCGGACACACGTGTCTGTGGCCCTGCCGCCGCCACCATCGCTCCCGATTAAGCCGCCTGTGGAGTGGCGCAAAAACTCAGCTCACATGGCGATCATCACCCGCCAGCAGCCTGTGCGCATCGCCATCCACGCGACGCAGATGATCCCCTAGGACCGCGCTTATGCCTGACCATTGGCTCGTACCCCCACCGAAGTTGCCGGATCCGGTACCTCCGGAGATGGCCGCACAACTTGTCGCGGGCGACCGGCCACTGGCGCTTTTCCCTGTGCGCCTTGAGACGCGCTTCTTTCTGCAGCCCGATGGTTCGTTCGAGCTCCGTGTACGGGTTTATCCGGATCAGGTCCATCTCGATTCGCATGAGCCTGAGCTGACCGAGCAGGAGAAAGCCTGGGGCCAACACTATTGGGAGCAACACTGGCGCGCGGGCAATGATGAAGAAGCCCGGAAACGGGCGTGGCGGCAGTTGGCTGATCGCTTCGATCCGCAACGAGCGACATGGATTGCGCGCGCTCTCAGGCCGCTAAATCCCCAGGATCGTCCAACGGCGCCGGTACCCGCCGATCAGCCTTTGCCGAAGCCGATCCAGTTTCCAACGACCGCGAGCAGAGCCGAGAGTTGGTCGCGCGCGCCGCTAGCTCGGGCGCTTCCCGATCGCTGGGTAGCTATCGCGTATTCGCGGGGCGCGTTGGTCGCCAGTGTCACTGGCAAAAACATTCCTGATCCTTTGCCAGCCGGCCCCGATCCGAAGGCAACAGTCGCTGCCACGGTCGAGCAACTGGCGATCGATCCGGGGATGAAATGGATGGTCGATTTCGACGCTGCCGAAGCCATTGGCATGGGCGTCCGCATCAAGCTGACACAAGACGTCGCCCTGGCAGGGTTGGACACGCTGCTGGTCCTTGGCGTGAAAGCGTCGCTCAGTGCCGTCGATTCTGCGAAGCGCATTGAAGAATTGCTGGATGCGCACCATTACACCGACGGCCTTGCATTCCTCCTGCAAGGCACGCCGTCGAACAACACACCGGACGCTCCCTCCGGTTTCAGCTCTCGCGACGTCGGCCAGATGGAAAGCTATCTGGCTGAGCAGGCGACGAACGTCTTCAAGGCGGGCGACGGATCGAATGGCGACACGCTGACTCGCGCCTTGGGATTGTCGCAGGATGGCACCAAGCCCCTTGCCAACCTGTTGAACAACACCGCGAAGGATCAACTTGATGCACGGCAGATGAACATCGCGCTCTGGGCCGCGACCTGTGGTTACTTCCTGTCGAACATGTTCGGCCGGGAAGAGAACAACCTCACCGAGGACGACCTGGGCTGGGTACGCGCGCATTTCATCAACTACGTGCGAGCCGCCGGCCCTCTCCCCACACTACGCATCGGTAAACAGCCGTACGGCGTCCTGCCCGTCACCTCGCTCGACAATTGGTCGCCGAAGACGGGCCAGGAAGCGCAGCACGCGCGCGATCTTTCTCTCAAGGATGTGCTTGTGCGGTTGCGCGACAGGGCGTGGCGCAGGAATCTCGCCGGAGTCCCACGCGTGGGGCGCAGCGGCGATCCTGATTCGGATCTCGCTGAGGTCATGGGCAGCGACGGCCTTTCCTCAAGCTACCTCATGCGGAATGTCATGGGGCGGCATTACCTGCAGCATTTCTGGTGGTTGCTCTCGGCCGACATGGATGGCACGGGATGGTGGCGCAACCAGGAGGCATTGACTGGGGCGATCCTTAGAACGCTCGACGTGAGATGGAAACCGCGGCTCGCGCGCGCTGCCTACCTGGATGAGTTTTACCCCGTGACTGCGCCGCTGGTGCAACCCGGCGAACTTTCCGAGACAGCACGGATCACTACGAATTACATCGATCCGCTGCTGACGGCACCGAGCCTCGGCGCGCTTCTCACCGAGACCACGCCGCCGGTTAGTCTGCTCCACGCCCTTCTACGGCATTCGATGCTGCTCGAATACGCGAATGCCGCCTCGCGCATCCTGTTTAACAACGGCACACCACAGCCTCTTCTCTTCAAAGACCTGGAGCTGATCGACATTGCGTCGGCCGCAGAAGAGGAGGCGGAATTAATTACCCGCAGGACAGCCCTTCAAGCCCAACGTCCAGCACTCGAGGCTGCAGCGGCAGCGGCCGATCAAGCCGTAGAAGATATCGACGCCCAAATTTTGGAGCATCAGCAGAATGAGCCAGAACGTATCATCGAAGTGCCCAGGCCGCGGCCCAACCCCGAATGGATCGCTTGGAATAGACGTCTTCTGCAGCTGAACCAGCAACGCGACCGGCTACAGGCCAGCGCGTCCGCGGCACATGGCCGTGTGAATGATTTGATCGCGACTTTGGCGCAGCTGGATCAGGCGATTTCCGAAGCGCATGGGAGGGCCGCGGTTGAACGGCCGGCGCCGACCTGGAGCTGGCAGTTCAAGCAGAAAGTTCCAAACGTCACCGGCGAGCAGACGCTCGGTGAATTTCTGCTGAAGCTCACGACGTTCACGGACCCGAACGTGGCTCCAATCAATGATTTCCGTCGCAGCCTCGCGTATCTCAAAACGGTAAGCAGCGCGCGGCTCCAGCGCTTGCTCGCGGGCACTCTCGACCTGTGCGCGCACCGGCTCGACGCGTGGATTACTTCATTCGCTGCCAAGCGCCTGGACACGATGCGCAAGACGGCTGTGACCGGTGTTTATTTCGGTGGCTATGGCTGGGTGGAAAGCCTCAAGCCAGCCCCGGCGCGAACCGAGGTAGCTGCGCCAGCCGGCGAGCAAGCGCCGATTTTTCAAACGCCAGACGATCCGGGTTTTGTCCACACGCCGTCGCTCACGCAGGCGGAGACAGTCGCACTGCTGCGGAATGGACATCTCACGCATTCGACGCCGGAAGTAAGGGACCTGCTCGCGATCGATCTTTCTTCCGAGCGCGTCCGGCTTGCCAATTATCTGCTCGACGGCGTGCGGCAGGGCCAGCCGCTCGGCGCATTGCTCGGCTATCGCTTCGAGCGGCGTCTGCACGAGCTGAAACTGGATCGCCTCATCGCCAGCTTCCGCAAAGTCGCGCCGCTTGGCGGGAAGCTGGAGAACACCAATGAGCCGGTCGAAGCAATCGCTGCGAACAATGTCGTGGACGGGCTGGAGTTGCGGCGCAAGTGGAGCGAGGTGAAAGACGACCCTGACGCCTCCGCCGATTTTCTCACCGCCCTTAACCCCCCTCCGGCAACTACTGAGCGGACGACGCTGAGAAACGAGTTGAATGCTTTGGATGATGCAGTCGATGCCGTCAGCGACGCCGTTGTGGCTGAAAGCGTCTATCAAGCGGTGCGCGGAAACACGGTGCGAACCGCGAGTACGCTCGACGCTATTGCGCGTGGCGAAGCGCCGCCGCCCGAGCTTGAAGTCGTCCGCACGCCACGCAGCGGCGTGGCGTTGACGCACCGCGTCGTGACGCTCGCCGGCGGTAACCCGGCACCAACGCCCGGCTGGATTGATCCCGCGCAATCCCCGCGCGCCAGCGCGGAGCCGCACCTGAACGCGTTCGCTGCAAGGCTGCTCGTTCCTCCTGCGATCGTGCGTTGCGTCGTCGAACAACTGGATGCTCCGCCGGGCCAGGCGGCCGCGCCAAAGGAGATCGCGTTGAGCGAGCTTGGCCTCGCTCCGCTCGATTTCATTTATGCCGTCGAGGGCGGTAGCCCGTCGCAACGCTCCGAGATCGAAGGACGTATTCTTTACGCGATCACGCGTAAGCCGGCCGGCTTTCCGGCCGGCGCTACATTGCGTATCAATCCGGGTCGGCAGACGGGCTGGGGTCCGAACGATTTGAGCTACAGCGAATTCGCGGAGATGCTGCGGGTGGCGCGGAGGCTGATCACAAGCGCGAAGGCGCTGGATGCCGTCGACTTGAACCTGCCCGAGCGCACGCAAGCCAGCGGAGTGGACCTCGCGGAGCTCGAGGCGCGTGCCAATCGTGCGGAACAGGCGTTGCGCCAGGCGCAGCAGAACTTTCAAGGGTTGCTCAATGCGCCCGCGACCGCGAGCCTGGAATCGTTGCGCACCACGATGCTGCAACTCGCTGGCTTCGGTATCGCCAGTGCGATCCCGCTTTCGGCCACCGGCGACACGCCGGTCGAACGCGATGTCCTGCTCACACAGGCCGGATCGATTGCGAAAGAGGCGTCGCAGCGAATCGAACAACTGACAGCGCTGTCAGCGCTCGGTCCCGCAGGGACGCCGGACGAGAAACGCGATCGCCAAGTCGAACGACTGCGGGCAGTCTTTGGAAAAGCATTCGTCGTTCTGCCGCGCTTTGCCGCCGGCAACACCGATGAGTTGGCCAAGGCATTTGCTGACAGCACCAAGGTTCAGGACAACGATCCACTCGCCGTCGTCACCTGGTTCCAGCGCAGTTCCCGTGTCCGCGAAGGTATAGCGAGGCTCGCGGCATCTTTGCGTTACGCCGAAGCGTTGAACACAGGCGAGAGTCTAAAGCTCACCATCGGGCAGCTCCCTCACAAGCCAGATCAACCCGGTCAACCGCCCGATCGCTGGGTCGGCTTGCCGCTCAAAGCCGGCCAACAGATCGGCGGTGGTCGGTTGTCACTAATCATGCAGGCCTCCGGTGCGGTCGATCCGCAGCAGCCGTTGGCCGGGCTGCTAATCGACGAGTGGGTGGAGATCATCCCAAATGCGAAGGAAACCACCGGAGTCGCTTTCCAATTCAACCCGCCGGACAGCTTCGCGCCGCAATCCGTCCTCCTGGCCGTTCCGCCCGCGCCCGACAAGGCGTGGACTGTCGGCGATTTGCAACGGGTGCTCCTTGAGACGCTTGACCTCGCCCGGCTGCGCGCGGTGGACGCAGAGGCGCTCGATGAGACGGGACACTATCTCCCTGCGCTCTACCTCGCATTCAACGCTAACAACGACACTGTCTCGACCGATTTCTCCCTGCTTGCCGAGACAAAGTAGTCAGCAATCCCTTCGCCGGTGATTCATAGCTAACTTAACTCTTAACTCTTAACTCTTAACTCCTAATTCCCGCCTATGTCCTCCATAACGACTTGGACGCGGCTTGAACCGCAAACCCGCAACGCTGAGTTGACTACGAGCGTGCAGGCGAGAATCCACGATCCACTGTGGCTGCTCGCGCGGCAATGGCAGATAGGTGAGTTCCAGGGCGAGGATACCGGAACGCCTATCATGGCGCGGCTGCGTGCGGATGTTTCCCGCCTGACCCGATTCTTCCCCGGACCTATCGCTGCCAACAGCCAGGTTACGGCTTCTACATTCAACGCCAAAGTGACGCCGCTTGAAGCGATGGTCGAACGCGAACGTGTCCGCCCGCTGGCGGGCGCGAAAGGGGAAAAACTGAGGTTCGCTGTCGAAGCAGCACAACACTTTTTCCGATTGCTCGATCAGCAGCCGATTACACCCGCGAATCGCGAGGCCTATCGTGCCGCTTTCAAGCGCAAGTATCCATTCCCCGTATTGACAGCTGCGGAGCGCAACTCACTCGACGCGGACAGCCTTGCGTTTTTCGATCTGATGTCTGCCCGCGTGCCGGACGGAAGGCTGCTATATGCCGGGCTGCGTGTCGCCCTGCGTCCGGGCGGCGGCGCCACAGGTGCGCTGCCATCCGATCTGCAAATCGCTGCTGACGATGTCGCGGAAGTCGAGAAGGCTGCAACGCTTTTTTTCCAATGGTACGAAACGCTCTTCAGCGAGCCCAGCGGTGCTACTGCATCCTGGGTCACTGATCGCCTCGAGTATGTCTTTTCCGTCGCCACGCGAGTGAACGATGGGGAGTGCACCCTCACCGCCAGGGAATACTTTGATGGCCATCTCGACTGGGACGATTTCAGCATTAACGCCGAAGTCTCGACGGGGGCGGCGAACGACCAGGCTATTGTGCAGACAACGGCCACTGTCATTCCGGCGCCGGTCAATTTTCGCGGTGCGCCTGCTGCACGCTTTTGGGAATTTGAAGATGCGCGGGTGGACTACGGCAGGATCTCGACTGGGTCGGCCGACTTGCCGCACATGCTCTTAATTGAATTCGCGAACAGCTTCGGCAACGACTGGTTCGTGATTCCGGTGGAGCTGGAGATCGGGACTCTGTGCCGCACCCGCTCGCTGGTCGTGACGGACACCTTCGGCGTTCGCACGCTCATCAAATCCAACAGCGAGTCGGGCCTGCCGCATTCGACCTGGCGCATGTTCCAGCTTTCCTACCAACGGCCATCCGACAGTCCGCCACTGACGCCTGCGCAGAATCTATTTTTCCTGCCGCCGTCGCTCGCGAGAAGCGTCGACGGTAAACCGATGGAGGAAGTCCTCTTCCTGCGGGACGAAATGGCTAACATGGCATGGGGTGTGGAACGCCTGATCGAAAACTCCCTCGAACAGCCGTTGAATCGCTACGAATCCGCGGCCCGCGCCAATGCCGGTGCAAGCCAGCCGCTCGTTCCCGTCAACGGCATTCCCATTTATCGCCTTGCCTCTAAAGTTCCCGAGTATTGGACCCCGTTGCTTCCTGTTCAGATCCCCATCGACCCGAACGACGCGACAAAACTCGCGATGCGGCTCGTGCGCGGGGCGGTGCTCAAGCCTGACGGCTCCCAGCAAATTGTCCGCTCGCAGGGCCGGATTCTAAATCCGGACAGCAGAGTGCCGCTCGCGTTTTATGAAGAGGAAGTCCCGCGCGAAGGCGCTCGCGCGATCCGTAACTATCAACTCGCGCGCTGGATCGACGGTTCGACGCATCTGTGGATGGCCCGGCGCAAGGAAGTTGGCCGCGGCGAAGGCTCGAGCGGCCTGCGATTCGACACGGCGGAATAGCGTCGATGCGTCGATGTGGCATCGATCGAGCGCTGCTACAACCGGCGGGGGATCGAGGGCGAAGAGGCGTAGTTCTACTTTGGTAAACCGGCTTAAATCGTCCTCGTCCTTCGTTCTCCTATTCGTCCTCGAAACCGCAGCACATCGAGGACGAGGGACGAGCACGAGCACCATCTTAAGTGGTGGGACATAAAAGGGGTTACAACTGAGCCAACAAGGGAGCTCCGAGGCGCTTTCTAACACTTCGATGTAGCATTTTTCCCTGCGCCAAATCACCTGCTAACGACGCGGAAGCGGCTACACCAGGCGTCGCAAGAACTTCTAAAGACGAAGAAAATCCTGGACATGTGCACGATCAGCATGTGTGGATAATAATTTACTTGCGGATCGCACGATTAAGATGTTTGTATGAAAATGTTCAGCAAAAGGCCCGGTCAGCAATTATGCCAACCGGGCCTTTGTCCGAAGCCGCTACGAGAGCGGGATCAGTGTGAGAAACTTTCCTTTATCTCGTGTGTGGCCTGGGATCAACCATATTCCGGGTGCCCGCTGAGGCACTCGGATTAGAAAACAACACAAAATGGCCGATACGCACGAAATCAAGTGCATCAACAAGACCAACCGCTACGACGCGCATGACCGCATTAAGAACGTTGGAGGGGTGAATCCAGGTGGTGAACGCTGGAAGCTGAGTCAGCAGGACGCCATTGTTGGCATCGAAGCCGGCAAATGGCGATTCAACGTCACCGTCAAAGGGCAGACCGCCTGGGTCGTCGTTGCAGTCAGTCGCTTCGGCAACAAGTACCTCAAGACGGAGAGCGATGGCGAGCAGCCCAACAACCTGCTCAGCCTGCCGGAGTGCCCGTGAACTGAAATATGCCACGCCTGAGTTCCATTGCGGATATTCGGATGGGGGCGACCCTGCGGGGCCGGGATGCCACACGTCCCGACCCCAACGGGTCCTACCGGTTTGTGCGCATCGGAGATATCTCGCAGGACGGAACTCTGCGGAGCGAAGATTTCCTTCACATCGAGCCGAACGAACCGGTGAACGAGGATCTCTGGTTGCGCCCTGGAGACGTGCTTTTTCCAAACCGGGGCACACGGACCACTGCCCTCGCGTTCCATCTCGATCAGGCGCGTACCATCGTTGGTCCGCAGTTTTTCATCATCCGGGCGGATCAGGAACGAATTCTGCCGGAATACCTCGCCTGGTTTTTGCGCTCGGCGGAAGCCGCCGCACATTTTGAATCACGGCGGAAAGGGACCTACGTGCAGATTATACAGCGCCGCGATCTGGCCGAGTTGGAAATCCCGCTGCCTTCTCTCGCCATGCAGCGGCAAATCGTGCAGGTCGCCGAACTGGCTCTGACCGAACGCGAACTCTCCGGGCGGCTCCAGCAACTCAAATGGCAATACGCCAACGAACAGCTGGCTCGCATTGCCTGGGACTCCGGCAAAGCAAAAAAATTTCATCCATGAACAGAATCAATCAATCTGAGATCAACGATGTCGCATGGCGTGCGTGCGATACCTTCCGTGGCGTCGTCGATCCCTCCGATTACAAAAACTATATCTTGGTCATGCTGTTCTGGAAATATGTCTCCGACGTCTGGCGCGACCACCGCGACCGTTACATGGCAGAATATCGCAACGACGAAACGCGCGTGCAGCGCCGGCTTTCCCGGGAGCGATTCCAACTTCCCGACGGCTGCGATTTCGCCAGTCTCTACGAGCAGCGCAACACGGCCGACATTGGCGAGCGCATGAACGTGGCTTTGGAAAAGATCGAGGAAGCCAACAAGTCCAAACTCGAGGGCGTGTTCCGCGAAGTCGATTTCAACTCCGAGAACAAGCTGGGCCAGACCAGGGATCGCAACGCCCGGCTCAAGTATTTGCTGGAAGACTTCAACGACCGCCGTCTCGACCTGCGCCCGTCCGCGGTTGGCGGCGAGGACGTGATCGGAAACGTGTATGAATACCTGCTGGAACGCTTCGCCTCCGACGCGGGCAAGAAAGCCGGCGAATTCTATACCCCCGGCCAGGTGTCTACTCTGCTCGCGCGCCTGCTCGCTCCCAGGAAAGGCGATGCTATTTGCGATCCTGCCTGTGGCTCCGGTTCGCTCCTCATCAAAGTGGGCCGGCAGGCCGATGCGCGCGACTTCGCTCTCTTCGGGCAGGAGAGCAACGGCACCACGCACGCACTCTGCCGCATGAACATGTTCCTGCACGGCATGGATACGTTCAATATCCAGTGGGGCGACACCTTGCGGAATCCGCGGCTCGTTGAAAACGATGAGTTAATGAAATTCGACATCGTGGTCGCGAATCCTCCTTTTTCCCTGGAAAAATGGGGCATTGATGCCGCCGAGGCCGATCCGCACCGGCGCTACCATCGCGGCCTTCCGCCGAAATCGAAGGGCGACTACGCCTTCATCACGCACATGATCGAGACGGCTCGCGAAGGCTCCGGCAAAGTTGGCGTCATCGTTCCCCATGGGGTCCTGTTCCGGGGCGCCGCGGAGGGAAAAATCCGCCGCAAACTCATCGAGGAAAATTTGCTCGAAGCAGTCATCGGTCTGCCGGCCAATCTCTTTTTCGGTACCGGAATCCCCGCCGCCATCCTGCTTTTCAACAAAGGCAAAACCCACGGCGACGTGCTCTTCATCGACGCCTCCCGTGAATACAAGGAAGCGAAAAACCAGAGCGTCCTCACCGACGCTCATCTCGACAAGATCGTCGCGACCTTCTGCGCCTTTCAAACCGTGGAGAAATACGCCTATCGAGCCACGCCGCGGGAGATCGCCGACAACGATTTCAACCTCAACATCCCCCGCTACGTGGACACCTTCGAGGAGGAAGCAGAGATCGATCTCGATGCGGTGAAGCGAGAAATCGCCACACTGGAAGCCGAGCTTGTCAAAGTGCGCACGAAAATGCAGGCCCATCTGAAGGAACTCGGGATATGAGCGAAGAATCGAAACTCATCATTTACTCCACTCCGGATGGACGAACGGACATCCAGTTACACATTGAGCACGGCACCATTTGGCTCTCTCAATTGGAAATTGCCGAACTCTTTGCCACCACGAAACAGAACGTCAGTCTCCACGTTCAAAACATTCTCGAAGAAGGCGAGTTACAAGAGACGGCAACTGTCAAGGAATCCTTGACAGTTCGAATGGAAACCGTTGCGCAGAACCGTTGCGATCAGTTCGGCGGCAAACGCAGGACTCCCGAGGGTTTGGAGAAGCGGAGAAGAAGTTGCCCAAAAAACCCGGAGAACGAGAGATGAGAATTATATCTGATGCGCCGAAAGCGTGGAAATATCGTCCAATAGGCTCGTTTATTGACGAGCTTGAGTCAGGAGTAAGCGTAAATTCCTCGGAGCAGGAGGGTGACCGCAATGCCAGGATTCTGAAAACGAGTTGCGTCTCAACAGGCCGCTTCGACGCATCCGAGTCGAAACCTGTAGTTCGTTCGGAGGTTAAGCGACTACGCTGCCCGGTGCGAAAAGAGAGCATTGTGATCAGTCGTATGAACACTCCAGCCTTGGTAGGCGCTAGCGCCTATGTACCGGTAGAACATTCGGGCGTCTATCTGCCAGACAGACTTTGGCAGATCGTTTGGAAAGAAAAGGCTCCGATAGATCCGAGGTGGCTCGCCCAATTGCTCGGCTCTTCCGCGGGTCGTGTGTTCTTGAAGTTAATCTCTTCGGGAACGAGCGATAGCATGAAGAACATTTCCAAAGATGCATTCTTATCCGCAGAAGTTCCGACGCCTCCGCTTATCGAACAACGCGAGATTGCAAACATCCTGAGCACGTGGGACGAGGCTCTGGAAAAAGTCGATGCTCTCATCGCCGTCAAAGGGCGCCGCAAGAAGGCCCTCCTGCAGCAACTTCTCGCCGGAAAAATCCGTCTGAAGGGACATGCCAAATTCAAGCGAGTCAAACTCGCCGATGTCGCCGAAGAAAGCGCTGGGCGAAACGGTTCCCAACTTGATCGCGGCCGACTCTACGCCGTAACCAAGGCTGAAGGCATGGTTCCAATGCGTGAGCGTGTGCAGGGAGCAACTATCAATCGATGCAAAGTCGTCGAACGTGGCTGGTATGCCTATAATCCCATGCGATTAAACATTGGTTCCATCGCTCGATGGGAAAGCAATGAACCGGCGATGGTAAGTCCAGACTATGTTGTGTTTCGGACAAACGAAAACCTCTTATTGTCCGACTATCTGAATCACGTCCGCCGCTCGGCAGCATGGGCTGATTTCGTGGGAGCTTCCGGCAATGGCAGCGTCCGCGTTCGCATCTGGTTTGATGATCTTGGCCGTTTCTCCTTCCCGTTGCCTACAGTCGATGACCAACGAGCCATCGCCGCCATTCTCAATACTGCTGACGAAGAGCTCCGCCTGCTCCGCAAGCACCGCGACGCCATCGACCAGCAAAAGAGCGGCCTCATGCAACGGCTGCTAACAGGCAAGTTGCGGGTCCGTATTTAAACACTCGACATCACACAATCCTATCATCATGCCAGCCAAACCTTTCCCATCTGATATTCTCGCCCCAAATTTTCGAACTCTATCGGGCTTCGATTTTCTGGACGCCGGGACTTACAAATCAGTGTATCGCGTCGTAACGGAGGACGGAAAGCTTGAGGTCTTGAAAATTGTCCGGTTGCCCCAGGACGAAAGCACTGAAGCCGCTCGCGCGCTCCGTCAACAGGAACTCGGAAGAGCGATGCGGGAAACCAGTCTCTTGAGCAAATGCACCAGCCCTTGCGTAGTGAAGCTGGGATCGTTGGCGCCTGCTCTGCATGTTCTGGAAGGCGAATCATGCCTGGCTTACTCCGAGGAGTTTTTACCTGGCGGCGATCTCAAAGCAGTGATCGCTCAACGGCAAAAACCAGCAGACCGGGAAGTGAAAGCCCTTCTCTCGTGCCTGGTAAAGGGCGTTCAATCGCTTTGGTCGGAACTCAAAGCAGTGCACCGGGACATCAAACCTGCGAACATCTTTGCCACTGGCCAGGAAGAACGCCCCTATGTGCTGCTGGATCTCGGCATCGCCTATAACGTCAGCGAACCGGGACTTACGGTGAAGCCGGATCACATTCCTGCCACTCCCCTTTACATGGCTCCGGAGATGCTCGACCCGAACTTTCGCGACGCTTTGAGTTACCGGGCCGACCTCTACGCATCCGGGTTGACAGTATTTGAGTTTGCCTCGGGCGGAACGCATCCGCTTGCCAGAAAAGACGATGATCTCGCGAAAACATTGACACGAGTGCTGCATCAGGAACCGTTGCGACTCGCGGACCTGCGACCGGATCTGCCGAAGGAACTTTGTGGATTGATCGATCAGCTAATCAAAAAGAATCCTGCGCTCCGCCCTGGTAATTTCGCCCTTATCCTCAACCAACTCACGTAAAATCATGGAAATACTCGCACAACACGGCTACGGCAACGGGCAAAGAATCCAGCGCGGACTTAACGACGGATTGATCGATGGAGCTATTTTCAGCGCCAAGGACATAGCACTTCCCAAGTTGATCGACGCCCTGGATCAGATAGCCATCCTGCACCCGCAAAGCAGTCGCCTTCTCGATCCGCAGTTTCATGCCACGATGATTGCGGCAAAGCCCGGAGCAAGGCTTGGCGCATTGATAGGAGGAGATTCTTATCCCTACTTTGAAGCCCGCCGTCGTCGTGATTTGGAACGCGAACAACAAGTAAGGAATGATTTGGAAAATGTCCTCCAATTCCAGGCATCGCTACCAGTAACGGCTTTGATTGCTCCTAATATCGTTATCCAGCGATCATTTGATTCCGTGGAAGCGTCGATTGCCAAACACTTTCTTCGCAACGCAGCAAGCGTCAAGAATGAGATGGGCGACTATCGTCCATTGTATGTCACGCTTGCGGTTTCGAGTGTTGCGCTCAATGACCGGATAGAACTGCAAAACTTTCTCCAGGAGATCACCGAGATAGACGACAGCCCCGACGGTTTTTATCTATTGCTCGAAAAGCCTGACAACACCATTCCGGCCACCCTGACTGAACCCGGCGTCCTCTCTCGCTGGATGCTGGTCAATCACACGCTAAAGCTAAACGGCTTCCGGGTTATCAATGGTTATACGGATGTGCTGGCGCCGTATCTCGGAGCCGCCGGAGCCGATGCCGTGGCTTCGGGCTGGTATAACACGCTGAAGACATTCTCCATGAAGAAATTCGAACCCGTCTCCGATTTCGCCAGCAGACCAGTGGCCCGGTATGCCAGCCGTCCACTGCTAAAGAGCATCCGTTCCACTGAGCTACACGATCTCCGGGATCGATTTCCGGTGATGAACAATCTTCCGTGCGATGCCTACTATGATCCTGGAAATGGATCTACGCCAGAATCCATCGAAGAAGCGCTGCAAAATTGGGAGTGCCTGCGCGCGATGGCCGATTTGGTGGTGCCTGGCGATGTTGTTGCGTCGCTCGATTTGTGCCGGCAAGCGCTCGACGGAGCAGAAGAGCTATTCGTGAGTATCGGAGACTACGGTCTGACTATGCGTGATCGTTCGAGCGGCGCGCATGTTGAAATGATCCGTGACGAGATTTCGGCCTTCTCCGAATTAGCAGAGCTTTAGACTAATCGCATGAACCGCTTTTTCTCTCGCTTTGCTATTGATCGGCCGCCCGCTTCGTGGAGTGAAGTGTTTGCGAAGCCGGTTTGTGGTCGTGTCGAATTCCCACAAACCCACATTCAGATCCCGAAAAGTAGTGAGAAACGTCAACGCGGTGCGCACTGCTTCCGGTGGCAGGACCAACAGTGCACGATTCGCAAAAAAGCGGTAGCGCGCCGCCTGCATCAGCCCCTTGCGCCAGTCTTTTATCTTCGCCTCAATGGCTGTGAGCCTGAGCCGGTTCCTCAAAGCAAGCGCAGTAAAGTCTTCCGTAGCCTCAAGGTGCGTCCATGCAATGAAGAGCAAGTCTGCACGGCCAAACCCATCAAGTGCGAACTCCCGGCCCGTGGCAAATTTTTGCTCCTTCGCCGCTGTCTTCAATTCGCTCTCAAAATAAACCTTTTCAAAGCGTGCGAGAAAGTTCGACTCCCCGCATTTCGACGACGTGCTGAGGGGCAGGTTGCGCCGCGTGTCATGGCAACCGAATTTAATTACACGATGTTTGTTGGCCGAAGGCATCGAAAGCAGAATCGGGACAGGGTTTTCTGGCCGGTCTCATTCGTATCCGAAACGTATTCATCCCGAATACATCCAGCAATCACTTTTCGATGAGCACCCCTTCCTTCCTCGAATCCCACATCAGCCAGATACCGGCGATCCGGTTGCTCCAGCAACTCGGCTACACCTATCTCGGCCCAGAGGAAGTGGCCGTTGAGCGGCGGGGCAGGCTCAGTCATGTGCTTCTGGAAAATGTGCTGGCAAACCAACTCCGGCGGCTGAACCGGATTTCCTCCCGCGGACGGGAGACGGCGTTCACGGAGGAAAATATCGCCGGCGGCATCGCGGCTCTGCGCGATATTCCCTTCGACGGCCTCGTTCGCACGAGCGAAAAGATTTACGATCTGCTCACCCTCGGCAAAAGCCTCGAGCAGACCGTGGAGGACGACACGAAGGGACGCACGTTGCGCTATGTGGATTGGACGAATCCACACAACAACGTCTTCCACGTCACCGCGGAGTTCGAAGTGGAACGCACCGGCAGCCACGAGACGCGCAGGCCGGATGTCGTTTGCTTCGTAAACGGCATCCCTTTTGTGGTGATCGAGTGCAAGCGCCCGGATGAGAAGGACTCCCTGGAGGCCGCCATCGAGCAGAGCATCCGCAACTGGCAGGCGGACGAAATTCCGCACCTGTTTTTCTACACGCAAGTTACGCTCGCGCTGAACAAAAACGAAGGCAGCTACGGGACGACGGGAACGGCGATCAAGTTCTGGTCGAAATGGCGCGAAATGCGGGACGTGGACACGGAAGTGCGCGCCGCCATCAACAGCCCCGTGCGCCGCGAGGATCATGAGAAATTGTTCAAAGGCGTCTTCGCCTATGCGAAAACCGCTTTTGAGGAAATGGCCGCGCTCGATCGCGAACCGACCGAACAGGATCGCCTGCTCTGGTCGCTCTGCCAGCCCGAACGCCTGATAGAGATGGGCCGGCAGTTCGTGCTCTACGACGAAGGCGGAGCGGTCAAAAAAGTTGCCCGCTACCAGCAATATTTTGCCATTCGGAAAACCCTGGAACGCGTGCGCCAGCGGGACGCGGCGGGGCGTCGCAAGGGCGGCGTGATCTGGCAAACACAAGGCTCCGGAAAATCGCTGGCGATGGTGCTGCTCGGCAAGGCGCTGGCGCTGGACGAAGGCATCAAAAATCCGCGGATCGTCCTCGTGACAGACCGTATCGATCTCGATGAGCAGATTTGGAAGACGTTCCATCAATGCGGCAAGGACCCGCGGATGGCGAAGACGGGGCGGCATCTCCAGGAATTGCTGGCGGATGATCGCGTGGCGGTGATTACCACCGTGCTAGACAAATTCCGGGCCGCGGCAAACGCCAGCGAAGAATTTACGAACACGAGTGACAATATCTTCGTTCTCGTGGATGAAAGCCATCGCAGCCAGTACGGCGAGGCTAACATTCGCATGATGAGAGCGCTGCCGAACGCCTGTTTCATCGGATTCACCGGCACGCCGTTGATGAAGAGGGAGAAAAACACGGCGCAGAAATTCGGCGGATTCATCGAACCTGCCTACACGATTCGCGATGCCGTGGCCGACGAAGCGGTGGTGCCGTTGCTCTACGAGGGGCGTCATGTCATGCAGGACGTGAAGAAGAATATGGTGGACACGATGTTCGAGGCCATGTGCGAGGAACTCACCGTGGAGCAAAAAGCCGACTTGAAGCGTAAATTTGCCTCCCGCGACGAACTGAACCGTCTGGAAAGCCGCCTCTACCTCATCGCCTGGGATGTTTCGCAGCATTTCTCCGCGCAATGGAAAGGCACCGGTTTCAAGGCGCAACTCACCGCTCCTGGCAAAAAGGAGGCTCTGACCTTGAAACGCTTTCTCGATCAATTCGGGAAGATCGCGTCAGAGGTTGTCATTTCAGCGCCGGATGACCGAGAGGGCGACGATGCCGCGTCTACCGATGAGACCGTCGTGCGCTTTTGGAAGGGGATGATGGCGAAGTATGGGTCGGAAAAAGAATACAACCGGCAAATCATCAACGGATTCAAGAAGGGCGACGAGCCGGAGATCATTATCGTCGTGGACAAGCTGCTCACGGGCTTCGACGCGCCCAGGAATATCGTCCTCTACATCGCGCGCAGCCTCAAGGAGCACGCACTTTTACAGGCTATCGCCCGTGTGAATCGCCTGCATCCGGGCAAGGATTTCGGTCATATCATCGACTACTACGGCGTTGTGACTCAACTGCACGAGGCGCTGGAGCTATACAGCGCGCTCGAAGGGAAGTTCGACCAGGAAGACCTGGAAGGCACGCTGACAGACGTTGCTGAGGAATTGAAACGGCTGCCTGGGCTGCATGACGCGCTGTGGGATTTGTTCCGCGAGGTGCGAAACAAAAAAGATGAGGAAGGGTTTGAACTGGCCCTGGAGAAGCCCGAACACCGGGATGAGTTTTATACCCGGCTGTCGAAATTCTGCCGCGCGCTGAAATTGGCGCTCGCCAGCATTCATTGGCTGACGGCCACGCCCGCCGCCACGGCGGATCGCTACAAGCGCGATGCTGTCTTTTTCCAAAAGCTGCGCGCATCCGTGAAGATTCGTTACGCGGAGGAAGTGGATTACCGCGACTACGAGCAGCAGATTCAGAAAATGCTAACCACCTACGTCCAGGCGGATGAAGTGATCCAGGTGGTAGAGCCGGTGAACATTTTCGAGCGCGAGGCATTCGAAAAGGAAGTGGACAAGGCCCGCTCCCCGCGCGCCAAGGCTGACATTATTGCCAATCGCACGAAAAAAACGATCACGGAGAAGATGGACGAGGATCCTTTTTTTTATCGCAAGTTTTCCGTTCTGCTGGAACTGGCCATCGCCGATTACAAGGCGCAGCGAATCAGCGAAGCGGAATACCTCGCAAAGGTGACTGATTTGATGCAAACCGTGCGCGACGGCCGCACTCACGATGCGCCGTCCGTGCTGAAGGAACGCGACCTTTCACGAGCGTTTTTCGGAACGCTCAAGGAGCAAATCGGGCATGCTCCGATCAACCTCGACGATACCATTTCGGTGGTTCGGGAAGATTCCCCAACCAACGGGCGCAAGGCCGCGTTCGACCCCGTCGACGAGCTCCTGGCTTCGGCGGCCTGCCAGATCGAAGACATCATTCGCAAACATGCTGTCGTGCGCTGGAGGGAAAATGCCGACGCCCAGAACCGAATGCGGAACGACCTGGACGATTTCCTTTTCGCATTGCAGGACGAAAAGGGCATCCGGCTCACCCTCGTGCAAATGGATGCCATCATCGAATCTGCTCTCCGGATTGCGCGCAATCGCACGAACGATGTCTGAAATTGAATTCATCGAAACCGCCATCGGAGCGGCCCGTCTACGGCGTAGCAACCGCAGGACGCTTGCCATCAGCGTTCTTCCAGATGGCTCAGTGGAACTAGCTGCGCCAGACTGGGCGCGCATGGAGGACATCCAGGCGAAAGTCTCCAGGCGCATGACGTGGATACGCCGGCAACAGCGGAGTTTCGCTTCGATGAACGCCGCGCGGTTGCCCCGGCGTTATTCCAGTGGTGCGACACACCGTTATCTGGGACGTCAGTATCGCTTGAAAGTGAGCCGAGGAGATTTGCCAGGAGTCAAGCTGGCCGGCGGCTACTTTCATGTGACCGCCACGCTTGGGACTGAAGCGGAGGTGGAAGCTCTGGTTGCCCATTGGATACACGAACGGGCAGACGAACAATTTTCCCGCCGATTGGCACGCTGGCAGGAATGGTGTCAGCGTCACCGCTTACCAGCGCCCCGAATTGTTCTTCGCTCGATGCCGAAACGCTGGGGAAGCGCGCACAAGGACGGACGCATTGCATTGAATCCCGAGTTGGTCCGCGCCCCATCGATCTGTATCGACTATGTAATCGCTCATGAGGTGTGTCATTTGAAACACCCGAATCACGGACCGGAATTCTACCGGCAGTTGGACCAACTCGTTCCTGATTGGCAGAGGACAAAGCGCCGACTTGAGCAAACGGAACTTTGACGGAATGTGCACATCGTCGTTGTGGGGTTGTGGTGCTGTCTAGATGTCCTCGGCGAAATACCGTAGCTGGAGGCGGGCAGCAAAATGCTACAATTTGTCACATTTTCGACCCCTATTTCCCAGGAAATCGCCAAGGGGGTTCGGGCCCCGGAACTAGCCGGTCAGCTCCAAAGCATCCGCAACAGCTTCTGCACTCCCGAGGACCGTCCCGACACGGCACCTTTCAGCGCCAGGCCGCCGCGCTCTTACGGACCGGCCGTGACTTCGTCATTCCGAAAGCGAACCGAACAGCCCTCCGAGAAAACGGATTTTGAGCTGGTAACCTGGCTGGTTCTGATTTCCAGTTCCAGAAAATAAGATTTCTCTGGCGAAAAAGTCTGAACACTTTAGTCATTTCGTATGAAAATCACCGTAGAACTTGAGGAAAAGGACATCGATGATATCTGTCGTTGGACGGGTGAGAAGAAGAAGGGGACTGCCATCCGCAAGCTGTTGGTGAGCGAGTTGATGATGCGGCGCCGCCGCGAGATCGCGGATAAATTCGTCAGTGGCGAATGGGGCGTGGAACTCGCGGGCTATGAGGCGGCGACCGGGAAAGACCAGGCTGACGATCAAACACTGCACTCAAAGTGGAGAGATTGATTGAAACATCGCTGTGGGTGGACTTCACCCGTCAGCGCAGCTCGGCTGAGCTGAAAATCCAGATTCGGCCGTTCATCCTCGCCCGCGACGCCTGCGTTTGCGAACCCGTGATCTTCGAGGTGCTCCGTGCTGCACTCCCCCAGGAATGCGCACCTCTCGATGCGCAGTTTGCCGTCATCCCGATCCTCCAGACTCCCGTTTCGCTCTGGCGGGACGCCTCCCGGCTCGGCCAGTTCTGCCGGAACCGCGGCTTCACCGCCGGCTCCCTCGATCTCTTGATCGCCGCGCTCGCGATTCATCATGCCGCCGAGGTTGTTACCTTCGATGCCGACTATTCAGAGATCGCCAAGGTCGAGCCGGCTCTGAAAGTCCATTTGCTCACCCGTGCCGTCTAAATGCCCGCCGCCGCCGCGACTTCCGCGTCCGCTCCCCGAGGCTGGGGCGCCGCTTGTTCGCCGTTCTCGGCTACAAATCCGACCGCCGCATCCCTGTAGCCAGCACGCGCGACTTCTGCGAATCTTTCGACCCGAACGGCACCCTCACCCAGCGCGAGCGCCTCACTTCGCTCCACTTCCTTTTCCAGCTCACCGGCATCAACGTCACTCGTAGTGGGAAGCAACTTCCAGTATTTCTCCGCCGCCTCGGGCGTCACCAGAGCGCGATAGTGCTGAAAAATCACCGCAGGGGAATTGCCCATCTCCGCAGCCGTAACCGTCAGAACTGCCGTCCCTGCGCCACCCAGTAGTGCCAGTCGGCGATGGCCTCGACTGTTTTCTCGTCCACATCGACGCCCTTGATTTGGGCCAGGGGAAGGCCCATCGTCCGATCCCGCCATTTGACCTCGACCATCATTTCCCCGAGGCCGTCCCCATCGTCATCAAGCATTCCGAGCGCGGTCACACGTTCGCCGGGTTTCAGGGGAGACATTTTGCGGGACTTGATGCACTCGGCTTCAAAGGGAAAGGCCAGATTGTCTTCAAGATAGCAATACCATCCCGTCCGGGTTTTGCTTTCGTTGTAGCAGTCCACGATGATTTCCATCGTGATGCGCTCCTCGCGGTCGTTGTCGCGTTTGGGTCGTTTGTTATTCATCGCGCAGGGAGATGCAGGGGTGGCGTTTGCGGTAGAAACAGCCTTTGAAACGCCGCAGGAGATATTCGATTCCCTCCGCGCAATCGGTAAGAAAATAGAGCCGCGCGATAGCCGAGCTTCCCGCGTCCCGGATCACGCGGCGGACGAAGGCCGGGCTGATGGCATCCTCTTCGATGAAGGCCTGGAGGATTTCCATCTCGGTCTGAGACAGTGGATCGCTCCCCTTTTTGAGCGTCGAAAGAAGGGTGCCGTAACCTGTGAGCATCTCGGTTCCCTCGCCTTCCTGATAAAAGACTGCCACTCCATTTCCGCTTTCAATGAGCTTCCGTGGCAACCCGGCCTGCGCGGGCCGTTTCAGGCCGAATTTCTTGAGGATTTTCTCCAGGTCCTTGCCGGCCTTGATTTCCGAAAAAACGCGCATCCGCTTCTGTTCGGCGGCGGCAGCTGACAATCCATCGGGAAATACGGCGAGATCGGAACCGTGAAATTGCTGAAAGTCTGCGAAATGCTCGGCGGCGATTTCCCGCGCCTGCTGCGCCAGGTCCGGACAATAACGATAGGCAATGGAGGAATGTTTTTCACGAAACTCCCGTTTCACCGAGGCGAAATCCTTTGGCGGACTTTTCCAGGTCTGCTGCGTCCCGGACCAATACCATTCGCCGCGCCAGGGCACGAGGCTCCCATAAACCATCTGGCCGGAATGGAACATGCAGGCGTCCCGCGCAATCTCGATCCGGACACGATACGTTTGATCATTGATGAGGTTGACCGCATCAAAGGTCTCGACTTCTGAGCCCCGGATATGCAGGGATTCGATCCGGTAAAAGGCCGCGTGACGTTCATACCAGCCGCGCAGCACGGCGCGATCCGTATCCGGCAATTCCAGAGCCGCCGCGAGAATGTCCAAGGTACCCAGCCCCGACCATTCCGTGCAGTGCTGGCAAAGGAAATCGTCGGTGACGGCGATTTCTTCACCCGGTTTCGCCTCCTGCTTCCGCAGATAATCCTGGAATGCGAAGCGGAAAAGAAACGAACGGGTGCCCAGCCACACGAGCTTTCGCTTCACGTCCCAGCCGCGCCGATTGGGTTTGGCCAGGAAGGCCGTCACGGCGGACCGGTGGGGGTGTGCTGCGAATGCCTTCGAAAAATACTCGCTGGCATACTGCGCAATGGCTCGAAACCCTTTGTGCCCGGGGGAGACGATGTGTTCCGGCTTAAAATGCCGCCACACGGTGTAGAGAAAAAATTGAAATCGGCGGGCATCGAACCTTTTCAACGCAGGATCGCCGGATTTGCACAGGAGCGGCAAGGAAACACCGAAAAACTCCCGGTGATAGGTCTCGATACTCCTCCAGAGGCCAGCATTGCAGTGCAGGTCCTCGGCGAGTTCCGTCAGCGCGATGGCCAGTTCGTCGAGGTCGTCTTCATTCAGGAGAAAGGCATCCGATTCGATGGCATCAAGACAATCGTCGAGCTGGTCTCGAAATCGCGAGGCGGTCAGGAAAAGCGCCTTGGTTTCGCGTGGAGGAGCACCAGGAGGACGGCAGGACTGGACCTGATCGCGAAAGATCGGAGCACCTATCATTTCCGGCCCCCGGCTTGCGCGATGAACCCGGCGAGAAAGTCGAGATAGCCGCGGGAGCCCGGCTCGTTTCCCGTGCGGATGCCGCACGATTCCTTGATGGCTTCCAGGGACTGAATCCAGTCCGCAGCGGGAATCGGGTGCTCCTCCACCGTTCCGTTGGACGATCGCTCTTCCACCGAGGTCGAATCCCTTACGGCAATCAATTCCCCGAGAAGTTCCGCGAGAAATTTGTCCTTGGCCCCGGCGGATTCCGGGACGGGTTGAGGCCGCTTGCCTTTGGCGGCATGGGAGGCCCTGACCACCAGGGAGCGGATATTCGAATCGGTCAGGTTAATACCCCGCGAAGCAGCCAGCCGGTCGCCCTCATGGATTTTGCTCTCAATCGCAAAGAGGATCCCGGCGTAAAAAGGGTCCTTCATCAGATCACCGTGTCGCACAGAAATCCGAATAAGGAGGATTTGTCCGTATGACAACCCGCGAGTTTCTGCATGCCCATTTTAGTGAGGATGGAGCGAAGTCGGCTGGCCGCCGCGTTTGCCGAAACCGCGCGGTTACGATCAGAGAACGAGTAAACGATGGGGACAGATCAAGCCCGCGAAGGTCCGCTATACGGAGACGCAAGCGGAGATCGGACGAAGCGGTGTCGGGTGCTCCGAGAGAAGGCAGGCTCCCCCAGTGCAATCCGCTTTTTGCTCCCGATCTTTTTATACCCACAAAGTCGGGTTCTGTGAGCCAGTGGTGGCGGTTTTCGACGGGCAGGGCATGAAAGTCAGCGAGCAAAGCGAGTCGGGCGCACCCCCAATATTTCACGAAAGATTCCGTTTCCGAAACATGGCGATGAAATGGAAAGGTTTGACGGCTTTCCGTATTGACGGGAATATGGCGGCATGAAGACCACGATTGATATTCCCGACCCGCTTTACCGGCAGGCCAAAATCCGTGCGGTCGAGCAGGGTACCTCGCTCAAGGTAATCCTCCTGCGCGGACTGGAGCATGAACTTAAGGCCGCGCCCACCCCCGCCGTTCCGGAAAAATCCTACTGGGCCAATCGCAAACTGCGGCCCGGCTATGCCGCCGCATTGAAGGCGGGTGCGTTTTCCAGCGGCACCGATTCCACCGTCATCATCTCCGAAGATCGCTCTTCGCGTGAAGAGGCGATCTCGCGGTGATGCTCTACTTCGATTCCAGCTACCTCTTCCGCCTTTATTCGCAGGAACGCGGTCACGAAGTCGTCCAGCAACTCCCCGTCGGGCACGATTGGGTTGCCTCGGCAAGCCATGCCCGGGCGGAATTTTCCACGATTATCCTTCGTCACCGCCGCGAACGGCTCGCATCGGACGATCTTCTCATCGAATTGCACGAGCAGTTTCTCGATGAGTGCCGCGCCGGGCGGATTCGGCTCCTTTCCTTGAACGACGCCGCTTTTGAACGCATCGAGGTAGTTCTGCGCGCCTCCCCCCGATCCACCTTTCTCAGAGCCGCCGACGCCCTTCACCTCGCCTGCGCGGCCGCAAATGGTTTCACCGACGTCTATTCCAACGACCGGCACTTCCTCGCCGCCGCGTCGCTTTTTGGCCTGCGAGGAGTGGACGTCATTCCCGCTCTGCCATGACACCGACCAGCCCGAAAAACTCGATCTTCGATCGCATGACATCGCCGCCGACAAACAGGCGGCGATGTCGGGCCAAAGGTGCCGAATTAGGGACGCGTTGGCATCGAGCCCGGGGCTGAAGTGGATTTGCCGAGATTCGATTTTTTCTTTCCTTCAGACGACGCCTACCGCAGCGCATTGCGCTCTCTCGATATCCGGCACAGTCCCATCACCGAGGACGCTTCGATGCTCGCTCCAACTGCGAATGCGATGACCGATAACATAAACTTCGTGCAAGCTTCGGCGAAGGTTCGTGGCAAGCTGCCCCGTGCCTCGATAATGTGAGCGCATGCAAATCGCTTTGGTCCTCGGCTTGCTGGTGCTGGCCATCGTGCTGTTTGCCACGGAGAAACTTCCCGCCGACGTCATAACGCTGCTGTGTATCGTGGTGCTGGTGGGCAGCGGTGTGCTTACGACCGCGGAAGCATTCGGCGGTTTCAGCAGTGACATCATCATCATCCTGGGTTCGATCTTCGTGATCAGTGGCGCGTTGCAGGAGACGGGCTTGCTGGATGCCGTTGGCGAGCGGCTGGTGATGCTTGGCCGAGCTGGTCCAAAACGCCTCCTCCTCCTCCTAATGGGGAGCGCAGCCAGCATCTCGGCATTTATGAACAACACGACGGTGGCGGCGATGCTTGTGCCACCGGTGATCGGTATGGCGAGAAACGCGAAGACCAGTCCTTCGCGGTTGCTGATGCCACTGGCTTTTGCGTCCATCCTTGGCGGCACTTGCACGCTGATCGGAACTTCGACCAATGTCGCCGTCAGCGGCTATATTGCGAAGTCGCAGCTTCAACCGTTGGCACTGTTTGAAATCGCGCCGATCGGCCTCGTGATTGTGACCGTAGGGATCGCCTACATGGTTCTGATCGGTCAGCGCTTTCTACCCGATCACAAAGAGGAAAGCCCCGTTGCGGCTTACGCCTTGCGGGATTACCTGAGCGAAATCGTGGTGCTGCCAGCTTCACCGCTGATCGGGCGGACTACTGTCGAGTGGGAGCTTGCTCGCCCGGATTTTCGGATACTGGGCCTGATTCGCGGCAACGATAAACTCGCTCCGGGTTCACAGGTGCTGATTCAGCAGGGAGACACCCTGCTGGTCGAGGGCCAGGTGGACACCCTGATGAAGATGAAGAAAGTCGAGGGGATAGAAATCCGAGGTAAACTCGACCTTGATAAGCTTCAACTAGGCAAGACCCCGCTGAAAATCGCCGAGGTGCTCATTGCACCGTACTCGAACCTGATCGGGCGAACATTGAAGCAGGCTGACTTCAGTAAGCGGTTCGGTTTGCTCGTTCTTGCCATTCATCGTCGCGGCCAGTCACTGCGCGAGAGAGTCGGCGACGTGCCGCTGTTGCTAGGCGATCTGCTGTTGGTGGAAGGCCCGGCGGACCGTGTTGAGATGCTCCGGGGTGTCGGTGGCCTCGCAGTTCTCGACGAACACCGCCGGCCAGGTGGCGAGACGAGGAAGAGGCTTTACGTCGCCGGTGCATTTGCCGCCGCCATCGGTGCCGGTGCTTCCGATTGGGTGCCACTCCCGATTGCGTTTCTCGGTGCTGCCCTCGTGACGGTGCTGCTGCGCGGCATCAGTATCGAGAAAGCACGCGCGGTCATTGACTTGCGCTTGCTGCTGCTCATCGGCGGCATGACCGGATTCGGAACCGCGATGGAAAAAACCGGCGCTGCGGCGCTTCTAGCCCATTGGGTTGTCGCTGTGCTCTCGCCGCTCGGCGTGATGTCCGTGATGGCCGGCTTTTTCGTCCTGACTATTGTGCTCACGCAACCGATGTCCAACGCCGCCGCCGCCCTGGTTGTCCTCCCCGTGGCGATGAGCGCGGCTCGGGCGCTCGGCGTCCAGGAGCGAACGTTCGCGATTGCGATTATGCTGGCGGCTTCGATCTCGTTTATCGCTCCGCTGGAGCCCGCGTGCATCCTTGTTTATGGCCCCGGCAAATACCGTTTCCTGGATTTTGTGAAAGTCGGCGGAGGGCTGACCCTGATCCTTATTCCGATCGTGTTGATGTTAATTCCAGTCTTCTGGCCGCTCTACGCCCGGTAACGGCAACACTTGGGAAACTTGGCAGTTACCCGACGGTCGCGATCAAAACAACATCTTGAAGAGCTTTTGGATGCCTTCCGCGCCAAAAAGCCAGGCAAAGAAGATGGCGGCCCATGAGACGAGTGTCATCGCGTGACCGAGCAGCACCATTAGACCGTCCCTCTCCATCATTCCTGCGGTTAAGAGCACAACGGCCCAAGCAGGCACGAGGTTACTGAAAGGAATCGGCAGCGGTAGCAAAAGCAGCAGGCCCCCAGCGGCAATGCCTAGACCAATTAGATTCATGGCTCCCGGCCAGCTATGCAGGAAATGCATCCGAGGCTTAACAACCTTTTCCATTAGTTTGGCGAACCGAATGCCGCCGGCGAGCACCTTAACAAGGCGGGGCGCGGAGATGCTCCTTTGTCGGATAAACTTAGGCAGCCACGGCTTCTGTCGAAAGGCAATCCGGACACCTATCAGTAAGACTGCAACGCCAAATGGGGTTGATAAGCCAGGAACCGGAATGAAGCAAAACGGCAGCGCAAGCAGAAGAAGAAGCATCGCGACGCCACGCCCTTTCAGTGAAGTCTGCAATTCATCCACCGTCATCGCGTGCCCTGCGGAGCTTAGGCGGAGTGCCGCCAAATCCGAAGACAGCGGCGGTGGAAGCTCCGCCGCTGAATGACTATTCCCGCTTTTCAATGATTGCACTGGATGTTCCGTATTCACCGCTTGGATGAGCGTCCGATTCAGGCGGTGCGCTTAAGGAAGTCGCCCTCGATAGTTAGGAAAAGCTGCCCGGGATACTTCAAAAGTCAAGCTCAAGGCGGCACACAGGCTGTCGCAGTTTACAAAGGAGGAGTCGACACGTTAGCGTGTGGGATTTTGCGCTTTGCCGGACGCTCCATTCGCAGCCGCACTCCGAAGCGAAGCGGGCGCGAAATCACGAATGTCCATTCCCAACTGACGATAAAGCGGACGTTTCCCAACTTTAGTGCTTAGGAACAGGCGGAGGGAAATTGAATTTGTGTTGTTAGGACGATTTATGGAGGCTTTTACGCCGTGTGAGCTTGCCATAGTGACAATGTCGTGTCTCGAATGTGTGTATGCGGGTGATCACGCTCACGACGGATTTTGGAAGTCGCGATTGGTTTGTTGGGACGATGAAGGGTGTCATTGCACGGCTGGTGCCGGAGGCCAACGTGATCGACATTACCCACGAAGTGGCGCCTGGCGACGTGCGGGGCGGGGCTTTCGCGTTGGCTGCGGCGGTGCCCTATTTTCCGGAGGGAACCATTCACGTAGCTGTCGTGGACCCCGGGGTTGGCAGTCACCGCCGCGCAATTGCGCTGCGCACGAACGACGCATTCTTTCTCGGCCCCGATAATGGTGTGCTCTCGTGGGCGGTCCGCGATGCGCAGCTTGAGGATGTGCGCGAAATTTCCAATGACGACTGGTTTCTTCAACCGGTGAGCCGCACATTTCACGGCCGGGATGTGTTCGCTCCGGTTGCAGCACGGCTGGCGGGTGGTGCAGCGTTCTCGGCTGTCGGCGAATCGATCAGCGATTTCCTGCGGATTTCGTGGCCGGCGATCGTGCATGACGGACAGCGAATCACTGGTGAAGTCGTGTATGTGGACCGCTTTGGCAACGCTATCACGAATGTGCCAGCCGAGGCTCTTCCGTTGGAAGCCGCCGCCAAAGGCGCGGTGCGGCTGCGCTGCGCAGGAATCGATGTGTGTCTTCGCGCCTATTACGCCGCGGCGAATCCGAATGAGGTACTCGCCGTCGCCAGTTCGAGTGGATTGCTGGAACTTGCGATCAATGGCGGCAGTTTCGCCCAACGTTATTTCGTGAAGGAGGGAGCCATCGTCGAAGCCGTGTGGTAGCGGATGTTGATGGCGGCGAACTCGTGAACGGCATGCTCACACGCGCGGAAGCACCGCCTAATGCGGTCCCCTTGTTGGAGTTGAACTACGGGAGCGATTGAGCTGCCAAGAAGCGCGTGTAACGCATTTCAGCTTTGAACCGAAAACTCTGCGGATACAATTTGGGTGGGAGGCCGCTCTTATGGCGCAGATTTTCATTTCTTACCGGCGCAGCGAGACCGGATATGTGGCGACCATTCTGGCCGATGCGTTGAAAGCGCAGTTCGGCGAGAACTCGGTATTTATGGATGTAGATAACATCCCGCTCGGCGTAGATTTCCGCGACCATATCGGCGCCGCCGTTGCCGAGTGTCAGATCCTGTTGGCGTTGATCGGAGCTGACTGGCTGGCGAGCAAATCATCCGACGGAACGCGGCGCATCGATGCATCGGATGATTTCGTGCGAATTGAACTGGAAGCTGCGCTCGAACGTGGCATACCGGTAATTCCGATTCTCACCGACGGCGCTGCCATGCCTTCGGACAAGCTGCTGCCTTCCTCAATCCGAAAATTGGCTTTTCGCAACGCCGCCGAACTACATTCCGGGCGCGATTTGCGCTCCCAACTTCATTTGCTCGTAGATCACCTCAAGCGTTTGCTGGCGCAGATCCCTGCTGCGACGCAGGTCCCCGTCCAAAACATTCCGCGTCAGTCGAACCCGCCAATTCCGCCTGCCCGAAGACGCCCCTGGCTGTTTCTGACGGGCGCTAGTCTGGCGGCTTTCATCGGAATGGTGGCAGTTTATTTCTTCTTCACTGGCACACGCTCTTTGCCGAACGTGCGGGAGGTAGTTTTGCAAACGCAGGATGACGCGCCGATTCCGCTCTTCAAAGCAGCGGATCGTGGTTCCGAAAAGATGGGCGCCTTGCGTCGGGGATCCAGGGTTTATCTTGAAAGTTCGAAAGGCGGTTGGAAACGTATATCGATTGATCCAGGATGGCTTGCGGCTCGGAATTTCAATGAGCCCGAATTTCAGATGCTGCGTCCCTTGACGACCACCACTCTGCTTTCGGGGCATCCCGCTGTTGTGACCTACGCAGGCGTGGATGGCTTGAACTTGCGCAAGTCGCCTACCGTGCAGGGCGACAACATCATTGCCTGCCTCCTAGCTGAAACACGCGTTGAAGTCACCGGCGACAGCGTTGTAACGAACGAATACGAATGGTGGCCGGTGCGGGTGTCTTCGGCATGGATCTCTACGGAGGGAATCTCACTACGCGAGGACAAGAACTAACATCGTTGGCGGACCGCATCCGTTTTCTGTAGCGCCAGAACTTCGCTCCCGGGTAGCATCACCTCGGAGATGAAATGAAATAGAGGCTGTCCGGGACCGAATCGCCCGTTGCTTCCACAGGCGGAACGGATTGGCCAGGCGAACGGCATTCGCAGGTGTGAAGCCGCACGTCGAACGCAAGAGAATCGCCAGAGTTTCTTGGCGCGCGAACGGCGATTGCCGAATTTGGAGCTGGTCCGCGTTGCCAGCGTCGGTTATTAAGAAAGACCCGTTTAACCGCTTTTGCTGCACTATGATCTTCTACGTTTTTTTTGATTACAATCCGGGCGGATGTGGGGTTTCTGACGTTCTTGACCGGATTTTGGAGGCAGACCCGGGGGCCGGGGTCTTGTGCCATCATTCTTCCGCACCCGAATCCAGCAGGATACGGGTATTCCCTGAAATCGACGATTTCTTTGGGCACATAGGCTTCGAGAATATAGATGGAGCCGTCTTTTGTTGGCTGGATCATAGGGTCCTTCGATGGGAGCGAAAATGTGTCGCGAAGTTTGGGCGTACCCGTATTCCCACTGTCTGGTGGGTCCACGAGCCCTGGCGAGAGTCAATTGCAGGCTATTCGATCACTTTGCACGAGCGTGAACATCAGATGATTCAAAAATGGCGGTTCCGGAGACTGGTCGGCAGTCTCGAGCCTACAACCATTGCGACGACGAATAAACGCTACCAGCATATGATCACTGAGGAGGGGTATGCCTGCGAGCTGCTTCCAAACACCGGCACGATTCCGGTGGGCTCGCAGGAGGCAGGGCGGGAATATGTGAGTTCGCAGGTCGCGGACCGTTCCAGCGCGTTTGTCGTTGTCAGCCTGGGCAATCTAATCCTCGATTACTGGGATTGGCAGACGGCCGTGAAGGATCTTGTGGCAGAAGCGAAGAATCGTCAACGCAGAGCGGTCTGGGTGATTCTCGGACTCAAACAAGATGCAGCCGTCGGCACCATCAGGGACTTCATCCAGGCTCAATGGTGGCAAATCGACATCCAATACCCGGGGCAAGTGACCAGTGAGTCGATCGACCATTGGTTATGGGGAGCGGATGCGGGAATAAGCGGGCATCCGTATGCGGTTTGGGAAAAGAGCACCGGCTTTTTGGCGATGGCGGAACGGAATTTGCCGGTGTTTGTGCCTCGAATGGGGTATCCCGAAGACATATTTGCAAAGCCGAATCCCTGTCTATTTGCGAAGGTTCAAGATTTGCCCTCTCATGATGACTTCGGGCAGGGGGCAGGGTTGGTTTCCTCTGCGGAGGAAGTGGCTGTGTTGGCAAGAAAACTCCTCGGGTTAACAAGGCCGACGCCACCAGCTTTGCACCAGCCGCGGGTGTAGGTTTATGGCCCACTTGCGTGGATCATCGGGAGATAACGTTTTGAATTTGAATGGCCGTGAATCCTCATGCTTTTCACCATTATGACTTCGGGCCAACGGCTTGTCTGGCCAATCCGAACGTCATAGCCAGCATTCAACAGCAAATTAGAAATGCCGGCGCGCTATCCCCGGCCGACATCCGTCTCGGACGAACCATGGGTCTCATCGGCACCGAACGCATCAATACGATCGGCCTCAACGACGGCGTCTTTTATCCTCCGGACGTGCCCGCTCCGGTTCCGCTCGAACGGCAGGCAACTGTCCGCGCTGCATCGCGTGCGCCTGCTCCCGCCTCGCGGACACTGCACGCGCTCGCGCTCCTCGTGGATTTCGCGGACAATCCGGGAACACGCCCGGCGACGGATTTTCAGGCGATGCTTTTCGATGCCACCAATCCGGGTTCGATGACGTCGATCTATAAGGACCTTTCCTACAGTGCGCTCACGGTTACAGGAGAAGCCATCGGATACGTCCGCGTTCCGAGGGCCTACAGCGATTACACCGCTGGTGAAAGCGGCATGGGAAGCAATTTCCCTGATAACACTCCCGGCCTCCTCGTCGACGCACTTACGGAATTCTGTAAAACCGACAGCCTTCAGCGTTTCGATACTGACGGCGACGGTTACGTAGACGGTATTTTTCTCATCCACGCCGGTGGCGGAGCGGAAGCCGAGCCCGACCCGACTCTTCGTCCAGACAAGATTTGGTCCCACAAATGGGTGCTTCCTCAGCCTTTTATGAATCAAGGCGTGAGAGTCTACGCCTACTCCACGGAGCCGGAGGATGGACGCGTCGGAGTCTTTGCCCATGAATTTGGCCATGTGCTTGGCTTGCCCGATCTTTACGATACCTCATACCGATCGTCGGGCGCCGGCGAGTGGTGCCTTATGGGCGGTGGGTCGTGGGGTGGGGAGGGAGACAAACCTACGCGCATGTCCTGTTGGTGCCTCGCCCAGCTCGGCTGGATAAAGCCCAGAAACGTTTCCAAATCCATTGCTGGAAAATCGCTAAAACTAGCTGCCATCGCCGAGAGCAAAACCCATTGCCATCGGCTCGCGAAAAACGCCGCAACTTCCTCGCCGGAGTATTTCCTGCTCGAACACCGCCCGAAGAGCGGGCGAGACAGCGAACTCCCGGGAGGCGGTCTGCTTGTCTGGCACGTTGACGAACGCCAATCGGGTAACACCAATCCGCTGGCCTACAAGGTGGGCCTCGTGCAGGCCGACGGAAAACGAGATCTTGAGTTCGGCAGGAAAGGCGACAAAGGCGATCCCTTTCCGGGATCGAAAAAGGTAACGGCGATCGATGACTCCACGACACCCTCGACACGTGCCAACGACGGCTCGCCCAGTGGCATTCGGCTGAGCAGCATCGCACTGGGCCAGAACCCGGAACTGGCCACGCTCAAAGCCAAAATAACCAGAACGTCTCCGTAGAAGAGTAGAAGGCTTGTTCCACCTTCCATGTTCCGCGCGCAGCTACGAAACAGAATTGCTTACAACTTTTCGATTTCCTGCAGTACTACCCGCTGTCCCTTCGGTCCGCCCAGGAGTTCTGCTTGGGCGCGCACCAGATCGCCAACGCGAACTTCCCCAGGCGCTTCTAAACAAAAAAGCTTGATCTCCCTGCCCGGCGCTGGGCGGATGAAATCCCGCTGCTTTTCCCGCGACACATTCGCCTTCGTCGAAAGGCTCACTTCGTAGCCGATGCCTCCGTCATCCGCCCGGATGTCGGTGACTATTCCTTCGATCAGCGTGGAATTCGGCTGCGTCCGCATGTCCCATGCTAACCCGGCGTCCCGCCCCACGCAAACGTAGCGAGCTCAGATCAATGCGCTGGTTTTCCCCGTCGGATCACCATAGAGATATCCATGTCATTGAGGCGCTTTCCTGCTTTCAGCCAGTGTCGGAATGGCTAACGACAAACCCTCCCTTTCTCAACGTGAATTATGAAAACGAGTTTCTTTAAAACTATCCTCTTTCCTTTGCTGACTTCGCTGTGCGTGCTGACTCTGTTCGTCGCGGGTTGCGCGAGCCTCGATGCATCGAACCAGGAGTCGCTGCTTGCCGCCGCAGGTTTCCGCATACGCACACCCCAGACGCCCCAACAGCAGGCGCTCTATGCGGCGACGCCGGCGTACAAAGTCCAGCGGGGCACCATCGACGGCAAAATCTTTTACGCCTACAAGGATGAAAAGAAAGGCGTTGCCTGGGTAGGCGGCGAAGCCGAGTACCAAAAATATCAGCAGCTCGCCGTTCAGAAGAATATCTCGGAGAACTATTATCAGGCGGCGCAGATGAACGACGATATGGCATGGCGCTGGCGCGGGGCATGGGGTCCGCGGATGATGGTTTGGTGATAAGTCCGCTTTGGTTGTGAGACACGAGCTGGTGCTGTTGCCTGAAGATCGCCCCAGAGGAACCCAGACAGATCGAGCCTTGGAAGTAGGAAAATGATGGAACAGCACGAAAAAGGGTTGATCCAGTTGATTGTGTTGATTGTGTTGATTAGGCTCGAACCATGCCAGATGTTTCTCGCAAGAAGGCGCATCAAGTTGCCAAAGGCAACCGTTTGCCCCGCAAAGCGAAAGTCTCCGGCGCTCTGAATGCGCTCACGCAGAAGATCGCCGCCCAGATTGCGAAACTTCAATCAAAGAGCGGTTCCAAAGAGCTGGCCTTCCGTGTGTTCATCAACGGAAAAAAGGTAACGTTCGGTGATGAGGAAGCAATGCCGACTGGGAAAGCGGTGCCTGCACCAGCGAAATCGCTCCCAAAAGCATTCGACCCCTTCGAGACGGGTCGCAAAGCGGTCGCGCTGATGCAGCAGGCGGAAGGCGGCGCGTGGATCGGAACTGAGCTCGAAGCTCGTTTCGGTCTGACCCCGGCAAATTTGCACAAGCGGCGGGCGGAACATCGCATCGTGTGGTGGAAAGATGCTAGGAACCGATTCCATTACCCCAAGTGGCAATTTAATGCTGCGGGAGCGCTACTTCCAGGAGTGCAGGAGCTGCTGCAAGCCTTCCGCAGTCAGGATGAATGGCGTGTGATGCGTTATTTTCTCGGTCCGCGAGATCAGCTGGCGAACCGCACTCCCCTGGACTTGCTGCGCGCGGGCGAGGTAGAAAAAGTGCTCGTCCACGCGAAGCTTCATGCCGAAGAAAATACCTGGTAAGCTTCAGCCTCCGCCAGCAGCCGCGGAATTTGACAATCTGCCGCTAGCCAAATGGTGCAAGCCCGTAGCGGGTATCTTCTACCGGTTGCACTCCACCGATACGAAAGCTGGAAAGCCTTTTCCGGCGGTTTTCTTCAGCCAGCGCGGCCGCACCCGTTTTGACCCTGAACTGGGTCCGGGAACCCTCTACATCGGCGGATCGCTCGCAGGTGCCATGCTAGAAATTTTCGACGACCACTGGGGACCGGTCGGCAGCCCCAACCGATCGATCACTCAAAGCGAGTTGGATGCACGGTGGGTGAGCCTGATCGCCCTGCCCGAAACCATGGTGTTCGAGACCGAAGGGTTATCGCTCTCGAAAATTGGCACAGACCTGCAACTTCTTTCCGGCGGCCACATGGCAGCGCGGGAGTGGGCGTTCCGATTGGGTGCGCATCCCGCGACCATCGGCGGAATCGCCTATGTCTCGCGGCACGATCACACCCGGCGTAACCTCGCTGTCTTTCGCCGACCGCATTTATTCCCCGAGGTATCTGATGAAGCGCTTTTGCCCCAAGTCTTGTGGCATCGTGAAGAGAAGCACGGAAACGGGCTGGTGTATGGCCCCGCAGTGAAGCTGAGGCGACACCCCGAACTGATGGCGGTGCTGTCAGAATTGGAAGTTGGGATCCTGCCATGAGTCATCTCGGCGACCGCGAAATATGAATTCTGCCTGCTAGGATCACGGTCAAACAGTCTTAGCCTGGATGTTCAGCTCGACGGCCATTCCCAGGGTGTTGAACGACGGTCCCAGGGGTCAACCTGTTGCGGAGGTCCGTGAAGCGCCTTGCATGTGTATGTGACTCGGCATTCCGCAAGGCAATTCCCGACAACGTGCGTACGTCAGCGAATCGGGTGCATCGATTCTTGACCTCTTCTGGCCGGCTGTGTTCCATCTTGGAGCAAATGCTGTTTTCCGATGGATCAGCTGCCGAGGGCGATGACACGTCACATCAGCGATATGTGCTGATTCCGAAACGCCCTGCCTCATTAGGGAATGACGATAAGAATCCGTACTCTTTTGGAAATTGCTTTCCGAACGGCAGATAAACCGCCAATAAAGTCTCGCCGGAAAACATTTTTCGCGGCAAACCAGTAACTCCAATCAATACCGTGAGCGACAATCAACTTATCCTCCTCGCGCCGGTTTCCGGCGTGATTTATCCCCTGGAACGCGTTCCCGATCCGGTCTTTTCACAAAAGCTGGCTGGTGATGGGATTTCGATCGATCCGACCGACAATATCCTGCGCGCACCCTGTCCGGGAGAAATCCTGCAGCGGCATGCCGCCGGTCATGCGGTCACATTAAAAACAGCCGGCGGTGTCGAGGTGCTCATGCATGTCGGCATCGATACGGTTTCGTTGAAGGGGCAGGGTTTTACATCCCGAGCCCAAGTGGGTGACAAAGTCGAGACGGGTGCGCCCTTGATCGAGTTCGACCTCGATTACGTGGCGACAAATGCCAAAAGCCTGCTGACCGAAATCATCATTGCCAATGGCGAAATTGTTACCGGCACCGTCTATGGCTCCGGAACCGCAAAGGTAGGCGAGACGCCCGTGTTGACCCTTACTCTCAATGGGGCAGCTGCAGCGGAGAAAGGCGAAGCGGGCCCCGTAGTGACCTCCGACGCCATTATTCTTCCGAATCCGAACGGCTTGCATGCCCGGCCGGCGGCGGTGTTGAGCAGCATCGCCAGGACGTTCAAGAGCGAGATCCGGATGCAGCTTGGCGATCGGTCCGCCAACGCGCGAAGTGTCACCGCGTTGCTCGCGCTCGACACGGCAAACGGCGACAAAGTAGTGCTCGTTGCCAAGGGACCCGATGCGCGGGAAGCGGTGGATAAACTCGCTCCGCTGATTGCGGAAGGCCTTGGTGACGAAGGTTGCGTCCCCGCGCCTGCGCTTGCGACGACTACCATGGAGCCGATCTCAGCCCCCGCACCCAGACCCAAGGATGTCGATCCGAACTTGATTCAAGGAGTGGCGGCATCGTCCGGGCTCGCGGTCGGCGAGGTTTATCAGGTGCGCCATGTGGAAATCGAAGTGAAGGAACACGGAGGCACGCCCGACCAGGAACGACGATTGTTGGACGATGCCATCGACAAGGCAGCTGGACAGCTGGAAGCCTTGCGCGCACAGCTGCATGGCCGGTCGGATCCAGCGAAAGCGGCGATTTTTGCCGCGCACTCTGAATTGCTTGAGGACCCTGATCTGATCGACATCGCTAACTCGGCGATTGCTAAAGGAAAAAGCGCCGCTTTCGCTTGGAAGAACGCCGTACACGCACACGCCGAGCGACTTGCGGCGTTGCGCAATCAGCTTCTGGCGCAACGCGCCAACGACCTTCGGGATGTCGGCGAGCGCGTGTTGGAGTTCCTAACCGGTGTTAAACGCGAAGCCCCATCCTATCCTGCAAATGCTGTTCTGATTGCCGAAGACCTTACGCCGTCCGACACGGCCGTCATGGAGCGCGGAAAGGTTATGGGTTTTGCCACCGTCCGGGGCGGCGCTACGTCACACGTCGCGATCCTCGCGCGTTCGCTTGGCATCCCGGCCCTGGCGGGCATTGAAGCCCGGGCGCTGGACCTTCCCAATGGCACGCCGGTCATTCTTGATGGCAGCAAGGGAACCCTCCGGCTCAATCCTTCTCCGGAAGAAATGACACAGCTGCGCGAGGCACAAATCCGTCACGAACAGCAACGGAAAGAAGATCTCGCGCATGCGTTTGAATCAGCCAAGACCACCGATGGGCACCATGTCGAAGTCGCCGGAAATATCGGTGGCCTTAAAGATGCCGATCAGGTCGCAGGGCTGGGCGGGGATGGCGTTGGATTGCTACGGTCGGAGTTTCTGTTTATGGAGCGCTCCTCAGCGCCAGGCGAGGACGAGCAATTCGAAGAATATAAGGCTATCATCCTCGCCGTTGGTGCGGGTAGTCCCGTGATTATCCGAACCTTGGATGTCGGAGGCGACAAGCCGCTGGCTTATTTGCCAATCCCAAAAGAGGATAACCCCTTCCTGGGCGAACGCGGCATCCGTGTAGGGTTAGACCGGCCCGAAATCCTTCGCACTCAGCTTCGTGCGCTTCTCCGGGCTTCCCAATTCGGAAAGGTCCGCATCATGTTCCCGATGATAGCGACCGTGGCAGAACTGCGGGATGCGAAAGCGATCCTGGCTGAGGAATCCGACGCTCTTGGAATTCCTCCGATGCCCTGTGGCATCATGGTGGAGATTCCGGCTGTCGCCGTCATGGCGGATATATTCGCTGAAGAAGCAGATTTCTTCTCGATCGGCACAAACGATCTGACGCAGTACACCCTCGCGATGGATCGCGGCCATCCAAAGCTCGCTCCCAAGGTGGACGCTCTGAACCCTGGTCTGCTTCGTCTTATCGCGATGACTGTTGAAGGCGCGCGCAAGTACGGGAGATTCACCGGGGTCTGTGGCGGAATTGCTGGCGACTCACAGGCCGTGCCGATTCTCGTCGGCCTCGGCGTAGACGAACTCAGTGTTAGCCTTCCGTCGATACCCACGATCAAAGCTCAGATCCGCCGCCTTTCGTACGCGGGTTGTCAGGAGCTCGCGCAGCGCGCTCTGAAATGTCGCACAGGCGCCGAGGTTCGCGCTCTTCTTTCCGAAATCGAATCCTAACTTTCCAACTCCATGTCCCTATTTTCCAACGCCTTTTCCTATCTTCAAAAGATCGGTAAGTGCATGATGCTACCCGTCTCGGTGCTACCCGTGGCGGGCATTCTGCTGGGTGTTGGCAGCGCGAACTTTTCGTGGCTGCCGACAATCGTTTCTCAGATCATGGCGCAATCTGGCGGCGCCATCTTTTCCAATCTGCCGCTCCTCTTCGCCATCGGTGTCGCCATCGGTCTGACCGACAATGATGGTGTCGCCGCCCTGGCGAGCACCGTCGGGTTTGCCGTGTTCCTTGCCACGCTGGGAGTCTGTGCAAAGCTGCGAGGGATCGATGTTACACCCGTAATGGGTATTCCCTCGATAGAAACGGGGGTCTTTGGCGGCATCATCGTGGGGTTGATAGCGGCCTCAGTCTTCAACCGATTTTATAAAATACAGCTGCCTGCCTATCTCGGCTTTTTTGCCGGTAAACGTTCCGTGCCGATCATCACGGCATTTGCCGTCATCGTCGCCGGCGTCATTTTGAGTTTCATCTGGCCGCCGATCGGAAACGCGATCAAAGCCTTCTCGAACTGGGCCGTGCATGGGCAGCCTGCCATCGCGTTCACTCTCTATGGTGTCGTCGAACGCGCGTTGATCCCTTTTGGTTTGCACCACGTTTGGAATGTTCCGTTCTTTTTCCAGGCAGGCGACTTCATGGACCCGAGCACGGGCAAAGAGGTGCATGGGGAAATCGCACGCTTTATTGCGGGTGATCCGACGGCTGGCAACATGACAGGCGGTTATCTCTTCAAGATGTGGGGGCTGCCCGCTGCGGCTTTCGCGATGATTCTGACGGCCCGTCCAGAAAACCGGGCGAAGGTTGCCGGCATCATGATTTCCGCCGCACTGACGGCGTTCCTCACCGGCATTACCGAGCCGATTGAGTTTGCGTTTTTGTTTGTTGCCCCGGTGCTCTATGGCATTCACGCGCTACTGGCAGGAGCTGCTTATTTCCTGTGCATCACGCTCGGCATCAAGCATGGGTTCACCTTTTCGCATGGTCTGATCGATTACGTCGTGCTGTTCCCGAAATCGACGCATGCCCTCTGGCTCTTTGTTCTGGGCCCGCTCTGGGCGCTCCTCTATTTTGGCGTTTTCACCTTTTGCATCCGGAAATTCAAATTGCTCACTCCGGGCCGCGAAGCGGTGGATGAAGCGGCAGTCGCACACTCGGCAGGCGGCGACACTTTCGCCCTAGCCATCGTCCGCGCGCTCGGCGGCCGAAGCAATATCGTGAACCTGGATGCGTGTATCACGCGTCTGCGGGTGAAGCTCAAGAATCCTGCGACGGTCAATGCAGCGAAATTGAAGGCGCTCGGCGCGGCGGGTGTTGTGATGGTGGGCGACGGCGTCCAGGCCATCTTTGGCACACGCTCCGACGTGTTGAAAACTGAGATCGGCGATTACCTGAAAACTGCAGGACCCGAAGCGGACGAGATCGAAGAACCGTCTCCGGTCAAAGCGCCTGCACAGGCGGGCATTCAGCCAAAATTGCGCGACCCGCTGGCCGCCGAAAAAGCCCGCGCCCTTATTGCGGCGCTTGGAGGCAAGGCGAATGTCGCCCGGGTGGACGCATGCGCCGAGACTCGGCTACGTGTTGTTACGACCAATGGCGTCCTTGACGAGGCTGCTCTGAAAGCCGCCGGCGTTGAAGCCGTTGTGAAACTGCCCGACCGCGTTCTGCACCTGCTGACTGGCCTCAATGCCGATCAGTATGCGGCCGAGATGCGCGGCCAACTGGCGGGCTGATTATTGCGCCGGAAAATAAAGCGCGGTATTTCAACAAGGCTGCTGGCAAATTTGCTGGCAGCCTTTGTTGTTTCCACGGGCGGTTGAGTTGGTGATTGGGTTGGTAAACTGAAATGCCGATCTGGAGTGGGCGAGACTTTGATTGTTTTTGGTGTATGAGAACGACGCTAACTCTCGATCCGGATGTGGCATGCGCTCTCGAACGGATGCGCGCACAACGCGGCCTGAGCTTGAAACAGGCCGTTAATGAAGCCCTCCGCAAAGGCCTCGAAACTCGCGGAAGTGTTCAGGCGCCTCGCACCTTTGTAACCCGCGTGGTGGATCATGGACCGCCCCTGGCCGGCAATTTCGATGACATCGCCGCGGTGCTCGCCCACATCGAAGAGGATCGCCTAAAATGATCCTGCTGGATGCCAACTTGTTAATTCTACTTCGGTAAATAGCTTTACAACCTGAAAGAAACGAATAAACAGGACGGTAATGAAGCAGGACGCCTCATAAGGAAAAATCAAACAACCCAGCCGCCAGCCATGAACCTACAGAAGGAAAGGGATGTCTGGCGAGAT
>DATDBU010000047.1:0-2998 GCA_036524675.1 Chthoniobacterales bacterium | reverse complement strand
TGCACAAACTCCACCGCCATCGCCCCCTCGCCGACGGCGGAGGCGACGCGCTTGACCGAACCCGATCGAACATCTCCCGCAGCGAATACGCCGGGACAGCTCGTCTCCAGCAAAAACGGCGAGCGCCGCGCAGCCCAAAGCGACTGCGTCAAAGCCGGACCGGTGCGAATAAACCCCCAAGAGTCCGTCTCGATTTCTTTGGGCAGCCAATCGGTCCGCGGCACGGCGCCGATAAAGCTGAAGAGCGCCGGGGTTTCCAGCGTCCGCACCTCTCCGGTCCTGTTGTTGACTATCTCTACCGAGTGCAGGTAGCGATCGCCAGACATCCGCCTCACCGTCGTGTTGCAGAGTACCTCGATATTGGGAGTCTTCTCAATCCGCTGCGCCAGATAGCTGGACATGCTCTTGTGCAGATCGTCACCGCGGACCAGCAGCAACACTTTGCGAGTGCGCCTGGCGAGAAACACGGCCGCCTGGCCGGCAGAGTTGCCAGCACCAACGACCATCACGTCCGATTCCTGGCACGACTGCGCCTCGTTGGGAGTCGCGGCGTAGTAGACACCGCATCCCTCGAACCGGTCGCACCCGTCGACATTCAGGCGCCGGTAGTCGGCCCCGGTTGCGATCAGCAGACACTTCGCGGTAACCGTTTCGCCGCCGTCGAGCTGCAGGATCGAGTACGCGTTTTCGAATTTCAAGCTTGCAACCTGTGAGGCGACGGGCAAACGAGCCCCGAACTTGTTTGCCTGAAGGACAGCACGGTCCGCCAGTTCACTGCCCGTTATGCCCGTGGGGAAACCGAGGTAGTTCTCGATGAGCATACTGCGGCTGGCTTGACCCCCGGGCGCCGTTCGCTCCAGCACGGCCACATTGAGTCCGTCGGAGGCAGCGTAAACCGCCGCTCCCAGCCCTGCCGGCCCCGCTCCAACCACGACCAAGTCGTACATTGTTTGCTCCAGCGGTTGACGGATGCCTATCGCTTCAGCGAGTTCGCGATTCGACGGGTTGCGCAGGAGCAGCGTTCCTGCGCATGCAACCACAGGCGTTTCGGCTTCGGTGACTCCGAAGCGCTTGAGCAATTGGCCCACTTGAGGATCGGTCTCCAAGTCAAGCCATGTAAACAGTATCCGGTTCCTGGAAAGAAAATCGCGAATTCGGAAGGTATCCTGCGAGTAGCGAGATCCAATCACGCGCAGGCCGGTGAAGTTCCCGGACTCTCGGAGGAGCTGCCGCCTGGCAATGAACGCCTGCAAGATAATGTCAGCCAGATCCGGGTACGTGTTTAGAAACTGTCGCACAGACTCGGCTGACATTTCGTACACTTCGGTATCTCCACGTGCGATGGCGCTGACGACAGCAGGGCTGCCGGTAAGCTGCGCCACCTCGCCGGTGAACTCTCCGGGCCGATGAATCGTGACGGTCTTCGGCGTGTCGCCGGATTCGTCAATGATCTCGACCTCACCGGACTTGACGACGAAAAACTTGAAGTCTCGCTCGCCGACCTTGAAGAGCGTTTGTCCGTCCGGGTACTTCTTCAGAAACGCCCCTGCGCAGCTCCCCAGCTTCTCGATCTGTGCCTCGTTAAGCGTGGGGAACGCAACAGCGCGCAAATCATGCTCGGCCATGTCTCGACCTCCCCCTGTCCTATAAGCTAATTCGATCCTACAAAATGCTTTTGAATCGAGCGCCGCAAGTATTTCATCGGGAAGGTTCATTGCAATCTCATCGGGCTCGAAACCTTCGATGAAGTAAAGCTCGAAGATGTCTCGCTCGGCTCGCGGCCAATTTCGGACGGTATTCTGAAGGGGTTCCAGGAGGTCTTTCTCCACCGCAATTTGGTCCGCAGGCACGGCGTGAAGATCGGCAACAGACCTCCGGTCCCATCACCGGCCGGTCGAGCTCTTGTGCAACGGGTCCGGCAGCGAAGCCTGTGGCCTTGAGCTACCGTTGAAGTTTCGAGCGTCGGCACGAGGTCTACCAACACCCGCGTGTTTTCCGAGTAACAATGCCGCCTGCTTGTGCCGCGTCACAATGAGTTCGATCTTCCGAGCCGTACAGCGACTCGACAATGTCCAAGTTTTCTTCACCAGGAACTCCGAAAATTCGCTCGACCCCTTCATTCTCAAGCGCTGGCGACTGACAGATCAGATCCCTTAGTCATTTCCGGATATTGACGCGTGAAACCAAACACCATGTAGTTCAGGCACAAATGTCCTCAGAGGTCTTGGCCGTCTCGCGGCGTGCTTCCTCGACTCGTTGGCGACGCTCGATTTACCAGCCATCGGCTACGCAATCCATACCAATACGGACTCTTCAAGCAGAAATTCCTTTATGGCTATCAGGTCGAACTGCCCGACGCATGGATGCAATACGGAACGCCTTGGGAACTTGTCCGGCCACGCAAACGTGCGCTCCACGATCCAAGTCAGGCCCACCACCTTGAAGGCGCGCTGCCGGCGCTTCCGCCCAACGCTTCCTCCAGCGACCGATGGCCAGGAGGCTAACGCCCTGTTCTCGCGATATCTCTTTGTGGCTGAGTCCTTCGGCCAACCCAAAGATGATCCTCGCCCTGAAGACATCCCGTTGACTGCTCGTCTTATTGCTTTAGGGCTTCGGAGCCTATGAACCGCTTATCAGCTCCTTTTGATGCGCTAGCAGAGCATCGGCATTCTCGCGCGTAATAATCGTCCACGGAATAAAATAGGCCTTTTCAGTCCCCCCATTCCAGGGCATCTCCTTCTCCCACTGTTTCCAAACAGCAGCTTTCGGTTGATACGATTCTCCTATTTTGGCCCGCAAGGCGACGTCGAGGGCGCCTGCCGCCTGTCCCTCAGCGTCTTGGAAAATGCTGAACATTTCGCCTGCCTTTACAGCGTTGATCGCATCGGGCACACCGTCAATACCAACGACCACGAAATCCTTTACGTTGAGTCCTCGACCTTTGATCGCTTGAAGTGCACCAAGTGCCATCTCGTCGTTCTCGCCGATAACCCCTTTA
>DATDBU010000046.1:0-16859 GCA_036524675.1 Chthoniobacterales bacterium | reverse complement strand
CTCGGGCGCAGGGCGGCACTTGCTTTGGCTTCGTCGGGCTGGTAGTAGCCGCTGATGTCAACGGGCTTGCCTTGGACAGCTAGGAGTTCGTCCACGATCTTCGTCTCGTTGGCGCTGAGTTTTTCTGCGATGGGAGTGAAGAGGGACTTCAATTCGGCATCGGCGGTCTGGGCAGCGAGGGCTTGGGCCCAGTAGAGGGCGAGATAGAAGTGGCTGCCGCGATTGTCGATAGTGCCTAACTTCCGACCGGGTGACTTGTCGTTTTCGAGGAATTTGCCAGTGGCGGCGTCGAGGGTGTCGGCGAGGATTTTGGCTTTGGCGTTGCCGAAGACGGTGCTGATCTGCTCCAGCGACGGGGCGAGAGCGAAGAATTCACCAAGGGAGTCCCAGCGGAGATAGTTTTCTTCGAGAAATTGCTGCACATGCTTAGGCGCTGAGCCGCCGGCGCCCGTTTCGAAGAGGCCGCCGCCTTTCATGAGCGGAACGATGGAAAGCATCTTGGCCGAGGTGCCGACTTCGAGGATGGGGAATAGGTCGGTGAGGTAATCGCGAAGGACGTTGCCCGTGACGGAAATGGTGTCCTTACCTTGGACAATGCGTTCCAAGGAGAACGTGCACGCTTCGGCGGGTGGCAGGATTCGAATGTCGAGACCCGCGGTGTCGTGATCCGCGAGGTATTTTTCGACCTTTGCGATGATTTGCGCGTCGTGGGCGCGGGCTTTGTCGAGCCAGAAAACGGCCGGATCGCCGGTGGCGCGGGCGCGGTTCACGGCGAGTTTTACCCAATCCTGCACCGGAGCGTCCTTCGTCTGGCAGGCGCGCCAGATGTCGCCCTCCCCGACACTGTGTTCGAGGAGGATGTTGCCGGCGGAGTCGGTGACGTGGACCGTGCCGTCGGCCGGGATTTCAAAGGTCTTGTTGTGCGAACCGTATTCCTCGGCGGCCTGGGCCATGAGACCAACATTCGGGACGGAACCCATGGTTTTCGGATCGAGCGCGCCGTTCTTTTTACAGAAATCGATGACAGCCTGATAAACGCCGGCGTAGGAGCTGTCGGGAATGACGGCCAACGTGTCGCCCGTTTTGCCTTGGGCATCCCAGACTTTGCCGCCAGCACGGATCATGGCGGGCATGGAGGCGTCCACGATGACATCGCTGGGCACGTGCAGGTTGGTGATGCCTTTGTCAGAATTCACCATCGAGAGTGCGGGACCCTTGGCGTAGGCGGCCTGGATGTCGGCTTCGATCTCGGCTTTTTTTTCCGCGGGCAGCGTCTGAATTTTGGCCACCAGGTCGCCAAAGCCATTTTTGAAATCGACGCCCAGTTCCTTCAGTGTGGCGGCGTGTTTGGCGAGGAGGTCTTTGAAGAAAACTTCGACGGCGTGACCGAAAATGATGGGGTCCGAGACCTTCATCATAGTGGCCTTCATATGCAGAGAAAAGAGGACGCCGCCGGCTTTGGCTTTCGCGATTTGCTGTTCGAGGAACGCAACGAGGGCTTTTTTGCTGATGAAAGTGCCATCGAGGATTTCACCGGCTTTGAACGGGGTCTTTTCCTTGAGGACTTTGCTGGAGCCATCCTTGCCGATGAACTCGATTTTCACTTCGGTCGCGGCGGGAACGGTCACGGATTTTTCATTCGAGAAAAAGTCGCCGACGCCGCCCATGGTGCCGACACTGGTCTTTGAGTCGGGCGACCATTTGCCCATGGAATGCGGATGATGCTTCGCGTATTCCTTCACGGCTTTCGGCGCCCGCCGGTCGGAATTACCTTCGCGCAGGACCGGGTTCACGGCGCTACCTTTGATTTTGTCGTAACGTCCGCGGACGTCTTTTTCGGCATCCGTTTTCGGATCGTCCGGGTAGGCGGGTAGTTTGTAGCCCTTTTTCTGCAACTCCGCGATGGCGGCTTTGAGCTGGGGGATGGAGGCGCTGATGTTCGGGAGCTTGATGATGTTAGCTTCCGGTTTGAGAGTCAGTGCGCCGAGTTCGCTAAGTGCGTCGCCGATTTTCTGATCGTCCGTGAGGTAATCGGGAAAATTGGCGATAATACGCCCGGCGAGAGAGATGTCCCGGGTTTCAACCGCAATGCCGGAATGTTTGGTGAACGCCTGGACGATGGGGAGCAGGGAATAGGTGGCGAGAGCGGGCGCTTCGTCGGTCTTGGTGTAGATGATGGTAGGAAGCAGGGACATAGTCGTGATGATGGTTTGGATCAGAACCTTGTGCGAGAATAGGTGTAAATCATTTTTTCCCTGTCTTCTCACCGGTAATCTTGAGTTTTTTGTGGAGGAGATCGACCTCCTGGGTGGTCAACCCGCTGGGAATGACCGCGAGGCCGTCGCGAATGGGGCGGTCGATGAGCAGATCAATGACGTGGCGGCCATTGACAATGATGGCCAGGACTTTTCCCCTGGCCTCCATGCTGAGGGTTTCGATCATGAGCTTGCCATGAGGATCGAGTTTGAAGTACGCGCCAAATGTCCCGTCGCTTGCCTGAAAAGGCAGGAATGATTCCATGTCTTCTTCGGAGATCGCCGGGATCTGGCTCACCCACAGATCGCCCTGGCCGTCGGCTCGGGGAATGTGGAGCGTAAACGGGGCGCCGTTCTCTTTCGACGTTTCCACGTGAAAACGCACGGTTACCGCCGGCTTCTTTTTTGAACCGGCAACGTTAAAAAAGCCGGCAAGCGCGACCAGAAAGACGACGAGCACACGGGAGGAGAGGGAAGACATTCGGTTTGCATGAAAGAATCCGAACGCAATTGCAACCTCGGAAACCTTTGTGTATCCGGAGGAAATGCGTAAACGCGTCAATTTTGTCCTCCTTCCTACAACCCTTATCCTAATCGCTTTGAGTTCTGCGGGATGCTTTTGGAAAAAGAAAGGCCCTGCCGCTGCGTCCGAAACGGCGGCCGTCAGCGGTCCGGTCGATTCCACTGCACCCGGTGTTGCTGCGCCCACGGAGGTGTCAACGCCGAGAAAGCGCAGTTTTCTCGATCGCGTGCTGCATCCGTTCGACCGGTCGCCGGAGGTCAAACAAGTCCGTGGTTTGGAGTTCACCGTCCTGGTGGATGATCCGTCGCCTTCGCTGAGCGAAAAACGCCAGGTGCAAGTAACCGTCCGCGCTGCAAACCGTGAGAAAAACATGGTCAACCTGACCTTTACTTCGTCGCAGCGCATCGAGATTCTCGCCAGGTCTCCTGAAGGGAAAATCATTTTTACATGGTCCGAAGATCGCGCGTTCAACGCTGAATACGGCGTGATCACAATCAATCCCGGCGAACGAATCGAGTATTCGGAATCTGTGCCGACACGTGACATGGCTGTCGGACGGACCTATACGATCGAGGCGGCAATGGTCGGGCAGACGGGGATGAGCGGGACGGCGACGGTTACACCGAGGCCCTGAAGTGGAGTCTTAAGCTTTTAAGTTTTAAGAAGAGGCGAGTGACCCTGATTGCGCCAAATATCTAGAGCGCAGTTCGTCGCGGTCCGCCGTCTGAGCAAATGGAACTTCGGTCTTAAGACTTACAAACGTACAAACTTAAAACTTCTTCCCAATGGCGCGCCTCCTTCTCATCGATGGCTATTACTACGTTTACCGGTCGTTTTTCGCGATCCGGAACCTGAGCAATTCGCGCGGCGAGCCGACGAATGCCATTTACGGCTTCGTCAAAACCGTCCGGAAAATGCTCAAGGACCTCACGCCGGACTTTGCGGCTGTTGTTTGGGATGAAGGTCTCCCGGAACGCCGGACGCAGCTTCAGCCGGAATACAAGCAGCAACGGGCGGAAATGCCTTCCGATCTGGCCGTTCAACTCGACACGATCCATGAAATTGTCCCACTCATCGGACTCGCCAATCTGTCCATGCCGAATACCGAGGCCGATGATTTGATGGCGTCATATGCGATCGCTGCGCGCGCTGTGGGGCACGAGGTCATACTCGCCACCAACGACAAAGACCTTTTTCAGCTGACCGGCGAAGGCGTTTCCGTTTATTCGACGAACAAAACGGATCTTGCGTCGCCATCGGATCCGCATGCGCTGCTGGGCGAGGCGGCTGTTTTGAAGAAATGGGGGGTGCCGCCATCAATGATCGGAGATATCCTCGCCTTGATCGGAGACAGCGTGGACAACATTCCCGGGGTTCCCGGCGTCGGCTTGAAAACGGCAGCGACTTTGCTTGTCCAGCATGGTGGCCTGGATCGGCTTTTGGAGAATCCGGATGCCATTGCGAACGAGAAGCTTCGCGGAAAATTTAGGGCTGCGCTCGATCTCATTCGTCAAAACCGCGAAATGGTCCGGCTCGATCTTGACTTGCCACTGCCGGTTCCTGTCGAACAACTTGCGATCAGGCCTCGCTACCCGGAATGGATCGCTGCCCTGGAAAAATGGGAATTTAAAAGCCTCACCACCGAAGTTCGCGCCGAGTCGGAAAAATCGGCGCCGAAGGCAGGGCAGGGCGAGTTTTTGTTTTAGAGGTGCAAGTGCTTGGAAGGGGTACACCGAAAAACTGGCAATTCCGAAAAATTGGCTGAAAATTTGGGCATGAAAGTGCACCTCAAGCAAATCCCTGCAGAGGGGCTGATTTTGGAAGGCGAAGCGGATAGCAGCGTTCTGGATCTGCACGAAAACAACATCCGGCCTGTGACGGGCATTCGTTATCGGCTCGACGTGGGTATTTCCGACGGCGGCTTGTTCGCCACGGGGACGATCGGAATCGATTTCGAACTCGAGTGCGTGCGTTGCCTCGAGAAATTTATCTACCCGATCCAGATCGATGATTTCGCCCTACAAACGGAACTTACGGGCCCTGAAATGATCGACTTGACGCCCGCGATTCGGGAAGACATATTGCTCGCCCTTCCGGCCTATCCGCATTGCGATTGGAACGGCTCACACCAGTGCCCAGGCGCTGGATTTGCCGCCAGAGCCTCGGAAACAGGAAGCAACATTTCAAGCGAAACCGAATCAGCGTCCGCCGCCCAGATACAGGCGTGGGATGCTCTCAAACAATTACAAATCAGACCAAGGAGTTAAAATGGGAGTTCCCAAGAGAAAAACCTCGAAAATGCGCCTCCGCACCCGCCGTGCGGCCAACCGCTGGCATGCGCCTTCGCTTGCAACCTGTGATCAATGTGGCAGCCGCAAGCCTGCTCACGTCGCCTGCGCGGCTTGTGGCTATTATAAGGGGCGCCAGGTCCTCACGATCGGCGTTTAATTCCAGCTTTGAACCCCGGATCGACGATTTTTGTTCAGGGTCATCCGCATCGTTTTGTGGTCGTACTTGCCGCCAATCTTTAAGATCGTCCGATGAAAATCGCCCTCGATGCCATGGGCGGCGATTTCGCGCCGAAAAATATCGTTGCCGGCGGAGTCCAGGCGCTCGCGGAGTATTCGCAGATCGAAAAGCTTTTCCTTGTCGGTGACAAGGCCGCCATTGAGCGTGAACTGAAAGCCAACCGGTTCGCACTCGACGATCCAAGGCTTGAGATCGTCCATACGACAGAAGTTGTTTATATGACGGACTCCGCGCTCGACGCGGTGCGGAAGAAGAAGGATTCCTCGTTGTCCCGGGCGATGGATCTGGTCAAGAACGGCAAAGCGGACGCGTTTGTCAGCGCGGGGCACACGGGAGCCGTTGTCACCGCGGCACAAATCAAACTCCGCACTCTTCCGGGCGTCGATCGTCCTGGCATCGCGACCGTGATGCCAACAGAGACGAATCTCTTCCTTCTCATCGACGCAGGGGCAAATCCTGAGCCGCGTCCGATTCATCTCGTGCAATATGCCATCATGGGAAGTGTCTATTCCCGGCACGTGCTCGGGTACAAAAATCCGGAGGTTGGTCTGATGTCCATCGGTGGCGAGGACACAAAAGGCACGGACCTTACCAAGGAAGTTTTCAAGGAGTTAAAGCAGACGTCGCTTAATTTTCGGGGCAATGTTGAAGGGCACGATCTTTTTTCCGATCCGGTCGAGGTCGTTGTCTGTGATGGTTACGTTGGCAATGTGGTGCTAAAAACGTGTGAATCCATTGCCGTTGCTATTATGACGTGGCTCAAACACGAGTTGAAGGCCAACCCCATTCGCCTTGCAGGGGCGATGCTCGCGCAGGGCGCGTTTAAGTCGCTGAAGAAGAAAATTGATCCTGACGAGTATGGCGGAAGCCCGCTCCTGGGCGTCAACGGCACTGTGATCATTGCGCATGGCGCCAGCAGTGCGCGTGCTATTAAGAATGCCCTTCGCGTCGCTGCGGAATCGGTTGCTCACGGAGTCAACCCGCATATTCTCGAGGAGGTCCGGCGGCACCAAAAGACCGCCACCATTGCCCATTAAACATGCCGACTCAAAGCCCGCTCCGTTCCGTTTCGATAACTGGCACCGGTAGTTACGTCCCCGAACGCATTCTCACCAACGCCGACCTGGAAAAAATGGTCGAGACGTCTAATGAGTGGATTCTCACGCGGACGGGCATACGGGAACGTCGCATTGCCGCAGAAAATCAGAATACGAGTGATTTGAGCGTCGAGGCGGCAAAAAAAGCGATGGAGCAGGCCGGGGTTACGGCGCTTGACCTCGACTTGATCATCGTGGCGACCGTTACGCCGGATACGTTTTTTCCTGCGACGGCCTGCTGGGTGCAAAAGAAATTGGGCGCAAAAAATGCCGCCGCTTTCGATCTCTCGGCTGCATGTTCCGGGTTTCTTTACGCTGTTGAAACAGCCCGCCAGTTCATTGGCAGCGGTGCCTATGAGACGGTGCTTGTGATTGGGGCGGATAAGCTGAGCAGCTGTATTGATTGGACCGACCGCAATACCTGCGTCCTTTTTGGCGATGGCGCCGGAGCGGCGATTCTGCAGCATCGCCCCGGTTCCCGCGGTATTCTGACCACCAAAATGGGCAGTGATGGCAATTTTTCGGATATTCTGATTATGCCCGGCGGAGGATCCGCGTGTCCGGTAACACCTGAAAATTTCGATAAGAAGCTCAACACGATCAAAATGTTGGGCAAGGAAACGTACAAACAAGCCGTCATTGCAATGACTGGAGCCGCCATGGACGTGCTGGGCATTTGTGGTCTGACGCCTGCGGAGATCAAATGCGTCATTCCGCACCAAGCCAATGTCCGCATCATTGAGGCCATCGCTGATCGGCTAAAATTGCCGATGAATCAATTCTTCGTGAATCTTGATCTTTATGGTAACACGTCTGCCGCAGCGGTCGCCATTGCCCTGGACGAAGCGAATCGCACCGGACGTTTCCAACGCGGCGACAATCTGCTGCTGGTTGTTTTTGGTGGCGGATTGACATGGGCGAGCGCGGTGATCGAGTGGTGATGGGATTTTCGATTTTGGGTTCTCGATTTTCGATTAGGAATCTCGTCTTCTGTCGGGGAGTCGAAAATCGGGAAATTTAAAATCCAAAATTCCACGATGCTAATCGACACTCACGCTCATCTCGATTACCCCGAATTTCAGGCCGACTTTGACGCCGTTTTGGCAAACGCGCGCCGCGAAGGCGTGACGCGTATCCTGAGTATTGGGACGGGATTGAGTGCCAGCGAACGAGCGATCGAGCTCGCTGCGGCTCATCCGGAGGTCTTTGCGGTTCCCGGCATTCATCCGAATGCGGTCGATGAGGAGCCCGAAGATTTTTTGGAAGCTCTGCGCGCTCTGGCGAAGCGACCGCGTGTTGCGGCCATTGGCGAAACGGGGCTGGACTACTTTCGGTTTCCCAAGGATGGCGTCTTCAAGTCCGGCCAGACCGTTGAAGAAGCGAAAGCAAAACAGGCAAAATATTTCCGTCTTCAGCTGGACCTTGCTGTAGAGCTCGGGTTGAATGTGGTCATTCACCAGCGTGCTTCGTGGGATGACACGGTGGCCATTCTGTCCGAATACACGGGACGTTTGCGGGCCGTGTTTCACTGCTTTGGTGAAAGCCTCGAACGTGCGCTGCGCGTTCTGGAAATGGGGCATCTCGTCTCCTTCACCGGCATCGCCACATTTAAGAACGGTGACAATGTTCGGGACGTCGCGAAAGTGCTTAATCCCGGCCAATTTATGGTGGAGACGGACTGTCCATATCTGGCTCCCGTCCCTTTCCGCGGCCAGCGCTGTGAACCCGCGCACACGCGTCTCGTTGCTAACATTCTTGCTGAAGTGCGGGGTGAATCGATTGAAGAATTTGCCCGGCACACGACGCAGACGGCGGAGACATTTTTCCGTCTTTAGTAGAACGATATACCAATCGAGTCTTTCGTGTGACTATTAGGTCTGCCGCTGCGGCATGACATGTCATATATCGGAGAAATTTGTAAAAAAGAGCTATGGTTTCTCCGATATTGAAGTAATCTCCGCGCCGACATGACATTCGCTCGCGTTTCGCCACGAGCGGCTCTGTTTGCGCTGCTTCTAACATTCATCGCGCCGCTTCACGCGGCGTTGAAAGTCGTCCCCATAACTATCGGTAACATCTTCATCACCACGGAGACCGTTTCAATACCAGTGTCAGGCTCAGGCGCCACTGTTGAATGGCGCGTAACGGATTTTTTTGGAAGGGAGATGGATGCAGGCACGAATGCGTTGGCAGGCGGTGCGCAAATTAGACCGGCTCCCGGTTGCATCGGTTGGTTTTTACTGGATCTAACAGAAAAAGATGCGTCGGGCGGAATCATTTCCACGCTTCAAACGCGATTTGCTATTGTTACACCCATCGATGTTTCGACCATGGGAAATTCGCCTTTTGGTGTGCAAACGCATTTTGCGCAGGGGGCGCCTACCTCGTTGATGCAGGTCATGGCGCGCGCGGGCATCGCTCATTTTCGCGATGAGCAGTACTGGGATGGCGTCGAGAATCCGGAGGGCGTTTTTAGTTTCGCAAAATATACCGGCTACATGAACGCTGCAATGGCGTCGGGAATCAAACCTTTGATTACTCTCGATTGGGGAAATCATCTTTACGATTGGGACACTAGCGGAGCGATCTCGCCGATTTACACGGCGCCGTACTCCAGCAGAGGGCGTGATGGATTTGCTAATTATGCGCTGCAAGTGCTCAATCAGTTCCCAGGACAAATCGATTACGTCGAAGGATGGAACGAATACAACGGTGGCACTTTCATTAAAGGTCAGGCAACGGCAAATCGCGGACTCTACTATTCCGAGATGATGAAGACGGTTGCGCAGACCATTAAGCCGACGCACCCGTCTGTGACCATTTTGGGTGGAGCGACTGTTCCGGTCGCACACGGCTTTTTAAAGAGCGTCTTCGACAATGGCGGACTTGCCTACCTGGACGCGCTTTCTGTCCATTGCTATCGGGCTTATCCCGAGGGAGTGGATCTCGAAATCAGCGAGCTGGATGCACTCGTTAGGAATTACAATGGCGGACATCCAAAGCCTATCTGGGCGACCGAATTCAGTCAAAACGTCACGACCACCCAAGGGCAATTTGCCGCGACGTCCTATCTCCCTCGAATTGTAACGCAGATGCTGGCGGCGAAGGTGCAGAGAATGTACTATTACCTGCTACAGGACTGGGGTTCCAGTTTTGCGTATCGTGGGTTGGTCGGAAAAGTGGACAATACCCGCGGAAGTCTTCTCCCAAATCCGATGTTTGTGGCTTATGCGGTTTTGATTCGCGAATTGTACGGATGGACTTGTCAGGCGCGGATCTCCTCGGGACTTGCGAATACGACTTACGTCTATCGGTTCGGTTCCGGTTCGGCAGAGAAATATGTTTGCTGGAGCACGGCGCCGACAACGGTTTTTTTTTCCACGACTGCAGGGGTAAATGTTACGGACATCATGGGGAATGTGAGAACAGTAAATCCGATAGGAGGCATTGTCGGTGTCGAGTTGGATGAAAACATTGTCTATCTCTCGACGTCTGGCGACGTTCAGGCGGTAACGGAAGCGGACAATGCGGTTGTGGCAGATTCGTTGGCTGATTACACAAAAGTTCAGGGCGCAAACGGCTGGTACTACGGCTCTGTAAGTGTCCCATCGGGGGGATCTTATAATCCAAGCGCGTTTTCGCAGTTGAATTGGGCTATCTGGCGACAGGACAACTATCGCTGGAGAGGGTATTATGACCTTCCATTCATTACCCGCGACGGGATCCATCCGGATGGCGGCTGGGCAGTCCGTCGCTGGGTAAGCGACGTGGCAGGTGTGGTGGAGCTGACGGGGCATATTGCAACAATTAATACGGTGGATGGGGTTCGTGCGCGAATCATGGTAGATGGGGTCGAAAAATACAATCGGCTGTTAACTGCGAATCAGTCGGTGACGTATACCGTTTCGGGTGTGAATGTTGTGCCGGGCAGTAAAGTCGATTTTACTGTAGATAGGAATGCAGATACTACCAACGATTCTGCGGAGTATACCGCTCGTATTACAATGGTGGCTGCGGTGGCGGCACCCAGCGGGCTCACTGCTTCGGGAATAGCTGATAATCGCATACGGCTTGACTGGATTGATAATTCGCCGGACGAAGATGGCTTCGAAATCCAGTGGAAATGGGGAACCCAGGCGTTTGTAACTGCGGCAACCATTCCGGCGAACACAGTCAGCTGCGTTCACGCTGCCAATATGGCATCGGGACGACTATATACATACCGGGTTCGGGCATTTCGTGGGACGGAATACTCCGAGTGGTCGCCTGTCGCAAGTGCTACGGATGGATACTGAATGCCTCGTTTCTGCGGAGAGGTGACGGAGCGCCGGTGCCTGAAAGGCGCTCCGACTGCTTGCTAAATTTTTTTGCAACGTTCCAGGTTGCCGTCCAAGCTTCAACCGCCCCTGAGGAATCCTTATGTCATCCCCGTTTAAAGTCGGTATTATCGGTTGTGGAAATATCTCGAAGCAATATTTTGTCGGGCTGAGAAAATTTCCAATTCTGGAAGTTAAAGGCGCGGCGGACCTTGATTTCGGTCGTGCTCAGGCCCAGGGGAAGAAATATGGCGTCAAACCCTACCGGGTTGAGGACTTACTCGCGGAAAAGGATATTGATCTGGTGATCAATTTGACTGTGCCTAAAGTCCACGCGGCCGTAAATCTGGCCATCCTCGATGCGGGAAAACATGCATACACAGAGAAACCCTTCGCCTTGGACGTCGCAGAGGGACGATTCGTTATCGAGCGAGCCGCATCCGCTGGGCTGCGGGCCGGTTGCGCGCCCGATACTTTTCTTGGAGGCGGCATTCAGACGGCACGAAAATTGATCGATGATGGCGCAATCGGCGTTCCCGTTGCTGCGGTGGCAAATTTGGCGAACCACGGCCCTGAGAGCTGGCACCCCGATCCGGAGTTTTTTTTTCAGGCAGGAGGTGGTCCGATGCTGGACATGGGTCCGTATTATGTGACGGCATTGGTGAATTTACTGGGACCTGTTCGGCGCGCGACGGGTTCGGCGCGGGTTTCGTTTACCGAGCGCACCATCGGCAGCGGACCGAAGGAGGGGAAGAAGATTCCGGTCGAGATTCCCACCCACTACGCCGGGGTTCTGGATTTTGCTGCGGGTCCGGTCGCGACCTTGAATATGTCCTTTGATGTCTGGTCGCATACGCTGCCGATTATCGAAATTTACGGTAGCGAAGGGACGCTGAGAGTGCCGGATCCGAATACATTCGGCGGCGAGGTGCAAGTGCGCGCCGGAGTGGGGAAAAGTTGGAAAACGGTACCGCTCACGCACAGCGACGATGTTGGTCGTGGCATCGGTGTGGCGGACATGGTGGCTGCGATTGGCGAACGTCGTCCGCATCGTGCGAGTGGTGAACTAGCGCTTCACGTGCTGGAAACGATGCTTGCTGTGCAGAAAGCTTCTGAGACTGGGGCCCACGTACATCTTGCAACCACTGTTACAAAACCGGCCGCCCTTGCGCCTGGTTTTTCGCCGTTTCAATGAAGAGTGAAAGGGCGATTTTTTTAATCGCCCATATCCGGTGGGCTGGAAATCGCGCTCCGTGTTGTCCGCAGCCATGCGCCGTGACATTGTCCTGCCCATGGAATCCCTTCAGGGCCAATCACCTCCCGCCAGTTTGCCCGGACAGCCAGTGCAAAATGCATCGCGGCTGCAACATACGCTCCAATGTCTCGATTTTTGTATTGAACAGGCTGGGACAGAGGATGGGATCACTCTTGGAACTGCTCTTGATAGACTTGGCGGGGCGGGTTTCTGTTTTGTGAGTTTGCTTTTGGCGGCGCCATTCATTCAGCCGGTGTCGTTGGGGCCTTACACGATGGCGAGTGGAATTACCTTTATCGCTATCGGCTGGCAAATGGGGCGGGGGCGGGAGCACATGATACTACCGGAAAAGGCGAACGGGTTGCATCTCCGTGGCAAGGCATGGGTGGCTATACTCAGATTCTGCCGCCGGTTGCTCGTGTGGCTGGCAAAATTTACCCGTCCCAGGCTGACGGCCTGGGTGGATGGAGCAGAGGGAACCAAACGTGTAGGCTGGCTGATTTTTGTCGGAGGGATTTTGCTGACGATTCCGTGGGCGAATTTGCCTTTCAATAACACGGTCCCTGCGTTGATGATTTTTTTTGCGGCACTGGCCTGGCTGGAAAGGGATGGTTTGATGGCTGTGATGTCGATCATCTGGGGTGTGCTGACACTGGTCTATTTTGCTGTCACGGCCGGAGTGATTCTTTGGGCGGGAACGAACGCGATCGATTGGGTAAAAGGATGGCTGCGTTGACGCGGAAAACCGGTGTGTTTGAAAAAACATTACGTGCCTGGTTCCGGCGAAATGCACGCGATCTGCCCTGGCGACAAACGCGAGATCCATACGCGATCCTAGTCTCGGAGTTCATGTTGCAACAGACTCAGGTCGTGACGGTTATCCCGTACTTTGAACGTTGGATGGCGCGGTTCCCCGATGTGGAAGCGCTCGCCGCTGCGGGCGATGAAGAGGTGCTGGGGATGTGGCAGGGCCTGGGCTACTATTCGAGGGCACGGAATCTTCATCGGACGGCTGGAGTCATTGTCGAAGAGCACGGCGGCCGTTTTCCGGACACGATTGAAGCGATGAGGCGTCTACCCGGTCTGGGTGACTACACGGCGGGCGCGGTGTTGACATTTTCGCGGGATGTTGCGACTCCGATTGTAGACGCCAACATTGCGCGGGTTTTGGCGCGGCTTTTCAATGTTCTTCTGCCGATTGACGTAACCGAAGGTAGACGCCGTATCTGGCAGCTGGCAGAATTGCTGCAGCCGGCGACGGCAGCTGGAGAGTTCAATGGTGCTTTGATGGAACTCGGCGCATTGATTTGCCTGCCGAAACCTCGTTGCGAGGAATGCCCAGTGCGCGTTTTCTGTGATGCGAAGGAGCCTGAGAAACTGCCAATGAAACGCGCCAGGGTCGCGGTGACGCGGAAAACTGAGCGCAGTTTTTTTACGGAGAAAGACGGCCGCTTTTTGCTCCATCAACGGATCGTCAATCCATGGAAAGGCATGTGGGTTCTCCCGCCGCTCGATTTGAGGGCTGCCGAGGATGAGCCGCTGGTCAACCATGTATACAGCATCACACGTTATCGGGTGACCCTGGAGGTCTTCCGGGCGGCAGAGCCGCTACAATCAACTGGACCTGTTGAGCGGTGGGTCACCGTCGACGAGGCGGTTCGTTTGCCGATGCCGTCGCCGCATCGTCGGGCGTTGGAGAAAGTAATTTCATTCTGCCAAAGGGAAGGACGATCAAGCCAGCGGTTGTTATTTTGAAGTGTTTTCCCGGGCGGATCCTTTGCGTCCTTTGCGCGACGCATTAAAACCGCTACACTTGCGGACTATGAGCACAGCCTCTTTGGAACTGCCGCGATTTGATACGCTGCCCGATGAGTTCGGCCACTTTGGCACATATGGCGGAATGTTTGTTCCGGAAACGCTAATGACCGCACTCAATGAGCTGACGGCGGAATATCACAGGGCCCGTCGCGACCCGGAATTTCAAGCGGAGCTCGCTGGATTGCTTAAGGATTACGTCGGTCGGCCGACACCGTTGTATTTTGCGGAGCGTCTCACCCGGGAATTGGGCGGTGCGAAGATTTACCTGAAACGCGAAGACCTGCTGCATACAGGCGCGCACAAGATCAACAACGCCATCGGCCAAATTCTGCTCGCGCGACGAATGGGCAAGAAACGCGTCATTGCGGAGACGGGAGCGGGTCAGCACGGCGTCGCAACGGCGACTGTGGCGGCCCGATTTGGGTTCGAGTGCACGGTTTACATGGGCGACGTAGACATGAAACGGCAAGCGCTGAACGTGGCCCGGATGCGTTTTCTCGGCGCCACTGTGGTTCCTGTGACTGCCGGTCAGGCGACTCTTAAAGAGGCCGTCAATGAAGCTATGCGCGATTGGGTAACCAACGTCCGCTCAACGCATTACATCCTTGGAACTGCCTATGGATCGCACCCGTACCCTGCCATGGTCCGGGATTTTCATCGCGTGATTGGAGACGAGGCGAAACGGCAGATTCTGGAAAAGGAGAATCGTTTGCCCGATCATCTCATTGCCTGCGTCGGCGGCGGCAGCAACGCGATCGGCCTGTTTTATCCGTTTCTGAACGATCTTGAAGTTGAAATGACAGGTGTCGAAGCTGGCGGTGTGGCGATTTTGCCTGGCCAACACGCAGCGCGTTTCCAAGGCGGCCGCCTGGGTGTTCTTCAAGGTGCGAAAACCTGGCTGCTTGCAGACGATAACGGTCAGGTTCTCAGGACGCATTCTGTTTCTGCGGGGCTGGATTACGCCGCTGTCGGGCCGGAGCATTGTTATCTTCACGACATCGGTCGTGTCGCCTACGACTATGCGACCGATGACGAAGCTCTTTCCGCCTTTCAGACGCTTGCCCGGCTGGAGGGCATCATCCCGGCGCTCGAATCCGCACATGCGGTTGCTCATGCGATCAAAGTCGCGCCGAAACTTGCCAGGGATAAAATTGTCATCGTCAATCTCTCCGGTCGCGGTGATAAAGATGTGGATCAGGCGGCCAAGTTTTTGTTGAAGGAGTAAATGAAAAGTATGACCGGCTATGGCCGGAGCCAGATTTCGAAAAATGGATGGGCCGTTACTGTCGAAGTTAACTCGGTGAATCGAAAACAGCTGGAGGTCGCCGCCAATTTGCCGCGTGAAATCGCGTCCCTGGAACCCCGCCTGCGTGAAACGACCACCGGGATTGTGTCGAGGGGACGTATCAATGCATTCGTAACATATTCGCAGACGGCAGGGGCCGATGCATCGTCGTTGATCGATACCGTGTTTGCTGCCCATGCGCACGCAGCGCTTTTCCGGCTTCAGCAACAGCTTGGGTTGGTCGGAGAAATCTCCGTGGATACGCTCGCGGCAATCCCGGGTGTGATCCGTGCTCAGACCACTACGGTCGATGCGGAAGCTGTTTGGCCGGTTTTGGAAAAGGCGCTTGTCGAAGCACTGAAACAGCTGGTCGAAATGCGTGAGCGGGAAGGAATCCAGCTCTCCGTAGATTTGAGAAATCGTCTCTCGTTGATCGCGAACAACCTCGAGGAAATCCGCAGAGTCCACCCGGCCGTCGTGGAGAAATACCGGACGGCATTACGAGAACGCATTCGGAAAATTGCCGGTGACCTCGAAATCGACGCTGAACGTCTGGAAAAAGAAGTCATTCTTTTCGCCGATCGTTGCGATATCTCGGAGGAACTTACGCGATTGCTGAGTCATTTGGGCCAATTCGAACTGCATCTGAGCAGCAATCAACCTGTGGGGCGCACACTCGAATTTTTGGTCCAGGAAATCGGGCGGGAACTCAATACTCTGAGCTCGAAGGCAAATGACGCGTTGATTTCGCAATTGATCGTGACCTGTAAGGCAGAGATCGAGAGAATCCGGGAACAGGTCCAGAACATTGAATAATTTTGTAAAATGAAAGACACCGCCCGGCACGGCATCCTTTTCGTCGTTTCCGCACCTTCGGGCGCGGGAAAAACCACTCTTTGTGACGCGTTGCGGCAGACGCCGGACTTTGTGTATTCGGTCTCGTGCACGACACGGGCGCCGCGTCCGGGCGAGATTGAAGGGGAGGATTATTTCTTTTTGGACGAATCCGAATTTGTTGCTCGTGCTGAGGCGGGGGAATTTCTGGAATATGCAAAGGTTCACGGAAACTACTACGGCACACTTCGTTCCAAAGTGGTCGAGCATCTCGAGTACGGAGTGGATGTGTTGATTGACATTGATACGCAGGGAGCCGCTTCGGTGCGGTCGTATCCTGACAATTACATCCAGGATGCCGTTGCGGATGTCTTCATTATGCCACCCAATCTGGAGGAACTCCGACGCCGTCTGCAAAAACGTGGCACGGAGACGGAGGAACAGATCGAAGTCCGGATTCGAAACGCAGCCGGCGAGATGCAGCGCTGGCGGGAGTACCGCTATACGATTATTTCCGGATCGATCGAAGAGGACTTGCAAAAATTTCGAGCCATCATGCGTGCCGAACGCTATCTGAGCCGCCGGATGAAAGATCTTGCGCATGTGCCGGCGGTAACCCCCCCGTATCCATGATCAGACCGTCGCGCATTCTCCTTGGCGTTAGCGCGTCCATTGCTGCCTACAAGGCGGCGGATTTGACCAGTCAGCTCGTGAAGAAAGGGCATAATGTTAGCGTCATCATGACTTCCGGAGCTTTGCAGTTTATCGGGCCGCTGACGTTTCAGACACTCTCCAAGAATCCTGTCGTGACCGGCGTTTTTGATGAGCGTGAGAGCTGGCGCCCTGGGCACATCGAGCTGGCCGATGAAGCGGATTTATTCGTGGTTGCACCTGCCACAGCGGACGTCATTGCGCGGCTCGCCCATGGGATTGCAGATGACGCCCTC
>DATDBU010000045.1:0-41803 GCA_036524675.1 Chthoniobacterales bacterium | reverse complement strand
ACTGCATCCAACTTATCATTAATCGACTGCTGTTTGCTCGAACAGGGCCAACGATTTATGTTTTCCGGGGCCGCAATTTGCTGATCGATCACTCCGCCGGAGATCAGGAGGGAACGCGGGCATGTATCTCCCCAGGGCTCTATGATGCCTTTTTTGCCCAGTTTTCGGAAGCACGCCCGATTCGCATTTTGGACCTTGGAGCGAATAGTGGCGGATTCCCCCTGGCTCTTTTTAAGCACGGTTTTTCGATCGAACGAGGACTTTGCGTAGAGTTAAATCCCCGGACGTTCAACCGTTTGGAGTATAATCTTGCAAGCGTGTTTACAGGACAGATCATCGCATTGAACGCCGCCGTAACCGGGAAATCAGGATCAATCAACGTTTCCCTAGGGAAAGGAAGTGTCGCGGATAATATTTATGAGGTGTCTAGTTCAAGCGATTTGCGCAGCGCAACCTTGCCGGCGTTGACGTTTGATGAACTCGTCGCCAAATACTTGCCCAATGGCTCGATAGACATTTGCAAGATGGATATTGAAGGCGCGGAATACGAAGCGCTTGAGGCCGACACGTCGCAAAGTCTCGGGCGATGCCGCCACCTTGTCATCGAAATGCACGGACAACCCGCAGCAATGGATGCTCTTAACAAGAAGATTCTGGCTCGGAACTTTTCGCTGGTCGAACCTCAGCGCCCATTCGTGGAAGAGAATGTATACTGGTTCCGAACCAACATTCTCACGTGATTACTTCGAAAAGCCGAAACTGGGCATGCGAATAGTTATTACTGCTCGCCAGTATCTCCCCGCGTTGGGAGGGACTATTCAATACGTGTCCATGCTGGCCTCTGAGTTTTCCAGGCTGGGACACCAGGTAAAGCTGGCAACACGCACCCGTGAAGCGGACGCACGCGATGCCGACCTCCCCTTCACCGTATTCAGATGCCCGTCGTGGGAAACGATGATCACAGTAGCCGATTGGGCCGATGCAGTCCTTCAAGTCGAACCTTCCTTGCAGGACGTCTGGCCGTTTTTGCTGAAAGGAAAACCGTGGTTCCCGACGCTCCATATCGGATACACTCTGAAAGGGTTAACGAAAAAAGATGCGGTTCTCCGGTTCCTGCAACGCGCATCCCTCCAATTCGGACATCCAATCGGGGTCAGCCGGTATGTACTGGATTCATGGGGAGGGCCTGGCAGTTCCATTCTGAACCCCTATGATCCCACCGTTTTTCGATCACAGCCGGAAACAGGTGGCCGGGATGTCGATGTTCTGTTTGTTGGTAGGATAAATGAGGACAAGGGAGTTCTCGTGCTGATCGAAGTTTTGCGGCGTCTCGCAGACGAAGGGTTGGTGCAAAACGCTAGGTATATTGGCGCTGGGCCGGCGCTCGCCGAACTGGATGCTCGAGTGAAACAAAGCGGTCTTTCTGAAGTCGTCACATTGGCAGGAAAAGCGGAGCCCCGTCAAGTTGCCAAGTGGATGCAACGCGCGCGGGTATTGGCTTTCCCGACGCTACCAGTCTGGTTGGAGGCCTCGCCGCTCACTTTGCTCGAAGCGCTCGCCTGCGGATGTGAGGTTGTAGCATCCGACATTGGGGGCGTTGCGGAGACGGGGGGCGGATTCATTCGATTGGTTAAGGCCGGGGATGCGGATGCGCTGCATGAAGGACTCCGCAAGGCCTTGAGAGGCGATTCCATGCGGACTGCCGGCGTATCTGAGTATCTAAAAAAACAAACGCTTGCCGAAGTTGCCGGTCGCTATCTGGAGTTGATGCAGTCCGCCGTGAAAAGACAATCCCGCAGCTGCATTGGTTAGACAGATTCCCTCACAGCGTCTCGCCAGGACGGAGGCTTCTGGCGTAGGTGAGCTCCATTTTCGACGCGTATGCCGTCCGGGTTAATCCCTGCCCGCTCCCGGCACTGATAGATGGCAACGGTTTTTCCAAAAGACCCCCAATCTGCCGAGCCATGGCAGTCGGCTCTGAAGATAACCTCAGTCCATTCACGCCATCTTGCAGGATCATTTCGGAGCCATGGTGTGGGGTGAGGAGTAACGGCAGGCCGCACGCGGCGGCTTCGATCTCCGCGAGGCAGAAGGCCTCGAAATACGACGGAAAGAGGAACGCATCGGCGGCAGCCAGGTATTTTTCCGGTTCAGACTGGCTGCCTGCCAGATAAATCCAATTCTGCCAGTCGGGCGCCACGACCGTCAGTTTCTGACGCAGTTCGGCCAGACGTTCGGGCGAACCGCCGACGACGAGGAAACGGATATCAGGATGATTTTTTCGAACCTGATTCAATGACTCAACTGCCAACCAGAAACCTTTCCTCCGATAGTGTCCCTGACTTGCAAATACAAAAACGAAATGTTGCGGCAGATACCCCAATTCCGTTCGCATCCCGTCCCGCCAGCGACCGCGGACTTCCGGATTGAACCGCGTTTCATCGTAGCTGTTGGGCAGAACTTCGATACGGGCTTCCGGATGCACCAGTCGTCGCAGTTCACCGGCGACGCCTTCGGATACAGGCAGGAAGACTTGGCAGTCTTTGTGACGAAATTGCAGTGTATCCATCACCCAGCCCATCAGCGTGAATCCCAAACGCGGAATATCCTTCCAGCTTTCGATTCCGAGCTCGAACTGTTTGCGAAACCACACGCCATTCAGGAAGTGAACTGCGCACAGATCACCCCCCAGATAAAAGGCGCCGATCGAGTGCACCAACGCCGCCGGTTTTCGGCCCAGTACCAGCCTGCGCCACTGTTTGTAGGCATTGGCAATCAGGAAAAAGCCTTGCAATTGCAACGGTCCCAACCAATTGGGCATTGGCAGGTAGCGTGTTTCCATTTCATCCGGCTCATCGTTCCGGGCACACCATGCGCGAATTTCCCAGCCTTCGGCTTTCAACTTGGGAATGGAGTACAGGAGGTGTTTCGTCGAGGGACTGCGGTATTCAAGGTGCGGATCCACCCAAAGAACGCTTTTTCGCTCTGCGTCCAGGCGGGAGAGAATGAAATCGCCCCAGATCGTTGCGAGCGCAGCGTTCGTGTATCGGTTCAGCACCCGGTCCCGCTGTCGCTGCGCGAGGGCTTCCCGTTCCAAGGGATTCGCCAGCAAAAACTCGAGTTTTCCAGCAAGCTCCGGGATATCGCTATAAGGAAAAACCGCTCCGTCTTCACCAATTACGACGGGGATTTCGCCGGAGGAAGATCCCACACAAGGGACTCCACACGCCATCGCTTCGATGAGCACGTGGCCGAATTGTTCCACCCAAAGGTCTTTGCCATCAGTCAGCGGTTTGCTGGGTAGGACGAACACATCCAGCATTTGCATGAAGCTGGCGACTTCGTCGTGATCGCGTGGAGGAAGGAGATGCAGCCACGGACGCGTCTCGTGCAGTTTCTCGAGTTCGGACTTCAACGGCCCATTGCCGAGAAGCACAAGATAAACCGGCTCCTCTGGCCGAGTTTCGCGAACTTTTTGAACGGCAGCAACCAGGTCGAGAACTCCTTTCTCGGCGCTGAACCGGCCGGCAAAACCGATCAGAAATCCATCCACCGGAAGGTCCGCCTGCTGACGGAGTGAACGGCATGTCTCCCCACTGACGGGTGTGAAAAGAGTTTCGTCTACCCCAAGCTGCGGCGCGAGAAGCACTCGCGAGGACGACATTCCCGCTTCCAGGAAAAACGTCCTGGACCCATGATTACCCGCGATCGCAAAGTCGGACGTCGCGGCTGCAGCGCGATACATGGCGCGAAAAATGGCTCCTTTCAGGCCGGGTCTCGGAACGTTCTCCCAGGAAAACTCACCGAAAAGCGCTGCCGGCTGGAGACGCCGTTTCCACCACCATGCCTGCCACCGCATTGCAGACCAGGGCTCGGCCTCCGCGATCACGGCGTCGAATTCTTTCTCGCGAAAGAGCCCGTCCAGCCCGCGCAGACGGAAGCGTGTCGTGCGATCCGAGCGTCCCACGAGAGGAAGAGATCGAAGATCGATCCCTTCGTCGGCTGGGAGTTTTTCCGCTTCGAGAACCGTGTTGAGCGCCGTGACCAGCTTGTCCGGAATGGCGCACGTAACGTCAAACTGCCGCGCCAGCATGTGAACCTTTTTCCGGTTCTCAGGCGCCAGGTACGTGTGGCTTACGATGAGTAACGAAGGACGCGGCATGGATCGTTCTGAAAAACGGATTGGACGCACGAAGGACATACCAGCCTCGCAACAAGACAGAAGCTCAAAATTTCCAGACATTAATCGCTGGTCCCGCAGATGAACGCAGATTCGAATCCTTAACTGAAGCTGATTTGTTTCTTTCTCTCTCGCGATGTAACCGTATGATGTAACCATGAAGCACCGAACTCAATTGCTGCTTGATGATCACCACTACGCTTTTCTCAAACGGGAAGCGCAGCTTAGGCGCTGTTCGATTTCCAGCGCTCTACGGAGCCTCCTTCAGGAAAAGATGGAGACTATGGCTCGCAACACCGCACCCGAAGACGATCCCGTGTTTGAGATTGCTGGAAAATACGCCAGCGGGCACACAGACACCGCAGAAAAAGCGGAGGAGATTCTTTACGGTTCACCAAAATAGATATCAATGAGCCGCGCCGTCTTCCTCGATACCAGTGCAATTTTTGCGATTACGGACCGGGGAGATCATTCGCATCAGCGGACGCTTGATACCTACAAGCGCGCCCAACGTTTCGTCACACATTTCGGTATTTTTCTGGAAGCCTTTTCACTGATTTCCAAAAGGATCAGCAAACCGGTAGCATTGGATGTCATTCAAAGATTCCGTGCCTCTCCGCGCATCGAGTCGGTGCTGATCGATGGCGATTTGCTGGAGGCAGGTTGGCGGCGCGCCGCAAAATTCCGAGACAAAGAATGGGATTGGATCGATTGCGTGAGTTTCGAATTGATGGAGCGCCGGGGCATTCAAGAAGCGCTCACGCACGATCATCATTTTCGCCAGGCTGGATTCACCATTCTCCCGGAAACGTAGGAATCTCAGCCGTTTCGAATTCACTACTCAGGCGCCACGTTTTTACCAATCACGTTTCACCAATCACCGATCACGTTCCCTCTTTACTTTCCGGGTTTACACCACGGCTGTTTTCGGGTGATATTTCGCGCCCTTTTTCTCTGACTTTAAACATTTGAAACCTTTGAAATGACGCAACTTGGCATCGGTCTCGCCGGTCTTGGCAATGTTGGCGCAGGTGTCTTTAAGCACCTGGCGCTCAACCGTTTGCTGTTGCGCGAACGCGTCGGCGTGGAGTTTGTCATCCGCAGGGTGGCCGTGCGCAACCTGGCAAAACCGCGCGAGGTCGAAGTGCCAGCAGAGTTGCTGACAACGAATTGGCGCGATCTGATTGACGATCCGGAGATCGCGGTCGTTGTGGAGCTGATTGGCGGCATTGATATCGCATTCGATTTCGTCATGGCGGCTATCAATGCCAGGAAAATAGTCGTCACGGGCAACAAAGCGCTGCTCGCGGAACGCGGCGAAGCAATTTTCAATGCCGCAACGGCCAAACGCGTGCCGATTTTTTATGAGGCGGCTGTCGCAGGCGGGATTCCGATCATTAAAACGATCCGCGAAGCGTTTGTCGGCAATCACATCCGGTCCATCCACGGCATCATCAACGGGACAAGCAACTACATCCTCACACGGATGGCGGACGCCGGACTGGATTTTCCCGAGGCGTTGGCTGAAGCGCAGAAATTGGGCTATGCGGAAGCGGATCCCGCGTTGGATATCAACGGCTGGGACGCAGCGCACAAGGCGATCATCCTGGCGTCGCTGGCGTATGGTTTCTGGGTCTCGACCGATCAGATTTTTGTCGATGGCATCGAGCGGATCATGGCGGCAGATATCCAGTTCGCGGCAGAGCTCGGCTATACGATCAAGCTTTTAGGGGTAATCAAATCCGACGACGATGCGAATATCGAGGTGCGCGTGCATCCGACGCTCATCCCGAAATCGCATGTGCTGGCGTCGGTGAAAGGCGCCTTCAACGCCATTGCTGTGCGGGGCGACGTGGTTGGCGACACCCTGTTTTATGGGCGCGGCGCGGGACAGGATCCGACAACGAGCTCGGTGATTAGCGATCTGGCCGAAGCCGCAGTGGCCGTGCAGGCACCGCCGAACTTCTTCGGGTTTCGTCCGCACAGTCTATATGGAACTTGCAAACACATCACGGCGGTCGTCTCCTCATTTTATCTGCGATTGCAGGTCGAGGATCGCCCGGGTGTGCTCGCACAGGTCGCGGGCATCTTGGGCAATCACGAAATTGGCATTTCGTCGGTGATCCAACCCGAGACTCCGGAAGGCTCGGGCTCTGTGCCCCTGGTTTTGATGGTTCATCTCGCACCGGAAGGCCGAATGCGCACCGCGCTCGTGGAAATCGAGACGCTCGACTGCGTAAAGGCGCCACCCGTGATGATGCATGTGGAGACTTTTTCATGAGTGTTTCGAATCCCAATCCGCACGACGCCAAAGGTGTTGTGAAAAATGACAAAGGGGTCATTGCCCGTTACCGCGAATTTTTGCCGGTCTCAGAGGCAACCCCCGTCGTGTCCCTGAACGAAGGCTCCACGCCCCTGATTTATTCCCCGCGCCTGAGCGAACGCGCCCAGGGCGAAGTTTACGTCAAATACGAAGGACTGAATCCGACGGGATCCTTCAAGGATCGCGGAATGACAATGGCGATCAGCAAGGCGAAGGAAGCCGGAGCGACCGCGGTAATCTGCGCTTCGACCGGAAACACTTCCGCCGCGGCTGCTGCCTATGCCGCCCGGGCCGGAATGAAGTGTTTTGTGCTGTTGCCGGCCGGAAAGATCGCCATGGGAAAACTGGCTCAGGCGTTCATGTACGGAGCGGAAATCATCGCGATCGAAGGGAATTTCGACGATGCGCTGCGACTGGTGCGCGAAATTGGTGCACAGAGCACGGTGGCAATCGTCAACTCAGTGAATCCATTCCGCCTGGAAGGCCAGAAAACCGCGGCGTTTGAGATCGTTGACGACCTGGGCGCCGCGCCGGATTGGCATTTTCTCCCAGTTGGCAATGCTGGGAACATTACGGCTTACTGGCTCGGCTATCGCGAATTTCAAAAAATCGGGCGGGCTCCTGTTCTGCCGCGAATGGCTGGATTCCAAGCGGAAGGCGCGGCTCCAATATTTAATAATCGGGTGATCGAGAAACCGGAGACCGTCGCCACCGCAATCCGCATCGGCAACCCGGCCAGCTGGAAAGGCGCGGCAAACGCCATTTCCGAATCAAATGGATTCATCGACATCGTGACTGATGACGAAATTCTCGCGGGGCAAAAATGGCTCGCCGCCAACGAAGGCATTTTTGTCGAACCGGCAAGCGCTGCGTCAATCGCTGGTTTGTTCAAAGCTTTGGAAGGTGGCCGTATTCAACCTGAGAGCCGGATCGTTTGTACGGTCACAGGCCACGGCTTGAAAGACCCGGACGTCGTCATGCGTCACTGCCCGCCAATCAAACAAGTCCCCGCCGAGTTCTCCAAAATCGCAGCCCTGATCGGGTAGTTCTCGCCACACCGTAAAAAGGATGTTCAGCCCGTGTACCGATTTTTTTGGACGACCGTTCGAAAAATCGGATGTCGGGCTCGCGACACCGCCTTCCCGGCAATCAAATCAAAAGTAAATCCTGCCGAATTCTCCGAATCAATAGCTCTCACCGTGCCGTAAAAACGCGTTCCACCGCATACCGATTTTTCGGACGGCGTCCGAAAAACCGAGGGCCGCGCAGCGGGGATGATCGTCAAAAAACAGAATGAGCTCCGAAAATGGGCCCAAATCGCCCCCCAGCGGTTGGAAACCGCCGCTCCTTGAAGCCTCTCCGGGCAGAGACACTTTTCTGAAAATCTGCGCCACGTGCGGAGAAACCTGGCGGGTCAAAAACCGCCGAGCTCCAGCTTGATTTTCTCCGCAAAGACGCTTCTGTAAGCGCCCCACCTGTGAGTCTCATCGTCCAAAAATTTGGCGGCACGTCCGTCGGCAATACTGAGCGCATTCAAAATGTCGCCCGGCGCGTGCTGGCAACCCAGCGCGAAGGCAATGACGTTGTCGTTGTCGTCTCCGCCATGTCGGGAGTAACGGATGGCTTGATCAAACTCGCCCGCGATGTTTCCGCGAATCCGACGGAACGCGAGATGGATGTCCTTCTTGCGACAGGCGAACAAACGACCATTGCGCTTACAGCCATGGCGATTAACGCTCTCGGCGGCAAGGCCGTTTCTCTTACCGGCGCACAGGCGGGCATCACAACCGACGGGTTTCATACGAAAGCAAAAATCGCCAACATCACGCCGCACCAGCTTCACAATTTCCTCAGCAAGGGGAACATCTGCATCGTGGCGGGTTTTCAGGGCGAAACGCCGAGTCGCCATATCACGACGCTCGGCCGCGGTGGATCGGATTTGACGGCAATCGCGCTCGCGTCAGCGATCGGCGCGGACCTTTGCCAGATTTTTACGGATGTGGATGGCGTTTACACGGCGGACCCGCGGATTGTGCCGACAGCACGAAAAATCGAGGAAATCTCTTACGATGAAATGCTCGAGATGGCGTCCACGGGATCCAAGGTCATGCAATCGCGTTCGGTGGAATTCGCCAAAAAATTCGGCGTCGTCTTCGAAGTCCGCAGCAGTTTCAACCAGCATCCCGGCACCCTCGTAAAGGAAGAAACCATGAGCATGGAAAATGTCGTCATTCGCGGCGTGAGCGTCGATCGGAACCAGGCCAAAATCACCATCAGCCACGTGCCAGATCATCCTGGCGTCGCAGCGAAAATTTTTACCACCATCGCCGACGCGAACATCAACGTGGACATGATCGTGCAGAATGTTTCGATCAGCGGCGCGACAGATATATCGTTCACGATTCACAAGGACGAACTGCCAAAAATCGAGAGCACACTGAAACCGGTGATCGCGGAGATCGGAGCCAAGGGTTTTAACGCGCAGGGCGGCATCGCAAAATTGAGCGTCGTCGGCATCGGTATGCGGTCGCATTCCGGCGTGGCAGCGAAGCTTTTCGAGTTCCTGAGCAAAGGGGGCATCAACATTCAGATGATCACGACCAGCGAAATTAAAATCAGCGTGATCATTGATGAAGACCGTATCGTCGAGGCGGCGAATTTGGCCCACGAAGGATTCGGGTTGGGCGCGGCGGCGTAAGCACCGGCGGTTTCATCGAACCGCCCTAACGCGCTGGTAGGGGTGTTTCAACGAAAACGCCCTTCGATTAGCTTGGACGGCCATAAATGACCTAGTATATCCAGGACATTATGTCCTCCCAGAAAGTCCTCTTGAGCCGTTCCAGCGAAGGCGCCACGTTTAACATCCTCGGCATTCCCACCGTTGCCAAATTCGGCGCTGCCGATACCGGCGGCGCATACATTCTTTCCGAGCAAATTATCCCGCCAGGCATGGGCGTGCCGCCTCATGTCCACACTCGCGAGGATGAAATTTTCTTCGTCATTGACGGCGAAGTCGAATTCCTCGCAGGTGACAGGGTAGTTGTCGGCCAAGCCGGCGATATCGTCCATGCGCCGCGCGACATCCCGCATAGTTACAAAGCCGTCGGCGACAGCCCGGCGCATATGCGATTTCTCGCGATGCCAGGAGGCTTGGAAGAAATGTTCCGGGAATTGGCTACCTGGCCTCCCGGCCCCCCGGACATGGTCCTACTGACCGAGCTCTGCGGCCGTTACGGGATTCGATTTGTCTAGCAGCGGGAAGCGGCAATTGGAATGAACCAATATACTTTTGGCCGTCAAGGCCATCGGATGACCAGGCTGTGCGGGTGACCTGCGGGGACAGTGACGGCCAGTTGGCCGCCGGCCTGGTCGTACGAAAACGCGATCGGATGATCATCGCATAGCACAGTCGACGGCTTATGAGCCGCCCATGCCACAAAGCTGCCTCCGTCACGGAAAGACAAATGACATTCGCCCTGCTGCCACATGCGCGACGAGATGGCCCGCGTACTATTGAACTTGTCGGCTAGGCCAAGCGCCGCAAATCCGTTCTCAACAGGGGCAAAAGAAACCAGTTCCCATTCGCCTTCAGCAAGATCGATCGGTGTTCGATCATCGAATGCGCACGGCCATACGTTACCACTACGGTGGGCGAGAGCCGCATAGTTGCCGCGTCGAAGCAACGGGACGTTCGATGCGGCGACGGCGCCACTGACGCGTTCGCCGGCCGGCGCGCCGTAGCGTGCATTGAAGAGGCCGATGACACCGCAGTCGTCATTGAGATTGAAGATCTTCAAAAGCACTGGCTCCCGTGTCGGGTCGGCGTAAAGACAGTCAAGTGTCGGTCGGCCGGGATAATCGGCACGCAGCACGGTGCCGTCCGACAACACTACCTTGCGCAGCAGCTCGAAATCGTGGGCGCCCACCTTGTCTGACACATAGACCGGCCCACCCGAAACCGCGCGAGCTGCGGCGTGGAAGGAGCCGCGTTCGTGCGTCGACTGGAACATATCCCAGTCGGGCTGCATGAACTCGCCGAACCACATCCCAGCCAATGCATTAGTGTGCAAATGCAGGCCATGCGATTCGGGTCGTTGCGGAAAGAAATCGTCCGACGTTCGCATCAAAGTGCTATCGGCGGCGAGATAAGCGCACTCCGAAGTGGACGACATACAGTTGATCAAGCGGCCCCCGAAGTGTTGCGTCACAGAGGTCTCGAGCGCTCGGCGGTACGCGATTGCCAGTGCCATACGCCCGCCCTGCCCGGCCGAAACGCCTTCGAGCATGGCCTGCACATCCACTTTCACGCCGTCGACACCCTGGGCCGCAAGCTGGCGGTGATAGTCGTCATAGAATGTCCCGATTTTCTCGGCAGACGGCACGCCCACCTGCGCGCCCCACGGACCCGTATTCCAGCGCGACTCCTGTTCGAGCAGACCGGGGCCAAATGCTCTCGCGACCGTCCGCGTGCCATAATCAGGCAACGACTGCTCGTCAAGCCCGCCCCAATAGCCGAGGAGCGCGTGCCAGACGAGGAAGCGCTGGACCCGAAACCGCTCTTTGGTCTCGCGCACCAGTGCCGTCAGGTCACCGCCGAAGCGCTCATTGGGCGCTAGGCTCATCAAGCGCTCCTCGCCGGTAGCTGCCTTGACCCACGTTTGCCAACCGTCGTCGAGAATGAGCAACGGAGGTTGAACGCCGCCGCTGGCGAATGCTTTCAGGCCTGCCAGCACCTTGTCTGCTGACACCTCCTTGTAAAAGGCATCCCAAGTGCACCAACCGAACAGATCGACGAAGTCCGGCACTGGCTTATCCACTCTCAGGACACCGGTGCCAAGATGCCGTTGCACCGCCCGCGCGCCGGCGGCCGCGAGGGCATAGGGATCGCCGCCGGAGGACACGTAAAGCACCACGCCGCCGTCGCTGGTGACGGCCGGATCCCCAGTCTCTGCTACGACGGCCAGCCCGCCGACTGTGCCACGCAGCGAGTAACGCGTCGTGGCATCAAGCAACGGTACGACCAGCGTGCACCGGCCGGTATCGCTCAGCGCTAGCAGCCACAAGGTTTCGGGTTGAACCTCGGCATCCGTAGTGCCGTTCGCCGGCTTGGTCCAGAACGGCGAGAACCGATGACAGCTGGTGAAGCGGATCATGCCCGAAAGTCGCCCAAGCGGTAGTTCGAGGAAGCATGCCGCATCGGTAGCCTCCGAGCGCAGGAAGACGCCCGATCCTGTTGTGTCCTCGACCACCGACCAAGACGGAGCAAGCCCTTCCAGGACGGGTGCTCCGGCGATGCGCAGCGTGCCATCCGTTATCTCGTAAGAGGGTGCGTTAGAGGTCGACCTCTCCGTTTTAGCTTTTCCGGCAGTCATGGCGCGTTAATGAGACTGGATGTTGAAGTCCTCGAGGCGCGCTGGGCCAGCGCGCCTCTACCAGGACTGAATGCCTAGGGCTTGGAGGTCCTACTCGAACAATGCGTTGATTTCCTCGTTCGCCTTTTTCAGGGAATCCGCGGCAGGGGCGCCGCTGATGAAGATTTCGTCGACAGCCGTGTTAAATATTGTGACCGTCTCGGCGGCGCGATCGGCCACAGGGAAAAGGAACGTTCCGTTGGGATCGACGGCTTCCTTCAGGAATGGGCTGACGTCAGCGCCTCTTTTGCTCATGACTTTCTCGGCAATTTCCGCGGCTTCCTTGACGGCCGGAAAGACGACTCCCTGCTCGCCAACGATCTTTTGCGCCTCGGGTGAGCCAAGGTATTTCACCCATTTCCAGGCTTCCTCCTGGTGTTTGCTTCCGGTCCAGATCGAGTCAGCGAGACCATTGAACATCGACTTGCGCCCCTGTGGCCCCTTTGGCAGCGGAAGGAAACCCACGGGGAACTTGCAGTTATCGATGCACCAGCTGACACTCCACGAGCCAATGGTGCCACTGGCAGTTTTTCCAGCCGCGAAAAGCGCAAGGACAGCCCCATCCTGCTTGAGGTTTCTCGCAGGAACCAGGAAGCCTTTCTTGAGGCTCTGATCTGCGAGCCACTGCATCGTTTCGGCCAACTTGGGGTCGTCGTAGTAAAACTTTGTGCTCCACGGTGCGTCGTGAAACTTAAAGCCGTTGGCAACCGCCAGGTTGCTCCAACCGGTCTGACCGAACGGCGAAAGCACGTCGAAAGCCATGCCGTAAACCGCCACTTTCTTCGAATTAAACGCTGGATCGAGGCCATTCTTGCCGGCTTCATCGACGCTAATCTGAGCCAGGAATTTTCCAAAGTTACCGCCGTCTTTCGGGTTCCAATCCATCTCAGCCAAGCTCGCGGGATCGAGGCCGGCTTTTTGGGCAAGATCCTTGTTATAAACAATGCCGATCGTGTCCCAGTCCTTCGGAAGTCCGTATTGTTTGCCTTCGCGGCCCCAGAGTTTGTAAAGTTCGCCGAGATAAATATCGGTCGGGACTTTCTCCTTCTCGATAAATGGCTGGATATCAACGAGCAGTTCATTTTGCACCTGCTCGGGGTAGCGCGCCAGGTGGTTCGTGAAAACGTCTGGGGCAGTCCCGGAGACAAACGCGGTGCTCAAGGCCGTCCAATAGTCGTTCCACCCCAGCTGAGTGATTTTTATCGTGATTCCTGGGTTATCTTTTTCGAACTTCCGCGCAGCGGCTTCGTAACCGGGTTGCTGGCGGGAATCCCAAAGCCAGTAAGTGATTTCTGTAGCCTGCGCAGGCAGGATGAATGCCAGCGCAGCGGCCAGCAAAGTGCATAGACGTTTCATAGTTATCCGGGGTTAGGGGTTTAGGTGACGGGAGAAATCTAGGAGCGGATCATTTCGCACCACTGAATTGGAAGGATTCGACAATTCGCCGACCAAAGAAGATGAGCAGCACGGCGATCGGAATAATGCCCAAAACCGCACATGCCATCAGGCCGGTCCAGTCAGGCACTCCACCAGGAACTTGTGTGCGAAAGGTGTTGATCGCCACCGCGATGACACGGACTTTCTCCTCACGCCCCACGAGGAACGGCCAGAAAAATTCGTTCCACGTGGCGATCGTCGTGAGGATGGTGAGAGTCGCGAGCGCCGGTTTATGCATTGGCAGGATAATTTGGACGAAAATCCGCAACAACGACGCACCGTCGATGAACGCCGCCTCCTCGACGTCTTTCGGCGTGCTGAGAAACATTTGCCGCAGGTAGAAAACCGCAAACGGCGTCATGAGCATAAACGGCGCGGCCATTCCCTGGAAGGTATTCAGCCAGCCAAGCTGGCGGATAAGGATGAAGTTCGGGATAAACAACATGCCCGCAGGGACCATCGTCGCGGCGATGAATAGGAAGAACACGGCGTTTTTCCCCGGAAACTGCAACCGGGCAAAGGCGTACGCCGCGAGTGCGCTGAAAAAGATCTGCGGGATGACGACCATTGCCGTGAAAATCGTGCTGTTAAGCAAAGCGTGCAGGAAGTCGATATTGCCGAGGCCGGTCTGCCCGAGGCGCGGATCGCCGGGATCTGCCAGACCGAGAATCCGCTGAAAATTGAACAGCGTGGTGCCACTTGGGAGCACATCTGCCGAGGAGGATAACAGCGCGGCAGCGCCCGTGAGCGAGGTCTTTACGGCGATCCAGACGGGAGCGAGCGAGACGATGATGAAAATGAGCAAGGCGCCGTAGCCGAGCAATTTACCGGTGGAAAAACGGGAATCTGTCGTAGTCATAGGAGTAAACGCAGGTTTATTATTGGAGGTCGGTTTCGCCGGAGCGCATCAAGCGCATTTGCAACAGAGTCACAAGCACGAGGCCAAGGAAGAGCACACACGACATGGCCGAGGCATAGCCCATGCGCATGTTGCTGAATGCGGTTTGGTAGATGTACCAGACGATGGTTCGTGTAGAATTCGCCGGTCCTCCCTGGGTGGTGACGGCGATGGTGTCAAAAATCTGGAATGAACCGATCACGGACGTTACGAGCACGAAGACCATCGTAGGCCGCAGCAGCGGAAGTGTGACCGAGCGGAAAATTCGCCATTCCGACGCGCCTTCGATCCGGGCGGATTCGTAGAGATACCGCGGAATCGTCGTCAAACCCGTGTAAAACAGCAGCGCTGTGAAACCCATATGGCGCCAGGTGTTGACCGCCGCAATCGCTGGAAGAGCCGTGAGCGTGTCACTAAAAAACGCGTGTTTGCCAAGACCGATCGCATCCAGCATGAAGTTCGCGACACCAAGAATGGGGTCCAGCATCCAGAGCCAGATCATGGCGACGATGACGTTCGAAATCAGGTATGGCACGAGCATGATCGTGCGGACGAAAACCGATTTCGTGAATCGATCCAGCAACACCGCAAGCAAGAGGGAGAGGATGGTTTGCGCTGGAATATTGTAAATCACGTATAGAAGGGTGACCCACATGGATTTCCAGAACTTCTCGTCCTGAAAAAGCTTCTGATAGTTGGCGAACCCAACGTACTTTGCCGCACCAAGAAGGTTCCAATTCGTCATACCGATTTGGAACGCCCGGACCGTCGGCAACAAATAGAAGGCGATGAAACCGACGAGTGCTGGCAGGATGAAAATCCAACCCCAAATGGTCTCCCCGCGCACGAAACTGCGCTTTCGGATTTTTGGGGGGGCAGTGACCTGCACAGGAATTTCTTGATTAGGAACGGTCGTCGTGGCCATAACGTTTCAGGGTTGGGGTTCAGGTGTTCTTGCGACGGCAGGAGACCGTCTCGATCGCAGGGTTATACGCGTTAGTATCCGGAAACAGCAGCTTAACGGTCTGAGACTTCAGAAGCCTGGAAAGATAGATAGCCGCATAACGCGTGAAATCGGTCCAATGGGCTTTGATGACAAATATTCTGGGGGGCATATTCATTTCGAAGGTTTCCGGAAGGAGAACGGGTGCAAATTAGCGGCTCATTTTTTAGCTGACTACGGGAGGTTTGTGCGTTTTTCTGTCTTTTTGTGCTGCCAGAACTTCCTCAACTGCAAAACCTTGAATACGGCCAGCGTGTCCCCCTTTTTCCGGGCCGTATCATTCCTCTTTACGCCATGCTTGGCGCCGTTGGATATAGCCGCGAAACATCGTCCGACTATGACTGGACCGGATTGCAGCGAGGGCGCATCGAGTTTGCCGCCTTTCAATATACGCTCGCGGGCGAAGGTCGCCTCCGTGTTGGAACCAAGGAATGGGCCCTCAAACCGGGTGACGCCATGGCGGTGCACTTTCCTGATGACAATCGTTACTGGCTGCCGGCGAAAAGCCACGAATGGAAGTTTATCTTCGTCTCCCTGCACGGCCGCGAAGTGATGCGATTTTGGAAATTCATCGAGAAAGGCCTGGGGCCGCGATTCCCACTGCCGCCCGATGCGCCCGCCATTCGATGCGCCGCAAGAATTGTGAAAGCAGGCCTCGAAAACACGATTCCAAACGCGTTCGTGGCTTCGAGCCTGGCCTATGAACTCATCGCCCACCTTGCGGCAGAAGTTCGACGGCCCGTTTCTGCGGAAGCAGCGCTGCCCGCTTTGAAACGCGCCCAGAAGCTGGCGGAGCAAAATCTCGCCAGTCCGCCGACCGTCGATGCGCTAGCCGAAGCCGCCGGATTATCGCGGTTCCATTTCAGCCGTTTGTTTACCCAGCAATTCGGCACCAGCCCCGCGGCATGGGTGCTCGATCTGCGTTTGAAAGAAGCGGCCCGTCTGTTGCGAAGCACTTCATTGCCGCTCAAGGAAATCGCCTCCCAATGCGGTTTTCCAGACGTTAACTATTTGGGCAAAGCCTTCCGCACCCGCGTCGGTCTGCCACCAGCTGCCTATCGCCGCAGTGGATTTTAGACACTATTTTCTCAGACACCGCGATACCGTTTTGAGTTTCATCAACACAACGTGCTGAGAGTTTGACTTGACCTGGCGGCAACGCTAACTTCAGGCCTCGCCAAATTTGGCGGTTTCGGCGGATCAACTCGGCGCCATGATCGAGGTCAACATCCAGCGGCAGGCAATTCGCGTCGGACTGCGGTTCGCCGTTTCCTTCCAGCGCACGTTGCGTATTCCTGACGATGGACAGATTTATCCGCTGCCGCCCGGCCTCGGTATTTTCCCTATTTTTACGGTGGCGGAGGCTGCGGAACGGTTGCCACCGGAATGGTCGAAAAGCGACGCTTTCATTCCGCTCTATCAACGCGAGGCGCTTTGGTTAGGTTTTCATGGGGCGCGCTGGAAGCCGAACGCGGTCCAAGTGCGCATCGGCGGAGTCAACGCGCTGACGGGTGAAACCGGTGACCAACCATTGCGGTCGGAGCCTCAAAACTATCTCGTGTGCCCTGACCAGCCGTGGCTTGACGGCATTGTAGCGGGCACCGGCTCGGTGCGGCAGTTCGTTGCGATGCCGTTGCAGCTTGGATACACCGTGGAGGCGGCGGTCACAGGCGAGGAGCACCGTGGCGCGATCGAACTGACCGTATATGAGCCGAAGCCAGGTATTTTTCCTGACGAACCACCTCCTGAACCGAAAGGTCCGCCGCGAGCGGCCGCCGGCCTGCAGATGGGCATCGGTGCGGGAGGGACAATGAAACAAAAGATCTATCATGACCGGCATGGGATTGAGGTCTGGGATCCCGATAATTTTGGACGCGTCACCGTTCACCTGCTGAACAGCGCACAATTCCGTGAAGTCACCGGCTTCGAGCCACCCACGACGCCCGTCGATGCTGCCGCCTACGCCGACGCTGGGATGCCGTGGTTCGATCTTTACGATGAGGAGCGCGCAAGCCTTGCTGCTACCTCCACCCTTGCCGGTGTGAAAACGATCGCCCAGCGCGACAAGGAACGCGGCGCATCCCCCGCGGAATCCGAACCGATCGATGCGGAGCATCTACACGTGAAAAAGCTTCGGAACGAGCCTCCTGCCAGGCAGTAGACACGTTCTGTAGCTTCGCCCCCGTCAAACCCAGCCGAACCTGAAAAATGAATTGGACGCCGGAGGTTCGGCTCCGCGCCCATCCCCGAACGAGAAACATGAACAACGAAAAAGTAAGAATCTGTGTGGACGCGGTCTCTCCAGCTGCTCTGCGCGAACATCGGCGCGCACTTACGATCGCCGCCACCGACGAGCCCAATGGCCCAGCCCCAAGGGCTATTGCACCCATCAGTTCCGTATGGCCGAACGGAACAGAATTACATGTCAGCTTCATGGGAGGAACTCCGCAGGAGCGTCAGACCGTGGAGCGGACCGCCAAACAATGGGAAAAACTCGCAAACCTAAAATTAATTTTCGACAATTCGCCGCAGGCGCAGATTCGCGTCGCCTTTGTCCAGGACGGCAGATCGTGGTCCTATCTCGGCACCGACAATCTCAACATCCCATCGCTCGCGCCCACAATGAATTTCGGGTGGCCGCTCGAAGAGGGAACCATCCTGCACGAATTTGGACACGCGATCGGCCTGGCGCACGAGCATCAAAGCCCATTCGGTGGCATGCAATGGAACGAGCCCGTCGTGCTGCGCGAACTAGCCGGTCCGCCGAACAACTGGGACGACGAGACGATCCGTTTCAACGTCCTTGATACGTATACAGCAGACCAAATTCGCGGTACTGCCTTTGATCCGGAATCAATCATGCTCTACGCGTTCCCCGCCCGCTGGACCCTGAACGGCGTCTCGACCCACGAAAACAACGCCATCTCTGCAACGGATCAGTCCTTTGTCGGCGGTAAAAGCATGTATCCCTTCCCAGTGGGCGGTGGGACTGGCGCGGTAGTCCTGCCCGTGGCGGAGAACGCCGGCGTCGAAGGTGAGATCGCCAAAGCGGGAGAAGTGGATCTTTACAAGTTTACCGCACAGATGCCCAGCACGTACACAATCGAAACCGAAGGCCCAACCGATGTCTTCATGCGCCTGTTTGGCCCGAACAATGAGACGAATCTCGTGGCCGAGGACGATGACAGCGGTAGCGACCGCAACGCGCGAATTGTCCGCCAGTTGAACGCAGGTGATTACTTCGTCCAGGTGCGGCATTTCAGCCCGGCTGCAAAGGGCAAATATCGTATCCGAGTCAGCCGCTAACCGGAGACACGCCGACCGCGGCACGGAAATAATTCGCAGCGTGCCGTGATCGGCCCAGGTGGAAAAGCGCACGATACTGTCTGATTCTGAAAATTGCGCTGCGAAGGAGGCGTCCAAAAGTGAGGCTTTACTCACGGCCCGCCTCCTTCGAAGGGAATCTTTTTGTTTTATGGCACGGGCTTCCAGCGTGCTCTGCCGCGTATATTTGCGTGCATTTTTGCCGCCACTTCCGCACAGGGCGGGACAACCAGGGGATAGACTAGAATCGAAATCGGCGGAAGTGTTGCCTGTCATAAAGTCGTGACGTTTCGAGCCGGAGCCGGCATATCTCCCAAATGGCTCTTCCGCTTGAACAAATTCGCCGTCTTTCCGAGGAAGGAAGACACGAAGAAGCTCGCGAGGAATTCGTCCAACTGGCTGCTTTGAGTCCAGACGATGCCATTGTCCTTTACGAGACGGCCTGCGCACACGATCGGCTTGGTCTCGAAGCCGAAGCGATCCCCTACTACGTTGCTGCGATTGAGGCGGGTTTGGATAGTTGCTATCTGCGAGGCGCCTATCTTGGTCTTGGCAGCAGCTACCGCGCTATGGGACTTTACGAGGAATCGCTGGCGACTCTTGACGACGGGCTGCGCCATTTTCCCAATGCCCATGAGCTCCGTGTGTTTCAAGCGATGGCTCTTTATAATCTGAGCCGGTTTCACGATGCTGTCGCGTCACTTCTCAATGTGATCGCCGACACTTCAAACGATCCAGAAACACGGGCCTATGAACGTGCAATCCGGTTCTACGCCAAGAATCTGGACTGGCGCGCCGCCGACACAACGACTAGGGCTGACAAAACCAACATGCAGTCCCTTAAATCGCCCCCGGAATGAAATACGATGTGGTAATTATCGGTGGGGCGCTGGCAGGCGGAGCAGTAGCGACATTGCTCAAACGTGAATCCCCGGAACTCAAAATCCTGATTGTTGAAAAGTCAGAACATCACGGCCGCCGCGTTGGCGAGGCCACGGTTGAGGTTAGCGGTTATTTTCTGAGCCGCGTATTGGGGCTAATGCAGTACTTGAACGAGACGCAACTTCTCAAACAGGGCATGCGCTTCTGGTTCGCCAACGAGAAGACAAGCAGCCTGCCCGAAGCATCCGAATTCGGTCCCCGCTACAACGTGCGTATACCATCGTTCCAGCTCGACCGGGCAACGGTGGACGAGGAAGTCCTCAGACGCGCGATCGCGGGCGGCGCGGAACTGCGCCGGCCGGCGAATGTAACGCGGGTGGAATTAAGTGCGGGCGGCGAGCAGGTCATCCACCTGCGCGTGGGCGATACGCCTGAAACAGTAACAGCGCGCTGGGTGATCGATGCATCGGGATTCGCGACGCTGCTCGCCAGGCAAAACGGTTGGCGCGTGCCGAATACCGAACATCCCACAGCCGCTGTCTGGTCCCGGTGGAAGGGCGTAAAGGATTGGGACGGACTGGAACTTCAGCGAAAATTTCCAGAGTGGGCTGCGCAATCGTGGGGGATTCGCGGCACGGCAACCAATCACGTCATCGGATACGGCTGGTGGAGCTGGTGGATCCCGCTCAAAGGCGGCGATATGAGCGTCGGTATCGTGTACGACCAGCGGCTGGTCCAATTCCCAAAAGATGAGCGACCCACAGGCGAACGGCTCAAGGATTTTCTGATGCAACATCCTGTTGGCAAAGAGCTGATCGAAAACGCGGAATGGACCGAAGGCGACGTGCTCGTGCGGTCAAATCTCGCTTATTCCAGCACGACTTATGCCGGCGACGGCTTTGCGCTCGTCGGCGATGCGGCGGCATTCATGGACCCATTCTATAGCCCGGGCATGGATTGGTTGTCGTATACGACCACGGCTGTGTCGAAATTGGTGGCCGCCGAGCGCCGGGGCGAACCGATTGCGCCGCTTATCGACAAGCACAACCGTGATTTTTCGACCAGTTATCACCGTTGGTTTAGCTCGCTCTACAAGGATAAATACGAATACATGGGTGACTATGAACTCATGACGATCGCGTTCTTACTCGACCTCGGTTTGTATTACTTTGGGATTGTCTCCCAACCGTTCAAGTACGGGCCAGGAGCACTGGCGACTCCGCCGTTTTCACCGCGGATTGCGAAGGGATTTTACGAATTTATGAGCTTCTACAATGCCCGTCTCGCTGCAATCGCCCGCGGCCGCCGTAAACGCGGGGTTTGGGGCCGCCAGAACAGCCATCGCAAGTATTTCTTTGGTGGATTTCTTCTCGAGAAGCTCAACCTGAAAATTCTCAGCAAGACGTTTGCGAGCTATGTGAAGTTGGAACTCACAGAGGGCTGGCGAACGTGGTTTCCTCGAACAGATACCGAAGCGATCAGACGCGCACGCAGCATGGTTCCGCAAAAACAGGCTTAGGAGCCTCCAACACTCAGCCACGAGGGAACGCTCGACGCTCGACGCGATCAGCCGCAAGGGCCGAGGCGACCCATTTTTCCACGTGCTCATGGTCGAGCGTAGCGCTGCAGGTGAACAAATCGACCGCGGCGAAACCGCGTTCCGGCCACGTGTGAATCGCTAAATGGGATTCAGCAATCACAACTACGCCGCTCACGCCGTGCGGGCTGAACTGGTGGAAAAAATCCGTCACGATCGTGCCCCCGCTTTTCCGGACGGCGTCCAGCAATGCCAGGCGAACAGTTTCCTGGTCAGCGAGAAGCGCCGGATCGCAGCCGTGCAGGTCGAGAAGGGAGTGTTGGCCAAGCGGGGTCATCCAGCTTTCAATCTTACCTCTTTCTCTTGCTCTTGCTTCTTTCTCTGTTGAGGACGCGCTTCGATCTCAGAGTAAGAATAAAGTAAGATCTCACGTCCCCCTCCGCGCCATCACAGCCTCCGCCACTTGTATGCCGCGTGTATATGCCTCCTCAAAGATCGACAGTCCGCTCAAGTCGCTGTGAGCAAAGTGGATATTACCAAGCGTCTTAGCCAGCCGCTCACGAACACCACCCCAGATCTGACCCGGCACAGGCCTGATCATGCCATGGCCCCAAATACAAACATCGATCCGGCGAACAATTTGATCGATCTCCGGATGCACACGTCGCATATCAGCGAGAATAATGTCGCACCAATCCGCGTGTGATCGAGCCAAGGCTTTTTGACGCTCGCCAGCTGGCGGCCCATCGCAGAGAGCGGCATACCAAGTCAAAACTGTCAGGCCGTTCGGTCGGGCCAAATGTTGGTGAGTACAATCGACGTATCCCAACGATTTCGAATCGTAAAAAACATTGTCCCAGGCGGGAGCGAACCCTTCACCTTCGGGAATGCGATTTACAGTCAGATTCGCGACAGCCCAAGGCCCGTATTCAAGCACTTCCGGTTGAAGGTTCTTTACGATCCGTTGAGCGATAAAATGCGGTGCGCAAACAATCACATGACTTGCCTCAAAACGGATGCTTCGATTAGTCGCAAAATCATAAGCATCCACGCGGACGTTGTCTCCAAGCGATTCAACATTCCACGCTAGATGATTGGTTCGGATCTTGTCGGAAATCGATGTCCGCAACTTTCTTTCGAGCCAGCCATTGCCTTCCGGCCACGTAATCACCGTTTCCGGCGAAGCGTTTGCTGCGATGCCGTCGCGAGCGGCAAAATAGTGAATGCCGGCCCACGCAGAGATCTGGTCGACCGTGCCGCCAAAATCATCCCGGCAAGCGTAGTCGACATACCAGCGAAGTTTTTCAGAACGGAACCCGTTCGATCTCAACCAATTGGACATCGTGACATCGTCCAGCTGCGTAAATCGCGGGTCGCTTGAACTGCGGTCCACAGGAATCGTAAACGCCCGGCGCCCATCGGCTCCTCGGGCATTTTTGAACTCTTCCATTTTCGCCGCAAACGAAGCGTATTCGGCAAGATCCGCATCGGTTGCGCCTACCTGCGGGAGGAGTCCCTCCTGCCATCGACCATGCATGAAAAGGCGTTCGGACGGATCGGCTACCAGCATCACCTCGTTGTAGATCGGCTTTCCCCACGCGTCGCGACCGGTGATGATGCCTAGCTCTTCGAAAAGCGCAGTGACTTCATGCGCATCGGAGCTGGGAAAGGTGACGTAATGCGCCCCCCAGGGATAGGACGAGACCGCATTGGCTCCGTGGGACGAATTGCCTCCGGTATGGTCCTCAAGTTCGAGAAGCACCACATCCCGCTGCTTCAGATGCCGCCCCGCAGCCAGGCCAGCTATGCCACCCCCGATAATAACCACTTCGTGTCGTCGCACTTCTGACGGCAGCGGAAAATCCATTGTCCGAAGCCGATGCCCACGCCCGGACGAAGCACCAATGATTTCGCCTTCGATAAAACGCGAGGAGCGACCTTCCGTGCAACCGGCAACCAGCGCCGCGCCTGCCATTGTTCCGAGAAAATGCCGGCGAGAAATGTTCATGTCAGAAGGAGCCCCAAGCCCTTTCCACACCAACGTGACGGGAGATCGTATCCGCCTTCAGTGAACGTAGTGTTTCCATTCCTCCTCGAAGGTCCGGACCAGCACCTGGTTGTTCAGCCGGTTTATGTCAGCCGGGACCGCTTCCATATCGGGCGGGAACCGGAAGAGATTTGCCAGCGTCTCGGACGTCAAAAATCGAAGTCCTTCCGGTAATTCAGCAACCGGTTGAAGCGGCTTTGGCGATGCCAAAACAAAGCCCCATTCACCGAAGGACGGCACGTAAACGTGATAGGGTTCTGTCGCAAAACCCGCTGCATCCAAAGTAGTTACGACGCACCAGAAGGATTTTCTGGCCACATAGGGCGACGTACTCTGCACAGCCATCGCTCCATCGCGTGCGAGCACACGGCGGATCTGCCCGTAAAAGGCTGTGGTGTAAAGTTTGCCTACTGAAAAATTCGAAGGATCTGGGAAATCGGCCACGATAAAATCGTATTGCCCTTTCGCTTGCTGTAACCACGTGAAGGCATCGGTGTTGATGATTTTGACCTTGGGCGACTTCAATGCGCCGCCGTTGAGTCGTACAAGCATTTCCTGATTTGAAAAAAGCCGCGTCATCTCCGCGTCGAGATCGACCAGGGTTACCTCGCGGACGTCCGGATACTTCAAAACTTCGCGAACCGCCAATCCATCACCTCCGCCCAACACGAGCACACGCTCCCGCTTTCGGGCGCGTGACAGCCCAGGGTGAACGAGCGCTTCGTGATAACGGTATTCATCACGCTCGCTAAACTGCAGATTGCCATTGAGGTACAGCCGCAAATCGCCGCCTGCCTGCGTGATGATGATGCGTTGATAAGGCGACGACTTTGCGTGGATGACCGTGTCCGGATAGTAACCTGCCTCCGACCATGCCAGAATTTTGTCCGAACCCGCAAACCCAACGGTGAGCAACAGAAGTATGGCAAAACCGGAAACACGATGCCCGTTTGCCCATGGAATTTGCGCCTTTAACATCCACAACGTCGCCATTCCGACGAGCGTATTCAGAATTCCAAAAAGAAACGACGAGCGCACCAACCCGAGATAAGGCACGAGCACCAGCGGAAACAGCAACGACGCCAACAACGCGCCGATGTAGTCAAACGTGAAAACTTTGGAAACCAGATCCTTGAATGCCAACTGGTCCTTCAAGATCCGCAGCAGAAGCGGAATTTCCAACCCCACCATGGTCCCGATCAACACCACCGTTGCATAAAGTACGACGCGAAAAGACGTTACATGCTCGAAAAGCACAAAAAGCATGGCGGCCGAAAAGCCGCCGAAAAGCCCGATGAGCAATTCGATCTGGATGAAAACCCCCAGCAAATTGCGGACGGCGTACTTCGAAAGCCATGAGCCGATGCCCATTGCGAAAAGATAGACGCCGATGACCGTGGAAAATTGCGTCACCGAATCCCCGAGTAAATAGGAGGCGAGCGTTCCTGCAATAAGCTCGTACACGAGCCCGCACGTGGCGATTGCAAATACAGACGCCAGCAAAAGGAGTCGGACGGCGCGATCAGTCACATGTTTAAGCTCTTAAAGAAGAAGGACGCGAAAAACGCGAAGGTTTGAGGAAATCAGATCTTTGTTCGAGTCTTTGCTTCCTTTCATCAGTGAATTGCTGAGGCAATGATGATGCACACGCCGAGTGCGCCGAGGCCAACGACAATGGCAAGCGCAACATTCTTATTTTCCACGAGTTCTTTCCAAAGATTGTAGGGCGTCAGTTTGTCGACGATAACGAAACCGAGGACAAAAATGACCACGCCCAGAAGGGCATAGATGACGGAATTGAGCAGAATTAACAGGTTCATAGGGCCAGGTTATTTGTGAAAAAAGCGCGGACCGCCCATTGCGCGGACGGCTTGTTGCTTTGCAAAATAGAATGGCGTCCAACCCCGCGCGTTGGACCAAAGCAGATAGCCGCAGGTAGCCATGCAAAGAGCGGTGTAAATCGGGTGACGGAACATGGAAATTTGGATTTCAGATTGAATCAGTCGTCATCATTGGCCGAGGATTACGGCGAAAAATCGCTATCGGACCAGCGCTCATGCTCGAAAGAGTGTGCCCGGAAAAAGTTCCACAAAGGAAAGATCAGGAGTAGACCAAGCGTCATCCAGAAATTCGACCAGAAAAGCCCACCGCTCCGGACGCGGATATTGAATGGCATTTCGGTTACGTTTGGGTCTGCGGATGACGTAATGACGAGGCGATAGCGGCCCGGTGGCACGTCGCCGATGGAGGCAACGTCCTTCGGTTTGCCTTCGCTCCAGGAGCCGTCGGAATCGCGACCATAGTAATACTCGAGCTCGATATCCTGTTCGAAACGTTTCCCTGTCGCCTCATCCACAAGTGCGAGGTCAAAGCCGATCCAGTTGTTGGCAACCGCGGCATCACTTTCGACAACAACCCTGCCCGTTCCTTTCAGGTCAAAGGGATCCGTCGCCAGCACGCGTTCCCCATCGGTTTTACGGAAAAGATAGTTGCCTGAGAAGACTTCACGCGTGGGCGACGTCGCAGCGAAGAATAATTGTAAGGCGACTAGCAAAATGATGGCGGCGATCAGGGGCAAACGGAGCGTGCTCCATTTTTGTCGATAGGGATTCGGTTGATTGAGATAAACGCCCGATGGCTCCTGCAAGTCTTCCAAACCAAAGGACCTCTCGATTTCCTTTCCGGAAACATACTCACCACGCGACCAAGTGACTTCGGCCAGGTCCGGATACGTTTCCTTCGAAATCACGTAGGGTGGCGCGATGTAATCCGCCACATGCGTCCGTTCTGACGTCGAGGTTTGCCAATAGAATTCGCCGAGTGCTGATGAAACTGCTGCTTCGTATCTTGCGAAAAGCCGAAAGCTCCGCGAGCCGTCCGATACAGCGTTGCCCTGCTCATTGGGCGGCTGCAACATTCGCTCGACAAAGCTCCAGTGCCCACCCCACGTCACAAGCCAGTCGAATCCGCGCCAGGGATTGAAAAGCAGATATTCGGACCACGTGGAATACGAATCCTTCCGGCGAACGAAACCGATCACTTCGTATTCAGTGCCGCGAAAGGTTCCGCGGCGGCCTATCGGAATATCCAGACGATCTGCCGACAGTCGGAGCTTCGCCGTTTCGAGGATCTGATGGCGCTGATCTGATGTGTCGATGATTGTTCCGCAGCTCCCGCAAACCGCCGACATCGTCAGTCCCGCGGCGCGCAGTTCGACTGGAGCCGCGCAATTCGGGCATGAAAAACTCGTCGTAACTCCTTCCAAGCGTTTTCCTTCTGCCCCAGGCGACCAACCAGGGACCGCACGCAGATTCCCGAAATTCAGATCCGCGAAACGCGCATACCTACCCACGAAAAACTCCGCACCGTCTTCCACAGCCTCCAACGAGGCAAATGCACCGCCGGAGCCCTGCAAATCCGCTGCGAGTCTTGCCTTTCCCTGTGAAACGGCTTCGGGCAACTCCCCCTCGCCTCCCACGCATGTCGCCGTTTTGATATCGATTACGGTCCAGTTCCTTCCGGCAATGTTAAGTTGTTGCCCTGCCTCCAGTTGATCGACTGCCTGCAAATCTGAAACCTCCGTTGAGGTCGTCAGCATGTAAAATCCTTGTGACTCACCCAGCCAGCCATAGCCTTCGCCGCCGGCGAATTCGGCGAACCATTCGGTCCAGCTGCCCCCCGCCCATTGCCAACGCAGCCGTCCCGCAAGCCGGAACCCGCGCCCGCCCAGGGTTCCAGTTGTCCCGATTTGCAGAGGGCTTAAATCCGGCGGCAATTGCGCCAGTGAGCCAAGCGTCTCTACGTCCAGATCGCGCCGGACGACCAGCGATCGGCAAAATGCGCACACCGCAGAAACAGCAATACTCGATTCGAAATGGAGCGTGGCACCGCAACTGGGACAATCATAGGAACGCATGAGGACGTGGAAGCCCCCATCCTGCCGCCTTTTGACGTCCAAGAAAAGCGTCTGAAAGTCCTTCGACTAAAAAAAACGGTGCGCCCGCTCCCAAATGTTACTGACTGCCCTTCTATTTTTTGTTCCGCGGGTCGTCCTCGGGATTAATATAGGTAATGCCCCATGGCCCTTCGCCGTTTACCTGAACGACAGCCTCTTCCTTGGCTAAGGCGAACATCGGACAACCTTTCGGGAATATCGCAATGCTGCCGACAGGCATGTCCTTGAGGGCTTCCTGGCTGAACTTCTCGCCTTCGCCCATCGCAAAGGAGCCGGAAACAACGGTCACCCTTTCATTGACGGGATGCGTGTGAGGAGCGATCACCGCACCGGCCGGAATTTTAAGCCGGAATCCAAACGGTTCCGCTTTCTTCAGGTCTCCATAAAGAACGCTAACCTTTACACCAGCAGGCAAAGCTGAGCTGTCGGTCCACTGCATCTCCGAGGGCACCACAATGACCGAAGCATGCTCCTTTGTTATAGGATCAGCTGCGAACAAAGGTGCCACAAACGCACCGACGAGGCAGGTAGCCACGGTGAATGGGATTACCGATGCGCGGTGAACGTCAATTTTCGCCTCGCGCCCGAACACTGTCGTTTTCATAGGTATCTGCTTGTGACTGGCGGTTTTCTTCGGTGTCGACTTTCTGAGCCGCCGGACAGATCTCGACCGCAGCGCGCGGTCGGGGGAACACCGTTTTAAAATAGAACCGGTTCTAACATTGCGGAAGGGCAAACTTCATGACCCATGCGCAAAAGAGCCGTTATTTGCCCGCGCCAAGAATGTCTTTTCTCTCATGCGCAGACGCTTGAAAACGTTTCCAATAGAATGGAGCCGCCAGTTGGCCAAAGAATGACCGGGGCATCGCCTCGCGGATTCCAATCTTTTGCGGCGGACGCCGGTCTTTTTCGTGAAAATAGGTGCGGAAGATAAGATCCCAGAGCACCAGATTCTCACCGTAGTTTTTGTTTCCCTCTCGCAAGTCCATCGAATGGTGCCAGCGATGCAGGTTGGGCGTATTAAAAATGTAGTTCAGCCAGCCACACCGCATGCGCACGTTGCAGTGGGTGAGGATGCCGATAAACGCCGTGCAAGCACTGCCCCACAAGAAGACTTCACCTGGAGCGCCGGCCAGAGCGATAAGAGGCGCGGCGAAAAGCATGCTTTTCAGGGTATCCACGAAATGAAACCGGCCCGTATTGAAAAACCAAAGCTTGCGAGAGCTGTGGTGCACCGCATGGAAGCGCCACAGCGGCATCCATTCGTGCGCCAACCGATGCGCCCAATACAGCCCGAATTCCGCAATCGCCAAGCCCAGGGCCACCTGAAAAAACATTGGCCAATGCTCAGGCCAAATGCCGCTGCTTTCACGATCGCCGAACTGGTGCACAATGCCCAGATTGACAAGCGATACCACCATTACCTGAACAAAAATTTTGGTGAACAGCGTGTGCGCCAAGTCCGCAGGTTCCTGCCCGTCCGAATCCAGCCACTCGTCCTCGTGCGGGCGACTTTTCTCCAGTACAAAAAGCGTCACGGCAAGGCAGAGATAAGTGATGTTGAAACCGAGGGTGCCGTGTCCATGAGCCATTCCCAAGCTCATCCCCCACAGCGACCCGCCAAAAAGCAGTGGCCATTGCATAAAATCGACCATGCGCCGTATTTGTTGCATCATTCTCAACAGAATTGACCTCCTGAGGTTCGGGAGTCGAGCCGCTTATGGATCAGATTCGTGCAAAAACTTACTTTTCTTCGCGACAGGTGCCCGCAGGAGTCAAGTTTACGTTGCAACCTCCGAGGGTCCGCTGTGTCGCATTCCTGGTCGCGTTCACCTGTGTATTGTGTGCGACGCAACTCTGAACTATGAAAGACGCCCATGACTGGCTGGTCGAAGCCGCCAGGATATTTCACTTTCAACGGTCCATTCTTTCCCCATGTTTCACTCGTCTCGCTGCGTCGCCTCGATCGACAACGCAGCTCTTCGCCACAACCTCGACGTCATTCGCACCCGAATAGGGCCAAAGCCAGGCATTATCGCCATCGTCAAAGCCGATGCGTATGGGCATGGGGTTGCAGGGCTGATTCCTGTTTTGGCGGACAAAATCTCGATTTTCGGGGTGGCAAACCTGCAAGAGGCGTTCGATGTCCGGGCCGCATTGCCGACTGCTGAAGTTTTGCTTCTCGGGATCAATTTGCCGGAAGAACGTCCGGTGGCGGTTCAACACGACTTTCAAGTCGTCGTTTCGAGCATCGAAGAAGCCAGAGCCTATGCCCGCCTGGGCAGCATTTCACATCCGGTTCGCGTCCATATTGCAGTGGATACTGGAATGGGACGGATGGGTTTTTTGGAACCTGAAATCGAAGGCGCTGTCCGAACCATCGCGGCGCTGCCTTCGCTCAAAATCGCCGCTGTCGCCACGCACCTTCCTGTTGCAGACGAAGATGCCGATTTTACCCGGAATCAACTCGACCGTTACGAAGCTGTTATCGCGCGTGTCCGTCATCTGCTGCCGGAAACCGCCCAGTCACACGCCTTGAACAGCGCCGGAATTCTTGGCTTCCCGGAGCACGCACCCGACTTCGTGCGGGCTGGACTGGCACTTTACGGAAGTTCGCCGCTTCCGGAATTTCAAAAGGACCTCCGCGCAGTTATGACGCTCGTAAGCCGTATTACACTCATACGCGAACTCCCTGCTGGACATGGCGTTAGCTACGGGCGGAGTTTTATTACCAGTCGTCTCACGCGCGTTGCCACGATATCTGCCGGATACGCCGACGGATATCAGCGGCGGCTTTCCAACCGGGAAGCCGCCGTGCTCATTCATGGCCACCGATGCCCGGTGCTCGGACGCGTGACGATGGACCAGATTATGGTCGACGTAACTGATGTTTCTGCAGCCGCGGTTGGCGATGAAGTCATCCTTTTCGGGCAGGACCTCCCTGCCGCCGAGCTCGCGCAAAAAGCCGATACCATTCCTTGGGAAATCTTTACAGGAATCAGCAAACGGGTACAGCGAGTCTACAAGTAGGACATGTGCGGCGGTCAGAGTGGTTTATGCCGAAAAACACTCTTTCCCCGCGCAGCAGGCAACCTATATTTTACCTGGAATGTTCCAGATCATCTTTAACGAAATCAGCGCAGCGGAAATGGCCGCAATACCGACACTGACGCAGTTGGATCTTCTGGCCGAATTTCAGTTTTTCCCAGACGACCTCGACAAGCCGGGTGCGGTGAAATACAGCGTCATCGAGCGTGACGGGAAAAAGCTCTACCGCTACCGCGCAAAGGATTACCGCATCTACTTCGGAAAATGTCCCGAAGGCATCATCGTCCACCGTGTTTTGCATAAAAACACCATCCGAGACTTTCTGTTCCGCTCGAAATTACCGACCGATGACGAAACTGCAGATGCGCGGACCGTTCCTTGGGAGTTAATCCAGGAAGGTCAGCGGGCACGACGGAAAACGTGAACGCAAAACGGCATGTCGCGAAAGACCTGGATATCGATTTTCGCCGGCGTCGGCGTCATTCACGCGATTCTGTTTATGCTCGTGAAAGATGATCCGGCTGTTCCTCCGAAATGGTTCGAAAACACTGCCCCGCCGGATCCGACTTTTACACACGGCGAGGCAAAATACACGGACCCGGAGACGGGCGAAAGGATGGTGGTAAAGGAATTCACCGTGCCGACCAAGCTCGCAGGAGGACGTCCAGGACAAAAGCAGGAGCCATAGTGCTCACTCCCCGGCAGTGTCGTCCAACATTCGCTCGAACATCAGGTAATCCGATTCCTCCAGTCCTAATGACCGGTAGGTCTGCTGGGCCCGATGATTTTCCTTCTCAACGTAAAGCCGAATGCCACAGACGTTGCCAGCCGTTGCGGCGGATTCAGCCAAATGCCGATATAGAAGCGAAAAGACTCTTTTGCGCCGGTGTGCCGCGTCGATATAAACACTCTGGAGCCACCAGAAGACTTTGTTTCGCCAGTCACTCCATTCATAGGTGACCATGGCGATACCCGCTACCTGCCCATTGAGGGTTTCCGCAACGGTGTAAAATCCGAACGAGGGATTCTCCAGGAGGCTTCGCACTCCAGCCTCGACAACCGCCGGGGCGAGCATGACATCTTCCGTCTCCGCGGCCAGCGCGATATTGTAATTCGCGATGGCCGGGATGTCGCGCATTTCGGCGGGACGAATCTTAAAGGAGATCTGCGACAAGCGATTTTTCTTCCTTCAACTCGTTGACGGATGCGTCGATCTTGGCGCGGCTGAATTGATTGACCGGCACATTTTGGACAATCTCCCAATCGGTTCCGTTAGACCGGACGGGGAAGGACGACATCAAACCTTCCTCAACGCCGTAACTTCCGTCGGAACTAATGGCGACGCTAAACCAGTCGCCTGCCGGAGTTGGGGTGATCAGAGAACGCACCGTATCAATCGCCGCGTTTGCTGCCGATGCTGCCGAAGACGAGCCGCGCGCTTTAATGATCGCGGCGCCGCGCTGCTGGACCGTGCTGATAAAACCTGTCTTCAGCCAGTCGAGATCGGAGATGACGTCCGGCGCAAGCGCGCCACCAATTCTGGCGTTGTAAAAATCGGGATACTGCGTGGCTGAATGATTCCCCCAAATCGCGAGATTGCTGACTTCGGTGATATCGACGCTGGCCTTTTTTGCGAGCTGCGACTTGGCGCGATTTTCGTCGAGTCGAGTCATGGCAAACCAGCGGTTTGCAGGCACGTCTTTCGCATTGTTTTTTGCGATGAGAGCATTCGTATTGCACGGATTGCCGACGATAAGCACGCGGACATCGGAAGCCGCGTTCGCGGCGATGGCTTTGCCTTGTCCGGTGAAAATGCCACCGTTGATGTTCAGCAAATCTTTGCGCTCCATTCCTGCTTTGCGGGGAACGCTGCCGACCAGCAGCGCCCAGTTAACCCCCGAGAATCCTTCTCCAAGGTCCGCAGTGGGGATGATTTTTTTAAGTAGGGGAAAAGCGCAATCGTCGAGTTCCATGACGACGCCTTCGAGCGCTCCTAGCGCCGGTGGGATTTCGATGAGGTGCAGTTCGACAGGTTGATCCGGTCCAAACACTGAACCAGAGGCGATACGGAACAGAAGCGAGTAACCGATTTGACCAGCGGCACCCGTAACAGCGACTTTAATGGGAGCTTTGTTCATGCTCCTCTTGTACTAGGACTAGCGGCCGGGGGTGTCAAACGAGGCTTTTGCCATAAACACCGTCGGGCGCAGTTTATCAATGTCGCCTTACGCTCTGCATTCTTCGTTCCGACGTCTAAATTCCCTACGCCCTTCCCGTTTCATTTAGCAGATCACGGACTTTAAGACTCAGCGGACCGATTTTCTGATCGCTCTTCCAATCCTCGACAGGAATAGCAAGACGATTACTCCAATTCGCCGTGGATACGGCACCCGGAACGTTAAAACGCACCGTGGAGCCGAAAAGATCAGTGATCATCAAACTCGCGATCCACGAGTTGCATCGGAAAAGCGCAGCAAGCAACGCAAGGTGAATCTCTGGGGTCAACTCCGGCCAACCGTGGTTTGTGTCCAGATTCGCATAGCGCATCAACCGATGCATGTCGGCCTTCGCGTCGTTGGCAGCTTCGTCGTTGGCAACAATCGACGCATGCCAGCGCTCCCACAATGCACGGATGGGCTCGTGATCGTGCGTCCCATACGTCGCCAGCGATAACCGCTGATAGTGTTCGCCCCGGACCAACTCTTCGTGCCATTCGCGTTCCCAGATCGGGATCTTGAATCCCGCGATGCCAAGCGACGCGAGATTTGGTCGGACGTAATCCGGCACCATCCCCAAGTCTTCACCGACGAGCCGGAATTCACCTGTTTCCTCAAGCAAAACCTTCAGCAGAGCCTCGCCTTCCTGGCGGTTCGCCTCGCAATTCTCCGGATTCGAGTCGTCGCGTGGTTTGAATCCCGGCAAACGGCCCCCCGTCTTCGCCGCTGCTTCTTCATGCGACAGCGCCAGAAAGTCCGTGTTTTCTTCCGGTCGCCAGGGAAACGCATAAATGCGGTAGCAGCCCAGGACGTGATCGATCCGGAAAATATGAAAAATCTCCCGGACCATCCGCACCCGTTGACGCCACCAGCGGAAGTTGTTCCCCTGCATGATGTCCCAATTGTAGAGCGGGATACCCCAGTTCTGGCCCCATTTCTGCGTGAATTCGTCGTCCTTGAAATACGGCTCCGGCGGCGCTCCTCCCGACCAATCGAGCACGAATGATTCGCGATCCGAATACACATCAGAGCTGAAATAACTGACGCCAAACGGCACGTCGCCCATCAGCGCTACGCCGCGAGATTCGGCATGCAGTTTCACCGCCCGCCATTGGCTGAACGCAATCCATTGCACGTATTTGAAATAAGTAACCCGTGTCTCGAATTCCTTCTGCACTTTTGCAGGTTGAGCCTTGAGCCATTCGGCGGCCGATTCCGGAGTGGAATGCTCAGCCGGCCAGCAGTTCCATTGCTCCGTGTGGTTGCGTTCCATCAGCACCCGGAAGATGGCGTAGGGACTCAGCCACTCGCTTTCTATTTCGCGGAATCGAACGAACTCCTTTCCGCGCGAACTGGGAGACTTCCTTTCCTTTTCTAAGAAATGCGTAAACGCCTTCGCAAGCAGCCTGTGCTTCAGGCTCTTAACATTGGCATAATCCACTCCACCCTCGCGGAGGGCCTCGAGATCGTATTCTTCGATCACCCGCTTGTAAGCCTGTGGTGTGAGTTCCGAAATCGCTGCCGGCGACGTATCGATCGTGGTCACATCGATGGCCACCGAGCTGATGGCGTTGTACGGACTGCTGTCCCCGCCAGTCTCATTGATTGGCAGAATCTGCACGACTTTGATGCCTATGTCCGCCGACCAATCTACAAATGCCCGAAGCCCAGCCACATCACCGACTCCAAGGTCGTTTTTCGAGCGCAGCGCAAAAACCGGTGCGAGCACACCGGCATTTTTTTGGTCAGGGGACAAATGCATTTGGTTTCGAGTTTAACGTTACGATTTCAGGGTTCAGAATCACGCGCGAGGCTCTTTTAAACTCCAACATCCCAGGATTCGACGAGTTCCTCAGGAATTTCGGCTAGAAAACGCGAGGGACGTTGCCACATTTCACCATAGCCAGCGTTCATGCGCATGTTGGGATAGGTCATATAAAGCTCGTCTTTGGCTCGCGTAACGCCGACATAGAACAGACGCCGCTCCTCCTCCAACGTATTCGGATTGTCCAGGGAACGTGTTCCGGGAAACATCCCGTCGGCCATCCAGATCAGAAACACGGCCTTCCATTCCAGGCCTTTGGCCTGATGGATTGAGGAAAGCGTAACCACCTCATCGTCGGTCGCTTCCCGCCGACCTGTCTCGGAATCGGCCGTGCTCAGCAAAGCAAGTTGGGAAAGGAATTCCTCCGAATTCCCAAACTGCCGGGAAAAGCTAATTAGCGTGTTCAAATCCTCGCGGCGTTGTTCGTAATTCGGAAATTTGTCCTTCATGTAGTCGTCGTAGACAGCTTCGAGAACGATCCCGATCATTTCTGAAGGCGGCAGGGGTTTTCGGCCGGGTGCCAATTCTTCGAGAGTATGGGCCAATTGTGTCCAACTCTTCTTGGTTTTGGGGGAGACTTTACAGGCCTCAAGCGCTTCTCTAAAAGTCATCGATGGAAATCCTTCCAAAGCGCGCCGGACATTTTCCCAATGGCTATCGGCAGTTTTCGCTCCCACGCCTGGCAACAATTTCGCCATCCGTTTGAAACTGATCTCGTCATTTGGGTTCACAACAAACTTCAAAAATGCCGCCACATCCTTGACGTGCGCCTGCTCGAAAAACCGTAGCCCGCTCGTGATCTGAAACGGAATTCCGCGGCGCGTAAACTCGAGCTGCACTTCCATCGAATGGTAGTGCGCCCGGTAGAGGATGGCGATTTCATCAAAATCAACGCCTTCCTCATTCAATTCCAATACGCGCTGCGCCACGAACGCGGCCTGCTGATTATTGTCCTGCAGCGGCACAACAGCTGGCTTCACGCCGCAGACCTCGCGCGCCGAAGTAAGCTCTTTGCGGAATTGCCGCGCATTCGCTGCGATCGCCGCATTGGCGACTTCCAAAACTTCCGGCACCGACCGGTAGTTGATGGCAATCTTATAAATTTTGGCTCCCGGGTATCGCTTCGGGAATTCGAGAATGTTCCGAAAATCCGCGCCACGCCACGAGTAGATTGATTGCGCATCGTCGCCCACCACCATCACGCTCTTGTGTCGCGCCGCCAGGAAATCGATAAACTCGGCCTGAATGTGATTGGTATCCTGATATTCATCGACCAGGATATAAAGAAATCGCCGCTGGTATTCTTCCGCCAGCGCCGGGTTTTCGCGCAGGAGCTGAAGCGATTTCGCCAGCAAATCGTCAAAGTCCATCGAATTTGCCCCCTTTTTCCGCTCCTCGTATTTGGCCCAGACCTCTTCCATCCGCGGAATGACACCAACGAAATACGGATATTTATCTGCGACGACTTCTTCGAGTGGAAGGCCCGTGTTTAGACTGTAGGAAAAAATTTCGCTCAGGACGCCCGCCTTTGGAAACCGCGCATCCCTCGTTTCCACGCCAGCGGAGCCGATCACCGCATCGAGCATTTCCTCCTGATCATCACGATCCATGATCGAAAACCCAGGTCTAAATCCGAGCAACGGGGCCGACCGGCGTAACATCCGGTTACCGATCGAGTGAAAGGTCCCGCCCCAAATTTGCGACGAGTCGCCTGTCGCCAATTCTGAAACGCGGCCGACCATCTCGCGCGCCGCCTTGTTGGTAAACGTGAGGAGTAAAATATTCGAAGGTTCGACGCCGTTATCGAGCAAATAAGCGACGCGATAGGTAAGTGTCCGCGTTTTGCCGGATCCAGCGCCCGCGATCACCAAGGCCGGTCCAGGTGGCGCTGTCACAGCGGCAAGCTGCTGCTCATTCAGTTCCGCCGCATAGTCGATCCCCGACCCGCTCTGAAATGCGGGCGTGCTATGCAGGGTGTATTTTCGGGCCATCCAAGACGAATCATCTATTTCGCTCACCGCAAACGCAAACCCCGAGTTTTACAGTCTGCCAGTTTTGATGTCTCCGGCTGAAACGGTCCCCTTGCCCGCCTAGGCGCCCGTGCGAAATCGTGTGTTATTGTTCGGCATGACGGACTGGCAGACGGAATATCGCTCCCTCGAAAAGCACGTCCTGGATTTTATCGAAAACCGGGCCGGTGTATTCGAGGAGCTGGCGCTTGAAGTGTTCCGATTTCAACGGCAATTCAACGAACCGTTCCGGCAATTTTGCGAATACAATGGCGTCCCGGAGTCTCTCGATAATTGGGAGAAAATCCCCGCCGTGCCGCAGCAGGCGTTCAAGCTCTCACGGCTGACGACCTTTCCGCATTCCGCAGCGATTCGGGAGTTTCGGACCAGCGGGACCACTGGAGAGGGCTACGGTTCCCATTTTTTTGCGGATTTGACCCTTTACGAAGCAGCGATTAGCGCTGGGTGGAACCACGCCGGTTTACCCCATTTCCCGGCGTATTGTCTCACACCGAATCCTTCCGATGCTCCCCATTCATCGCTGGCACACATGATGGGACGCTTCTCCAAACGCTTTTTTATCGAGCACGGTGCGCTCAAATCCGGTCGGTTAAGGAGCGAATTGGGGACTGAGGATCGTCCCGTGATGCTGCTTGGAACCGCGCTCGCCTTTTTGAACTGGATGGAACGGGAGAACGCTCCAATGCCTCTGCCCCCAGGAAGCCTTGTGATGGAAACCGGTGGATATAAAGGCAGCGGACGCATGTTGGAAAAAGCGGCTTTTTACGACCAGCTCGCGGAGTTCTTTGCGCTGCCTGCGAAATCGCTCGTTAACGAATACGGCATGACAGAACTCTCCTCGCAGTTTTACGCCCGCGGCGTGGGAAATCCGCACCGGGGAGGGCCATGGATTCGATTCCGTGTGATTGATCCAGCAACAGGCCAGCCCGTAGCTCCTGGCGAACGGGGTGTGTTGCAGCTTTTCGATCTCGCAAACGTCGGCTCAGCAGTGGCGATCCTGACAGAAGACCTTGCACAAGACCTTGGCGACGAAGGTTTTCTGTTGCTCGGTCGCGACCCAGCTGCAGTTGCTCGAGGCTGCTCGCGAGCCGTGGATGAAATGCTGGGCCGATGACCGCTCTGGAACGGATTTCCCTCATTGCCACCGCTTCGCAACGGTTTCCAGAGCTTGGCGCATTCGCGAATGCTTCCGCGCTCGCAGATTTGCTCGTCAGCGAACTCGGTTCACAAGTTGCTCTGGATGAATGCATTAATCGCGGGCGAAGCGGCGCCTTTTCCAGGGCGATCGCGCCGAAACGCATCCTCCACGTTATTGCCGGAAATACGGCGCAGGCGGGGTTGCAAAGCCTGATTCGCGGGCTAATCCTCGGCTCGCACAATCTCTGCAAGCTCCCTTCGTCCGGACTACCGCGGCTTGAGGAGTGGATCTCCGGATTGCCACTCCAACTCGCCGAACGCATCCAGACATCCCGCAATCTGCCGGGGGACTGGCTGGAAACCGCTGATGCGGTGATTGTCTTCGGCACGGACGAAACCGTTGAACTTCTCCGCCAGAAAACGTCCGCCAACCAGATTTTCGCAGGCTACGGCAACAAGTGGAGCGGCGCGATCGTTTTCGAAGACCCGGCTTTCGAGAGCGTGCCCCTGCTGGCCCGGGACGTATGTTTGTATGATCAAATGGGATGTCTTTCGCCGCAGATCGTTTTCGTGCACGATTGCGTGGATCCCCGGCTCTACGCCGCAAAGCTTAATGCGGCAATCGAATCGGAGCCCCGCGACCAGACAACCGCCAATCTGTCCTTGGAGGACCGTCAAACCATCCGGAAGTGGCACGACATGTACCGATGGAAAGCCACGGTTCACGATAGCGTCGCGTTCTGGCTGCATGTTGCTTTCGACGGAACTCCGGCGGCCCCACAGTTGACTTGCCTCCACCGCCACGTCCTGATCCTCCCATTTTCAAGATCTCCTGAAATCGGATCACTCGCGACCAGCCTCAGCACGTTGGGTCTCTGGCCGTTTACATCGGAAAACATCCACCTGTGCACCAGTCTCGGTGCTTCCCGCCTTTGTCCGATCGGCAAGATGCAATTCCCCCTGCCCACCTGGCATCAGGACGGCTTCCCGGCTCTTGGCCGGCTCGTGCGCTGGATGGACGCCGGTTAGCTGCTTCAGTTTGGGTTTTACGTTTTCTGTTCCCCTGTTACCCTCCGCGCCATGTCCAAGGAAGATGCGATCAAGACCGAGGGAACCGTCACCGCTGTCCTGCCCGGCACGATGTTTCGGGTGGACTTACCCAACGGGGTCAACGTCCTCGCCCACATCAGCGGCAAGATGCGCAAGCACTTCATCCGGATCGTTCCCGGAGACAAGGTGGAAGTCGAACTCTCACCCTACGATCTCAGTAAAGCGCGCATCATCTTCCGCGAAAAATGAACGACCTTTTTTTGAGAACGCTACGTTGATTCCTGTGCCGGAGAATGCCAAGATGGCCTTGCAGGAGATAGGGGCTTCCGAGGTAAATGCAGCCCGCTAACATACACAACCACGCAACCTTTTGACTCTTATGCCCGACGAAAACATTTCCGCAGATCCACTTCCCTCCGTCGACAATCCAGCCTCCGATTCCGATATCAAGGCGAAGATTGACTCCGTAAAGGATGCCGTCACGAACTTGAAAGACGCCGCCGTTACTAAAGCCGAAGACTTAAAGGCAGTGGCAACCGCCAAAGCAGACGAACTCAAATCCGCCGGAACAGCCAAATACAACGAGCTCAAGAACGTTGGCACGGCGAAGTTCCAGGACGCCAAAGCCGCCGCCACGGCCAAATATCACGATGCCAAAGCTGCGTTCGACGCCAAGAAAGCCGAACTCACCGAGCAAGGGAAAGCCCAGTACGCCCAGGCGAAAACCAAGGCCCAAACTGTCCATGCGGATAGCGAAATCTACGTAAAAGAAAATCCAACCCAGGCCATTCTGATTGCTCTCGGTATTGGCTTCCTGATCGGACTGCTTCTTCGCGCCAGCAAAAAGTAAAAAGTAACGGTACCACTGCCAAGAGAGGACACCCGTTGTTTGCGGTTGACTGCATTGATTCGTTAGGCTCGGCTCATTCCGCGCCGAACTCGCTCTAACACAAACGTTTCATGCCTGATCCACAGCCCTCCCCGACGAACACCCCCAAACCGGACGACACAAAAAAGCAGGCCGGCTTTTCCGGCATCCTCGCGTCGTTTCAGGCTTGGCTGCAGGGTTTCCACGATTATTTCCTGGTCCGCACTGAGCTGGCAGGCATCGAATCGAAGGCCGCTGTCCGCAAAATCATCCGAATCTTGATATTCGTAGCAGTCGCCGCGTTCTCGATGGCATTCGCCTCACTCTATCTAAGCCTGAGCCTCATCTACGTGCTCGCTGAAGTTGCGAAATGGGGATGGGGATGGGCTCTTTTCTTAACGGCAGTCGCCCTCATCATTGTAGGAATTGTTGGCGTGCTACTGTCGTGGGCTTCCCTCAAAGGGAAATGGTTTCCCGTCACGATTGCCGAACTCAAAAAAGATAGCGCATGGCTCACTCGCAAGACCACGAAAAACGCATCAGCGAATTGATCGCTGCCGCCGGCAACTCCCGCTCGGCGCTCACCTCGTACAGCACCAACTTGCGTAACGCACTCGATTTTTGCGGAAAATTCGAAAACGCAGTTCGATCGCATCCCTCAATTTGGGTTGGCGCTGCCACGGCTGTCGGATGGTTTATTTCGCAAATCCCCGCTCGCAGAAAGAAAGTGTATGTAACCGTGCCTGAGACATCCAAAGGAACGGCAAAAATCGCTTCCAAACCGACCAGGGCCCCAAAGAAAGGTCTGATCCTCGCAGCTACAGGTCTTGCCTTTCAATTCCTGAGGCCGACCTTGCAGCGGCTTGTCACCGAGCAGGTCAACGAATGGACGGACAAGCTCCGCCATAGGAAGAAAAGGTAACCACAAGCCACAGCGGGCGCTCCGCCGATCCTCCGAAGTTCATTCGGAAACCTGTGACCGCTTGAGAAACCATTGCACTTCTTCGTCCGTGGTCTGGGAGAACTCGATGTAAAACTGGCTTACGGCGGAGAAATACTCAGAAACCAGGCAGCACACGATGTCATCGACTTGAGAACGCAATTCGGAGACCGTGTCCGGCGGAGCTACCGGCACGGCTACGACTGTTCGGGCTGCACCGAGAGTCGGCATTACGGCTACAGCCGCGCGCATCGTCGCTCCGGTCGCCATGCCATCATCCACCAGGATTACCGTTCGGTTTTTTAAATCCAACGGAGGGCGCTCGCCGCGGTAAAGCCGTTCGCGCTGCTTTAAGACTTCCGTTTCCTTTGAAGTCACCTCCTCCAAAATCTGAGGTCCATTGTCCAGGCGATCAAAAACGTCAGGATTAATTACCCGCACACCTCCCGGTGCAATCGCGCCGAAAGCCAGTTCACGATATCCCGGAACGCCAAGTTTTCGCACCAGGCAGACGTCGAGAGGGGCTCCAAGCCTCGTGGCGACCTCAAACGCAACAGGGACACCTCCACGCGGTAACCCCAGCACCGTCACATCAGGACGGTTCGCATAATTCCCTAATTGACCAGCCAGCGCGCGGCCGGCAGCGCGACGATCCTGGAATCTCATGCGCAACGTTGGTTACATGGAAATATCGCACGCATCGCTGGATCCGCTTGCATTCTTCGGAGGCCCTGAATGCGCGACATCGCGCACGATGACACCGGCGCCTTACGGCTGCGGTGGAAATGGCAAAGCTGCAGGCAATATCTATGGATTGCTGACTAGGTCGTCCGTCTACCATTCACCTATCACCATTCACCTCCTTCCCCCGGTGCTCTTGGTGCCTGGTGGTTAATCGGCCCAATACCCCGATCTAAACCTGCGCTTCGATCTCAGCGATTTCTTCCAGCGTCAGCGTGAGATCGGCTCCGCCGATGTTGCCCTCGACCTGATACGCGTCGCGCGCACCGGCGATGGCGGCGGTGACGGCAGTATTTTTCAACGTCCACGCAATGGCGACTTCGCCGGCAGACGCCCCATGCTTTTTACCGATCGCGGCAAGCCGGTCGGCCAGAGCAAGGTTTTTGGAAAGTTGCGGCTCTTGAAATTGCAAATTCCGGCTGCGCCAGTCTTGACGCGGCAGGCTCAGAGCGCGTTCCCGCGTCATTTTTCCCGCAAGCAAACCGGAACCCATCGGTGAGTAAACGATCACGCCGACTCCATTCGCCATAGTCCATGGCAGGATTTCGTCCTCGATACTCCGGGAAATGAGCGAATACGGCGGCTGCAAAGAGGTAATCGGCGCTATCTCATACGCCTGGTGGAGTTCTTCAAGCGTGAAATTGGACACACCGATATGGCGAAGTTTACCCGCGGCCTTGAGCCTGGCCAGCTCCGTCCAGCCCTCAAGCGTTTCATTTAAATCGTCGGCGGGCCAGTGGATTTGATACAAATCGATCGCATCCACCTTGAGTCGGCGAAGGCTGTTTTCGACTTCGAGCCGGATGGATTCCGCCTTCAACGAGTAGTCCACCTCGCCCTTTACATCCCAGATCATGCCGCACTTCGTAAAAACATACGGTTTCGGCCCTTCCCATGTTGCGAGCGCCTTCGCCACGAGCTCCTCGGAATGCCCCAAACCGTAAACCGCCG
>DATDBU010000044.1:0-51226 GCA_036524675.1 Chthoniobacterales bacterium | reverse complement strand
TATCCGTCCCGGCGTTGATGTTTCTCCGAACGGCCCCGCATTGATTGCGGTCGAGAATCCATCCCTCTCGTTCGCGGCCGTTCTCGAAAAACTGCGACCTGAGCCCGTTCGCTGGGAGCCGGGAATTCATCCGACAGCCGTCATCGGCGCCGATTCCCAGATCGACCCGTCGGCGTCCATTCAGCCTTGCGCCGTCATTGAAAATGGGGTTAAAATCGGCGCCCGCTGCTTGGTTGGTGCGCACGTTTTCATCGGACGCGAGGCCAGGCTCGGAGATGACTGTTTCATCCATCCCAACGCCACCATTCGCGAACGCTCCGTCATTGGCCATCGGGTCATCATTCACAGCGGTGCAGTCATCGGTTCCGACGGATTTGGATACGAAACCGTGAAAGGGAGACACGAAAAAATCCCGCAAATCGGCATTGTCCAGATCGATAACGACGTCGAAATCGGAGCCGGCACAACGATCGATCGCGCCCGCTTCGGCCGCACGTGGATCGGTGAAGGCACAAAGGTTGATAATCTGGTCCAGATCGCCCACAACGTTGTCATCGGCAAACACTGCATCATCGTGTCGCAGGCGGGCATTTCCGGCAGTTCACGTCTCGGGAATTACGTTATCCTTGCCGGAAAAGCGGGCGTAACCGGCCATCTGACAATTGGCGATCAAGCCGTCGTCGGCGGTAATACCGGCATCACGAAGGATGTCCCTGCGGGTCAAAAATGGTTTGGTTTTATCGGGGAGGACTCCAAAGACATGGCCGAAAAGCTCGCGCTTATCAGCCGTTTGCCGAAGCTCTTTAAGCGCGTGAAAGCCCTGGAAAAGTCTTCAAACGGAGATTGACCGAAGCGTCAGGCCGCCTCCAAATACGGCATATTCAGATGCCGTGTTTACCAGGAACCTAATTCACGCCGTTGCTCGTCTGGACGCGCATCATCGGTTATTCGTCGCTCTGGGTGTGGCAGCCCTTGTTAGTTTCGCGGTGCCTTGGGGAAAAGATTTCCCGATCGGAGTCGTAGCGACGTGGGATGCATTTGCGCTGACAGCACTCCTCCTCGCATGGACTCGAATCATTTTTTCCAATGCTCGCGAAGTTGTTCGTACAGCCAAACTCCAGGACTCGAGCCGGCGGGCGATTTTTCTCTTCGTTATTGTTGCTGCCGTAGCGAGTTTGTTCGCCGCTGCTGTTCTCCTGAAGTCCGCAAACGGCCAGGTGCTACGAAATGTCGCGCTAACCGTGACGACCGTCGCGTCATCGTGGCTGCTCATCCACACCGTTTTCGCGTTGCATTACGCGCATTTGTTCTACCGCATGAGCGATCGCGTTCCGGCGCACACCGAAGGTAGTGGCCTTGATTTCCCTGGGACAACACATCCGGACTTCGTCGATTTCGCTTATTTTTCGTTCGTGATCGGCATGGCCTGCCAGACGGCGGACGTGAACATCACGTCGCGGCACCTGCGCCGAATCGTACTCCTCCACGGAATGCTGTCGTTCGCTTTCAATACGATGATTCTCGCGTTGACGCTCAATCTAACCAGCGGACTGATACAGCCGTCAAATCAGCCCTCAGCCTACTTACTACCGGAAACAACCAGCACGGACGTCACCGTGTCGAGTGCCCGTTGAAGCGACTTGTCGAGCGGCGCGACCAGATCCGATGCACTGTTTCCAGCCTGGCGCGCCTGGTAGAGGTCGAGCTCGGGATTACGTCCGGCTACGAGTGACGCTTCGTTCATGTGAGGACGTTCGATTTCAAAAATAAACTTCTCGATCCCTTCCGTAGCCGCTTTTTGAAGTACTTCACGCTCCGCTTTCAAGTCCGTCGCAACCGCCACGTCGGGCTGGACACCACCGGCATTCGAATTGTTCCCGACAACAACCCGGGCAACGGCTATCTGGAGTACGGTTTGGTCGTTGACCGGGTAACTTTCAAACTGGAACGCACGACCCTGTGTTGGCGTTCCAACGATCAGCGCTCGGGACTGTTGCCGGAGCGCCGCGGCAATCGCCTCCGCCGGTCCGCTGGAATCAGCATTAACAACCAGCGCAAGCACACCCCTCGTGAAAAGCGGATCCGCCGAGCCGGTGAAAACTTTGCCTTGCCCATTCTGAGCATCCCCTGCGAGATGAAAATAAGGTGCGCCCTTTTGCGCAAAAACGTTGATCACCCTCGCTGCGAGATCAAACGAATCACCCGCCTTCGTTGCACGGAGATCGACGATAACGCCGCTGATTTTTTGCTTCTTCGAAAGTTCCGCGATCAACGCATCGACATTGGCCTGATTCAGATCGCCCAACCGAACGTAAACAATTCCACGCGGAAGTTTCTGCGCCCGAAAAACTTCCGCTGCGGGAACCGATGAGCCAGCGTCTTTCGGAACTAAACGCACCGTTTCGCCTAACCGGCTCAGAAGTCCCTGAAATTTGGCACGCTCGAGACCCTCGTTGCTGAGCTGTTCGGAGTAGCTGCCGGCGGATTTAATCTTGTCGATAGCGGCTTCGATCTGGCCCGGCGTGAGCTGGTCAATCAGGCTCGGCGTCGCAACGGGCTCCGATGCGGGGACCGGATCGGAGTGCGCCACAGACAGGCACGGGACGGCAACCAGAAAGGCTGCACGAAGAAATTTTGTCATCATGAAAGTATCGGAACGGGTGCGTTCAGCGGACGGAGCGAAGACCAATGTCGCTGCGGTATTGCCGGTCCGCAAAGTCGATCTCCGCCACAGCGGCATACGCCGCTTCACGCGCCGCGCGCACGTCGTCCCCTAGAGCCGTCACACCCAGGACACGTCCGCCGGAGGTCAGGATATCGCCACTCTCCGAGGGTTTCGTGCCCGCGTGGAAAACGATGGCACCCATTTCGGCAGCGGCTTCGAGGCCGGATATGGGCTCGCCGGTCGCGTATTTTCCCGGATAACCCCCGGAAGCCATAACGACACAGACAGCAGCACGGTCGTCCCATTCCGGCTGGGCCCGGGCGAGACTTCCGTCTACAGTGGCTTCAAGCAAATCCACGAAGTCCGTCTTGAGCCGCGGCAGGAGCACCTGCGTTTCGGGATCGCCGAAGCGGCAATTGAATTCGAGCACTTTGGGACCGTCGGCGGTGAGGATGAGCCCCGGAAAAAGCATGCCGCGAAAATCAATTCCGTCGGCACGAATACCGGCAATGAATCGGTCGAGCACCTCGGTTTTTACACGCTCGATCAAGGCAGAATCGAGCGCAGGCACCGGCGAACACGTTCCCATTCCGCCCGTGTTCGGCCCAGCATCCCCGTCAAATACGCGCTTATGGTCCTGAGCTCCCGGGAAAAGGCTCCAGGTGCTGCCGTCAATCAGCGCGTGGATGGAACATTCCTCGCCCTGCAAAAACTCCTCAACAACAACGGCTTCGCCTGCCGCGCCGAATTCCCGCTGGTCCATGATCCGGGCAATGGCTTCTTCCGCCTCACCCGATGTCTGGGCGATAATCACGCCTTTGCCGAGCGCAAGCCCGTCGGCTTTGACCACTAATGGCGCACCCATTTTCCGGCAAAAACTTCGTGCCTCGTCGCTGTTCGAAAAACGCGCTGATTTCGCCGTCGGAATCCCATGGCGTTCCATGAATTCCTTGGCAAAAACTTTCGACGACTCCAGCCGGGCAGCCGATTTCGTCGGCCCAAAAATGCGCAGCCCTGCCGCTTGAAAAATATCCACCGCACCCGAAGCCAGAACGTCATCCGGGCCCACGACAGTGAGATCGATCTTTTCCGACAGCGCAAAATCACGAAGCGCCGCTATGTTCGTGACAGGAATCGGCACATTTTTCGCGACAGCCGCAGTGCCGCCGTTTCCAGGCGCGCAAAACACTTCCGATACCCGCGGCGACTGCCCGATTTTCCAAGCCAGCGCATGTTCGCGCCCGCCGCTGCCAATGATGAGGACTTTCATTCCGGGAGGCAATAATGTCGAACGCGCCGGGCGTCAACGCAGTCGCCCTTGTGGCTTGATCAACGTGGCAACGGCTTCCCGTCAGAAGCGACATCCGACCTGCCTCGCAATCACTTCGGTTATGACATTGCCGATTTTGGAAATGGGGCCCCTGACTTCGGATGTGGCATTGCCGATTTTTGCAATGGGGCTCCAGACTTCGGGTGTGGCATTACCGATTTTGGAAACAGGGCTCCAGACTTCGGTTGCGGCATTGCCGATTTTGGAAATGGGACTCCAGACTTCGGTTGTGGCATTGCCGATTTTGGAAATGGGGCTCCAGCTCTCGGTTGTGGCATTGCCGATTTTGGAAATGGGACTCCAGACTTCGGTTGCGGCATTGCCGATTTTGGAAATAGGGCCCAGCTCTCGGTTGTGGCATCGTCTAACGAAACGAGGCTGGGATCGATCGGAGAGTGAAACGGAGCCTCGACATCAGCGGTTGAGCAAAACCCAGGACCAAGGGCGGAGCATGACAAATGACGCCGCGATGTTGCTGTGACGTCATTGAAAAAAGTAAAACACTCCTGACATAGGGCTGTCAGCGACGTGTTGGAAGGTGTGTTCCCAAGAGCAAAAAGAGCGTCCCATTTGCGGGATTTTGATATCCCGCTGCTGGGACGATCGCTTGGTCATGTCAGAAACGAAAAATATATAACATGTTCATATACAATATCTTATACCTTTCGAAACGGCGTGGCACGGCGTTTGCATAAGGAGAATTTGTCGCAACCCAAACAACGCGACAGCCCAGACCATGAAAAACATCCACACCATCGATCCAACCCACTCCAACGAACCCCAAAAGGCTGCGTTCATGAGCGGCGCCAGCGTCCGTCCGCGTTTGCAGCGGGCGCCGACCTCCACAGGTTACCTGCAGCTGCGCACGCCACTCCGGCGCACCACGCTTGCTAGCTCGACCGATACGGCGCGTTTCCTTGCCAGTCAGCCTGAAACATCGTTTGCCGAAAAAGCCGTTTACCTCAGTATCAGCTCCACGGCATTTGTCGCGCTGGTTTATGGCGTGCTCGTGACCCTGACCTTCTGATAGAGTCCGGGGTCATGACCGCCACAGCCGATCTTCGAGTAGCCCAACCCGATTCCGTCGCTGCCGGGCAGCCGGCCACACCGCTGCTCCGGCTCGACGGCGTCTCGAAAGTGTTTCTCTCTGAGGAGATCCAGACAAACGCGCTCGATGGCGTTCATCTAACCATCGGCCAGGGCGAATTCGTGTCCATCGAAGGTCCTTCCGGCTGCGGCAAATCGACCCTCCTGGCTATTCTCGGTCTGCTCGACCTCCCGACGTCAGGCGTTTATTTCCTCAAGGACCGCCCCGTCACCGGTCTCACGCCCGCCGAACGCGCCCGTGTGCGCAACGAAGAGATCGGTTTCATTTTTCAAAGCTTCAACCTAATCAGCGATCTCACCGTCTTCGAAAATGTCGCCCTGCCCTTAACCTACCGTGGCCTGCCGCCCGACGAACGCAGGCAACGTACCCTGGATGCCCTGGAAAAAGTCGGCATGGAACATCGCCAGGCACATCTGCCCGGTCAGCTCAGTGGCGGCCAACAACAACGTATCGCCGTCGCGCGCGCCCTCGCCGGAGCACCGGCCGTCCTTCTCGCCGACGAACCTACCGGCAATCTCGACTCCAAAAACGGCGACACCGTCATGAATCTTCTCTGCGACCTCCATGCTGCCGGTTCCACGATCGTGATGGTCACCCACGACCCACGTTTCGCCATGTGCGCCAGCCGGCAAATCCACCTTTTCGACGGCAAAATCGTCGAAGAAACGACGAGGAGATAAATGACGAAAGCGAGTGTTGATCGATGAAGGGTGACTGGCGCGGCGAGAGGTTTTGTCCGGGGCAGGAAAGGCAAACCAGTCACCCTTCGTCCATCAACATTCAACGAACGAAAGCCAGCCGAGCGGGGAAATTTGCGTCTTAATTCTTAATTCATACTTCTTAATTCGAAATGAAAATCGCCCGTCACCTTCTGCACAATCCTGGCTTCGCGTTCATTGCCATTGTCGCAATAGCGCTCGGGATCAGCACGGTGACGACGATGTTCGCCATTCTCGACACTCTCGTTTTCCGGCCCGTTCCTGGCATTGAGAACCAGGAGCAAGTCATCCGCGTTCGCGCGGGATTTTCCCCAGAACACCTGCTGCCCGGCTTTTCACAGGTGATGGGTAACGACCTCCGAGCCAACAGCCGCAGTCTGGAAGGCCTTTTCCTGACAATGTCGCGCACCATTATTTTTGGCGACCCAAACAAACCCGTACGGGTGTGCGGCGCCGACGTCACAGAAGGCGCGTTTCAGACGCTCGGCGCACAACCCATGCTCGGAAGGCTATTCACGAAGGAAGAAGAAGCCTCTGCCGCCCCTGTCGCTCTGCTTAGCCACGAACTCTGGATCCGGAAATTTCGCGGCGACCGCAACATCGTCGGCAGCGAACTCGTCCTCAACGGCAACCCGACAAAAATTGTAGGCATCATGCCTCCCGGATTTCGGTTCCCGGACCAAATCGATATCTGGCTTCCCTGGCGCGATGACGGCGAACCTCAAAAAAATCGACTTGGTTTCATAAACCCAGCATGGGCCCGTCTCGCTCCGGGCGTGAGTCGAGCCAAAGCGCAAACGGAACTTGACGCATTGGCAAAAAGTTTTGCCACGCAACATCCCGAGACTGACAAAGGCATCCTCTTTCGCGTTACCCACTTCCGCGAGGGCGGTTCTGACGAAAAGGATTCCGCACTCTTGCTATTACTCTTTTCGGTAATCGTCGTGCAATTGATCGCCTGCACGAATGTCGCCAATCTGCTCCTCGCTCGCGGCGCCACGCGTTTCCGCGAAATGACGATCCGCTCGGCGCTCGGCGCAAACCGTTCGCGGCTCATCTGGCAAATGCTCAGCGAAAGCTTCCTCCTCGGCCTCGTCGGCAGCTCCATCGGCATCCTGGCCAGTTACTGGATCCTTGACGGAATTTCCGCCGTTATCCCGAGCGATATGCCGTCGTGGATGCAGTTGACTATCGACACGCGTGTTCTTGTTGTCTCCACGGCAGCAGCCCTCATTTCGACGCTGCTTTTCGGCCTTTTTCCCGCGATCCGGCTATCGAAAGTTGATCTTCACGCCGGACTCAAAGAAGGGGGCCGAGGCATGACTGATTCGCGTTTTGCATCGAGGTTGCGCAGTCATCTCGTTCGTGACCAGCTCGCGCTCGCCGTCGTGTTGCTCATCTTCGCAGGACTCTCGATCCGCGGTTTTTTGCGTGACCAGAACCAGCTGCCAGGTATCGATCCCAGAAACGTCTTCACATTCCGCGTCGGGTTGCCGCCTTTGCAATTCAAGGAAAACACCGTTCAGCCGCAGTTCTTCGGCGCGCTTGTGCCGGAGTTGGTCAAAATCCCGGGCGTCGAAACCGCCGCGCTCGTCGACGTCCTGCCAATGTCATCCCATCCATACCTGCCGATCGCATCGTTCATGCAGGAAGGGAAACCGAAGGCGAAAAGCGTGGTCGACCAGCCCTACACCCTCCGTCGCACAGCGACTCCCGGCATTTTTGCGGCGCTCAAAATACCGCTGGTGCGCGGACGCCTCTTCGATGATGCCGACTCTGCCGGGGATGACGCCCAAGTCGTCGTGGTCGACGAGGCTTTTGCCCGCGAATATTATCCAAATGCCGACGTCCTCGGCAAAAAGATTGCGTGGTCCCCGGAGGAACACGGCAAGGACAAGGAACCTGTGAAATGGATGACCATCATCGGCGTCGTGGGAAGCGTCATACCTGCATCGGGGGAAAAAATGTCGCCTCGAGTCGTTTGGGAACCCATACGGAAGACTAAAACGGATAATTTTTACACGGGTGTCCTCCGGGTCCACGCCGGCATAGATCCCGCTTCGCTCGCCGAGCGCGTCCAGGAGGCCGTTCTTCGTCTCCGGCAGGGTGTGCCGATCTACTACCCGCGCACGATGGAAGATGTCTATGGCGGAGAATTCTGGGAGCGGCGGTTTTTTACGATCACAATGAGTATTTTCGCCGGCGCCGGCGTTTTTCTCGCGGCAATTGGCATCTACGCCACGATGGCCTACCACGTGTCACAGCGCCGGCGCGAAATCGGCGTCCGCATCGCGCTCGGTGCCGATCCCCGGCATGTTTTCGCCATGCTCATGAACCACGGCGCACGGATGATCACCGAGGGCCTCGGCATCGGCCTGGGAGTGGCCTACGCCATCACCTGGCTTCTCGCCCGCTATCTGGGAAATCTCGTCGCCTTCGACGGCATCACCTATGCCATCGTCGCCGTTGTGCTAACTTTGACTGCCCTCGCTGCGTGCTGGCTGCCCTCCCGAAAAGCCACTGCCATCGAGCCCATGGACGCCCTCCGGGCGGAGTAGTGAAGAAGACGCCATCGCATGGAACGACCGGGGAGGACAGGCCGCTGGCCTGTAGCCTTCGGCGGCTCGCCGGCTTCGCCGAGCGTCCCCGAGCCCTCGAATCGTACGGATAGACCGTTTCAGCGACGACTTGCCGGCAGGCTGCAACGTTCTCCATCGGCGAGCCGCCGAAAATACAGGCCGGCGGCCTGTCCTCCCCTACTTTGTTATCCCCAGCGTTTTTTCCGCGTAGTTCGAGACGATCGGCTTAACGGGCTTCAATTGCTCCCGCCAATTCTCGTCGCCGAACTTCGTTTCAAACGCAGCCACGGCTTCCTCGTAACTTTTGAGCAGCTCTCTTTTCACAGGTTCCTCGACAAAAGCATACTTTAGACTATTCCGCCCCATCTGCACGATCTCGGACCAGGTTAGATTGAATGTCGTCACGCCCGTGAAATACTCGTCTGTCATGTTGGAGTCCCACATGCCGCGATCGTCCGTGTTCAGGCATACCGGGATTCCCGTGCGGAGAAACTCCGGAAAGGGATGTTTGGTGAGATCGGGAAAGTATTCCAGAAGTCTGTTGCTGATGAGATTGATCTCCACCAGGTATCGGCCATCCTGCATCAGAAGCATGGTCTCGGGATCTGTGATCAGATTAAGACCATGTCCAATGCGCGTCGCCCCCAGGAGCAGCGTATCGCGAACGTGCGAATTCGGTTCATCCACTTCGCCAGCATGGATCGAAAGACCGATGCCGCTGTATTTCTTACGCATCTCACGAAACGTATTGAGGAAACGCAACGGGTAACCCCGGTCATTGTCCTCGCGCCCGGCCATGTTCACAGCTACCCAAAGATCACGGTGCGCACTAACAAACGCATAGGCGTTTTCCAGCCGTTTCTCGGAGTCGGGAAGAAAACGCAGTATGGTCTTTTGGAACCGGATCGTGACGCCGCTCTTTTTCACGTCGTCCTGAGCAATGCGCTCCCTGACGATCTGGACTACGGCATCTTCAGAAATCGGAGTTCCGGCGGAGTCCGTATAACCATCGGCGCTGTATTGCGTTTCGAGATAGCGCAGGCCCTCAGCACCGAACTGTTTCACGTTCTCGGCGATTACCTCCGCCATCACATGCGGGTCATCGAACATCTCGTTGATGCGGAACCAGATGACATTGAAAAATTCATCACGCCCTTCCCTGCTTTTATCAAGGCGGAGAGAGTCCTTCCATTTTTGGATGTCCTCCGAATTGAGTCCTGCTAGCGGCTCATACTCGCTCTTCTCGCATTCCGGAAGTTTATCCCACGTGCTCTTGCGGATCGTTCTGTAGAGAATCAGACTCGCATCGTCGCTGAGGTTGCAATCCCCGATGCGGACCCGCGTGTAGAAGCTGTTATCTCCGACAACTTTGGGATTTGTGGCGATCGCATACCACCAATCCGGCGGACAAGCTCCTCCGAGATGATTGTGCAGGTCGCCGCCCTTCGGGAGCGCAAAAAGGAATTGGTAGAGCTCCTTCTTTGTGGCGGACTTTTTGATCTCCTCGAAGCGCACGGAGAAATCGGCCGCGTGGGCAAACGCCGATGTTGCGAGAATAACCACAAACACCCACCAGGAGTGGCGGGCTCTAACCGCCGGCAGACGAAAGGCCAAGGAACGGCGGCTTTTAACCGCCGGCCTGCGAAAGACGCTTAAGAAAGCGCCTTTCCTTGCGTTGTTAGTTCTTTCCGGGAGCATGATCTACATATTTCGACCAGTTGCCCGTGATCTCATGAACGACCTTGCTGCCGACGAGGTATGCCGCCTCGATCGCTTCATCAAAGCCGGAATACTGATGGCTTCCTTCCTGCGCCATGTTTTCGGCAGCAGTCAAACCCGGAGGCGGACTGTCGAAGTTACTGGCGGTCCGGAGCACCATCACCCGGTTGACATCCACCTTTCCCGCACGAGCCAGGTTGGTTAATGATTGCAACGTGCCGCTTTCCTCCATGGCGGTTGTCACGTAGTTGCCTTCATTATCGGTCCACAGCTTCACCCAATCGTTGGCCCAGGCGTTCAATTTTGCGCCATGCCAGAAAGTAGCGCCAGCCAGCTGATCGCCCTTGAGCACGAACGGGGGTTTTTGAGCGTTTGGCGAATCCGTGTAACGGATGCGACTCGCCTTCATCCCCGCAGTATCGGGAATCACAACGTCTTTGGTTAGCTCATAAGCCCAGTCACGCAACGGAATGTTTAGTTTGTACACTTCGCCATGGGACACCTTCGGTTTCTCCCCCGGCTCGTGAGTGTCCAATGCAAAATAGCCATTTGGCCAGTCCGATGGGATTTCCCGTGCATCGATTTCGTGAGCGAGATCGCCATCCACACACCAACCGGCCCACGCCGCACTGCCGAGCGAGCCGTCAGCCGGGTCGATTCCGGCGATGCCGGCTACGAGCCAATAGGCTTTCGTAAGATCGAACCGTGAATCCAGGCCGAGCGCCATGATGCTGGATGCGGCATTTGTGTTGCCCATGCCGGTCACAAGGGCGATGACGCCGTCCTCGTTCGCCAACACGTCGTGATAAGCGGCAGGAAGCGGGTAGCGTTTCGTGAGTTTTTCCCGTTCGTGCCAGAGCTGGAATTCAGCCGCCTTATCGCCGGTATCCTTGCCTATTTCGAACATGGCAACGACAACAACCTTGACCTTTAGCGGGCTTGGCGGTGACTCCGCCCAAACCGGAGTCACCGCCGTGCAACCCAACCCAATTGTTAGCGAAAAAACCGCGAGTAATTTTTTAGAAAGCATTAATTCAATTCTTTACGGCGGGCTGGGACGCCCAAAGGTCCCTGTCCAAGCCCGCCGATTCCGGAATTGTTAGAACTTATATTTAACCGTGGCTTCCATGCGGAACGGCAATTCAGCCAGAATGGAGTCGGTGCCATAGACCGGATTCGGGGATCCCCAGTTTTCCTGGTCGGTGAGGTTCAGGAAAGCCACCTCCGCGCGGAAGTTTTTATCCTCGTAGAAAACGGTCAAATCGACCGTGTATTGCCACGGAATATCCAGGGTGCCGTCCCAGTTGTTATTGATCGGACCGGTAACTACGAAACCTGCGGAAGCGCCGAAGCCGGAGTCATGTTTGTAAGAAGCAAGGCCGTTGATCAAATGCTGCGGCACGCCGGGATATCGATATTCGCCGGGAGGCAGCGGATCGTTGAACGAGGCATCGGTGAGGACAATGGGATTTTCCGGGGTGCCGCCAATGATATAACGCGGGTCATCAACCGGGTGGGTCTGGGCTTGGAATCCGGACGGACCGTTGAGCGACTTAATGTCCAGGTAGCTGTAGGCCAGTGTGGCGTAGAAATATTTGTTAGGTTGATAGTTGGCTTCCACTTCGAAGCCCCACACCTCGACCTCATCCGCCGTGCCGCCAATGGAAGGCTGGACGCGGGTTTGCTTGAATCCGGCAACTCCGAGAAACAGCGTTTCATTCAGCAGGCTCGCTTTGGCGCCTACTTCGAACAACTGACTCTCCTGGCGGAGACTATCTTGGACCGAAATGCTGCTGGCAGGAACCGGGAAACCGCCGCCGTTGGCCACGCCAATGGACTGGCTATAGTTGTAGGTGAAATAGGTGGAAAGCCATGGGAATGGCTTATAGGTTGGGCTGATGTTGAAGTTGGGAATGCCAACCACAGTGGAGTCCGTTCCGTCCAGACCGGCGGCAGAAGCCGTGCCACGCGGGAAACCAAACTCGTAGTCTGGATCAAAGAGTGGATCCTGAACATCAATCCAAAGAATATCCAGACGAGCTCCGAAGAGAAGGTTGAAATGTTCGCCGAACTTCACGACGTGCTCATAAAATGGCGCGAGGGTTAGCACCGAGGAGTCGTTGGTATCGTCGTTAATAATGCCCGGGCTGCCAAAGCGCCCATCATAGCCAGGCACCGGCACGGACGGGAAGAAGCCGGCGGTGTAGTTGACGAAATCGATATTTTTCCGGGAAAGGCTGAGATCCCAAGCATTGGCGGGTTCGTGAAAGAAGTCATTGTATGCCAGAACCTGTTGATAGCGAAATTCCACACCCACATCGATGCTATTGCCAAGAACGAAGGGCTTTTCCGGCTGCTCGAGAACGACTTTTTTGCTATCCTTGTCGTCCTTCGACATGCTGGCCGGCGCCGACTCTGCGGAGCCGAACGGGATATCGAAATTGATCCGGTTTTCCAGCTTGTTGGCGAGCAAGTAAGCGCCGTCGATGATTTCCGAATAGTAGTAGGAGCTTTTGGTCTGGCGCTTGATGTATTGGAAATAGGTGTTGTTCACGACGGTGTAGCTGTCGTTGACGTTCAACGTCTGGATCATCTGGGCATTGAACTGGCGGCCATAGGAGCCATCGCCCTCATCCAGGAGGCGGCGGCTGCGATCGATGTCGATGGTGTCGCCAAAGGTGACTGGATTGTAGTTGGGCGCCACATCCTTATTGTCGATGACACCGTCCTCATTGGCATCAAACGCTAAAAACCCCGTCTGGTATTTGCCGTCGTCAATGAGCTCTTGGGTGGGGCGATTGATGCCCCAGTTCTCGGTGTAATCTGCAAAGAACATTTCCGCATTCAACTCGAGGGTGTAATTCGAACTGGGCATCCAGGTAATCGCCCCGTAGATGGCTTCGGTATTCTTGTTGCCGTTCTCGTAGTAGCTGCCGGATTCTTCGCCGGAGTAGCTGATCCGGTAGGCCAGTTGATCCGTTATTGGGCCGCCAAAATCAAGCGCCCACCGGTATTGGTCATACATGCCTGCCGTGAACGAGACCTCGCCGGTGAACTTGGATAAATAAGGCCGCTTAGTGATGTAATCGACATAGCCGCCGACGTATGAGGAGACACCCACGGTGACGGGAGGCGGACCTTTGACGATGTTAACCGACTCGATGGCGTTGAAATTGATCGGCATGCCGTTGCCATTCGAAGTCAGGCCGCGGCGGATGCCGTTTTGCAGGGTGTCACCACTCAGGCCGCGAATGCTTGCGTTCGACGGGGCACCGAAGTTGGTGGGGGTGTAGGAACTGGATGTTAGCTTCGAAAAATCGCGCACGTCCTGAATGTTAATGGCATCCAATTGTTCGCGGGAAATGATCGTGACGTTGCGCGGGGTGTCGAGGATCGAGAGGTCCATGCCATAAACTGAATTAAAGGGTCGAACCGTCGGCAGGATGGACTCGCTGGCCGGAACTTGCGCCCCGGTGACCAGCATGGTGTCGAGGGTGGAGTCGTCAGCAGATGACTCAGGAGCCGGGGTCGCTTCTTGAGAAAAGGCAGTGGTTGCAAGCGCGGCCGTGACCGCGAGCGCTATGGTTTTGGATTTCAGTTTAAGCTCCATGGTTGAGGTTGCAGCGGCTGTCAGCATGTCACGTGCCACGCATCAAATCGGGCGTTCCTTTTTGCGCGTCACTGCATACCGTGCGCCCCGTGAAAAACCTTTGAACGCAGAAGAAGGAATTTTGTCCGCAGGAAACTTTCGACTCGAATTTCGGAAAATAAAAACCGCCCCTTGGCTATCCAGGGTGGCGGTTTTTGATCAGAGTGGTCGGTCTGCAGCGCGACTTCCCGGTCTGCTGTGCCGCAGGTTTTCAAGCCTAGGAGCCGCGGCATCCTGACGATTTTAGGTAGGATTCCCCGCTTCAACCCGAACGCCAGAGTGCCTGCTCCGTCTTGCTACAACTGCTCGATGACGGCCCGCAAGACGAGCGCCGCATTGTCCGAGGCGACCTCGGCAAAGTGTTCCTCCTGGTTCTTTCCTTTTTGCCCGCCGGCAAGGTCGCTAAGGCTGCGAACAATTAGACACGGCGTCCGGTTAATCCAGCAAACCTGTGCGATGGCCGTCGACTCCATGTCGAGACAGTCCGCCTTCCAAACGCGGTAAATCCATTCCCGGTATTTGCCGTTGTCCATAAAAACAGGGCCCGCAACACCGGAGCCACCGATCCTGAATGCCACATCACGATTGCCCATCTTGAGCGGCGCCATGCTTTTCACGGCGCGTTTGGCCACGCGGAGCAGGCGCGGATCCGCTTCGAAATACGCCTTTCGCTGCGGCTCTTTTATTCCTTCACGAATAACGGTTACTTCATCCGGGAAAATCATGCCGAAATTCGGGTATTTCTGTTTAAAATACGAGGCGATCTCATACGAACCATCCGGCTTCTGGTTAAAATAGGCAGCCTCCGCGTGGTAGTACCACCTGGCAGGAATGGTAACATCGCCTGGATGCAGGTCGGGGTTGATGCCGCCTGCAATGCCGGAAAAGAGAAATGCGTCGACCTTGAAATAATCGATAGCTAGTTGGGTGGCCCGGGCCGCGTTGCTCAGACTCATGCCCGTCGGGAAAATGAGGAGTTTTTTGCCGCGGAAGGGAACGATCTCAAACTTGATACCGCGGATCATCTTCACCTCGGGCACGGCGCCCGGTTCATAGAAAATCTTGCGCACGGCCGCGATCTCCGGCTGAAAAGCGGTGGCAACGGCGATGTACGATTGCGGATTGGCGGGCTCAGCGGCTCGCGTCGTGGGGATGAGCGCGAGGAAAAGAAAGATTGCTGCAGTCAGTTTTTGCATGTGGGCGCAAGCACACAGCAGGATCGGGGCCAGCGCCAGGATTCAGGATTTAGCAAGCACCTGTGCGAGCACTGAACCTGAAATCTAGTAGTTTCTTCTTAACAACTGCTCGAATTCGGCCGGTGAAATCTCGACAACATCGCCATCGAGGGCTGGATCCGGACGAAAGATTTCCGGCGGGAGATTCTTGGAGAAATCGAGAGCCTCGAAAACGATCTGGCCATTGTAAGGGCTCCCAGTGAGCCGCAGTCGGCGGAGTTTGTAATCGCTGGCATTGATGGTTGCTTCCGCTCTAAAGCCTTCAATTCCCAGGTTTCTGGCGATTTCCGGCATCATCTGAAGATCAATGATGCGGAGCGGAACGCCGGCCTTGTCCTGAGCCTCCCGATCGTCGATGACCTGCAGCATGGCAGGCAGCAGCGGCAGCTGCTTGTCCGGAATGGGAAGCGCGAATGGCTGCAGCGAGGAGTTTGGATTTCGAGGCTGAACGCGATTCCTGCCCAGAAGGGCTCGAATGCCATCACCCGGAGCCGCGAAAAGCTTCTGCCCATCGCGCCAGATCGTGATGGGCTGGTCAATGTAACGGGTTCGGACCTTTAATTTATCCGGCGCCTCCAGCCAAATTTCGGCGTCCAGCGTTCGAGGCATAGCACCATGTTGTTCATCCACGCCAATGGAAACCCGCGCATGAACGGCTTTTTTTAGCCCCTCCGTTCGCTGGGCCAACAGGGCGGTAAACGGCGTCAATGCCTTGGCCATCACGTCATAAACGTTTTCTGCCGCATGCACAAAAGGCGCGGCCACCAACACCGCCAGGACACAAATCTTCAGGTTCAAACGAGCCATGCCAACTCTTTCAATCCGCATTTCGCGATCCGCAATCGAATCTCACACATAGACGCGGAGAACAGGAGGGAGAAACAAACATAATTTTCCAGAATCTTTTAAATCTCCGTGTTCTCCGTGCCTCCATGTGAGATTCACAATCCGTTACCGAAAGGTTTCCGCTCCCACAATTCTGCGCTATACATCCGCCGATGTTCGTCCTGCTCGCCAACGCACTTACCTTTGCTCTCCAAGAATCGAATCCCGCCGGAAAAGTCGTTCTGGTCGTATTGTTCGTGGGCTCCATTTTTTCCTGGTCGATCATGTTCACCAAATTGCGCATCGTGCAGTTTGCAAAGAAGCAGTCAGACCGTTTTCTACAGATTTTTCGCACGAACCGGGCGCCGTTGAGCAGTTACGAAGCGAAATTGCGGTTCGAAGGCTCCCCGGTTTTCACCGTTTACAAGGCCGGCTGCAAGGAAATGACCTACCAACTGCTCGGCTCGTCGGAAGTGGACGAAACCTTTCGAGCCCGGCTCGAGATCGCCGAGAAAATCACGCCTGCCCAGATGCGGGTCGTCACGACCGCCATGGAGCGTGCCGTCGGAGAGACGGCTTTGAAACTGGAGTCGCAGATGATCCTGCTCGCCACGGCGGTATCGGGGGCGCCGTTCATCGGTCTGCTCGGCACGGTTTGGGGCGTGATGGACACATTCACCGGCGTGGCCATGGCGGGCCAGGCCAATCTTCCAGCTATGGCGCCAGGCGTCTCCGGAGCGCTCATCACAACCGTAACGGCGCTGCTCGTGGCAATCCCAGCTATGTTCGGATACAACTTTTTGGTCACCAGCATCCGGGCGCTCACCGTACAAATGGACAATTTTGCCGCGGAACTCGCTTCGGAATTCGAGCACCGCTACGTTAATCACGGCACCCGTCCGCAAATGGTCGCCGACCATCGCTGATCATTTCCGAAAATTCCCACCATGCGCCGATTTTCCGATCGCAACAAAATCAGCACGCTCAACGAAATCAACATCACACCGCTGCTCGACTTGTGCTTCGTGTTGCTGGTGATTTTCATGATCACCACCCCATTGCTTGAAAACAGCATTAATCTCGTTGTGCCCACATCGCAGACCGCCACGGATGCCGTAGAGCCTTCGAAGGTCCAGGTCATCTCGATCGACAAAGAGGAGCATTTGGAACTCAACAATGACGCCGTCGACCTCGAGGACTTGGAAGCCGAATTGCGGGATCTCCTCAAGAAAGACCCGAACCTCGCCGTTGTCGTACGCCCGCACAAGGAATTGCCCGTGCAAAAATTCGTAAACGTGATGGACGTCTTGCAAAAAGTAAAAATCAGCAAGGTCGGCGTGCTCACACGCCCGGAAGATTAATATCCGCGCGGACGTCCGTTATGGATGACAGCAAGCGTTTTTGGCGCAATCTCATTCTCATCGCGGCGGCGCACATCGTCGTCATCGCTGGATTGTTTTGGATCGGGCACAAGACCGAGAACGGCAGCGGCGGCAACGCCGGAGAACGAGTCACCTGGATGGATCCTGCGGCGTTCACGACGTCGGCAGCGCTACCAGCGTCGGCACCCGAGCCGGATGAAGAGGAAACTTCAACGCCGGAGCCAACACCTGAACCAGAGACTACACCGCCCCCGGCCACACCGCCGCCCTCAACTCCTCCTCCTCCTTCTACGCCGCCACCGGAAGTAAAATCCGACAGCGAGATCAATCTCGCCACTCCCACTCCGACGCCTAGGCGCACACCCACACCTACACCAACGCCCACTCCGAAGCCGACCCCAAAAAAGACACCTAAACCGACACCGGAACCGGAAGAAACTCCGACGCCAAAAAAGACTCCCAAGCCTACGCCCAAAGAGACACCCACCCCCAAACCAACCCCGAAGAAGACCCCAACCCCCTCGCCCACTCCAAAGAAAACGCCCAAACCGGCGCCACAAGACGAGGAAACACCACATCCAAAGCCAAAAAAATCGCCGAGTCCCAAGCCCAAAACCGGCGAGGAAACCGATTCAACACCGAAGCCGAAAACGTCTCCTTCGACAAAAAAATCACCTTCGACAGAGGCAGAATCAGGCTCTGATTCGGACAAGCCGCCCAAGGCGAAACCCGTCAACGGCGACTCCGCTTCCCCGCCCAAAGCTAAACCTACCGGTGGCAACGGCAATGGCGGAAGCAAGAATGGCAGCTCGAACTCCGGCAAAGGCGGCGGCACCGGCGCATCCACGGACGGCGAAGGGACAGGCACCGGGAGCGGCAAAGGCGCGGGCACGAAGGCGGGAGTCGATCCCGGCGTCATGGATGCCTATAACAACGTCCTTTTCAATCGTTTTACCAACGCCTGGAGCCAGCCCACAGCCGAAGCGCAAGCAGGGTACAAGCTCACTACGGCTATGAAAATCGTGATCGCCGCAGACGGTACCATCTCCAACTTCAGCATGGTGCATTCATCCGGCAGCAACACCGTTGATGAATCCGTCAGAGCCGCCGTCAGCTCAATCTCGCGCCTCCCCGCCCCGCCGACCGGCCGGCCCTACACCGTCACGATTAACTTCGTCCTGGGAGACAATTAGCTTGGCGACCATCCGTTACCAAAGAACTAGGATAAGAGCTCTGGAGTTAAACGGCACGGTGTCGTCATCGATCCTCCTTTAAACCTCCGTGTTCTCCATGACTCCATGTGACAACCTGCGAGGGTGTCCGCGCTGATTTAATTGGCCGTCGCGGCGATCAGGGTGAAGTATCCAAGACGTGCTTCTTGCCTTTCACAAACCCTACGGCGTCCTCTCGCAATTTACCCCGGATGGCAGTTCCCACCGGACGCTGGCAGAGTTCGATTTCCCGCCCAATGTGTATCCCCTGGGCCGCCTGGATGCAGACAGTGAAGGTCTGCTGCTGCTTACGGACGAACCGTCGATGAATTCCCGGCTGCTCGACCCTCTCCACGCCCACGAACGCACCTACTGGACCCTCGTGGAGCGCGTTCCCACTCCCGCGTCGCTTGCTGTGTTGCAGGAAGGCGTCGTCATCGAAGACCGGAAAACACGCCCCTGTCGCGCCCAGGTTCTCGATCCACAACCGGAACTCGCGCCGCGCGATCCACCCGTCCGTTATCGGAAAAATGTCCCTGACGTCTGGCTCGAACTCGCCCTCACCGAAGGCCGCAACCGGCAGGTCCGCAAAATGACTGCCGCCATTGGCCATCCAACCCTTCGCCTGATCCGGGTGCGCATCGGCAATTTCCCGCTGAACGATCTACCTTCTGGAAAATGGCGCGTAGTCTCCGAAGTAGAAAGACGTCAGATATTTTCCTCTACAAACCTAAATCGGCCCCTTATTTCACTTAGATGACGCCTACCCGCCCAGACGGCCGCCTGCCCGGCCAGCTTCGCCCCATCACGTTTACGCCTGGAGTCGCCCCGCATGCCACGGGATCCGTTCTCATTAGCTTCGGCGATACCCGCGTCATTTGCGCTGCAACCATCGAAGAGACGGTTCCGCGCTGGATGAAGGAACAAAAAGTCACCGGCGGATGGCTTACCGCGGAGTACTCCATGCTCCCCTACTCCACACTGACGCGAAAACCGCGCGATATCACCAAAGGCAAGCTGGACGGGCGCAGCACGGAGATCCAGCGCCTCATTGGCCGCTCGTTGCGGGCGATCGTCGATCTCGAAGCTCTCGGCGAACGCACCTTGTGCGTCGATTGCGACGTTTTACAAGCTGATGGCGGCACGCGCACGGCATCTATCACCGGCGCTGTCGTGGCAGTCGTCATTGCGTGCAATCGGCTCGCGGCCGAGGGTAAAATCAGCCAGTTCCCCGTGAAAGAGCTCGCCGCTGCCGTCAGCGTCGGTGTCTGCAATGGTGAAGTCTTGCTGGACCTGAATTATGTCGAAGACAAGGACGCCGCCGTGGACATGAATCTCGTCATGACGTCCGGTTTACATTTCATCGAAGTTCAAGGCTCCGGGGAAGAATCCGTCTTTCAGGAATCCGAACTACAGGCCATGCTGACGCTCGGACGGGACGGCATCAAACAAATTGTTCAAATCCAGCAAAAAGCGCTTGCCGAGTTCGGCCAGCCGATGCTCAATGGCCGCCCATGAAAAAGGCACTCATCACAGGTATCACCGGACAGGACGGCTCCTATCTCGCTGATCTGCTGTTAAGTAAAGGTTACGAAGTTCACGGCATCATCCGCCGTGCAAGTACGTTCAACACCTCGCGCATAGACCACATTTACCTTGATCCCCACATCAATGGTGTCCGGTTATTCCTGCATTACGGCGATCTCGCCGATTCCGTCGGCCTGGTAAAGCTTCTCTACCAGTTGCAGCCTGACGAAATCTACAACCTCGGCGCTCAGAGCCACGTCCGCGTGAGCTTCGACGTGCCGGAATACACCGCCGATGTCACCGGCGTCGGCGTCATCCGCATCCTGGAAGCCATCCGTGAATCGGGCGTCAAACCTCGGTTTTACCAGGCTTCGTCGAGCGAAATGTACGGCAAAGTCCAGGCTGTGCCGCAGACCGAAACCACGCCGTGGTGGCCACGCAGCCCGTATGGCTGTGCGAAAATGTTCGGCTACTGGGCAACGGTCAACTACCGCGAAGGCTACGGCCTCCACGCCTCCAACGGCATCCTGTTCAACCACGAAAGCCCGCGCCGCGGTGAAACCTTCGTCACACGCAAGATTTCCCGTGCTGTCGCCCGCATCAAACTCGGCCTGCAGGACGATCTCTATCTCGGAAACCGCGAGGCCAAGCGCGACTGGGGTTACGCTCCGGAATACGTCGAAGGCATGTGGAGAATGCTCCAGCAGGACGAACCGGATGATTACGTCCTCGGCACCAACGAAGCCCACACCGTCCAGGAATTCGTCGAAGTCGCATTCGCCACGGTCGACCTCGACTGGGAAAAATACACCAAGTATGACGCCCGTTACGAGCGCCCAGCAGAAGTCGATCTCCTCATCGGCGACCCTGCGAAAGCGGAAAAGAAACTCGGCTGGACACCCAAAACGCGCTTCAAAGAGCTCGTCAAAATCATGGTCGAAGCCGATGTCGACCTGATCACCGGCAAGAAAAAGATCGCTGACGTTTAAGCGTCTGTCATAGCCACAAAGAACACATAGAAGACAAAAGACAGACTGCTTCAGGTCTCCGTATTCTTTGCGTTCTTTGTGGCTATTGAGTCCCTGCCTATTCGAACCGCAATGCCTCAACCGGGTTGAGGCTTGCGGCCTTATGGGCAGGATACATTCCAAAACCAATCCCGATGGCCGAGCATACGATGATGCCGGTCAAAGCCCATCCCCATGGGAAAACCAGGTCCACCCCCAGAAACATCGCGAGTCCGTTCCCACCCAGCACCCCAAGAATGATTCCAGCGATCCCGCCGAGTTCGGAGATAAATACGGACTCGAGCAGGAATTGACCCAAAATGTGGTCCTTCCGCGCTCCAATGGATTTGCGGACACCGATTTCTTTGGTCCGTTCTGTGACGCTGACCAGCATGATGTTCATGATGCCGACCCCTGCGGCAAGCAGCGCGATAAGGCTGATTACCAGCGCTCCAATACGGATCGTACCGGCGATTTGAGTAAACGCAGCCGTCAGTGAGTCGTTGGAATAGATATCAAAGTCGTTCGGATCCTCCATCTGCAAGCCGCGTGCTTTTCGCATGGCGCCGATGGCAAACCCCAGCGTTGAGTCGTAACTCTGCTGGGAACGGGATTGGACGGCGATATTGACCGTGCGCCCTTTGCGACCGTAGTCGGAAAGGAACCTCGTAATGGGAATCGCGGATAGCGAATCGCTGGAACCGCCGAAACCGGAGCCTTTCACGGCGAAAACGCCGACAATCGTGTAGTTCTTGCCCGCAACCCGCACGTTTTGGTTCAGCGGACTGCGGTTGGAGAACAGTTTCCGTTTGACGTCATCGCCGATGACGATAACCGGTCGGGCCAGTTCAACGTCTCCGGCGTTGATATTGCGCCCCTCTCCAATCGCGTAGCTGTTGGCTTCGAGAAAATATTCGTTGGTCCCGACGACTTCCTGGTTGGGATTCGTCTTGCGTCCGTTTGCAACAGCGGCCACGCCCCGGTTGAAAACCTTGAAGCAGACAACGGTCGTTTTCGACTCGATGAGCTTCGCGAAATAAGTCGCCTGCTCATAGGTGACGTTGGGGCGGTTGCGAAACTCCTGGTTGTTGCTGTTCTGCATCACCGGCTCCTTGGCGAATTGGAAGATATTCGAGCCAAGAAAACTAAGCCCATCCTCGATGCTCCCCTGGATGGCACTGACCGCCGTCATCACGCCGATGACTGAAAATACGCCGATTGTGATCCCCAGCATGGTCAGCGCGGACCGCAGTTTGTTGGCTCCCAGCGAGCCCATGGCCATATGGAATATATCGGAGCGTTTCATTCGTAGCGAAGAGCAACAATGGGATCGAGCCGGGACGCAGACCATGCAGGCATAAAGCCGGAGACGATGCCCGTCACGACCGATGCGGCCAGGGCGACAAGGGTCAGTCCCATCGAGAACTGGATCGGAAATGATGGGAGGGCCAGTGTCAGCAGCAAGAACAATGCGAAGGAAAACCCAAGCCCTATCAAACCGCCCGCGAGACAGATGGAAACCGCTTCGATCAAAAACTGCAAGAGGATGGAGCGGCGCCTGGCTCCGAGTGCTTTGCGAGTCCCAATTTCCCGCGTTCGCTCTTTAACGCTAACATAGGTGATATTCATGATTCCAATGGCGCCGACAAACAGGGACAGGCCGGTAATGAAAATGCCGGCGATGGCGATGCCGGCCTTAATGGGATCCAGGGTGCTCCGAAAGGCCTTTTGTTCGTTAATGCTGAAGTCCTCCTTTGCTTCGGGCATGGTCTTGCGGATCCGGCGCATGATACCCGTCAGTTCCTCCGTCGCGGGCGCCATCAACGATTTGTCTTTTACCTTTACCCGGATATCGGCGTCTTCATCGACCGTGAAGTATTTCAGGAAAGATCCAAGCGTGACCATCACCTGTTTGTCGAAAGAGAACAGCCCAAGGAAGGAGCCTTGTTTTGCGAAAACGCCGATCACACGAAACCTGCGGTCGCCAACGGTGATCACTTTGTCGATGGGATCCTCGGAAGGAAAAAGCGCATTTGCGATGTCCAGGCCGATGATACAAACCGAAGCTCCGCTGAGAGATTCCTGCTCGGTCATGAAGCGACCCTTGACCGTTTCCGTGGTCGAAGTGCGCGCAAAATCGCCGGTCGTCCCCACGGTATAAACCGACGTCACCTGTCTGCCGCCATAGGAAATCGTTGGAAAATTAACCGGCGCCGGCACGGCCAGCTCGAGAGCCGAATTAGGCGACGCTGCAATGATCCGGTTAATTTCGTCTGCATAAACCGTCTTGATATTAGGCCGATTACGAAAGGCATAGTAATCATCGTTCGGCCCCCATGGGAATTTGCTGATATAAAGCACATCGTCACCGAGCAGCGACATGCTCCGATCAAAGCCGCTCTGGATTCCATTGATGGCCGTGCCCATCAACGTCACAGCAATAATGCCAATGATGACGCCGAGCATCGTCAACGTCGAGCGCATTTTGTTAGCCAGAATTTGAGCCCAGGCGATATGAAAGCTCTCTGAGATTTCGGACGCTAGTTGCATCATTTTCGATTTTGGATTCTCGATTTTGGATTTCCCGCCTGGAGCGTCTTCCGTGAGGCTACCATAATGGCCGCAATTCATTGGATTCTTGAATAAGAAGAGTCAGCTTGCTTTCCTCGAGCAGGCCGTGGTTGGCGATCAGTTCCAACCAAAAACCTGATTCATCAACTTCCTCTTCGACAACCGCTAACTTCGAAATCATTTCCGCCACAGAGCGTGAGCGACAGGCAGCGCGATAATTGGCGCCCACGGACGTTCCGGATCTCCCCAACTGATGCGCCAGAATATTTGCCGACCGGGTGTTTGGCAACGAGTCAATGAGTTTGAGTACCCGAAGGGAGAAACTCTTCGTGCGCTGCTTGAGTTCACGCTCGTCCATAAAAAATCGAAAATCGAGAATCAAAAATCCAAAATTATCAAACCGCCTGATCGCTTTCTATCAATCCATCACGCAGGCGGATGATGCGTCTGGCGTGCTGCGCAATGTCCTCTTCGTGCGTGACCAGTATGATCGTGTTCCCCTGTTGATAGAGGGTTTCGAACAACGCCATGATTTCTTCTCCCGTGCGGGAGTCGAGATTGCCGGTCGGCTCGTCTGCTAGAATGATTGACGGATCGTTCACAAGCGCCCGCGCAATGGCAACGCGCTGGCGTTGGCCGCCGGAAAGTTCGTTCGGCCGGTGGTGCATGCGCTGGCCGAGACCGACGGCCTGAAGCGCGGCTTCTGCGCGTACCCGCCGCTGTTCCCGGCCGATGCCTGCATAAACGAGAGGCAATTCGACATTTGCCAGACTGGTGGAACGCGGCAGAAGGTTGAACGTCTGGAAAACGAATCCGATCTCCTTGTTTCGGATAGCCGCAAGTTCGTCGTCAGTCATCGATGCGACGTCTTTCCCGGCGAATTCATAGCGGCCGGTGGTCGGCGTATCGAGGCACCCGAGCATGTTCATCATGGTTGATTTCCCGCTGCCAGATGGACCCATGATGGCCAGATACTCATTGCGATGGATTCGAAGACTAACTCCACGCAATGCCCGGATGACATTGTCGCCCATCACGTAGTCGCGGGTGATTCCGTCGATGTCGATCACGAGATCGCCCAGCGGACGCAAAGCACGTTCGATTTCTTTGTTAACAGTGGGTGCGATCATTTCTTGTCCTGGTCTTTGGGTTTCTCGATTTTTACTTTCGCGCCGTCTTTGAGATCGCGGCTGATGGCTCCGTAGCTGCCCGAAACGACATCTTCCCCTCCATTTACCCCGCTTTGGATTTCGATATAGGTGTTGTCCGCGATGCCTGTCGTGACGGCTTTCATCACGGCTTTGTCGCCCTCTTTCAGGAATACAACGCGCTGGAGTTTTTGACGATCGGCCCGCGATGTGTCCGTCGCTGTACTGCCGGATTGCTTGCGTTCTTCGTCTTTCTTTTTGTTCATGTCCGCGACACTTTCACCTTTATTCTTGCTTCGAACGGTGACGCTTTGAATAGGCACCGTGAGCACATGGGTGACCGTCGCGGTCTTGATATCAGCCGTCGCGCTCATTCCGGGGCGCAGTGGAACGCCGGGATCCATAACCTGGACCTTGACCTCAAAGTTCGTGACTTCCTCGGTTGTGTTCTCGCCCTTCACCGTAGCCGTGTTGGCTATATGCTTCACGCGCCCGGTAAAAGTGCGACCCGGATACGCGTCGATGCTGATGCTAACAGGATCGTTGACTTTCACGGCAACAACATCGTTTTCGTTAACCTCCGCCCGGACTTCCATGTCCGCCAGGTTCGCCACGCGCATCACTTCCGTGCCCTCAAATTGTCCGGTGGCAACAACGCGCTCGCCCAGTTTGCTGGGCAGTGTCGAGATCGTCCCATTCATAGGCGCGAAAATCTCGGTTTTCTTCAGGTCTTCACGTGCTTGCGACAGCTGGCCCTCAGCGCGTTTGATCGCGAAAATCGACGCATTGTAGGACGCATCGGCCGCATCCCGGGCGGCGAGCGCTTCGTCAAGCGCCCCTTGCGCAACGATCCGTTTCTCGAAAAGGTCCTGCTGCCGGCGAAGATCCTGCTGAGCTTTGATGAGCTGGGCTTTTCGTTGCAAATTGTCAGCCTTGGCGCCGTTAAGCGCCGCTTCGTATTGCTCGACCTGTGCCTGATATGTGTCGGGTTTTATTTTAATGAGCGGATCCCCTTTTTTAACCACCTGCCCTTCCTCCACCGGCAGGCTGATGATTTCTCCCGCGACTTCTGGAGAAATCTTCACCTCGATAGCCGGTTGGATTTTCCCCGTGGCCGAGACGACCTGCGTCACGTCGCGTCGCTCGATTTTCTCAACGGTGATTTCGGCAATTTTTTCCTTTTTGCGCCCGCTGAAAGCGGCAACCAAACCAATCAGGACGAGACTGCCCACAATCCACGGCCATTTGCGGCGTTTACGAGCGAGTTTTTTGACGGGCATTGCGGCTTCGTGCATGGCTTGGTGTAATGGTTTTGGGTTGTCAACGGGCATCCAACCGCCTTTGTTTGCGATTGGCATCCTGCCCGCGAACGAATCGTTCGTCGAGATGCCGTGACCATTGGAGGCAGTGACACCACGATTTGGATTCAAAAATTTCCATGAAAAAGAGTTCCGTGAAGTTTTGGGGTGTCCGTGGATCGATTCCGGTCCCGGGACCGGAGACTCTGCGAACGGGTGGAAACACTTCCTGCGTCGAAGTACGAGCGGATGGTGAAATTATTATTCTGGACGCCGGGACAGGAATTCGGCCGTTGGGATTGAGCCTGGCGAAGGAATTCGACGGAATACCGCTGAATCTGACACTCCTGATTTCCCATACGCATTGGGATCACATCCAGGGTTTCCCATTTTTCCTGCCGGCTTATAACCCGGCAAACAAGTTGCACATTCGCGGTTACGAAGGAGCGCGTGCGAAATTTTCTTCGATTCTCTCCGCCCAAATGGAGAGTCCCTATTTCCCTGTAGAGATGGATGGTCTGCCGGCGAACATCGACGTCGAGGAACTGAAAGAGTTCGAATTTTCCATCGGCGCCGTGAAAGTGAAATCGCGGCTGCTGAATCATCCGGGCGTTTGCGCGGGCTACCGGCTGGAAACGTCGGGCGGGTCGGTCGCTTATTTGCCAGATACGGAACCACAGGTTGAAATGCGCACCGCGTTGCAGGCAACGGGGAAAGCGCAATCCGCCGAAACATTGGAACGCGCCCGGCGCGAGGACGCAGCCTTGGTGGAATTCATTCGCGGGGTGGACGCGCTTATCATCGATTCCCAATACACGGCCGCCGAATACCGAGACCATGTTGGTTGGGGACACGCTTCCGCGGAGACGGTCACACGCCTCGCCATGCGCGCCCAGGTAAAACGATTGTTTTTGTTCCATCACGACCCTGGGCACGACGATCACCAGATTGACGCTCTCGTCAAGGAGACCCGCAAAATGGCGCAAGGAAGCAATTTGATAGTGGATGCCGCGAGAGAGGGCTTGCTAGTTGAGCTTTGACATCGCCCAGCCCAACTTGGGTCAATGATCAGCTGCAGGAGTTCATTATCAAATCACGCACGGCACGGCCGGCGGATGCCCAGTTCAGCCTGGTGGAATATTCGTTGAAGGACGAGAACGCCAGTTCACCGTAGTCCTGCCTCAACGAAATATATCTCTCAATGTAGTCGCAATATTTGTCGGGCTTTTCATCCAGCGGAAACGTCTGACCGTTCTTTCCGTCCCGAACGACTGTGGGGATCCCTCCGACGTTTGTCGCGAGCGATGGCAGTCCAAACGAACTCGCCTCCGCGAAGACAACGCCGTAGCATTCAGCTCTCGAAGGAACAATTAAGAAATGGGAGTCGGACATTAGTTGTTCCAACTGCTTCCTGCCTTCTTCAGTTTTCTTTGATATAAATCCGTGCCGCTTTACAAGAGCAGGCATGTTAGCAGGCGGCGTGCAACCGGCAACATGCAATTCTGTCTCGATTCCCCGTCTGGCAAGACATTCGGCAACTGCAAGTGCCTGGCTCCCGCCTTTCCTGTGCCAGTCCACACCCAAAAAAAGCAGTTTGCAAACATCGAAACGTTTGTTGGCGACAATGGTGCTAATGTCATTCAAGTGCCGGTTGCAGGTAATATTCGCGCCGAACGGCACCACCTTTACCTTGGCCGGATCGACATCATAATTTCGCATGGCCGTTTCTGCCGCCCACTCGGAGCTGTAAATCGCGACACGGCATTTCGACAAAGCCAGCTGCTCCATTTTGTTCCCATTCCGAATGGTTTCAGCGCACAGCCTGGTAAACTGCGGATAAAAATTGATCATGCCGGCAAACGTTGCGTCCGTCCAAAAAGCCATGGGTTTTTGGGTTTTCAGGAACGCCAGGGGAATCGTGCCGGGGCTGAATACCACGTCGTGACGAACAGCTTCCAGGCGTTCTTCAAACTGCTTCGCGTAATCCAGGACGATTGAGGGTTCGCGATCGATCCTGTATTTTTGGAACAAGATCCCGTAACACGCCTTCTTGAGTTTCAGAAGAAACGCTTTCCGCTCCCGCAGATTCCCAACGGGCGCAGTTTCGAAACCATTCTCCTGGAGTATCCGTAGAATCGAGTTGGCCGATCCGGACCAGGCGTTTACATCCGATGCGTCATAGGTTGTCAAATAGGCTATTTTCATTCGTCGGATGCTGGTAGCTGCTGGGCCATACGCTGAAATGACCCTTGGAACTCACTTCATGTGAATTCCTTACGGCGGAACCGGATTTCCAATCAAACCGATTCGGCCGGCTCAGATTTTTCGCTGTCCTCTGCGGCGAACAGCGAGAGTCCCGGGGAACGGTCGCTTTTTGCGCTCTTCCGAATAGCCGCCCCTCATCACTGCTGCCCAGCGCCCGATTCCTATGCCTGGGATGCCAGGCGTGAAATGAGCCCCCCTTGATCCCACGAATCCCAGCCTTCGGTAATCTTTCCGTTGACCACGTGAAGCCAGGTCATGCCTCGAACAGAGACGGATTTCCCGGTGGGAGACATTCCTAGGCCATATCCGGAATGAGTAGCGCGCGCGAGCCACAGAACGCATGTATCATCGCCGTCGGAAAGCGAATTAAGAACCTCAACCTGCATATCGGGAAACGTTTCAAACATGACTTTTTGAAACTCAATGAATTGATCCGGCCCCACAATTTCCTGGCCTCCTTCCAGATGACCTTTTGCTTCCTGCGCGATGAGATCGGGAATGATTGCGGTGTTCCGATTGTTCCATACTTCCGTGAACCAGCGGACTCCGACTTCCTTTGGTGAAGGGATGTTTGACATAGTGGTTTAGGTAATACCCTCAAACAATAGTTGGCCGCCGAGGGTGATGCGGCCAGTGGGCACGAAAACATTGAGGAACAGCGCTGTAAACGCTCCAACAGAAGGGTCGCGCCGTGTTTCGCTGCTGCAAAAGCGTCAGAAGGAACTTCCCCTTCACGCCCGCCGCTTGAAAACCGAGCCATGTCCCAATGCCCACTCGAGCGCGTTTGGTCGATAGGCGTGTCCCTCGCACCTCGACGGTTCGACCAACAGCATCCATATTCACGAATCTAAGGAGAAACGATATTTCCACAACTCCAAAGATGATGACTCGATCACTCAATAACTATCGTCGCTTTGGCAACACTGGGTGCAGTACCGTTCATGGTATCATTAGTCAAAGAGATAGCATTTATAGCGTTATGAATTTGTCCTCTTCTGTGATCACGCCATTGATAGCTGTGTTTCTGATTTTTGCAGGCACCCATCCTGTCCTTGCAAGGCGGGCGGAGCCCAAATCTGTTGAGCCGGTGGTTATCGGCTCCGTCCGGTACTCAGTGTCTTCCAGTAGAAAGCTTATGGGTTTCGTAATAGCCGTCGATGTATTCTCTGGCAAGGAGCTCTGGCGGCAGCGGATTTATCGGGTACCGATCAATCCGTTCCTTGAGCGGGACGCTCAGTGGGTCTTCATTACGTCGCTAGCGCGACGTGGCCAGACACTGCTCATCGGCAACGAGCGCGGAAAATACTATACCCTCGATCTGATAACCCGGAAGGTGACCATGGATAAATAAGGAACTCCTCGAATCTTGGAGCACCCGTTCGATTGGAGTCCATCGCCCCGCTGGGGCTGGCTCATCTTTTCACGGTTCTCCGGTGGCTGTCGCGCACCGGCTAATTTCCGAACAACCCTCCGGGTAGTTCCACTGTGCGTTCTAAAACTAATCCCCGCTCCCTAAGTCATCCGCCGATAGATGCGGGTGCGGTTGACGCCTAACAAACGGGCGGCCTCGGTGACATTGCCTCCGGTCTGCGCCAGGGCGCGCTGAATAAGCGTTTCCTCAGCCTGCTCCAGATTGAGCGGGATCTCGAAAGCTCCTGGGACCACGGGCGACGACGCCACCGGTGGAGGCGTCACGGATTTTGGTCGTGGGGCGACGCGCAGATGGGCGGCGGATATATCGCGCCCGGCACTTTCGATGAGGGCCCGTTCGATTAGGTTCTTCAGTTCACGAACATTTCCCGGGAAATCATGCGTTTGCAGAGTGGACAAGGCGTCGGCCCTGAGGACAGACGGACGCAGTCCCATTTCCGTCGCAAAAATCTTCAGGAAATGCGAAGCGAGCAGGGGAATGTCCTCCCGACGCTCGCGCAACGGCGGCGTTTCGACGGTATAACGGGCAAGGCGAAAAAAAAGGTCACGACGGAAGTTTCCCGATTCGATCTGCCCGTCGAGATCGGCATTGGTCGCCGCAAGGACACGGACATCAACTTTGCGGTGGGTCGATGCTCCCACGGGCGTAACGCACCCGTCTTCAAGCACGCGCAGAAGCTTTGCCTGGAGCGCAGCTGGCATGTCCCCGATTTCGTCGAGGAAAAGCGTCCCCCCATCGGCTTGCTCAAAAAAACCCTTTCGATCGGTTGTGGCTCCTGTGAAGGCGCCGCGGACATGACCAAAAAACATGGACTCGGCGAGCTCAGCCGGAACGGCCACACAGTTAACGGGAATGAATGGGCCCTTTTTACGGGCGCTGCTGTGGTGGATGGCGCGCGCGACGAGCTCCTTGCCGGTGCCACTTTCGCCGGTAATAAGAACGCTCGTATTAGCGAAAGGTTGCAGGCGGGCGATTTCGTCCAGAATACGTTGCAAGGTTTTGCTCTTACCGACGAATCCGCCCATGCCCCAATGCTCGGCTTCACGGTCGGTAATCGCCGAAAGCCGGGCGTCAGCCTGCTCGCGCCGGGCGATTTCGTCAGCTAGGGCTCCATTCTTTTCAATAAGATCGCGCGTAAGCCGGGCAATTTTAAGATGAGTCTCGACGCGAATACGGACTTCATCCCCATCGAACGGCTTCGAAATATAGTCCACGCCGCCCGCACGGAAGCCTTCGACCGCAGACGCAGGTTCCGTCCTTCCCGTGATAAAAATGACCGGTATTCCCCGCGTTGCAGGATTGCTTTTCAACTCACGGCAGATCGTGAACCCGTCGCGGACCGGCATCATTACATCGAGGAGAATCAAGTCCGGCGATGCCTTTTGGGCAATCCTAAGGGCCACATCTCCACTCGATGCAGCGAGGATTTCATATCCCAGCGGCTCGAGCGTGTCGGTCAGCACGGCGAGGTTCTTGGGCGTGTCATCGACAATGAGGATTTTTTCCGGGGTAATCATCGAAATCTACCCATCACGTCTTAGCGCTTTGGACGGGTAATTGCGCGACAATTTTTAAAATGGTTTCCATGTCATAACTGGCCAGGAATCCGCGAAGATGCTCAGCCAGCCGTTCCTCTTCGGGACCAAACGCTGCGAGTTCGCGGAGGCAGCCTTTCAAAACAGTCGCGCTATGCAGTTCGGCGGCCATCATCAAGCGAAGCGCGAGATCCTCAGGCAGCGTGATTTGCGTGAAATCAACCCGAGCGGCCAGCTCCGTCCCCGCGGCCGGGGCTTCATTCACGAATTGTACATGGAGCAAGTTAGCCAGGCACTCGTACAACTGCTCCTCCTGCACAGGCTTGCCAATAAAATCATCACAGCCAGCCCGGAGATATTCGTCACGCTCATGTTGGAGAACCGAAGCTGACATCGAAACAATGGAAGGCATTTGCGCGCCATATTTTTGTGCGAGCTGTCGGGTAGCGTCGATTCCGCTCATGCCGGGTAATCTCATGTCCATGAACACGATATCCGGTCGTGTAGCGGCAACGGCATCGATTGCGGTGGGACCGTCGGGAGCCGTGTCCACTGCGCATCCCATCGCTGCAAGCAGACGGGAAATCACATCACGGTTTTCCTGAATGTCATCGACAACAAGTGCCCGCACTTTGAAACCCGGGGCCAGCGATTTGGCGCCGCGTTGTGGTGAAATCGCCGGGTTCGGATCGCTCACCTGCTGAAGCGGGATCGTGAAGAAAAACGTGGAGCCTTTCCCTGGTTCGGAGCGAAATTCAACCTTGCCACCCATCAACTCCACTTGACGACTTGCAATCGCCAAGCCGAGCCCAGTGCCACCGCGCTGATTTGATCCCTTGGTTGTGCCTTGCTGGAACGGCTCAAAAATCACGGTTGCCAGCGCCGGAGACACTCCAATTCCGGTATCCTCGACTTCAAACCGATAGCGATTTTCCGCTTCAGGAGTCACCCGCAGCGAAACATGGCCCGCGTCCGTGAATTTGACAGCATTCCCCATGAGATTGATTAGCACCTGGCGGAGTTTTCCTTCGTCCCCTTCGACCATTCGCAGCGCATCGGCTCCAAGCCATTCGACGCGCAAACCGAGACTTTTTTCCTCGCAACGCTGCTGGAACATCGCTGTCAGCTCGCGAGTCAGGGCGAGCAGATCAAATTCATCCGGCTGCAACTCCATCCGGTCAGCCTCGATTTTGGATAAGTCCAGGATCTCATTGACCAAATGCAACAAATGCTGGCCGCTGCTGGCGATAGTTGTCACGGCATCGCGCTGGAACGGCGCCAACCCCGCGTCCCGCTGCAGGATCTGTGAGTAGCCCAGGATCGCGTTCAGCGGCGTGCGGATTTCGTGGCTCATATTGGCAAGGAATGCCGATTTCGCTTTGTTCGCCGCGGCGGCAACATCTTCAGCCTGCTTGCGCTCGATGATTTCGGCCAAAAGAGCCGTATTCGATTGGGCGAGCTCGGCCGTGCGTTCTTTGACACGGATTTCAAGGCTATCGAGAGCGGACTTGAGCGCTTCTTCCGCGCGGGTCCGTTCAGCGATTTCCGTGGAAAGGGCGGCGGTTTTTTCGCGAACGGATCGTTCGATTTGCTTTCGTTTGCGCTGAGAGCCCTGTACGAGCGAACCAACCAGACCAGTGCAGAGCAGTCCTGCGCCAAGCGCTGCCCATGACCAGTGAACCGACCGTTCGTTCACGAATGCAGCCGATGGCGAAAAAACGACGTTCCATTTTCGTCCCGCCACATCGAGCGTCTCATTGCATACGAAGTCTGCCTGTAATTTTCCAATTGCTGCATCGGCCGGCTGCGAATAAATCGCTGGTCCTCCGCTCTGAGTGTCGAAAATTGACACCGCGACATGCGATTCGCGCAGGGCAAGGAGCGCCTGTTTGACCAGATCATTGATCCGAAAAACGGCGACCGCGAATCCAGAAAATTGCGCCGATTCCCCATCCTTGACTGCCGGGTAAACCGGCAAGAAAACGAGAAAACCCAGCTCGCCCTGTGTGAGATGGATGGGTGCCGTAGCGATCGGCAGATCCAGTGCGCGTGCCTGTTGCAGAGCGACTCGGCGACGTTCTTCCGAACCAACATCGAAGCCCAACGCACGTTCGTTCTTTGCGAGCGCTTCCAGGAAAAAAACCGGAAAATATTCAGCGCGCGCCCCTGCTGGAACGAGATGATTGACGTCGTTTTCGACTTCTTCAGTAAAATGAAAATCCGTAAATCCCTCGCGCCGCGCCCGTTGCTCCCATTCGACACGCTCCCCAGAAGGTACATACGCATCCCAGGCGAGCGCTTGGAGTTCCGGCTGCCGGCTTAGCGCGTCCGCCACGAACCTCCGGAAATCGTCACGCGTAACGCTCAGCGTTGGGCGCGAGGCATAAAGCGATCGGATGGAATGCAGGACCTCCATGGAACGGAGGATTTGCGTTCGGAGAATTTCGACGCGATCGATGGCTTGCTTGCGCAATTCCTCGCGCAACATTTCGGTTTCCAAACGCCGCACTCCCCAGAAAAGCGCGGACGACGCCAGGACACCGGCCAAAATTGTCCAAATAATGGGAGTATAGCGTCGCAAACGGAACACGCGTTCGCTGGCAGCACGAATCGTGCTGAAGACGAAAGACGGTTTTAAAAAAGCGCTGATTTAGATAAACCGCAGATGACAGGCATGAACGGCGGCGGCGCTGGATGGCTAGTCGTCCGACTTGCTGAGTTTTGCCAATACGCTGAAATCTTCCAGTGTCGTCGTATCGCCTGTGACCGCGCCACCACCCGCGATTTGCTTGAGCAGACGGCGAATAATCTTCCCGCTTCGGGTCTTTGGCAGTGCATCGGCAAATCGGATGTCATCCGGTTTTGCGATCGGACCGATGACTTCACCAACACGTTTGCGGAGGGATTCCTTGAGTTCCTTGGAAGGCTCGAACCCGGTCTTCAGAGTGACAAACGCAACAACTCCCTGGCCCTTGATTTCATCCGGACGCCCCACAACGGCCGCTTCCGCGACAGACTCGTGGCTCACGAGCGCGCTTTCGACTTCCGCAGTGCCAAGCCGATGTCCGGCGACATTGAGCACATCGTCAATGCGACCGACGATCCAAAAGTATCCGTTCTTGTCCCGACGCGCGCCGTCGCCGGTGAAATAGGCGCCTTTAACTTCGTTCCAGTACTGTTTCTTGAATCGCGCATTGTCACCGTAAATCGTCCGCAGCATTGCCGGCCACGGCTTGCGAATGACGAGTTTTCCACCTTCGTTCGGGCCGACTTCGTTTCCATCGTCGTCGACCACTGCCGCATCCACACCGAAGAACGGTAACGTTGCAGTGCCCGGCTTGGTGGGCGTCGCGCCCGGAAGCGGAGCGATCATGTGCATGCCCGTCTCGGTTTGCCACCAAGTATCTACGACAGGGCAGCGCTCGCCGCCAATGAGCCTGTGGAACCACATCCACGCCTCGGGATTGATCGGCTCGCCCACTGTTCCGAGCAGACGCAGCGAAGATAGATCATGCTTCTTCACCCAGTCGTCGCCCCATTTGATGAAGGAGCGGATCGCAGTCGGCGCCGTATAGAAAATAGTCACGCCATAATCAGCGATAATTCTCCAAAAACGGTCCGGTTCCGGCCAGTTCGGCGCGCCCTCGTAAAGCAGTACGGTGGCGCCTCGGGACAGCGGCCCGTAAACAGCATAGCTGTGCCCAGTGATCCATCCGACATCGGCGGTGCACCAGTAGATATCGTTGTCTTGCAAATCGAACGCGTATTTCACGGTCGTGGAGGTACCTACCAAATAGCCGCCGGTCGTGTGTAGGATTCCCTTCGGTTTTCCGGTGGATCCGCTCGTGTATAGAATGAAAAGTGGATGCTCACTATCGAGAGGCACCGCTGGGCATTCGGCTTCGACGTAATCCATCTCGCGATGCCACCAAACGTCGCGGCCTTCCTCGATGTAAATGGGATTGCCGGCGCGTCTGAAAACAATGACGCGCTTAACAGTGGTTTCGCCCTGCAACGCATCGTCGATGTTCTTTTTGAGCGGGACGATGGCGCCGCGCCGGTAGCCACCATCCGCGGTGATGATGGCAATCGCGCCGCAATCCGCAACACGGTCCCGAATGCTCTCTGCACTGAACCCGCCAAAAATCACGGAATGCACTGCGCCAATTCGCGCGCAGGCGAGCATCGCAATGGCCGCCTCCGGCACCTGCGGCATATAAATAATAACCCGATCACCTTTTCGGATGTTGTTGCGTTTCAGAACGTTAGCAAATTTGCTGACCTCCCGGTGCAGCTGCTGGTACGTCAATGTCCGCTTCTCGCCGGGCTCGCCTTCCCACAGGATCGCTGCCTTGTTCTTGCGACCATTGAGAAGGTGACGGTCAAGGCAATTGGTTGAAGCGTTCAGCTTCGCGCCGACAAACCACTTCGCGAAGGGCAATTTCCAGTCGAGCACCTTCCGCCATTTCTGATCCCACGTGAGATCGGCAGCTTCAGTGGCCCAGAATTTTTCCGGGTTTTGGATGGATAAATCGTAAAGCCTTTTGTATTCGGCGAACGAACCGATGCGGGCATTCTTGGAAAATTCCTTAGCCGGTTTAAAAATCCGGTTCTCGTCGAGGTGAGATTCGATATTTTTCTTCATGAAGGGGGAACGTGGGAGAGCCTTCAGGCTCTTTTTAAAAGCTTAAAAGCAGGAGCGGCGGGTGCCACTTCAACGTCGTGGACTTTGTCACACGCATTCATGATTTCTCAACGGAAAATCACGAAAATAATACCTTTGCGCTTGCAGCCATTGTTTCCACGGCCACCGGATCCAGGTCGTTCGACCAAACGCCATCCTTTTTCAGGCTCGACCCCACGATAAACGCATCCGCCAGTGGAGCGAATCCAGCTAAATTTTCCGCTGTCACACCGGAGCCAATGATCACTGGCAAGCCCGCGTCGCCAAGCCATTTAAAATCCGCCACATTCGGAGCGTCTCCCGTCACGCGTCCGGTAACAATGATGGCATCCGCGCCAAAAAAAGCAGCCGCATGCGCCGTTTCGGCCAGAGACACGTCAGCGGTGACGGCATGGGAGGAATGCTTCTTCTTAATATCCGCCCAGATCTCGACGCGCTCCGCTCCAATGCTTTTACGGTAACGCAGAAGTGGGCCGGCGCAGGCGTCCATCCAGCCCTCGTCCGCGACATGTCCGAAGACGAATCCCTCAGCCCGAATAAAGTCCAGTCCGCATGCATGCGCCACCGCAACGGCTTGCTCGTTTGCTCCGGCGAGTATTTGAATCCCGGTCAATCCGGGAAATTCCGCCTTTACAGCCAACGACGCCACAGACATCGCGGCGACAATTTCCGGCCCCGCGGTTCGCGCGAGATAAGGCGCGTCGTGCATGTTCTCAATGAGAACCCCGTCAAAGCCAGCCTCGCGAAATACCCGCGCCTCGACCGCCGCCTTCCGTGCAATTGCCGCTATGCTCAATGTCGCGCGCGGAGAGCCAGGCAGCGCCGCCAGGTGAATCATCCCAATCAGTCGTTTTTTCACCGCTTGTTGCATCTCTTCCGCTCGATACCTCCGGATCCGGCCCGGAACGATGAAAATCGTGTTAAGAACCGGAAAAACTAATCCGTCACCGGAACGTACTGGCTAATAGCGTATCTTTATGAAACACTACGCCCAGCAATGCAGTACGTGGCGTGGATGATCGTTTTTCTAGTTGCGGCGACGTTGAATTCCAACGCGGCAGATAATCCCACCGGCAATGGCAGTACATTTTTCGTGGGACGCCTGGCCTTCGGTTCAAACCAGGGCCATGACTGCGGTGATATCGGTGCGGATCTGGTAAAACTCGTCGCCCGGGCTTCGACCATCGAAGTGCGCGAGCAAAAATTGCTAAATCTCTCTGATGAAGCGCTTTTCCAAACGCCGTTTGTATTCATGAATGGCCATAACGATTTCGTCCTTTCCCAGGCGGAACTCGAAAATCTGCGGCGTTACTTCGCCAACGGCGGCTTTTGTTTCGCGTCCGGCTGCTGCACAAACCCAGCTTTCCCCAAAGCGTGGCGGCGGGAACTCAGTCGTGTTTTCCCAGGCGAGCAAGTTCGCAAAATCCCATACAATCATCTCATCTACCGTTCGTTTTACAAAATGGAGCGCCTGACTTCCGTCGAAAAAGGCCCGATCCAGCTCGAGGGCCTTTTCCATGACGGAGAGTTGGTCGCAGCGATGGGAGAAGATGGCTTATGCTGTTCGTTCGCCATGGACGGCAGTTGCAACGCGGGTCACGGCGTTCCGCCGGACGAATCTAAGAAAATCGCCCTCAATATCTGCGTTTACGCGCTCACGCACTGATCTTTGGCCTCCCAAGTCCTGGCTTTCAGAAATTAAGCCATGCCCCTAAAATGAGTGCAGGCGGCTACGACGAAGTCGCAACCGCCTGCTTGTTCCCCCCAGAACAAGGCTCACTATGCCCAATGTTTTGGAAGCCGCAAGCGGAAATTTTTATTTTCCAACTGAACCGATGGGTTTTTAAAAACAATTGGCATGGCTCATTCTGCCAGTCCTGGAAAAGCAAACGGCCAAACTTGGTTCACCAGGAGACGATTTCGCGACGGTTTTAGAACATTCCCAGACAATCGAGATCACGCCGTGACCACCATCTCGACGTTGCCCGAACGATGCGAAACATTCACTGCCACCCCGGCGGTGTCGCGGCGCAAAGCCAGGTCCAGGCTGCCCGCCGACAATTTGAGATTCGTGATTTCCAGGGAGGGAATGGCTTCTGGCAACATCGGTTTTTTCAGGTAAACCCGATGTGCGGCGCCGTCGATCCGTAGCCCTAGCACCGACTGGAGCAGGAGAAAGATGGCAGCCGATGCCCAGGCTTGCGGATTGCACGCCACAGGATAGAGCGTCGGTCCTTCCCCTTGTCGCCGACGAAATCCACAAAACAGCTCGGGGAGCCGATTCAGGTCCATGAAGCGGCTCGCATCGAACAATGCAGAGAGCACTCGGAGCGCGGCCTTCTTGAATCCGTATCGCGCGAGCCCCGAGACTATAAGCGCATTGTCGTGAGGCCAGATGCTGCCGTTGTGATAAGACATTGGATTGTAACGCGGCTCGCCGGTCGCAACGGTTCGAATGCCCCACCCTCCAAAAAAATCGCCTCCGAGCAATATCTCCGCGATGCGCACCGCGTGCTCAGGCGCAGCCAGTCCAGAGAACAAGCTATGCCCGGCGTTCGAACTACGTACGCGGCAGGGCTGCTTTGTGGCATCGAGTGCGAGGGCATACATGCCCAGTTCTTTGCACCAAAATGCACGCTGAAAGTTTTCTTTTAATTTCTCCGCAGCCCGCTCGAGCTCAGCACTGGCGTCCCGGTGACCCAGCGCAGCGGCAATCTGCGCAACGAGCCGTTTGCCCTCGAAGACGTAACCTTGCACTTCACAGAGGGCGATCGGAGCTTTCGCCAGGTTGCCGTCAGCGTGGAACACGGAATCTTCAGAATCTTTCCACCCCTGATTTCTGAGCCCGTGCTCGGCATGGCTCTGGTATTCAACGAATCCATCTCCGTCCACATCGCCGTAATGGTCGACCCAATCAAGTGCGCGCACGATGTTCGGCCAAAGTTCAGCAATCAACTCTACATCGGCGGTGCGCTGGAAGTATTGGCCGGCAAGCACGAGAAACAGGGGTGTTGCGTCGATGGTGCCGTAGTATCGGCCGAAGGGAATTTCGCCAAGGGCAGCCATTTCCCCATGGCGTTGTTCATGCACGATTTTGCCCGGCTCGGCATCCTGCGCCGGGTTCGATTCGCTGGCTTGATTGGCCGCGAGATAACACAACACGCCACGCGCGATTTCGGGTTCGAACCAGAGCGTTTCGAGCGCAGTGATAATGCCGTCGCGTCCAAATACGCAACTAAACCAGGGAATCCCCGCAAAAGGATACAGACCCCGACCGGTCTGGGTGAGCAGCATGTGAAGATCGGCGCGGGACTGCCCAATCCAATCGTTGAATTGCGGATTCGTACACTCGATCGAAGTGGAGTTAGCACGCCATTGCTCGAATCGCGTATGACGCTTTTCGAACGCGACATCAAACGGGTGATGCTGCAGCGCACGGCCCGCGATGCGGCAGCCGATTCGCAAATCACAGGTTGTCTGCTGATGCGGCTTCAACTCGATAGGAAAGACGGCGCGGTCGCTGCTCATCTCCCGCGATGGTCGGCTAAAGTGAAACTGCGTTTCGCGCACAACCCGGTCCAGCCCCTCGTAGCGCAAAACCACCGCGTCTCTCGCAACCACTGCCGGAAGGAAACCACCACGTGCCCGCCGTTTTACCCCACGCACCTCGAAAATATCGACGAAATCGGCTTGAAAACGGAATGACAACTCGAACGCAACCGGCTCCAGTCCGAAGTTGGAAATCTGAAGCCGCACAAAGCATTCGCCTTCAAACAGAAAAATCGTACGGACGAGATGAATCGTGCCGCTGCGTATCGACAGCCCGCCCGGGCGGTAGAGGTCCGGGTTCGATTGATCGGCCACCAGGTAATCATTGTCCTCTTTCACACTCGAGCTCAGGAGAAGAGGAGCTTGGCCGTTCATCTCGATCTTGAGCCGTGAAACGAAACGGGTGCCTTCGTGGAAGAGCCCCTGCTTTTCGAATCCAAGTGGGCGAATGTCCCCATGCCGATCAAAGATCGCAAACGTCTCACCGTCTTTAAGCACACGTGTGCCGAAATCCGCCAGCGATGAAGTGGCGGGAATGTAGAACTCGCCCTCGACTTCGATTATCCGACTCATCCGGCAATCAGCTCAGGTTCATGCGCAAGCCCCTGCTCTCTAACGAGGGCAAAGAGCCTCAGGTAATCATTCGCCATCCGCGAGTCGGTGAATTTTTCCTCAAAAACGACCCGGCAACGCCTTCGGTCAAACTGATCCAGCTGTCGAATGGCACTTACCGCGCCAGCGGAGTCTTCGACGATAAAACCCGTCTCAGGCTGAATGACTTCGGGAACAGACCCGCACCGCCGCGCGATGACCGGCGTGCCGCATGCCATCGCTTCGATCATTACCAGGCCGAATGGCTCTGGCCAATCGATTGGAAACAGCAGCGCCATCGCGTTGCCGAGAAATTCGTTTTTTTCCGTGTCGCCTATCTCGCCGAGGAACTCGATATCTGGCGGATCAAGCAGCGGTTCGACCACGTTCTTGAAATAAGCTCGATCGTTCTTGTCCACTTTCGCAGCGATCTTGAGGGGAATCCCAGCGCTGCGCGCGATTTCGATCGCGAGGTCTGCACGTTTTTCAGGGCTGATACGCCCGAGAAAGGCCAGATAACTCCCCGGCTGAGAATAGAATGTGTAAAGGTTTTTAGGCAGTCCGTGATACACGGTAGCCAGCCAGTTCGCCCATGGAAGAGGCCGGCGCTGAAAATCGCAGATGGAAACGAGGGGGATATCGCTGAACTCATGGTAAAGACTGACGAGATTCGGAATATCGAGCCGGCCGTGGAGCGTCGTGAGATGCGGCGTATGCATTCGCCGCCACAGCGGGTAAGGGATGTAGTCGATGTGCGAATGAACGACGTCGAACTCCGCGCTTTCGCGAAAGACGGTTTCGGCAAGATAAACATGATCTGCGACCGGATCGACGCTCTGTTCGTCGAGTCGCAATGATCGTGGGCACACCGGCCGCAGATGCGCAGCCGTAACCGAGTCGCCGCTGGCGTACAGTGTCACGTCATGGCCGAGTTTCACCAGGGCCTCGGTAAGATACGACACAACGCGCTCGGTCCCTCCATAGTACCTCGGCGGCACGCTTTCAAACAACGTAGCCACTTGTGCGATTTTCATAAGCTCATCGAGGAATTTTCATCGTCCATGGGATTCCTGTTCTTAAAAAGCTGGTCACGCAGGCTGTCGGCTCATTCCTTCTCAGGTTTCTCAAAGCTACGTCCCTCTTCCGTCGGAACGACAAAGTGCGGCCCAGACGGGACGAACGTGCTGATAAACCCCAAGTAACAGAAGAACTTCCGTTACGCCCGCATCACAACACGTACTTCGATGCGTCATGCGACGGCGGCTGTATGAATGATCAAACCCTCTTAAACGTCGCGCCGCTCCGCTTCAATTCGGGAAGGATCACCCGTGCGAATCTTCCCATTCCAACATGAAGGTCGACCATCGAGTTTGCAGCCAAATGGGCGGCCCAAACCTCGCCGTTGGAAGGGTCACGAATCAGTTGGTTCGAGAAAACGGAGCGCCCCGTGTTTCACCTCAACGGCAGCCACAGCGAAATCGTAAGTTGCATCATCCACATGAACATTCGCTTTTGAGCAATGAATCTCCACGCGGCGGCATCGCCGCGTAAGGGCCGGTAACACCGCGTGCTCGTTTGTGCTCAGTCGCTCAAAGTAATTTCTCAACCCTCGACGCTGTTTCATCTCGACGAACACCACGTCCAGCCTGCCGTCGCCAGGATCGGCATCGGGAGCGAGCGGCAAATTCGGTCCAATCAGACCCATGTTCATGACTTCGACCCATAGATAGCGGCCATTGAGCTTTTCTCCGTCAAGATGGAGTTCACATTCGATCCCCTTATATTCTTCACTGATTTTCCGAAGACGCCCCAGCGCAATCTCTCGTTCCGCTATAGGACTTAGTTTCATCGCTCCGGTTTTCCGGAGATCCTCGCGCAGCAGCTCCACCAGGACACCAACGCCAACGCTTTCGGTGGGTGGCTGCGAGCCACGGCAGCTCGCCACCATGCCCAGGTCCAAGCTCCGCTCTTTGGCTGTATTTACGGCAGCGACTATCTCGTCGATCCGCCTATCCTCATTGAGGCTCTTGGCAATGTTGTTGGCCGTTCCGAGCGGCAGCAGACAAAACGGCAGTCCTCGTTCGGCCAGGCGAAGAGCCGCAAGACTTACGCTGCCGTCACCCCCGGCAATTATTGCGACGTCGGCTGACTTCCCTAGTAGCTTCTCCCATTCGGCCCCCATGGTAGAGGCGTAGAGCACTTCGTGCCCCGCTTCTTCAAAGAGCGTCTTCAATCTAAATGCCGATGGCTTACCCCCGCCAGCCTTCGGATTATGGATCAGAATTACACGCATAATTTCTAATTTTCCGCGACAACGCATGGGACTGAAAAGTGCCCTCGCGCTTTATTCACACATCGTTTCACGTCCCAGTAAATGGTTTTCGAAATGTGTGAGCTAACGAAAAAAGAATGCCTGTCCGGGCCGTAACGACGCAAGTTAGACGACGGCACTGGGCGTGGGTTAGGATGCTCCGCCGCCTCAATGTAGTATAAAAATTATTCATCCAGACGCCAATGCCTGTCAGCTCTTGCTGTCATGGCATCCCACGGCACGACAGCGCTGGGTCCGAACGGTGACGTTCAGTCCAAGACAGCAATGCTTGTGTCCAAAAAACGTTCCGCTAACCGGCATGACGCCGCGCGGATGATTACTCACGCCTGTCACAACGTGTTTTCCGGACGTGGCCTGCCCGAGCGTGGGATCGTATCCAGTCCAGCCGATATCGGGCAAATACGCTTCGGCCCAGGCATGCGTTGAAGCGCGCCCCGCTTCAGACGCGGCGCAATCCAAATACCCGCTGGCGAAGCGGGCCGGCAGGCCCAGAGCGCGCAGGGATTCCAACATCAGCGTCGCCATATCACGGCAAGAGCCCGAGCTTTCAGTCAATGTCGTGGTTGGCGTCTGCACACCCTTCGCATCGCGTCGGCGATATTTGATGTTCTTTTGGATCGCGCGGGCAACGGCAGCAATGACGTCTTCCGCGCCACGCACGGCGGTGAGATCGATAGCGTGGCGAACCCATTCTCTCACCCTTGTGAGGTCTTCGGGGAAGGTTGTCGCCTGATAGGCCGCAGCGACTGCGGATTCTAATCCAGAATATTTAACCGGAAACGGCACAAGAGTGGATGGTTGCGCCGAGCGCAAGGGAAAAGGCGTGGTCTGCTGGATGAGAACATTACTGCGGATGCGGAGGTGATCTGCGGGATTCAAAAAATGAACGGTCGCAACCGAGTTGCCGAAGAGATCCCGGCTCCATTCCAATTCAAACTCCGGCGCAATTTCCAAACGCATTTCCTCGACGCGCACGTCATGACCTTCGCGCGGTCTGAGAACGAGCCGATGAGGCCCGAAGCGGACAGCCGTTTTGTAGGAGTAAATTGTCTCGTGAATGATCTGCAACCAGCTCATGACGTTTCCTAGCGCCTTCTGCTTACGGGTGCCTTTCTCACGGTGACTGCCATCGCCGTGAGCTCCAGAGCGCCGTAGTTGGAGGTGAGCGCCACGTCGGCTGCATCACATAACCAATCATGATGCGATTACCGCGGGCATTTCCTTGGGTGCCATCAAAGGTATACCAGCTTCCGCCCACGAAAGCGTCAAACCAGGCATGAAGGTCCATCGGTTCCAGCTTGTATAAGTACCCGACGATCATTCGGAGCGCGATGCCCAGATGGGCGTAGTCGCGGCAAACACCAGTTCTCGATTTGGCGGTCTCAACCGCGGAAGTCTTTGCGTTGCTCGATCCGCGAACATTCCTTCATTTAATCCCTGAGCCATTGCTCAATAGTTGCGACCTGCTGGTATCCGGGTTGCTCTGAGTACCAAACACAGGCATAGCATGGGAGTAGATCAGCCGTTGATGATCTCTCCACCATTCGGGTGCAGCACCTGACCGTATGAAGTATGAAGATTCGTGCGTAGCGATGTTTCGGTTCGCTTGGTGAGCTTTGGATCTTAACTCGAGTCCCTGCTATGACTGCGTTGAGCGCGCGAATGGAAAACCTAGAACTGTTCGATTTCGCGGCGAATCTCTTCTTTATTTTTTCCAAGCCGTTGTTGTAGCCGGCCTAACAGCTCATCTTCCTTTCCTTCGGCAAACGTCAAGTCATCGTCGGTGAGCTGAGCATACTTCTGCTTCAGCTTCCCTTTGATCTCGTTCCAATTGCCTTTGATTTCTAATTTAGTCATACCTCACCTTCGTGCCTGGAATAGCGTACGGATGCCCGCATCAAACTCTGGGAGGCGGTCGCCCTAAAACAATTACCGAATCGAATGAGCCACTTGCGACAATTTCGTTACCGAATGCGCGATGACGAGCCCCGGTGCGTTCAACACTTCGTGACGTTCCGATTACCGTCGAAAGTATTTGGTTCTCGATTGCCAGCCATTCGAAGAATTTCTCTACCGGGCCCTGACGCTCAGACTGGTTTCAAAGTGCCTAAGTCCACTTCGCCATGCTGGCTCGTAAATATCACCTTCCTACCGCTGCCGCTCTGATGCTGCTTCACCCCGGAAATCCGATGATCCCCGGTGTCATATACTTTCACTTCGCCATCGCCGGTATCGACAGCAAGTCGCTTTTGATCGCCGAAGAATGCGTAACGCGCTTCGTTCTGACCGCCAGCTGAGCTGGGATGTTCGCCGAGTTCCTTGGGCCACCATCGCTCCGGTGTTCTCATATGTTCCATTGGTTTCATATGTTCCATTGGTTTCATAGGTTTCATAGGTTTCATAGGTTTCATAGGTCTTATGGGTTTTATGGTTTCATTGTGGATCAATCAGTTAAGAGGTAGCTTTTAGCGAACCCTCGGCCGGCATCATTCCTTGTCGTTCGTTGGAGACGGGAACGCCCAGTCTACGCTGCTCAATCGCGCCGTATCGTTCAGCGAACGTTCCTAGGAATGGATCGGCGTTCATCGCAAATGGATTCGCGCCACGGCCCGGTTTTGCGCGTTCACAAAACGATTTTTCTAATCACAAAAGCCGAACGCCTCAAATGTTGACGCGATTTCCGCTGTCTCCAAATATCCCAAAGAGGCGGCATGAATACCCGCCATTGCCGGCAACCTGCGAAGGTCTGCGCCTCGTTCGGCCGATGCTTTCGCCATGGTGTAGATAACGAATCCAGAGGCGTTCAGCAGTTCACTCACATTCCCGTTTCCATCGAAGGTGTAAGCCTTCCAGCCGATCTTGAAATTTTACGGGCAACCTACTGATTCCCAGCTACTTAATCTGGTCGGGCTGGTGGGATTCGAACCCGCGGCATCTTTGGCTTCCCACAGCCCGACTTCCCGGACGGCGACGGCATCGCACCCAGCTTCTCTCAACACCACGGCGAGGGCGGGCGGCAGTTGAGCGTCAACGAGCAGCTTCACGCGACGGCTTGAAGCACGGCGTGATTGGCTTGGGCGGAGGCGTATCGCAGGCAGGCACGGATGTTTTCGGCTTCCAGGTCGGGGAAGTCTTCCAAAATTTGCGCTTCGCTGGATCCGCCGGCGAGCATGTCCAGCACGTCCATGACCCGGATGCGCATGCCTCGAATACAGGGACGGCCCCCGCATTGCTCGGGATCGAACGTGATGCGATCAAGGTATTTCATGGTGGTAATCATTTTCGGCTCTTTCAGAGACGGGCAAGTTTGCCTGTGTGGCGCGTAGCTGAAATCAGTGCATTTCCAATACACGGTTCTGAGGTAAATTGACAACTTTCGAGAACTCTGATCCCTCCCTGAAGAATTAACACTGAGGTCCGAAAATTGAACAGCATGGCGAGCGAGCGAAATGATCCCGAGCTTCCATACCCCCGGAAGACGCAGCGTCGTTTGAGTTGAAACCGGCGCCAATTCTGACTCATTCCTTTCACTACATACTGAGTCGAAGTCATGCGCCTAACCGGGTTCGTAAAGAGTCTCGCAAGCTCTTGAGGTTGCCAGGGACTAAACCTTTATAGAAACGGGTTACAGAGGCTTTCAAACACGACTTAGCTATTGTTCGGAGGAGTATATGGAGTGATTAAACATGCGATGTCTGAAACAAACGCCTTCCTCGCAAAAACCGCCGAGTTACTAGAACCGTCACGGAGACTGATACAGGTCGCTGAAATTTTTCAATGATCGCCTTGCAAAAGAGATGCATTCACAAAGGCGACTGCGTTCGATAACTTCATGTAAAAGAGTCCATCACCTTACAATGAGGAAGGCGCGCGCAGCGCGGGCGAAGTCCAAGTCCACAGGCAATCGATATTCACCATTTACCCACATAAAACACCTAAGACTGTCATGTTATACTGGAGCATTATCTTCCTCGTTATTGCCATTGTCGCCGCCGTTCTCGGATTTGGCGGAATAGCTGGAACGCCATTGAGATCCCAAGATCATTTGCTTTATTTTTTTGGTAATATTCATCACTTCGTTGTTCGTTGGACGGCGGCCACCGGTTTAGCATACTTTCTCTCTCTTCCCAAGGGCATGCCTGGAGCATCCACGAAGTCCATAGCCGCCATTCTAAATTCACTCATCAAAACCAGCAAGGATGATCACGAATACCTTCGCCTCCCTCGGGAAAAGTCAGGATCTCAAGACAGTGCTTTGAGAACTCTTTATGCAACGCATGGACCAGGCCGCGCCAGCCCACCACGCAAATAGACAAGCCGACCGCCTTAGATTTGATCGAGCCCCTCCGAACGAAACACCGGTTAGAAGCGTGGAAACGAAGCGCGCGGCAGTTGAGAATGGTGTTTTACGTTCTCCGCTCGTGTCGTTACCATTCCTCCTCCTCCCGTTTCGCTCGGTTGGCTTGGAGCATTTGATCATGCTCAGCTTCCCTGACGCCTGCTTCGATGAGTTTTTCGCTAACGGTTCGTCCTTCAGCATCCTCATCACCGATGGACTCCCCTGACACGATTTGCCCTGTCGAGGGGGGCACAGGATCCCGGCGTCCGGACTCAGGCGCCGATTCAAGCGCAGCCTCTGCCGGGTCGATGTCCAGTTTATCCGTCAATTCCCGTTTGGCCTGTTCCAAATCGGATTTCGACGCTTCCTGCGCGGAACGACCGTTGATCAGTGCCAGTTCAACCGCGCGCTGCCGTACCATCCCCCGAGTCACCGTGCCAATGCCGGCGGAATTCTCAATCAAGATGCCTTCCTTTAGTGGATTTGTTTTCATAGGCTCATAAAATCGCTTTCTGGTGCGCGTTTTTGTTGCGCTGTCTGGGAATGGGCTTCGACAAACCACAGCCATTTATCGATGCCGCGTGAAACCTCGGTGAACAGATCCGCGGTGTCGGCATCGTCGAGCGCGTTCGCCTCATCAATCGTGGCGCGGGCTGCTTGTCCGAAGGTGGAAAGCGCACCGGCAACTGCCTCAACATGAGCCATGCCACCCGCGATCTCGAGCGGATACTCAGAGAGTCGCGTGCGTGACGTTGCCACGCGCACAGTGCCTTCGGCGATGCCGCCCAGTTGCACGATGCGTTCGGCAATCAGATCCACGTAGGACTCCACGGCTTCGGCCACTTTATCGAAGAGTTCGTGCAAACCGATGAAGTTCGGGCCTTTTACGTTCCAATGCGCCTGCTTCATCTGCATTTGCAGATCCACGGCAGACGCCAGACGCTGGTTCATCAGCGCGTTCAGTTCCGACCGGCTGCTTTGGGAAATGTCGTTTTCGGTCTTATACATTTCGGGCGCTTCCTCGAGGCTGTCGATGAATGTGGTCATAAGTGCGTCTTTCGTTGGTTAAAAGGGGGATCTTGGTTTTGGTTGATTTGCGGGGGGCTTTCCTCGCGTGAATCCGTTACCTGTCTGAAGATCGTGGCGCCTCACCGACCCGGCCAATACTTCCCCCGTGACCGCGTCATAGCCGGAAGCTATGTGCAAACGCACCGCGCTCACTGGCACTTTGAAAACGCCGTCCCTGTCCCAACCTTTGTGATAGCTATTGGCTATGACATGCCGGTAACGACCTCATATCCGCTTGCATCCGGACGAACGTGACCGACTCACAACCACGCCTTTCGGACCAGCCACATTTTCACCGTCTGAGTCAGCACGACATAGCAAAACAGCGTGGCGAGCAGGATCGGCCAGTAAAGCGGCGGTAATGCGGTGAAGCCGAGTGCCGGCGCAAGTGGCGAGTAGGGCAGCCATGCGGCGACAGCCATGATGGCAACCGTGGTCATGGTGAGCTGCCAACTCGCGCGGCCCTGGATGAAGGGCGTCTTGTTCGTACGGATGACGTGAACGATCAGCGTTTGCGTGATCAACGACTCGACGAACCAGCCGGTTTGAAAAAGTGCGGCCCGTGCGGGATCCCAACACCCAAAGACGTAAAGCATCACAAAGAAAGTGGTGTAGTCGAAGATCGAGCTGGCGGGGCCGATGAAGAGGACAAATCTCTTAATGTCGCCGATGCGCCATGGACGGGGCCTGGCGGTCTGCTCCGAGCCGACGGTGTCCGTCGGAATCGGCACCTGTGAAAAATCGTAGAGAAGGTTGTTCGTCAGCACCTGGATGGGTGCCATGGGCATGAACGGCAGAAACGCGCTCGCCCCAAGAACACTGAACATATTGCCAAAGTTCGAACTGGCGCCCATGCGGACGTATTTGAGGATATTCACGAAAACCTTGCGGCCTTCGATCACGCCCGCGTCGAGCGCCATGAGATCCTTTTCAAGGAGGATGACGGCCGCCGCCGCCTTTGCGATATCGACCGCAGAATCGACGGAAATGCCGACGTCGGCTACATGCAGCGCCGGTGCGTCATTAATGCCGTCTCCCATGAAACCGACTACGTGTCCTTTGTGTTGAAGCGCGCGGATGATTCGCTGCTTATGTGCAGGTGAAAGCCGTGCGAAGACTTGCATTCGCTCGGCGGCTTCGGCGAGTTCGTCGTCGGTCATTGCCTCGACCTTGCCACCAAGGAGAACGTCGTCGGCGTTCAGGCCGACCTGCCGGCAGACCTTGCGGGCTACGAGGTCGTTGTCACCGGTGAGGACTTTCACGGTGACACCGTGCTTTTCCAGCGCGTTGATCGCCTTCGCTGCGCTGTCCTTCGGAGGATCGAGGAAAGCGACGTAGCCCTTGAGGATCAAGTCGCATTCATCCTCTTTGGAAATGAACTCGTCCGCGGCGAGATGCTTGTGGGCGACCGCGAGCACGCGGAAGCCGTCGGCACTCAACTCCTGGTATTGTTCCATCAAATCGCCGACAATCACCGGCTCCATCGGAAATACCTCCCCTTCCAGTTCGAAGAACCTGCAGCGCGGAAAGATCGCCTCCGGCGCGCCCTTGGTCAGGAGTTGATGATCCTTGTCCGGCGTCTCCACCACCACCGACATCATCCGGCGAACGAAATCGAACGGAATCTCATCCACTTTGTGATAACCGGTGATGGATTGCTCGTGGGTGTCGCGGTGGTCGAGGACCGCGCGATCAAGGACGTTCTTCAAGCCCGTCTGAAAATGCGCGATGAGGAACGCGTCGAGCAGCACCGCCTCATTCCCCTTCTGCATCACATCGCAATGCCGTTCGAGGATCACCTGATCCATTGTGAGCGTGCCGGTTTTGTCGGTGCAAAGCACGTCCATCGCGCCGAAGTTCTGGATCGCGTTGAGTTGCTTCACGATGACCTTCTTCTTCGACATCGCGAGTGCGCCCTTTGACAGGCAGACAGAGACGATCATCGGGAGCATCTCCGGAGTAAGACCCACCGCAACGGCAATGGAGAAAAAGAAGGCGTCGTGCCAGTTGTGCTTGGTGAGGCCGTTGATGAGGAAGACCAGAGGCACCATGACCATCATGAAACGGATCATCAGCCATGTGAATGCCTGCATCCCTTTGTCAAAGCTGGTCGGGTCCGGATCGCCGGTCATGCTTCCCGCCATGCTGCCAAAGTAAGTTTGCGCGCCTGTCGCTAAAATGACGGCCGTGGCTGCGCCGCTTTCGACGCTGGTCCCAAGGAAGCAGATATTTGCCAACTCCAGCGGAGAAACTCCGGCGCACCCTTCAATTACTTGACGTGTGTCGAGTTTCTCCACGGGCAGTGACTCGCCGGTCAACGTGCCTTGCGAAATAAACAAGTCTTTCGCCGCAATGAGACGAACGTCGGCCGGGATCATGTCACCAGCCGAGAGCCTCACCACATCGCCGGGTACCAGTTGCTTGAGCGGAATTTCCTCCTCCTTTCCGGCACGCACCACGGCCGCCGTGACGTTGATCATTGCTTTCAGTTTCTCCGCTGCCGCGTCCGCCCGGGTTTCCTGCACAAAACGCAACAACACGCCGAGCATCACCATCAAGGCCATCACGATCGCGGCGCGCGCATCACCCGTGGCAAATGAAATGATCGCCAGCACGGCAAGCAGGACGACCAGCGGATTGCGCATTGCCCTGAGCAACCGCCACGGCCAGCCGCGATGGTTGCTGGCCGCTACGACGTTCGGTCCGACTTCCGCCAGGCGGCTGGTGGCATCCTCTTCGCTCAAGCCTTCCGGCGTGGTTTTCATCCGAGAGAAAACCTCGCTAACCTCCAACCGCGCGACTTCCGCAAGAACCGGTGAGAAATGGATGGACTTATCCGCACGCTTCGCGGACGAAGCCGGTGGGGTTAACGTCGGTAAGTGGTTCATGTTCCAGGCATACGCCTTACATTTTCGACCGTGCAGAAAAACACCAGCACACACGCCCGCCGATCAACGTCCAGCGGAGAATTGTTGGGATTGGCACGGTTGTCGTCCTTTTCGGCCGTGGCCTTAACCTGGATCATTTTCATTAGGTGCTCGTCGGTGAAATTCAAGCGTGATCCGGCTCCGTTGCCGTTGGCGTGCGTTCAATAAAGCTTGCCGTAGTACTCTAATGTGATCGGCGCAATGGCGCCCAATTCCTTTGAAAACGCCGTCCCTTGTCCAAGCATTTGCGATTGCTATTGGCCATCCATTCGCCGCTCCGGAAAATGGAGCTGCTCGCGATGTGCGCCGAAAGTGTCTCTTCCGTGCAACGGACGAACCGTGCAGAAAAATCTCTCTGCTCAATCCCGGATACATCGCAAGAATTGATTACGGGCTGGCGCGTCATTTGGTTTCGTCAGGCAAGGAGGTTGGCGGCGTGGGGATGTCCGTTCCGCGCGGTAGCGTGCAGGCGGCCAACTCGGTGAGGGCAACGGCGGCGCGGCGGAGATCGGAATAAGTTCCGTCGGCACC
>DATDBU010000043.1:0-19810 GCA_036524675.1 Chthoniobacterales bacterium | reverse complement strand
GTCGTCATCGGCATCGCGTTGATCGCCGGCGCGAAAGGAGTCCGGAGTGAGCCAGGCATTGTCTGTCTCGGGATCTTCAGCCCGCTCGCCGTGGCCGGTGTCGACATTTGCTATGGGCTGCGCGGCGTTATCAGAAAATTTATCTGGCTGAAGCCATCGTGGAGGCGCGTCTTCGACAACGAGTCGTGAGCTTGAGCGGGATCGTAGCAGAAATAGGCGTGCGACCCGTCTTTTTGATGCGAACCTTTTTAACAAAGCGGGAGCGGGACGAGTTGCCAGACACTGATCGGGAGGATCTATGAAACCAGCGGATGAAATCAAAATTCCTGCAGGCAAGGTGACGCTCGACGGAAATTTGAGCGTGCCTGAAAGCGCCCAGGGCCTTGTCCTTTTCGTGCACGGCAGCGGCAGCAGCCGTCACAGCCCGCGCAATCGCTTTGTTGCCGGAGCGCTCAATGACGCCGGCCTGGCGACGCTTCTGTTCGATCTGCTAACGTCCGAAGAAGAAATGGTCGATTCGTTCAGCCGCGAGCATCGTTTTGACATCGATCTGCTGGCTGCCCGACTCGATTTCGCAATGGAATGGGTTTTGAAGGAACGGTCTGTCCACGATCTGCCGATAGGCTATTTCGGGTCAAGCACGGGAGCTGCCGCGGCGCTCGTAGGAGCGGCGGCTCGTCCGGACCACGTAGCGGCCGTTGTTTCGCGAGGCGGGCGTCCGGACCTTGCCGGGAATGCTTTGGCGATCGTGCGACCTCCCACGCTCCTCGTCGTGGGTGGAAACGACGACGTCGTAATTGGTCTCAATCGCGATGCGATGGCTCGCATGCGCTGCAAAGTGACGCTTAAAATCGTCCCAGGGGCCGGCCATCTGTTCGAAGAACCCGGAAAATTGGAAGAGGTCGCCCGGCTCGCCGGGGTGTGGTTCAACGAACATTTTACGTCTAAGGCTGCGTAACGGTCGCCGGATCACTTCAATGAAACCGCCCCGCTCCTCCGCCGTCGAAGTCTTGTTGCGGAGTGTTTCCACTCCGGTTGCCAACAGCTTCGGCGGCGGAAAGCTGAGCATCCGCCTATGCGCCTTTCGGAGCGATCGAGGACCTTTTATTTCTGCCCCCTCGCTCCTGCGGATGGTTCTGAGATTTTTTCCAGAGTTTGAGCCGTGCTGGCGGGCTCGTTACACTTTGTGGCAATGTCCGCGAGAGATACGATGCCCACCAGATGTTTATCGTGATCAAGGACGGGCAACCGGCGGATTTGGTGTTCCTGCATGGCGTGCTCGGCTTCCTGTGAATCTTGATCGTCGAAGCACCAAGTAATGTCGGCACTCATGGCGTCCCGGACTTGCGCATTGCGCGGATCCCGCCCTTCGGCGACGGAGCGGATCGTTAAATCGCGATCCGTCAGCATTCCGACCAGGCGGTTGCCGTCACAGACGGGTAGGGCTCCAACATCAAGCTCTCGCATGCGCTGGGCTGCTTCGAAAAGCGTTGCTTGAGGAGCGACCACTTCCACATCTTCGGTCATGATTTCTTTGAGTAGCATAGTGATAAATGCTGATTGTTGATGCCTGCAAATAGATCGGCAGCGACAGGGGTGTCGCGCGTGAGGCAAAATTCAGGAGAAAACCTGACTGGAATGTCAGTCTTTCCGTGCCTGACGCGATTGGAATGGCCGTGGGCCGCCGGATTTGCAGTTAGTTGATGTTGATCTTGCGGGCGTGGGATTTGGCGGTCTCGGACTTGGGAAGCGTAATTCGGAGAACGCCATTTCTGAATTCTGCTTTCGCTGCGTCGGGGTTTACCTCCATTGGCAGCGGGATACTGCGTTCGAATCGGCCGAAGGTGCGTTCGGTCCAGCGGTGGCCGGCTTCACCGGACGTTTCTTCGGAGCGCTTTTCACCGCGAATCGTCAACACATCGTCATCGACATCGACTTCGACGTCCTTGGATTCCAGGCCCGGAAGTTCGGCGGAGACGGAAATGTCCTTGTCGTGTTCGGTTACGTCGACATTGGGAGCAAACATCGTTTCACCGCTCTGCCATGGGCCGCGCCAGGCGCCAAGGGGTTCTTCAAAGATGCGGTCGATCTGCCGCCGGAGATAAGTAAACGGGTCGTTTGCGCGTGTGAGTTCACGTGGCTCGCGCCGCCAGGGAATGAGACTGTGAATAGCCATAGGAATAATGGGTTTTAGTTGTCGTTTTCTCACTAACCAATCGCAGCGGACCGGCTTTGTGTTAATCGGACGGCGGCCTGAAATCGCTATCAGGAAGCGTATTTCCACCCAGTCGGGGCATTTGGCAGACACGATCCCTTCAAAAAGTCTCTGTCATGCCCAAAAAAGAAACGATCAAACGGGCGCGCGAAGATGCCCGGGCGGGTAAAGCGCCCAGCACACAGGCCGGTGAGTTTGTTCGCGAGGAAATCGAGAACATCCGCGAAGGCAAACACGGTGCCCGTTCCGCAAAACAAGCCATCGCCATCGGTTTATCCAAGGCCCGTCGGGCTGGTGTAAAATTGCCGCCGCCGGAAAAGGGAAAAGCCTCGGAAGCGACACGGCGCAAGGCGAAGCGCGATTTGAAACAAGGAGAAAACCCGCGCAAGCCTTCGGCTAAACGTTCCCGGGCCACGACGAAAGCGTTGAAGCGTGAAACGCGGTCCTCGGTGTCGCGAGAAGCGCTCTCGAAACAGGCGAAAGCTGCTGCTCGTGCGCGTGGTTAATGGGCAACGAACCGGCCTTGGTCATGGGTGCGAATGGATCTGACCGACCTCAGCACCCTGACGATGCGCGCAGGGGCTTTCCTGACGGCAGGCATGTGCCGTCCTGACGATTCTCAATAAGGGACCCGTTTTTGGACATGAAATTTTCTTCATTCCCATTGCCGCAACATTCGGACCTTATCCCGGGCCCTGTTACGGCGCGTGTATCAACGGCTATATCCAATGAATGCCATTTCCTCCATCAACCGGGGCCGGACGCCAGTAAAAAAAACAATAACAGAAAGGATGCCATGCTCTATTTAAGCATTACATTCCTAATCATTGCAGCGATTGCCGCGTTCCTGGGATTCGGGGGAATAGCAGGAGCGGCCGTAGAAATAGCGAAGATTGTTTTCTTCATTTTCCTTGTTCTTTTTATCATCTCCCTTTTCCTCGGACGGAGGCCACCTGCTTGACGTATGAACATGCAACGCGTGCGGCGGATTATCGCCGAAAATACCATGTCTGAAACGGTCATCCCCGTTTTAGCTCTAACCAGCGCTCTATACACTGGGGTACTCGTAACCCGTCTCATCCGAAAAAGGCTGATGAGTTTTAACGGGAAAGTCGTTCTCATAACCGGGGGATCGCGCGGCCTGGGACTCGCGCTCGCGCGGGAGTTTGCCGCAGAAGGAGCACGATTGGTCCTTGTTGCCCGCGACCACGCGGAGTTGGACCGCGCCGCGGCCGACTTGCGGAAGCGCGGCGCTGAGGTTCTGACGATCGACGGCGATTTGCGTCAAGCAGGATGCGCCGAAGCCGTGATAAATACGACCATGGGGAAGTTCGGACGCCTGGATGTGTTGATTAACAACGCCGGCATCATAACGGTGGGTCCGTTGGAGAACATGACGCTCGACGATTTTGAGAACAATCTGGACACGCATGTCCGGGCGCCCTTGCGCATGATGATGGCTGCGGTTCCCCATCTCAAGCATTCGCGGGGTCGCATCGTTAACATCTCGTCGATTGGGGGAAAGATTGCCGTCCCGCATCTGGCTCCGTACACGGCGAGCAAATTTGGGTTGACCGGACTTTCCGATGCGTTCCGGACGGAGCTTAGAAAAGATGGTGTCAAAGTAACGAGCGTGTTTCCCGGGCTCATGCGCACGGGATCCCATGGCCAGGCGCTTTTCAAAGGTCGACAAAGTGAGGAGTTCGGCTGGTTTGCGCTTGGTTCCGGGACACCGGTGACGTCGATTTCCGCGGCCCGGGCGGCACGCCAGATCGTTCGGGCCTGCCGTGCTGGTAAACCTCAACTGATCATCACGCTCCAGGCTCGTCTTGCGGCGGTTGCAAACGCATTGCTGCCCAATTTGAGCGCGAGGGTTTTTGCTGTTGCCGATCGCGTTCTGCCGTCTGCAGTGCCTGACTCGGGTGAGGCATTGCCTGGCAGGCAGTGTCGCGGCAGCTTTCCTCCACGGGCTCTAACAATTCTCAGCGATCGTGCCGGAAAGCGGTATAACGAAAGTAACTAGCGTAAAGCCTAACGTGCGATCTTTGCGGCGAGGCCGTGCCTAGTGCGACGCCTCCAGGGCCGTCGGCGGATGAAAGCAGACCGGTGTTAGTTGTGAATTTGATCTACACGTGCTCGATGGATAAGCGTTTGCCATAGGCTGCGTGCGTAAATGCCGCAAACGCTTCGTCCACGGTCATGATGGGGAATTGCATGGCTTTGGTGTCCGTTTCTCCGGCGCCAAGGGCGTGGGCTTCTGAAAGGTGACGGACGCCGCGCGAGGTGAATCCCAGCAACCTGGCTCCAACAGTGTCGGCGGCGACAGGGTCGCGACTGGCAATCACCAAGCCCGTTTCGAACGTGTGACCGCCAATTGGCCCAGTTCCGATCATTGCAGGGTGGCCTGCGATGATTCCGAGCTGCGCGGGAAAGCGTTTGGCCATAGCGGCTATGAAGGAATGCATGTCCTTGAAAAAATGGTGGGCGTGTTTCTGTGAATAGCGGGGATGACCGTAGTAATCGGCGGCGGGAAAAGACATGGCGATGTTCTTCAGGCAGAGTGTCACGGTCGCTGTTGAATGGACCTTGAGCTGGGCGAGCGAGATGAGTGTTTCGTATTCCAGCACTCTCGGATTGATCATGACGGACTTCTGCGGGCCATCTACATCCTTGTCAGGCGCATAGGTAAGCGCGATTTCTTTGAAGGGCGGACGATTGTGATCGAAAAATTCCGCGCCCTCGTCTTTCAGCACCTGCATCATTCCGCTAATGCGAAAAATCTCGTCCGTCTCGGCAGCGCCGGCTCCGCCGGAGACGATCAGCTGTTTTGGCTTGAGTTCCTTGAGATACTGCAGGACGGCGCGCAGCGTATCTGCCTGGGTGATGGCTGTGAGATCTTTCCGGGACGCCCAGGTTTCGTTCGGTTTCACGGCAACGATTTTGCCACGAATAATCCCAGTGAGATCCAGATGACGAAGGGCTTCACGGACCGCAAGTTCGATCCGGTGATTTTGAGCGATGGCGACTTTTACCATAGGGAGGCAGGCTTTGGTTCAATTTTGCGCCGGGATGCCTCTCTCCGGCGGTTAACGACGCAGGACTCGGGCGATGGCCTGTTGGAGTTGGGGAAGTTCGACCGGTTTGACGAGGTGCTCCTCGAAACCGGCCATCCGGCTTTTTCTTAGATCTTCCTCCATGCCGTACCCACTCAAGGCAATGCCTTTGATAGAGGACTGTTCGCGCAAGCGTCGCATCAGTTCACCACCGCTCGCATCGGGCAGGCCGAGATCGCTAACGAGAATGTCGAAGGTTTCCGTTCCGGAGAGTTCGAGAGCTGCCGCAACGTCACTCGCAGTGTTGACTGCGTAACCGGCGCGTTCCAGCAGCCGCCGCAAGATTCGTGCTGTATCCGGGTGATCCTCCACCAGCAAGATCCTCACTTGCCCGTTATGGGTTTTCTCGTTCGGGAGAAGTGTTTCCCGAGAGAAGTCTGCCGGTGAGCGCTCCGGGATTTCAATGACGAAAAGGCTTCCCTTTCCGGGACCAGGACTGTCCGCACAGATCGTACCTCCATGTAGTTCAACCAATGCTTTCGATATCGCTAGCCCGAGCCCGAGCCCGCTGGAATGGCCGGCGACTGGATTTCCCTGCTCAAAGGGCATAAATAACCGGCATAGGAAGTCCGGTTCGATACCGGCACCAGTGTCGCGAATTTCGACGCGCCGTCTCCCATTTCCGCCAAAGGATTTAATCGAGATCTCGCCGCCCGGCGGAGTGAATTTTGCGGCGTTCTGAAGGATATTCCAAAACACTTGCTGCAAACGCGCTGGATCGGCAAATATCGGTTTCGTTTCAGGATCGAGATCGCACACCAGGTGAATTCCTTTTTCGGCAATCTGCAAATTGCAGATGTCGCAGGCCCGGCGAATGATTTCGTGGAGGTCGACCGACTCTTTTTGCAGGCTGAACTTGCCACTTTTCATCCGGCTGAGGTCCAGTAAATCGTCGATTAATTTTGCTTCAGCTTCGATACTGCGTCGGATGATCGTCATGTCCTCGCGAATAGATGGCGGGAGCGACGAGTCGGCTTCGAGAACGGAGGCGGTTGCGAGTGCGGGGGTAAGCGGCGTGCGTAACTCGTGGCTTAGCATGGCGAGGAAGCGATCTTTCGACGCGTTTGCGGCTTCGGCAGCTTCTTTCGCGTCTTTGAGTGCGGCTTCATGCGCTTTGAGATGTGTGATATCACGCGCAATTTTCGACGCGCCAATGATGCAGCCCATGGCGTCTCTAATCGGGGAAACCGTCAGCGACACTTCAACAAGCGATCCATTTTTTCGTCGCCTTACCGTTTCGTAGTGATCGACACGTTCTCCCTCAAGAATCCGGCTGAGGATTTGCGGCTCTTCGTCCTGACGATCCGCCGGAATGAGCATGGTGATGCGCTGTCCAACGGCTTCCTCCGCGGTGTATCCAAACAGTTGCGTCGCGCCGTTGTTCCACGTCATGATTACCCCATCGAGGTCTTTACTGATGATGGCGTCGTCGCTGGATTCGACGATTGCTGCGAGACGCCATTTTGCTTCGCTCAGAACTGGATCATTCGCTTCCCACTCAGCTGGACTCGCACAAGGAAGCGTTGTCATGAGTGGGAATAAGCCCGTCCGGTCCAAAAATCATCCGAAGGTTGGAAAAACAAGTAGGGAGTGTCCCTGAGCACCACTTCAGGGTGCTTCTACGGCTTTCATTGAGCCTCCTCTTTCAGCGAGTTCGCAGTCGGTGCTGTGAAACGGTTCCGCATGAATCCCCAAGCTCCCCGAGACGCGATTTTCAGGTGAATATGTTTGCGCTTTTCCGTCAGCACCGATCGCTCGCCCGTAAATGGTTGAAGCTGCCTTTTGGCGCCTGGATCCTTCTTATCCTGATGGCTCTACTGGGGACGGCAGTCTATTCGTTCTTCTTTTTTCGCCGAACGGTTTTTGACTACCGGGCGCCGCACACATTTACGGTGGCCGATTCGGCGTTCTTCGGGTCGGCACACGCGCTGGCGGACCCCCTGCCAGTCGATGGAAACCGGATCGATTTGTTGAACAATGGGGACGAGATTTTTCCGGCAATGCTTGCGGCCATTCGCCGCGCGAAAAGGAGCGTCAATTTTGAGGCATTCCTGTTCGAATCAGGAGAGGTTGCCAGCGCGTTTCGCGACGCTTTTGCCGAACGTGCGAGAGCCGGTGTGCGCGTGCGCGTGCTGCTCGATGGCATTGGGTCGGGTCTCGGGCTCAACGACGCCGATGTGCAAATCATGAAAAATGCTGGATGCGATTTTCGCTGGTACCATCCGATGGCCTCGTGGCGCCTGGACCGGGTCAATCGCAGGACGCATCGACGCGTCATGGTGATCGACGGACGCATTGGATTTACGGGTGGCGTCGGATTTTCGGACGAATGGGCTGGCAACGCGGAAACGCCGAAGCACCGGCGGGAGGTTCATGCGCGGATTGAGGGACCGCTCGTGGCGAAGCTCCAGGGCGCGTTTCAAGAACATTGGATGCGCGAGACCGGAGACGCGCTGGGGGGAACGGACGAGTTTCCGGTGCTTGCGCCAGCTGGAACGCTGCGGGCGCAAGTGGTGGCGTCCCATGCGTTTTCCATAGCGCCGTTTCCATTGGTTCTGGCGGTGGCAATTTCCGCGGCGGAGAAGCGGGTGTGGATCACGAACGCCTACTTCACGCCCAGTGAAAACCAGGTGGAGCTTCTCATCCAGGCAGCGAAACGGAGAGTGGATGTGCGCCTGATCGTCCCGGGAAAACACGATGATCAACCCGCTACCAAAGCAGCCGGGCGCTCGGCTTATGGCAAGCTCCTCGCTGGCGGTGTGAAGATTTATGAGTATGAACCGACGATGATTCATTCCAAGACCGTCGTCGTGGACGGGCTGTTCGCCGTTTTTGGGAGTTCGAATCTCGACACGCGATCGTCAGCGATCAATGAAGAACTGGATGTGACCGTTTACGGTGCCGATTTTGCCCAGCGTATGGAGAAAATTTTTCTAGCAGATTTGCAACAGTCGCGTGCTTACAAGCTAGAGGATTTCCGCGAACGCCCGCTTTGGGAACGCATCCGCGAAGCTGCCGCCCGGCCGTTCCGGTCGCAGTTGTGAGGTGTGTTGCGATTGTCCCAAAGACTCTTACTTCTTGCTCTTGTCTTTTTTGCAGGTTCGCCGTGGTCTCGGTGGTTCTGTATGACACTCTTCCCGGTGGCGCGTTTTGCATAAACTATGACGCGTCTCGCGAGTGACTTGCTCCGGCAGTCACGCCATCGTCTCCCCATGCAATACACGAATCTGGGAACTACCGGGCTGACGGTGTCGCGCATTTGTCTCGGCACCATGACTTACGGAACGAAAAAATGGCGCGAATGGGTGCTCGATGAAGAGGAAAGCAAACCTTTCTACCGGCGAGCCATCGAAGCGGGAATCAACTTTTTTGACACGGCGGACATGTATTCGCTGGGCGTCAGCGAAGAAGTCACTGGCCGGGCATTGCAGGAATTCGCTGCGTCACGCGAGGAAGTGGTCATTGCCACGAAAGTCTTCAACCCCATGGGTGATGCGCCGAATCTGCGCGGACTTTCGCGAAAACACATCCATCATGCCATCGACAATAGCCTGCGCCGCCTCGGCACAGATTATGTCGATCTCTATCAAATCCACCGCTTCGATCCGCACACGCCCATTGAGGAGACGTTGGACGCCCTCGACTCGGTTGTTCGTGCCGGCAAAACGCTTTACATCGGGGCCTCGTCGATGTTCGCCTGGCAATTTGCCCGGATGCTTGCCGTTTCGGATCGCAAAGACCTCGCACGTTTCTCGACGATGCAGAACCATTACAACCTGCTCTACCGCGAAGAGGAACGTGAAATGAATCCTCTTTGCCGCGCCGAAGGCGTCGGCATTATCCCGTGGAGTCCGCTCGCCCGCGGCGTTCTTGCCGGCAATCGCGGCGCCGGCACAGTCCGTTCGCGCACCGACACATACGGCGATCATCTGTACGGCAAAGAACTCGCTGGAGCCGACCAGCGCATCGTTGACCGCGTTGTGGAAATTGCAAAGGTCCGCGCTGTCCCGCCCGCGCAAATAGCTCTGGCCTGGCTCCTGCACAAGCCTGGCGTCACCGCCCCGATCATCGGGGCGTCGAAGCCTTATCAATTGGAAGACGCCATCGCCGCGATCTCCGTCTCGCTTTCTCCGGAGGAAATGGCCGCTTTGGAAGAACCGTATGTTCCTCATCCTATAGCGGGCCACGAATAGCCACGTTTCGAGAAGGATCTTGCACGTCGAATTATATCGCGTTTATTCACGATGTAATATGGGGCGTCCGATTTCACAAACACTCACCTCAGTTCAGCAGCGGGTGGCTGACAAGCTGGCGGATTTTGCGCGGCAGGAACGACCTGCGCTCGTGGGTGACCTGGTGAAAGTACTGGGGTTGGCCGGCGAGAGCAGTCTCACGCCGACCCTGCAAAAAATGGCACGCAACGGGTTTGTGGAGATTCAACGAGCTGGGCTGCAGGGGCGCTCGCGTGTGGTGAAGCTGACGCCAAAAGGGCGGCTCGCGATGGGAATTGGCGGCCTGCCTTTGCTCGGATTCATCCCGGCGGGGCCGCTTTCGGAGGCAGTACCCCAGGCGGATCGCATGGTCGAAACAAGGGAATTGCTCGGTGACCGGCCCGGCGATTTCCTGCTGCGGGTACGCGGAGATTCGATGATCGGCGACGGGATTTTGGACGGCGATTTTGTGCTCATCCGGCCGGAGATCACCGTCCCCAACGGAACGATTGCGGCGGTCTGCGTGGGTGATGACCGCGAAGGGACTCTGAAACGGGTGCATTTCGAAGGGGAAAACGTCCGTCTTCAAGCATCCAATCCCGCTTTTGCCGACATCGTCGTTTCGGCGGATCAGGTTCACATCGCCGGGTTGCTCAGGGGGGTGGTGCGTCACGTCGGCGCCGCGTAAAATGCCATGAATCCCTCTGCAACACCTCCCAAGCGCGGCGCTGTGATTAATCCGCATAACCGGTTTGAAAAACTGGAAGTGGTTCTCGATGAAGAGATTGAGCACGAGGAGAGTCGCAGAAACCCGCGCACGGTTTTTTATCAGGACGACACGCAGTCGCTCATCACGACGAACGACAGCCCCGACATTGGATTCAACGCCAGCATCAACGTTTATCGCGGGTGCGAGCACGGTTGTCCGTACTGCTATGCCCGGCCGTTTCATGAATATCTCGGCTTTTCTTCGGGCCTGGATTTCGAGACGAAAATTTTGGTGAAGGCCGCTGCGCCGGAACTGCTTCGCCGGGAACTTTCCTCGCCGAAATGGCACCCGCAATCGCTCGCCATGAGTGGTGTGACGGATTGCTACCAGCCGGTCGAACGCAAACTCCAGCTTACGCGCCGCTGCCTGGAGGTGCTCGCCGAGTTTCGGAACCCGGTCGGGATCGTTACGAAGAACCACCTGGTAACGCGGGACATCGATCTCCTGGCAGAATTGGCCAGCCTCAATGCGGCGCGGGTCTACGTCTCGGTTACCAGCCTCAATTCCGATCTGGCCCGGCGCCTTGAGCCACGCGCTTCACTTCCGACACATCGCCTCGACGCCATCCGTAAGCTCACCGAAGCTGGAATTCCCGCAGGCGTCATGGTCGCGCCGGTCATTCCCGGCCTGAACGATCACGAAATCCCCTCCATCCTCGCGGCTGCGCGCGAAGCCGGCGCCAGGCAGGCCGGTTTTGTCGTCGTGCGTCTGCCCTATGCCGTGAAAGACATCTTTTCCGCCTGGCTTGATGAACAGCTGCCCGGTTCGAAGGAGAAGATCCTTCATCGCATCCGCGAAATGCGCGGTGGCAAGCTCAACGATTCCAACTTCGGCTCGAGAATGCGCGGAGAAGGCCCTGTCGCCGAGGAAATCCATCAGCTTTTCAAAGTCTCCGCGCACCGGGCAGGCCTGGACCGTAAACTGGAACCGCTTTCCGTCGAACACTTCCGGCGGCCAGGCGGAAAGCAGCTGGAGTTGGAGTTTTTCGCAGAGAATTATTCTGGTTAACCACGTCTGGAACCGCAGATTACGCTGACAAGCGCAGATAGTTTGATAGTTTCTATCATCTGCGTCTATCCGCGTCGTCTGCGGTCCATTTTTCCGGGCCAACCCATCCATGCCGCGCGCCAAGAAAAAATTAGCAAAAATCTGCTTACCGCTAAGTCGCATTCTTGTAAGAATCTGGTCGTTGTTATGACTTGGTCTTACTTTGAGATGTTTTCATGTGTCGCGGCCGAGGGAGTTGTCCTCCCTGTTCGGGAGCTTTCTGTTAACAGGTAGCTATGAAAGGACGTTCCTATCATCTAGTCGCCGGGCTGGTTGCCAGTGTAGTAGTCGTTCTCGTTGCATTTAGTATTGGTAGAAGATCCCAGTCGGAGGAGGACAGAGGCGGGCATTCTTCCACGGTTGTCAAAGGGGAGACTTCCCAGGAAAAGCCGGCCTCTGACGAACCGGCTGTGGCCAGCTCATCTCGCATGATGGTGGATGCCGATCCAGCCGGCGGCGCCGGTAAGGCGTCGCAAGGTAAGACAGATGGTGTGTTACCGGGAAGTCGGTCCGCTGTAGCCGCGCCATTAAAAGGGGCGGTGGCGACGAGGGCAGAAGCGACGTTAACCATTGGAGACAAGAAAGTTAACCTCGAGCCGAACCAGATTGGAGCTTTTCCGCAGGTGTTGGTCCAACCCCGGCAACAAATTACGGTGGAGATGGTTTATCCTGATGGTTCCCCGGGGGATCTGGTTGTCGCGGCTGTGATGGACGGCGGGCAATTGGAGAATGGTCAGCACGTGTTGTCCCTGCGCCTGGATGATTCCCGTCAGGTGAAATTCAACTATGCTGTCAGCGAGGAGGAGGGTGTCTTCCGCATCACTTTGCGTAAAGGCGGCGATTTGAAGACTGTAGAACTATGGGCCGGAGCAGAGCCGCCGCTGATCGGGGCGCGCTGAAGCAAATAAAAGGTAAGGTTATCCAAGTGCATCCAGTCGGGCGGCATATGTGGCCCAACTCCAGGCTAATAAATAGAAGGAAGGTTCCTACGATATCCACGAAACCGTTCATTGTTGCGGTCGTTACTTCAATGCTAATGGCTCACCTCGCCCTTTCCGCTGATGTGCCTGGGTGCGGCAATGGCAACTCTGGAGGACCGGGATGTCCGCCTTGCGATGAGTCCTCTGGTGGACCTAATCCCTTTCACGTCGCCACGGGAAACGCATATCGGGCGATCACCGATCTGGAGGTTTGGGGTGGTGTCGGCGAGCACCAACTGGTCTTCCAACGCTATGGCATCAGTCGGCACGTTGGTAGCCTTAAATGGTTTGGCGAAGGGCATACGTGGCGCCACAGTTATCAGTGGGAGCTGGTCAACGACGGGACGAGAGCCTTGAAAGTCTATAAACCCGATGGTTCACAATGGCGATATGTTCTAACTGTCGGGCAGTGGACACGCTTAGCCGGGACTCCCGACCGACTCACCCAAAATGGGAGTGATTTCATTCTGCAAACAGACGATGGGTATCGCTACCGATTTCGCACGTTCACGGACGCGAACGGTGGTGTCTACTATCTTCTGATCGATTTCACCGACAGCGAGGGTAATCTCTATACATTGACCTACGATGAATCTCGACGCCTCGTCCAGGTCACTGAGCCCGCCGGCCGTTACTTGAGGATTACATACTCGAACATTCCGGTTAACCAAAACGCGTTCACGAGACTGGGAACGATCACGACCCATCCGGCATCAGGACAATGGACGGAGATGGCGGTTAGCAATCCCTCTACATTCCGCTATCTACGCTATTTTTCGAGCCAGCCGTCATCGAACGAGACCTTCTGTAACAATGCCGAAATGGAGTTTTACGATACTGCCGGAAACAAGTTGACGGGTACACCGTTCGGCACCAGCCCGGCGTATGCACCCGGGTCGGAATTCGACAAGGCGTCGGACGGCAGCGTTGACACGTTTTTCCAATAGAAATGGCCGCATTTTGGCTTCACGGGCATCGATCTCAGTGCCGGAAACGAGAAAACTATCAGCAAAATTCGTTTCTATCCTCGTCCGGCTCATGAAAACGACATGGTGTCACCGGGCAGGGGAGGGTACCCGACGGGTTGTCGTTTCGAAGGCTCCAATGTCGCACCAATAACCGAAACGGTTATCGCGCGGGTAGACAGTAGCGATGGGCGCTTTGTAACCTACAACTACGGTACAATAGCGGACACCCTGCTTACCCATGATTGGCTGACGCTTCAGTCCGTTCAGTATGGGGACGGCTCGGAAGCTACGTATGCTTATACGATGTATTGGGCTGGTCAGCCTCCTCTTCTTTCGGAGGCTAACGATCCCGATACATTGGATCCGCTACGCGTGTAAGATACAGCTACTGGGAGAGTTCGTACGTCTATGGCGCGGTACATCAGGAAAGCAACGGTGTGAGCGGCGTGGCGATGGCAACGCTTGAACGCGCCTCTGCCGGAACCAATCGGGTAGTCTATGCCAACGGGAAGGTGAACACCATCGCCAACTCCGCTGTCGGCGTAACCGCGAATGCGGACAGCCTGGGGAGAACGTGGAGCTTTGCCTATTCAACAAGCGGTTTCCGGAGTTCCGATACTGACCCGCTCAACCGGCAAACGACCTACACGCGCACTACAGCAGGCAATCTTCTCTCAAAGACCCATCCCGATGGAAGCGTCGAGAGTTGGACGCGAGACAGCCTGGACCTGCCCTTGACTTACACACTGAGCGGTCCGGACATCACCCAGCGGACGACCCAGTGGACCCGGGACACCCTGCACCGTGTGACGCGCATCGACTATCCGGACCAGAGCTACGAGACATTCACTTACAACGGGTTCGGACAGGCAACCAGTCACCGGATGCGCAACGGCGGCGTGGAAAGCATGGTTTACGATGCACGCGGCCTCAAGACCAGTCACACGGATCCCCTGAATAATGTAACCACCTACACGTACGACGGGAACGATCGCCTGGCCAGTGTAACGGATGCGAACCTGCACACGACCTCCTACCAATACAGCGAGCGGGGGCTGTTGACCCAGGTAACCAATCCTGACCAGAGCACCCGGCTCTATACCTACGACGTTTACGGCAACCGGCTCACTGAGACCAATGAACTCGGGCACACGACGACGTGGAGTTACGACGAATTCAAGCGGGTGACCCGGGTGACAGATCCCCTGAATCGCGCGACCCTCTACGATTACACGCTGCCGGGACAATCGTGCGGGTGTGATCACGCAGACAATCATCCCACCACGATTACGCTGCCCAGCGGGAAAACAACATTCATGACCTATGACACGGAATGGCAGTTGACATCCCGCACTGTCGCCTATCTATGGCACGGTGGACACAGCCACGACGGGATACGCCTACGACGCAGTCGGCAACGTGGCTGAGATCAGCGATCCCAATGGAAAAACGTGGAACCAGACTTACGACAGCCGCGATCGGCGGGACAGCGCCACGGATCCCCTGGGAAACAGGACGCAATGGACCCACGACGCGGTGGGCAACGTGCTGACAGTCACGCGGCCCGATGGCGGAGTCACTACCACTACGTACGATTCGATGGATCGGCTTCTGACGAGCACCAACCCGAAGAATGACACGACAAGCTACGCCTACGACGGCGGGGATAACATCGTCACTCTTACTGATGCTCGGAACAACGCCTATCACTTCGAATACGACCTGCTGAACCGCCGGACCCGTTTCATTTATCCCGATGCCAGTTACGAAGGCTACGGCTACGACAGCGAGGGAAATCTCACCCTTTACACGGCGCGAAATGGTGTCACCTGCACCCGAGTCTTCGACAACCGCGACCGTGAGCTTTCGGTCAATTGGAGCGACGGCACGCCGGATGTCGCAAAATCCTACGACGCGGCCGGCCGCCTGCTTACGGCCGGAAATGGGGTAAGCGCCTCGACCTACACCTACGACAAGGCCAACCAGCTGACGGCCGAGACCCAGACGCTGGCCGGATTGGGAACGTCCTTCACCGTCGGCTACGGCTACGACGCGGATGGCAACCGGGCGATACTCACCTATCCCGACGGCACGGCGGTGGCCTACACCTACACCCACCGCAACGAAGTCGCTTCCATTACGGCCGATGGCCCGCCTCCATTGGCCACCTACGGCTACGATCTCAACGGCAACCGGATCTCAAAATCGCTGGAAACGGCACCGGCGCGGTCTACAACTATGACGACGCCAACCGGCTTCTTGGAGTGAGCCATTCGGCGACCGTGAACGCCCAGCCTTCCACCCTCGGCCTCGCCTACACCTACAATTCGGTGAATAACCGGCTGACCCGCAGCGAAACGGTGGGAGCCGCACCCACGGTCACACAAGCCTACGGATACGACCCCATCGACCAGGTGACTTCCGCCAATTACGGCACAGGCCGCAGCGAGACTTTCGCCTACGATGCCGCCGGCAACCGGACCATCGCGACCGATTCCGCCACGGGCACGACCACCTACACGGCCAACGCCCTTAACCAATACACGACCGTCGACTCCCTTCCCGCGCCTGCCTACGACGCAAACGGCAATCTGACGGCGTTCAACGGCTGGACTTACAGCTACGACACAGAAAACCGGCTGACGGCCGCAACCAACGCCGCCGCCAGCACAAGCGCCTCCTTTACGTACGACTGGCGCCGCCGACAGGTCAGCCGGACCATCAATGGAACCACGACGTGGCTCATCTACGACGGTTGGAATCTGCTGGCGGAATACTCGTCAACCGGAACGCTACAAGCTAAATATATGCACGGGCCGGTAGTTGATGAAATCCTGGCCAGGATGGATGCCAGCGGCGCCGTTTATTACCACCAGGACGGCCTGGGCTCGACGGTCACCCTGACCAACTCCGCCGGGGCCGTTGTCGAGCGCTACACGTACGATGTCTTCGGCGCGCCGACGATCCTTAATGCCAGCGGCTCCGTAATTGCCCAAAGCGCCCACCGAAACCGCTTTCTCTTCACAGGTCGCGAATGGATCGCCGAGGCCGGACTATATGACTACAGAAACCGGGTGTATTCGCCACATTGGGGTCGATTCCTTCAGATCGACCCGATCCGGTTCGATGGCAATGATGTCAATCTGTATCGGTATGTTAGCAACAGGCCTATTGACAGATCGGACCCCTATGGCCTGATAAGCCTTGAGGACTTTTTTGGAAATTGGTACCCTTGCGCCGGAAATGGACTCTTGGAAGGCACGTGCCAGTTTACGTGCCTGAGGGAAGGAAAAGTGATGGTTCGTTGCGAATTTCGGATTAGGGTGATCGGAAATAGCACCGAATATACGCTAAGGTGTAAGTGCGCTTGTGTAATTCGCCCTCGAGGTGGCGTATGAGTTACCAATACTACGACCAACTACTTCAAAAGCTCGAAACGCTTAGGCCGCTTGAATCCGTTAGCATTCAAAGTGTATCGACGAGATTGCTGATTGCTTCCATTGAATCGAATACCTATTCAGTGAACGTTTGGTGCAGTTATGATAAGACAACGCAGGTTGATCAAATCTTACGGCTCCAGAACGTGGACATGCCTCGGCAAACTAAATCGTTTGACGGTTCAAGATCATGCGTCAGTTTCTTAATGCAAGATGTAGAACGTGTTGCATCGATTGTCGCTGAAGTCGCAAATGCAATGGATTTGCAAGTCGAGCCTGTCCACATGAAAAACTATATCGTACACGTTGAAGTGACTAACGAAAACTAAATGCGAGGTGTGGCCTACTGATAAGCGATGAGGTGATAGACGGGCGAATGAGTCATTTGTGGCGTGGCTGGTATTGGGGCAGCCAGGAGTTTGCGGAGCGATTATTGAAGCTGGCGAAAGGATTCTAAATCGGGAACGAGCAAGGAATTATCGCTATGATGAGGCCAAACGTAAGCGTCACGCCAGGCGCCACTAGAAGATTGAGTCATAGACGTCGTAGGCTGTGATCTATGACATCTCTGACACAAGGCGTCGTAGGCGGCGGGATATTGAAAACGGATTCGCTGGGCCGGGTGCGGACGGATCGTACCAGGCGGGAAGCCATCCTCGATGAGTTTGAGCGCAGCGGCGGCAGTGGAGCCGAATTTGCCGCGATGCTGGGCATCAAGTATCAGACCTTCGCCACGTGGATTCAGGCTCGTCGCAGGCAGCGACGAACCGCGCAGGCAACCGCCCATGAGGATGGGCCCGCCCTCCAGGCGGCTCCAGCGATGCGATGGTTTGAGACGGTGGTGGAGAAGGAGTCGGAGCCAATGCGTCAGGAGAGTGCTTTGCGGGTGAATCTGCCCGGAGGAGCGCATGTGGACATTGCCAGTGCCGGGCAGGCCAAGTTGGCCGCGCAACTACTGGCGCATCTCGGGCAACGCACAGCCTGAAGCCATGCTCAGTTTCACCGGCAGTCTGAAAGTGTTCCTGGCCGTGGAGCCGTGCGATTTGCGCAAGAGCTTCAACGGCTTGCACGGACTGGTGAGCGAGCGCCTGGGCGAGGACCCGCGCACTGGGGCGCTCTTTGTGTTCTGCAACCGGTTCCGGAATGGTGTGACATAATGCATCTCGGTTATTTAAAATCCTGGCAGTTTTAAAGTTTTTTCATTCTCCAGGGTAGTAAGGTTGCGGGGGCGACGATCTTTGACTTCTCGCACGCCTATCCTGACTGGCTCTGAGTCGAGCGCCGCGACAGGGATTTGCCAGGGCGCCGAAGGCATGAGTTGAGTGGCGGGTATGATTCCCTGGCGAATAAGGCGTAGAACCGAGCCTACGCATATCTGCAGATGACGAGCCGCTTTGTCGACGCTGACAGTGAGTTCACGGGATGAGTTTGAATCGAATGCAGCGATGCCAAGTCGCTCGCGTAGTTCACGCACACGAACCGTTGTCCATGATTTTCCATCCGAGCACTTCGAACGCATCCGATTCATTGTGACGGCGAGCTCTCGATCCGGCCATTGCCCGCCTAGCTTGCGGATCACTTCCACAGGGCTGGGATGTTGATCGTCTGGGTAGCGTCCCGTCCGTACCCGGCTCACGCGTATTTCAGTATGGCGACCTCCCTTCCAATGAAGGATTACGACGGCTTCATTGGAAGCTTCGTCGAGATCGATTACCACCGTGGATCAGGATTCGCATACTATGCGGGTCAGGCTGCATCTTGCGACAAAATGTCATGAAATGCACCTGACCCGAATGGCGAAATGCGGAGCCAAACCCCAATTGACCAAGCGGTTTCTTCGCCCTACGAGTTCGGTAGGGCGACGTTTCGAAGAAATGTTCTTATGTCCTCGTGGCTGCGCATTCGGAAACCGTCCTAGGCTGCCTCAGCAACGGTGTGCATCCGCGGCCGCAGCATTTTTTCGCTGATCCTCGTTACCATGGCCCGCGGTGTGAAACGGTTCGACTGCGTCAAAAGGTAGTTTCTCACGCCTCCCGTAACCACATAGCTTCGCCCTTCATCCAATGCGCGGAAAGCTGTCGCAACGGTGTTTTCAGGAGACTCCATCCGGCCGGTCGAGGCAGGCTCTTCGGAGCCAAGCACTTTAAAGAAGGATGTCTCCACCGGTCCTGGGCAGAGAGCGAGGATGTGAACGCCGGTTTCCTGATTTTCCGCCCAAAGCGCCTCCGAAAAAGAGAGGACAAAAGCTTTCGTGGCACCGTAAACTGCCATGTAAGGCGTCGGCTGAAATCCGGCCGTGCTGGCGACGTTGATAATCACGCCATCCCGTTTCGCGACCATCGCGGGCAGAAAAAGCTGGGTCAACAACGCGAGCGAAGAGACGTTGAGCAAAATCTGCCGGCCGTTTTGTTCCAGGTCGTTTTCGTGAAGTTTCCCATAGGTGCCAAAACCGGCGTTGTTGATGAGTACTCGCACGGGAATATGCCGCTCCTCGACCGCCGACAACAAGCGCTCTGGCGCTTTCGGCTCGGCAAGGTCGAGAGCGATGGCGGCCGTCGCGACTTTGAATTGTGTTTCCAACTTCTGGGCGAGTTCTTCCAGCGCGTGTTGCGATCGGGCGGACAAAACGACATTGGTGCCGCGTCGGGCAAGCTCATGGGCGAAGGCTTTTCCGATTCCTGACGACGCGCCGGTGACGAGAGCCCATTTTCCCTGGAACGAATAGCGAGAGGTTTTCATATGAATGAAGAGGTTAATGTTTACACGGACAACATTAATCGGCCCAATGTAACCGTTGTCAACATATAGAAATGCGTTTATTTCTCGTCCATGCCTAAGATCCGCTCTTCCGATCCCGAAACCCCTTCGCCGTATCACCACGGAAATCTCAAGGAGAGCCTCGTGCAGACTGCCATCCGGATGATCGAAGAACGCCGCGAGGCGGCTTTTACCATTCGCGAACTGGCGGCTGCTGTTGGCGTGAGTCACGCCGCTGCTTACCGTCATTTCCATTCGAAACGTGAGCTACTGGCGGAAATCGCCTGTGAAGGATTCGTAGGGTTGAGGGCTG
>DATDBU010000042.1:0-26490 GCA_036524675.1 Chthoniobacterales bacterium | reverse complement strand
CTCGCCTTCCAGCTGCGCGATCCGCTCCTGTAGCCGCCCAATGTCCGCTCGCATCCGCACCATCTCCTCCTGCATCGTCAGCACCAGATTGACCAACGCTCCAGGAGCTTCTCTCTGGAGCGCTTCAAGAGTTTCCCGGCTGGAGCGGCGTCATCGCCAGGCTTTATGTACCACAATAAATGCTAGTACCAGCCTTTTTTGCCCCTTTTGCAAAACTTCGCCTCGAGGCTAAACAGATACGATCCCTTCGGGATCGATTCGTTATGACATGGATTCCGGGGTGCGCTCGTTCCTCGCTTACCCCCGGCTGCTGCAGCTTGGATGTCTTCGCCATCCGCCATTCCAAACATGACAGAGCACTAGTGTCTGTCCGACGAATCCTTAATATAAATCTGCCATGTCCGAATAGAGGTACCCGCCCCTTCCCCGGAGGTGACTTTTCAGGTTGTGATTTATAAAAAAAGTTCGCTGTCAGGACACCAGGCGGTGCTTGGAAACTCAGGCCGGTAAACCTGCGAGGGCAGGCCTCACAGATGCCGGCTACAGCGTCCTTCTGTACCGGGGTCATCGACCTCGGTATGCGTCCACCTGTTTTCAAACCCTGCCCAAGGAGACAGGGACATGGGAATCCGACCGGCACCGCATGGGCGACGAACGATCTCCACGGCGATTCGTTCAACAATTTCAGAATTGACACGGTGCAACCAGCGATGCGGATTGGACGTGCTCAATGAACATTTCAACACAGGTCGAACCAGCACTCAGAGAGTTTGTCCAGGCCCTGCCAAAAACGGAAACCCACTTGCACTTGGAAGGCGCACTCCCCTACGAAATGCTCGTCGCATGGAAACCGGACGCCTATCCCGTGGACCCATTTTTTCACGCGGCCGACTTCCGGTTTCCGACATTCCTAAAGTTTGAAGAAGTCTTGCTTGCACATGCGCTGCCCTGGTTTGTTTCTGCGGAGCGCTATTACGAAGCGGCTCAGGCAATTTTCGCGCGGCATGTGTCGCAGAATGTGCGGTATGTAGAAACCAGTTTTCACCTTCCGGTAAGCGGTTTCATCGGCGTGCCAGGCACGGAAATCCTTGCGGCGATCCGAGCTGCGGTTCCCAACGATCTCGAAGTGCGGATTTTCGCCGGAATGACACGTTCGGATTATCAAGGTCCGATGGCGGCAGTGATCGACGATCTGGAAAACTGGGAGGATCTGGCTGGCGTCGATCTGCACGGATTCGAACAGGCGCCGACCCAGGCGTGGACCGCGCCGGTCTGGCACCGTCTACGCGCGGCGGGGAAGGTAACGAAGTGTCATGCCGGCGAATTCGACGGATCGGCACGGGTACGCGAGGCCATCGAGCATCTCGGCGCAATGCGAGTGCAGCATGGCGTTCGTGCCATGGAAGACCCTGCGGTTGTGGCACTTGCAGCGGAGCGCGGCGTGATATTCGATGTGTGCCCGATCAGCAATGTGAAGTTGCGGGTTACTCCTTCACTGGCGGCGCATCCGTTGCGGGATTTAATGGCGGCAGGCGTGCGATGCACAGTGAGCACCGACGACCCGCTGGTTTTCGCGAATACGCTCATCGACGAATACATGGCTCTTGGGACGGAAGGCGGTTTTTCCCGGGCCAACCTCGCCATCGTCGCCAAAAACGGCTGGCTTGCCGCTGACGTGCCTACCGTTCTCCGAGATAGAATGCTCGCAGGCATCGATGCCGCCAACACGGCAGTTTGAATACGCTCGGTAGTGCCCGTTCTATTCCTTCAAGACAGGTCGGGAATTAAAAACGTCCCCGATATTGACGAGAGCCTCGGCGCGCTTGCGGCGATTTTGCACGAAGGTGTTGTTTTCGCCATACATCGACCACGGACCAACAGGGACTTCGTTGAACTCCACAAACTTCCAGTCAGTTACGTCCGTACCGGACATCCCCAAATAGTCGCGCACAGCCGGCGATACATCGAGACCGGCGCCCCGGTTCAGGTTACGCCGGGGGCGTTCGTTGCCAAAAACATATTGCCAATGATCCGTTCGGAATGGCCCGCAATCCTCCCATTGCGCGTAGGCGACACGGTTGCCTTTACGAATGGCCAGCCAGCGGCTCTTGAGGACCGTCCGTCCGGGACGCTCGAACGTCTGCCAGAACCATGGGATGACTCGGTAAGCCTCCGGCTTCGTTCCGTTACGCGTGATATCGTTGTAGGGCAACGCAACGTAAAACGGATTCTGGCGCGGAATGAATCTAGCCGGGAGAAAACCACGCCGATAGCGCGGATTTGGGTTATCGAAACCACCGTAGTTGCGAGCCCACTGCTTGTCCCAACTGCTCTTGTGATTCGGCGTCGGGTTGTTGGCTGTGGGAGTTTCGCCGATCCAGAAAACCGTTGTGACAATTCCGAACTTCCAGGGATAACGCCCCAACTTTTTTTCTTGAAACATCACCGGGGTAGGCCGCATAGCTGGTTCAAGGGCATCTACTTTGGTGAGAACCTTTCTGCGGAGCAAAGTCGTATAATCGCGCGACGTATCCCCTCTTCCGGCCAATGCTGTTGCCGTTAAAGCGGCCAGCAAAGTCAGTATAATCAGGGGCTTGCGTTTGTGTCTCATGAATTGGCGAAAGGCGACGAAAGTAGCCGCTTGAGGCAGGTGTGTCAAAAAGGCGGCGTTTTCGGTTTCGGATTCGAGGGGGAGGACGGCGGAGCGACTGCGTGAAAAAAAATTAAGGTAACCGCATTACGCCTACTCCCCTTTTCGGTCGCGGATTAGTTTTTCAAGCGTCGCGACGTCCTCCTCAGTGGCGCGCCGGCGCTGGGCCTTGCGAAAGAGGACATCGTGGAGCGTCTCGAGGTCTGAAAGAAGAGGTGGATCGTAATATGTCCACTGGTCTTCGCCCTTAAGTTTCGCCTGGATACGCCATTGTCCGGCGAATTTCACGGCGCGGACTTCGCGCTTTTCGCCGTCTTCGGTGGTCTCTTTCCAGCCGTGTTCGTTGTGCATCGCCGATTTTTATCGTTTGCGGCAAGAGTGTTCCAAAACTAAATGAGCGATCCCGCGACAGTCGTAAACCGCCTCCAACTTGAAAGAAAGCTTCAAAATTCTCGTTTATTTCGTGGCGCTCATTGTGTTGGGCGCGCTCTTAGCCCCATTCCTTTTTTGGGCGGGACAATGGCTCGGAGCACGAGTTCCATCCCTCAAGGTGTTGGATACAAGCGAGTTCCAGCGATATTTTAACCGTTCCGTTCTCATCGCCGCACTGGTTTTGCTATGGCCAATGATCCGCTGGATGCGTATCCCCGGCTGGCAGGCCCTCGGGTTGCGCCGCGATCCGGAAGGGCTGAGGCATTGGTTGACCGGCTTCGGATTGGCGTTTGCGGTAATGGCAGCCCTGGCGGCTGGGTTAACCGCTTCGGGCATTTGGGATTGGAAAAACCCGCTCCCGTGGCATCGTCTGACGTCCGTTTTTGTCACGGCGGCGGTTGTTCCCGTGATCGAGCAATTTTTCTTCAATGGAGCCCTGCTGGGCCTGATTTCGCGCACGGCAAATCGATGGGTCTCACTCGCCGTCGTGTCGGCCATCTATGCCATTGTCCACTTCCTAAAGCCCAGGGAAGTCATGATCCACGACGCGCAAGTAACGTGGCTTTCAGGGTTCCATTTCATTCCGTACGTTTTTGATCGGTTCTCCCATCCGGAGCTGGTTCTGGCCGGTTTCACGTCGTTGTTCGTGCTTGGCTGGACATTTGGCTATGCGGCGCAACAGACTCGCGCCCTGGCACTTGGCATGGGTCTGCATGCCGGCATCGTGCTGGCCAAATTCAGCTTTACGAAACTCGCGAAACCCGACCGAAAAATCGACGCGATGCCGTGGTTCGGTTCAGAACTGGAATTTGGCATCGGGTCCGTGCTGGTCCTGATCATCCTGTTTTTTCTCGTATGGAGCGTTTTGCGCAGCAAATCCCGCGCTTTCTAAAATCCGCTGCAGCGACTGCCTCAGGGCTGTTCTTTCCTCGGGTCTGCGTTTCCTGCCGCGCAGATCTGGACGATGGATGGCTTTGCGACGATTGCGCTCGTGGAGCTTGGCGGATTGTTCCGCCTCGATGTGAGCGGTGTTCGCACGTATTCGACGGTGAGATCGACCAAAAATTCGTGTGTCCGAATTGTGCGCAACACGATTTTTACTTCGACTGCGCCGTGGCCGCCTGCCAGGCACGAGGCATCGTTCGCGACCTCATCCTTCGCTTCAAGTACCATCGCCAGGAATACTTACGGCGCCAACTTGGTGAATGGCTGATGGAAACTTTTCAGGATGAGCGGATTAAATGCAAGAAGCCTGACGCATTCGTGCCTGTCCCACTATTCCACCGTCGCCGCCGCGAGCGCGGTTACAATCAAGCCGAACTTCTCTGCGAAGTCCTTGCCGAGAAGACGGAAATTCCCATCCTCCGTGCCCTCCGGCGCGTACGCCATACCCAGACTCAAACCGCATTCGACCGGGCCGAACGCATGGAAAACTTGCGCAATGCCTTCCAAATACGCAAAGGTTCCAACGTGCGTTCTTTGCATCTCTTATTGGTCGATGACGTTTTGACCACCGGTTCCACGCTTGACGAATGTGCCCGCGTCCTTCGCAACGCAGGGGCCGCATCGGTTCGCGCTATCTGTGTCGCGCGCGGTTAGGCCTGTTTTCCAGATATCCACCTCCAATTTCATGGGCATTTTCTCCAAACCCAAAATCATCCGCCTCGACAACATCATTAAAAAGAAGGATATGCCCGAAGGGCTTTGGCGGAAATGTCCGAGTTGCGGCGAGGTCATTCACACGCTGGAACTCGAGCAAAACAGCCAGGTTTGTCCAAAATGTGATCACCATTTCACCCAGGGCGCCAAAGAACGTATCGCACAACTGCTGGATTCCGGGTCGTTTACAGAGATGGACGCAGAGATGGAATCCGTCGACACCCTAAAGTTTACCGGCGTCGCCACGTACACCGACAGGCTCAACAGCTACAGAAAGAAAACCGGTCTCGTGGATGCTGTGACCACCGGCCTTGGCTCCATCAAAGCGCATCGTGTGGGTATTGCCGTAATGGATTTCGCCTTTCTTGCGGCGACCATGGGCTGTGTCGTCGGTGAAAAAATCACACGCATGATCGAACGCGGCACGCAGGAGCGCATTCCGGTCATCATCATTTCAGCCTCGGGAGGCGCGCGCATGTACGAAGGCATGCTCAGTCTCATGCAAATGGCCAAAACAAGCGGCGCTCTCGCCCGCCACGCGCAGGCCGGCTTACCCTATATTTCGGTTCTCACCAATCCCACAACTGCCGGAGTGATGGCGAGTTATGCTTCTCTCGGCGACCTTATTATCGCCGAACCAAAATGCATGATCGGCTTCGCTGGCCCGCGTGTTATCCGCGAGACAACACACCAGGAGCTGCCACCCGGGTTCCAGACCGCCGAGTTCCTGGAGCAGCATGGGCTCATCGATTTCATTTGTCATCGCACCAAAATGCGCAACACACTGGGGAAGGTGTTGGGCTATCTGGGATCAAAATAACTACCCACAAAAGTGTCTTTCACGGGCCAGATCACAAACGTATCAACGTATCGGGAGTCACTCGACTGGCTGTACAACACGCAACTTTTTGGCGTTAAGCTGGGTCTCGAAAACATCAGCCGTCTCGCTGAGGCGTTGGATGCATTTCCGCCCAAAAACTGTAAGGTCATTCACGTCGCCGGCACAAATGGCAAGGGCTCCACGTGCGCCATGGTCGAGTCCATCGCCCGAGCCGCCGGCTTCAAGACGGGACTTTTCACGTCGCCGCATTTGGTACGTTTCAACGAACGTATCCAAATCGATGGGCAACCGGTTTCTGATGAGTTGATTACTGCCGGTCTGAATCAAATCCGCGACCTCGTCGCAAGCTGGGAGCCGCACCCAACCTTTTTCGAAATAACGACTGCGCTGGCGCTGCGAATCTTCAAAGACTCGCAAGTGAACGTACTGGTTGCCGAAACAGGAATGGGTGGCCGCCTCGATGCAACGAACATCATCGCCCCTTCCGTTTCAGTAATTACCCAGATCGACCTCGATCACACTCAATGGCTCGGCAATACGCTGGCTCAGATCGCTGCCGAAAAGGCTGGCATTATCAAATCCGGCGTTCCGACCATCGCTCTAACGCAAGCATCTGAAATACTTGACGTTATTCAGGACGCCGCTTCTCAGCAAAATGCTCGGTTAACGGTTGTAGATCAACCTTTGCCGCATCTCTCGATCGCCCTCGCCGGTTCGCACCAGGCTTGGAACGCCGCCCTCGCCCTGCGCGCCATTCAGGCAGCCGGATTGGAAGTCGACTTCGGCGCCATCCGGAAAGGGTTGTCTTCCGTAAGCTGGCCGGGGCGATTTCAATTGGCCGCCAATGGACAAATTATTCTTGACGGGGCGCACAATCCAGCGGCTTCGGCGCGTCTTTCCCAGACCTGGCGGGAAGCTTTTGGCGACGCAAAACCAACCGTCGTCATTGGGCTGCTTGCCGACAAAGATGCCGCCGGCATCGTCCGTGAACTGGTCCCAATCGGCCGCGAATTCGTCACTGTCCCGGTACGGAGCCAGCGGGGCGTTCATCCTGAAGTCCTTGCGAATCAATTGCGTGATGCCGGCGTGCAATTCGTGAAGGCCGCAGATTCGTTAAAATCGGCTTTGGGACAATGTTCTGGTCCCATTTTGATCACTGGCAGTTTGTTTTTAGTAGGGGAAGCACTGGCACTTTTGGACGAAACAGAGCTTCCTGAAGTAGGAAATCAATAAATTGGTAGTTTCCTGACGTGTTGACACGTGACCGCGATGCGTCTCTAGTCGCGGCGTGGCTTCCGAACTCGTTCTTTACGTTAAAAAAAACTGTCCGTGGTGCGTTGCCGCCGAGCGTTATCTCGATGAGCATGGATACGCGTATACAGAGATTGACGTGTTACGAAATTACCAGGCGTTCGAGCACATGAAACGCATATCAGGACAACGTTATGTGCCGACTCTCGTCGTGGACGACAAGATCCTTCCCGATTTTGGACCTGAAGAGTTAGAGAAATTCCTGCACAAGCATGGGATACTCCCTTCGGCGGCAATTGCGGACTCGCCAGCCGCATAATTCAATGTCGTTTTATCCTGCGCTCATCCTGATCATCGGAATGGCCGTTTTAAGCCTGGCCTTCCGAACAATCGCCCATCCGATTGCACAAAAGTTGGGGCTGATCTGCCTGCTGACGACCTCTTTTTTGATCGGCTATTTGCCAGGTGACAGCTGGATTATGGGTATTTTGTGCGTAAGCACATGGCTGCTGTTGCCATGGCTGGAAATCCTCACACGTATTCGGCGTCTGCGGTTACCGGCCGACAAGAAGCTAAGCGCCAGGCGCCCGCCGTCACGGGATCTCTTCCCAGATCTCGACGATTTGACGGAAGAAATTGAGGAGAATGGATTTGCGTATTTGGACGATGCGGGCTGGGACTGGGAGAATCATTCTCAGTTTTTCCGCCTTTTTTACCGGGAAGAGGATCGCCTTCAGGGAGCCATTTGTCTTGTTGACCAGGAACAGCTCGCATTCTTTTACCTCATGATTTCCACGCGAACCTCGGACGGAAAGCTCTGGACGACGTGGAATTATCCGTTTTCCAGTGCTCTAAAGTTTGCACCTGCGGTGACTGTGAGCCGCGTGCGGGCCGGGCTGAGTTTTAGTCAAATGCTCGAAGCGCATCAACACCTTCTGGATAAGAAAGGCATCACCCTCGCGGATGTCGTTCCTCTCACGCCGGAAGAAATGCAGGCGGCGATGCAAAAGGAACTCTACGCACAACTCGACCACAATCTGCGTGCTGGTGTCCTTACCAAAACCAACGAAGGCAAACTCCGGTACTCGTGGCGCGGATTGTTTTATATTTGGTGCCAGTTCTTGCGGGACGTCGTGCGCCTATAGCAGGCTGCGTGGTAGTAAAAACCTGACAAGCGTCCTTTCCTCCTCGTACTTCGTCTTGCCTCGCGTCGAAGCGTTCCCCGATTAGCTGGCTGAGCCAACAAAGACAGGCAAGGCGCCGCTGTTTACGGCGCCTTGCCTGTTGAAAGTCTCTTTGAACGAGTTAAAACGATCCCAGCCTGCGATTAAGCGGCAACAGGAGTCTTTTTGCGCTCTTTTTTGATGAGGCTCTTGACCGTGTCGCTCGGCTGGGCACCACAGGAGAGCCAATAGTCAACGCGAGGCAGGTCGATGCTGGCATTGTCGCCGGCCCGTTTCGGGTCGTATTTGCCAATCAACTCGATGAACTTGCCATCACGCGGGCTGCGGGAATCCGCCACCACAACACGATAATAGGGGTGGTTCAGCGAACCTTCCCGGCGCAAACGTATGGAAACTGCCATATTCTTCTCTATCTAAACTTGTTTAACATCCCGGCTCCACGTGGGGAAGCCATCAGTCGTTTCATATTGCCCACGTTCTTCATCATTTTCCGCATTTGACCAAACTGGTTCAAAAGCGTGTTTACTTCCGTAACCGATACTCCACTGCCCCGGGCGATTCGCTGGCGCCTCCGGGCATTCAAAATGTCCGGATTCGTCCGCTCCTTCAAGGTCATCGACAGCACGATGGCCTCCACCCGTTTCATCTGTTTCTCGTCAACGGAAAAGCCTTTTAGGTTACCCATTCCGGGCAGCATGCCAAGCACATTTTCCAACGGACCCAATTTTCGGATCATCTTAAATGTCCCGAGAAAGTCATTGAGGTCGAAACTGGCCGTGCGCAGTTTCTTTTCCATGCGCTCGGCTTCTTCCTGATCGATCGCTTCCGCGGCCCGTTCGACCAACCCGACGATGTCGCCCATCCCTAGAATCCGCCCGGCGAGACGATCCGGCACAAACGCTTCGAACTGATCGATCTTTTCACCGACACCGGCAAACTTGATCGGCCGTTGAGTCACCGACCGCATCGAAAGCGCCGCGCCACCGCGGGCATCGCCATCGAGCTTCGTCAGAACCAGACCCGTAAGCCCCAGGGCCTCATGGAAGTGCGTCGCAACACTCACTGCCTGCTGACCCGTTGCCGAATCGGCAACGAGCAACACTTCCTTCGGCTGAAGGAATTCGACGACACGCTTGAGCTCCAGGACAAGTGGCTCGTCGATTTCCTGGCGCCCCGCGGTGTCATAGATCTCGACATTGCCGTTTTCACGCGCCCACGCCGACGCTTCACGGGCAACCTTCAAAACATCGGTTTCGCCAGGAGTCGGCCGAAAAACCGGAACCCCGACCTGTCCTGCGAGAGTGACAAGCTGATCAATCGCCGCCGGGCGATGCAAATCGCAGGCAATGAGGACAGGAGCGCGTCCCTGTTTCTTTAAAAGGCGCGCCAGTTTTGCAGAAGAAGTTGTTTTGCCGGCACCATTGAGACCGACCATCAAAATTCGGGCTGGCTTTTCGAGATTCAGTGGGGCCGCGTCACCGCCGAGCAGCACTGTCAGCTCGTCGTGAAAAATCTTAACAATCTGCTGCCCCGGCGTGACGCTCCGCAAAACGTCCTGTCCGAGGGCTTTTTCTTTGACCTTCGCAATGAAATCTTTTGCGACCTGAAAATGCACATCGGCCTCTAGCAAAGCGAGGCGCACCTGACGCATGGCGTCGTTAACGTTTGTCTCCGAAATCGTGCCGTGACCGCGCAGGTCTTTGAAAATATCCTGAAGTTTGTCGGAAAGCTGGGAAAACATTCGGCAGGACCAGTAATCCCAAAATTCCGCAACTCAAGTTTTCACCTCGGAAACGACGATGGCATACTCCTGCACTTCAAACTTCGTCCCCGTGAGTTCACCGATATATCTGAGGGTTTCCTTGAACGGGATGTTTGAAATGTCCAGCGTCACGGAGTGTTCGTCGGCATATCGCTGGGGCAGCTTTAGCACAAAACTGGGGATGACTTTGCCTGCGGAAACTTTCCCTGCCTGCACTTTGAGGTATTCCAGGACGCTGCTCAGAGATGCGTTTCTAAATGTCACCTTCTCCAGAACCACTGAATCCAGATCTCTGGACAATTGCGATTTCCGTCCCTGCTGATTCACAGCCATCATTTTCAAATAACTCGTTGCCCCTTCGTGTCTCGGAGAAAGAGTGAGTATTTCCCGAAATTTTGAGCTCGCAGTCTCGACGTCACCCGCCATCAACGCGTGCTGAGCTTCGCTATAAAGTTTGTCGACGTTCGTCTGCGCGCGAACGGTGGACATTTCAAGAAAACCTGCGAACAGAACACAGGCAACGACGAGTACGGGTCGCGGGGAGAACATGTCCTGGATCGTGCGCCAGAACCCGTCATTTTTCAAATTCAGCCTTCAGCCTTTTGCCTTCTGCATCTATCCATTCCCACATGAGCAGTCATCTCAATTCCATTCCTCCCGGCGCGACTATCGGGCTGCTTGGCGGCGGACAACTCGGACGAATGTTTGCCCTGTCTGCCCGGAAAATGGGATATCGCGTCTACACGTTCGAGCCGCAGCCGGACAGTCCGGCGGGGCAGATTTCCGATCGGGAATTCACCGCAAATTACCTGGATAGGGACGCGCTGGATTCGTTCGCTACATCGGTGGACGTTGTCACCTTCGAATTCGAAAACATCCCAGCGGAAGTCGTGGAACGGGTTGCCGCCCAAAAACCAGTCTATCCGCGATGGAGCGTCTTGCACATTTGCCAGAACCGGGAGCGTGAAAAGAAGTTTCTCGCCAGCCGCGGCTATCCGGTTGCGCCGTTTCGGATCATCCATTCCGCGGCAGAACTTGCGGCAGCGCTACACGAGATCGGCACGCCATGCGTCCTGAAAACCGCTAATTTCGGTTACGACGGCAAAGGCCAGCTCAAAATCAGCGCTCCTGCCGATCCCAATGAAATCTGGGAGCGTTTTGCCGCCAGGAAAGCGGTTTTGGAGAGCTGGATCACGCACCAATCCGAAGTCTCCGCCATTGTAGCACGCAACGCGCAGGGAGAAACTTCCAGCTTTCCCGTCGCTGAAAACCTGCACCGCAATCATATCCTCGACGTCTCCGTCGTTCCCGCCCGAATTCCTCTCCAGCTCGCGGCCGAAGCCGAAGCGATCGCCCGCCGAATCGCGGCCGATCTGGATTTGGTGGGACTTCTAGCCGTTGAATTTTTCATCTCGCCAAAAGACGAGCTTCTCGTTAACGAACTCGCTCCCCGCCCCCATAATTCCGGCCATTACACCTTCGACGCCTGCGTGACAAGCCAGTTCGAGCAGCAGCTTCGCGCGGTATGCAGCCTCCCGTTTTCTTCCACGCGCTTGCTCAGCCCGGTGGTGATGGTCAATCTCCTCGGCGACCTCTGGCCGAATCCCGCGACACCTCCCGACTTTTATCCAGTTCTCGCCGAGCCCGACGCGCGACTGCACCTCTATGGGAAATCGGAGGGACGCAAAGGGCGAAAAATGGGGCACTTCTGTGTCCTGAAACCCAATGTGGAAGAAGCCCTCTCCACAGCGCTCGCGATCCGAGCCAAACTCAATTCCTGAATTGGGTCGCCTTTAAACACATCAGCGCTCCTCCGCCCACACCCTTAACATTCCATCGGCTCAGCAATTCGCGTCCCGTTCTGCGGAAAAACCTCCAGCGGCATCAGCTCATCGTGATCCATGAACTCCGTGCAGATGCGGAAAAAGTCGGCCTTCGTGTTCACCCGGCGGATTTCGTGCAGGAACCGGCCTGAAGGCTCCACGCCAGCACCGATAAAATTCATGTATTTTTTCATTTTTTGGACCAAGGCCCGCTCAGGCACGTCGGGCGGACTCGTCGATTCATAGAGTGCCGTCACATACTCCAGCACGTCGTGTCCACGAGGTACAAACACGTTTTTGCCGCATTGTCGCTGACGGAACTGCTCGAAAAGCCATGGGTTGCGAATCGCTCCCCGTCCGATCATCAGGCCCGCCGCACCGGTTAACCGCAACACTTCCTCCGCCTTATGTGAGGAATCGATGTTGCCGTTCGCCAGCACCGGACACTGCATTTCGGCGGCCGCTCTCGCAATAAAGTCGTAGTGCACCTCGCTGCGATAGGCTTCAGCCACGGTGCGCCCGTGCACCGTCAGCAAATCCAGTGAATGCTTCGCCAAAATGGCCAGCAAATCATCGAAAACCGCCGGGGCATCAAAACCAATCCGTGTTTTCACAGTAAACGCGCAATCCACCGCGTCGCGCAGCGCTCCAAGAATGGAATCCACCCTGGGCAAATCCCGTAACAGCCCACCGCCCGCACATTTCCGATAAACCACCGGCGCCGGACAACCCAAATTCAAGTCCACCGCCACGATGGGATGCCGCTGCAGCTCACGCGCCGTGCGCACGAGAGACGAAATGTCGTTCCCGATCATTTGCGCGACTACCGGACGTCCCGTCGGATTCTTCGTAATCGATTCCAGAATCCACTTTTCCAAGTGCGATCCCGGAAATACGCGAAAATATTCCGTATAGTAAACATCCGCTCCGCCATAGGATGTCATCAGTTTCCAGAATGCTAGATCCGTCACATCCTGCATCGGAGCGAGCGCTAGCAACGGCTTGGACTCTGAAAATGAAAACACGCCGCGACTTTACCCGTTGTTCACGCTTTGTGAATGGCGACTTTCTGCGCCTTCAACGTCGCCATTTCCTCTTCCCGCGGGAACTGATCCGTTATCCAGTCATCGATTTGGTCCCACTTCGCGAAACGCACGGTGCTCGGGGCGTTCCATTTGGAAAAATCCGCCAGAAGAACAGTCCTTTTTACGCGTGTTAAAATCGCTTTTTTAATTTCAGCCTCGGTCAGTTCTGTTGTCGAACAGCCATCCTCCAGACTCAATCCGGAGGCGCCAACAAATGCAAAATCCGCGCGAATTTCCGCGAGCACTCCCAGAGCATTCCCACCAACCAGCGCCCCGCTGACACGCCGCAATTCGCCGCCGAGGCAAAAAATTCCGGCATCGGCATGAGCTCCTGCGGCGACCAGCGCAACAGAATGCGTAATTATCCGAACATCCTTCCGCCCCAGAAGCGCCTTGCCCGCCTCCAGACACGTTGACCCGGCATCAATGATGACCGTTGCCCCCAGTGGAATTAAAGCTGCCGCCGCTGCCGCGATGCTTCTTTTGGCCGCATGACTTCGGCGCATCCGTTCATCAAACGAAATTTCCGCCCGCGCATACGCGGGGTCCAGCACGCCGCCATGCACACGAATGAGGTCCCCCGCCGCCTCGAGTTCAGTCAAATCCCGACGCAACGTTGCTGCAGAAACCTTCAGCGCTTTCTGCAAGTCCGCAAAAATCACGCGGCGCTTTTCCCGGACAATTCTCCGAATTTCTCCATGACGTTCCCTTGCAAACATGGTTAGCGCAGTTTTCGGAATCCAAGCATGCTCCCGAGCTCCAGGCATTCCTTCAGTGGCAAAATCCCATCCGATGCTCCAGCGCCTCCCAGGCACGATGCGGCGGAGAGTACTCCAAATCTCAATGCCGTCTCCATCCCCTCCTCCTCGTGCAATCCCCACAACAAGCCGGCGGCAAAGGCGTCGCCTGCCCCGACCGCTCCCACGATGCGCTCCGGAGGCATTTCCACGCTGCCCTGAACGTAAAACGGACCATCGCGACCCACTGCTGTCGCTCCTTCAGGAAAATGAACGACCACCCAGTCCTTTACACCCTCATCAAGAAGTCTACGGGAAGCAGCTTCCACAGCTCCGATGTCGATTCGATCATCCCGGCGCGTTGCAATCCCCGTCGTCCGGCCAATTTCGAACTCGTTGAGAATACAGTAATTAACATGGCGCAGCGCTGGAAGGACGATTCCGGGAAAACGGTCACTGTCTTCGCTGACCACATCGACACTAGTCTTCAATCCTGCCACTGAAGCCCGATTCAACACCCGAGCCGCTGCCGTGCCAAACTCCGCATCGGGTGCATCCAGCCGGTCCAGAAGCAGCAGATAGCCCAGGTGAAAAATCTTCGCTTCACTGCGAGCGAAGTCGAAGTCCTTTGGTTCCAGAAAAGCGTTGGCGCCGCGTTGATGAAAAAACGTCCTGCGCCCCGTAGACCTGACAGTCATCACATCGGAATAGGACGTGTGCGCGTCCTCGAAAACCCCTAGCTGCGTTGTGTCGATGCCGTATCGGGAACATTCCTCCCAAATCCACAAACCCTCCGCATCGTCGCCGATCAACCCAATGCCCGACAGCGGAAATGGAGCTCCTAACTTGGCGAAATCGATCAACACGTTGAACGAACTGCCACCGTTGCTTCGGGATTCGGACAGGATGTTAGCGAGGGCATCCTGCTGCGGATACCTATCGATGATCTTTACCTTGTCAACGAGCCAGTTTCCGCCTGCAAGAATGCCCGTCCTTACGTTCATGTCTGCTTGGAATCGCTGACCAACTGGACCAGCGCCGCCTCGTCTTCCTCAACAACGGAATAGCGGCCTACTCCCGGGTTAACGAAAAAGTTGTCATGCAGATCGTCATTGGCTGTGGAGACCTCGCCGATGATGCATTCATCCGAAAGCGGATAAAACTCGTGATAAACGCCTGGAACCAGAGTCACACGCGAGCCTGCCTCGAGCGTGATCAGGTCTCCCGATGTTACCGTGCAGGGCTCATGATCAATGGGAATGGAAAACTCGATTCCCACGCTTTTCGCTGGAAACTTGGCCCATACTCGCACTGCCAGCCTGCCCCAACGGCAGATAATGTCTTCCTTCTTGAGTTTGTGCGCGTGAGCGGGAGTCGTCATTCCGTCGGCCGCGTACAGCAGTTTTTCGGAGTACTCCGGTTCCGTGGCAAGGTTAACGAGAACGAGGCTCCATTTTCGCCAGTCACCAAGGCCGAAATCGGTCACATCCCATTTCGGATTTGGCGGGAGAGCCCAATAATGGTTTTGGAAACAGGTCCGCGCGGAGCGGACAAGGGAATTGATTTCGCTGCGCTTCATCGTTGGGGGAAGGCATCCTGTCTACGGCGATTGCTAACAGGTTGTTGTTGTGAAGAGTTGACGGGCGAGCGGGAACAAATTTCTTCTTATACAACCTTAATGGTTGTGCTTTGGTTCGATTTTACAATGGCGTTCGACGGGATCGATTTATAAACCAAACATCCTGCTCCCACGATTACGTTATCTCCGATTTCGACGTCTTTCAGGATTGTGACGTTACTAGCAATCCAGCAATTCTTCCCAATCTTGATCTTTCCAACGGTCATTTGGCGGCGGTCCACGTTTAACGTACCGCCTTCATTGTTATATAAATGGTTATGATCGTACATTTTTACGCCTTCACCAAAGAGCGTATTCTCGCCGATTTCTATTTCTCCGTGGCAGGTAACGGCGCAATAGTTGTTAAAAAAAACGTTCTTTCCCAATCTCAAAACGCCTTTTCCGTCCACTAAAATACTGCAATACTTCCTGATGTTCACATTTTCCCCGGCGTACAATTTTGCCGAAGGGGATCCGAACTGTATTTTTGAGTACTGCCCAAACTGCAATGTAGGATGTATGTTTCCGCATTTAACATATTTATATCTTAAATAGATATTTTTAAGCTCCGTTCTTAGGGACCGGTAACCGTTAAAAATGGTTCGGAATATCATTTTCCTTTTTTAACCCGCCCTTTGATGCAATTGCAAACCTTCTTCGGAGCCAAAAGCAGGATGTCCGATGGGCTTATTTCAGTGCATCACATTGCCGGCGCTTGAGGAACATCTGAACTCACCAGGCATGGGCTCAAGTCCAGCAGAGCGGCAAAACAACAATAAAACGTCTCGTCAGGCATATTCAACGTCAACCGCGCACTTCGTCGTATGAGAGGCGAGAGCGGCAGCAAAAAGCGCATGGCTTGCCACCGCTTCGTCCGGAGTGACACAGCCGAACTTTCCCTCCAACTTTCCCGTCCGCTCGGCAAGAAACGCCGCCCACATTTGCAGGAAGCAATCCGGAAAACCGGGCTCAAAAATGGCTCCCGTGATGGTCGGAAACGGTCCGTGGAAGCCGAGGTCCGTGCGCCGCCAAAGCTGCTCTTTGCCACGTTCAAAGGTCCAGAGCGTTTTGGGTTCCTTGGTGCTGAATTTTACGCCCCCATCCGTGCCGAGGATTTCAAGGAACCAGGTGTTCGTCTCGCCGGGTGCCAGGCGTTTGGTTTCGAAGCGAATCGGGACGTCACGGCCGTCGATATCGAGGTCTCCATGCAAAAGAGCATTGTCCCATGTGTCGCTGGGCGCCATTCCGCCGCGGCCGTCCGGACGTTGCGTGTAAATCTTTTGAAGCTGCGCATAAACGCGCTTCGGTTTCCACCCGAGACGGAATGGGATGTGAACCGTGTGCATGCCGAGATCGCCCATCACGCCGATTTCGCCGCAGGTGCTGATTTGCCGTTTCCAGTTGACGGGTTTGCTGGGGTCGAGGTCGCTGCTGTGATGGAAACCGGAGCGAATCTCGAGCAATTTGCCGAACCCATTGCCATCGGCAGCCATCTGAAATGCCCTTTGCGCTCCCGGGAGGAATGGAAATTCCGAGCTGCAACGGACAAAACGGCCGCTATTCTTTGCCGCGGCAGCTATTTTTTTCGCAGCAACGAGGTCAATTCCAAACGGCTTTTCGGCTAACAAATCTTTTCCGGCAGCCAAAACATCGAGATAGATTTTCTCGTGGAGGTTATGCGGAACGGCAACATAGACGACATCGACCTCCGGCGAAGCTAAAAGCTCCTGATAGTCTGATGTTAACAGCTTTACGCTCGTAATCCGGCGAAACCATTCGCGCTGTTTTTCAACCAGATCGCAAACAGCAGTCAGTTCCGCCCTGACCGGAAACGGATCCAGGACAAACCACCGCGCCAGAAGGCTTGCGACTTCACGTCCCATCAAGCCGCCACCGATGATGCCTATTTTTACGACTTCGTTCATCTTAAAAACTCGGCCGCCTGCGTCGCCGTTGCTCCGTCGTGAACGATGGACATCAGGGCCCTCGTCATCCCGGCCGGATTGGCGTGCTGGATGACGTTGCGTCCATAAACGATGCCCGCTGCGCCTTGTTTCATGAGATCCTCGGTCCGCTTGAGGATCTCGGCATCAGGCGCTTTTCCCCCACCCCGGACTAGAACGGGAATTCTTCCGGCGACTTCGATCACCTGATGATAGACTCCCACGTCGTCCGTAGGATCCGCCTTGATGATGTCGGCTCCGAGTTCAACAGCTTGTCTAACCAACGGAAGAATTTTTGCAGGATCGCCATCTACCATGTAGCCGCCGGCACGGTCGTTGGGTTGGAAAACGAGCGGTTCTATCATCAACGGCATCCCGTAGCGGTCGCAGTCCGGTTTGATCTTGAGAATATTCTGGATGCATTGATCGCCAACCTCCGGCTGATTGGGAATTCGGAAGAGATTAACCACAACACAGGTTGCATCGAGCCGGAGAGCCTGCTCGACAGGGTTTTCAATCATTCGCGAGAAGAGCGTCCGCGGAAGTTCCCGGCCATAGACATTGGCAACGTCGGTGCGCAGAACGAGCGAAGGTTTGTGACGTCCCGGTAGATTTTGCAGAAGCGGCGCCTGGCCGACAGTGAGTTGAATGGCATCGGGCGCGGCTTCGACGAGTGTGCGAACAGCGGCTTCGAGGTTTTCGATGCCGGAAAGAAAACTGTGTTCGTTGAAGAAGCCGTGATCGACAGCGACGTCGAAACAGTGGCCGGACTTGGGGTTAAAGAGGCGTTGGAGGCGATACGTTTTCAAGGGAGGAGCGAGCGATTGTGATTGTTTTGTATCGAAACAATCACTTCGTCAAACAGAAACTGCACGCTCGGATCACAATCTCGTCCGTTTTCTTCCGTTCCCCCGCCGTGTCCCGGGCAAGTGCCCCAAGACCGTTCTTAAATTCTTCGTTCGTCATCGCAACCAAGGGTATAATCCGTCGATTCCGGCTCGATATGACCACCCTGCACGACCATACTTTCTCCTCGCTCGAGCGTGAAATGTCGGGTCTTTCGCCCGTGCATGTGCGAACGCTCTGGCGGGCCTTGCATCGAGAGGCGAAAATCGATTTTCAGAATCCGTTGCGGCAATGGCTGAACGGGCGCGAAGTGCAGATGGAGCTGCCTACGGTCGCACGCGAAATCGTCAGCAATGATAGCTTAACCCGGAAGCTTTTGGTCCAGCTCGGTGACGGGCAAATGATCGAGACCGTATTGATGGGCTATCCGGGGAGGAAAACGATTTGTGTGAGCACTCAGGCGGGATGCGCGATGGGATGCGTGTTCTGCGCGACGGGCCAGAACGGATTTTCCCGGCACTTGCGACCTGGCGAGATTGTCGCGCAGGTGCTCCTCGGGCAGCGAACGCTTCGGGCACGAGACGAACCAGGGCTCCGAAATCTGGTGCTCATGGGAATGGGCGAGCCCCTGCACAATTACGACGCGGTGATGACGGCGCTGGAGATCGTCTCCGATACGCGCGGAACAAATATCGGGCCCTCGAGAATTACGATCAGCACAGTCGGCGTTGTGCCGGGAATTTTACGACTGGCGGAAGAAAAACGACCCTACCATTTGGCGGTAAGTCTTCACGGAGCAACGGAGGAAGAACGCGGCGCGCTCGTGCCCGTGAGTAAGAAATGGCCGCTCGCAGAGTTGATGGCAGCCTGCCGTTTCTATGGTGAGAAAACCGGCAAGCGGATTTTTTTCGAATGGACGCTGATTGCGGGAAAGAACGATTCTCAGGAATCGGCACGGCGGCTGGCGGATTTACTGCGCGGCATCGATGCGCACGTGAATTTGATTCCGCTGAACCCGACGGCAGGATTTGCTGGAGCAGCAACGGAGCGGATGGCCTGCACGGATTTTCAGAGAGTTCTGCGTGACGCAGGAATCCCGAGCACCGTCCGGCAGAGACGCGGCATCGATGTGGCAGCGGGATGCGGGCAGCTTGCCGGAAAACAGAAAACCGGCTCGTAAAGGCGATGTATCAGGCAGAGACGATACGGATGCCTGAGTCAAGTTCGCTGGCCAGTGTTTCTTTGATTAACTGCGGCGCTTCGAGAGCAACGAGAAGGCCCAGATTTTTCAAGATAATCAGGTGGCAGCGGTTGGGTTTCGATTCCTGTAGCCGATATGCGAGCTCGACGGGCGGAGACGTAACGCGATCACTCCAGATTAGAGTCACGGGCTGTGTAACTTCTGCAAAGCGACTTTCGAGATTCACGTTGAGTTGGCGCCGCAAGAAATTAAAGATGGCATTCTCGGCGCGATACTGCTGCGCGCACGTCGTAAAGACCTCGACCGTTTCATCGTCGACGAGCGCAGCATCGGCAAATCCCACCGTTTCCAGCCACGCGCGGACCGATGGGCGGGCGGAAAGATAATTTCGATAATAGAGGTGATTCAGCAAAGGCAGCCGGCTGATCAGTCCGAGCCCGACCGAGATCTCCTGTTTGCTATCGTCCTGCATTCCGGATGGCATCACAAGGATGAGCCGGGAAACCAATTCCGGGTGCTGCGTGGCAAGCAGCGTCGCAAGCGCCGCGGAAAGTCCGCTGGCGACGATAATGGGCGGACGGTCCGGACATTTCGCATGAATGAAATCCGCGATGCTGCGCACAAAGTCCTCGGACGTAAACGGTTTCGACGGGCGCTCTGATTCGCCAAAACCAATCAAATCCGGCGCCATCACATGATGGTTCGCGGCAAACGCAGGGTACACCCTCGACCATTCATACGAACACGCCCCAACGTAGATCCCATGGAGGAAAATCAATGGATTCCCCAACCCCGATTCGTGAAAGACCATCTCGCCACGGCTGGTGGAAAATGACTTCGTCGCAAAAATCGCTGGGGAGATCGTGTCGGGCACACGCGACTTCGTGGGCGGCTTGATCGCGTACCGGACCCCCAGAGCCAGGGCTCCAAGAAGCCCCGCACCGATACTAAACCCCCATAAACGCTTGTGCAGACGCAGTTTCGACATGAGTCCGAGGCAAAAATTCGAGTCGCCTATGTAACACGCTTCAGCAGCTCACGCCAGCCTCGTGCGGGAAACCACGCATAATCTCTTTGCTTGTGCGTATCACAACCCGGCAAGCCGTCTGGCTCTGTTCAGCGGACGGCTCAAAACTGCACAACGGCTTCGACCGCGATGAAGTGGATGGTCTCAGAGGGACCGCTCTCGTTGATAAACGCGTCAGGTACAAACTGGGAATAGCTCACCAGAAAGCCCAGTTCACGAGCCGGAGTCCACTCCGCCACAACTTCGAATTGCGCTCCGATAAATCTCGCGTTGCTGGCCCCGACATCCTCACGAACAAGATTGCCGCCCACACCATATACGGCGTCATCCGTGCTGTAACGCCAGTAAGGTCCGCCCTGTGCGGAGATCGTGATCCGATCCGTCACGCGAATACTGGCAGCTCCCAGCACATTGATGAGGTTGTAAGGCCCAACCGGAGTGAGTTCGCCGAAGTATTTTCCCTTCGGAAACAGCGGATTGAAGGTTTGCAGATCGGCGTCGCTGGCGTTGCTATCGCCGCTAATCACATTCGCGCGCACACAAAACCGCGGCGTCAGAAAGGCGTCCCATGTATAGCCGGTCTCTGTGCCGATACTCCAGGCAAAAATGTCGCCGTCGCCACGCTCGCTGTCGAAGCTGCCGAACTGCAGCATGCCTTCGTAGTTCCAGTCCAGCGTGCCGCCCGCGACTCTCTGATTTCCAAAGAACCGGGCGCCAATCGTGTGCCGTAATTCGCGTCCAGTGCCCGAGGCGTAACTCGCCGCGGCGTTGGAGTAACCGAGATAATAAAAATCTGCCGCAGCCTCGGAAAGAGAGGGCAGCAAATCCCCCAACTTCCGTGTCGAATAAATTCCCCAAAGCTGCTCATCGTCGCCGCTCTGGTTGTCCAATGGGTCCGGATCAACCTGCACGGGCCACAGATAGAATCCACTAACATCCCACACGTCGCCCCGCCAGCTAACCAGTCCCCCGTCGAAACTGAGCGGAATATTCGGGCCATAGCGGGCGCCAAGGAGCCGTTCGGTGCCGAACGCAATCCCCTGACGTCCCGCCTGAATGCTCAGCTCACCGTTTCCCAATGGCAGGGTGACTCTGGCAAACGTTTGCAACACATCAAAGGCATCTTCATCGATCGGACCCGGACCGCGGGCGTCGTGTTCGCTGAAAGCTGCCTCCACTTGTCCAAAAAGAAGCAATTCCCAGCCACCCGACAGGTTGGGGACCCTCAGCGAAGCATAAGGGATATAACGTGTGAGCAGGTAGCCACCCGTATCCTGCGGACCGGAACCAAAATCCGTGTGATCGATCCATTCATACCGAACGCGCATTTCCCCTCCCAGAGTGACAAAAGCCGCCTCCGCAGACGTTCCGACCGGCACATATTTCAGATTCTCCCACCAGAATCCCTGGCGATTTTGCGCGTCGCGCAAGTAACCATAATCCTCGATTTGACGCGCCTTCCCGACAATCTCCGGAGGCTGAACGACCTGCGCCTGTTGGCCGCAGACCAACCCGGCGTCGAGCACCGCAGCAACGGCCACAACAATCGTCAGCCTGTGTTCGATCGAAACCATGGCTTGGTTCTACTTGGATAACGTTCGCCCAACCCCATGCTGAGTCCCACCTTTGGACTACAAATAAATACCATTAGTACCGTTTTGGATGCGGTCGCACGAAAAAATCGGAACACAGCTTAGTTCCCGAGAAAGGTTAACAGCTCCCCGTTGACCTCCCCGGCATGTGTCCAGGTGAGTCCATGCGGCCCATCCTCGATCTTTACCAGGCGGCTTCCCTTGACAAGGGCATGCGTGCGTTCCCCTGAAACGGAAACAGGCACGGACCGATCCGCATCGCCATGAATGATCAGGGTTGGAATGTCGAAACCTGCCAGGTCTTCCCGGAAATCAGCAAGCCAGGCGGAAACGCATTGCGAGGTTGCAAGCGGCGAAGCGCTGGCCGCAACATTCCAATTTTCCTGGATCACCTCCTTGCTGATCCGCTTGCCCTCCAGGACGTCCGCATTGTAAAAATTGGCCAAGAACGCGGAAAGGAAAGCAAAGCGGTCCGCCGCGATAGCTTCCTGAATCCCATCGAAAACGGCGCCATCCACTCCCCCGGGATTGTCGGGCGTCTTCAGAAGAAACGGTGTAACTGTCCCGATAAGGACCGCCTTTCTTACGCGTTCGGAACCGTAAGTGCCTATATACCTGGCGATTTCACCGCCGCCCATGGACAGACCCACCAACGCCACATCCTGAAGATCAAGAGTCGTAATGAGCGTATGCAAGTCCTTTGCAAGCGTGTCGACATCGTAACCGGCGCTGGGCCGGCTGGACCCACCGAATCCCCGCCGATCGTAGGTGATGACCCGGTAACCCGCCTTGAGCAGAGCGGTCGTTTGTTTTTCCCACGACCGACCATCCAGAGGCCATGCATGAATGAGGACAACCGGTTTGCCCGTTCCGAGGTCCTCGTAGTAAAGCTCTATGTCAGCAGAATTTTCACGGCCGACTTTGATTCTTTTATTCATAATATTCGTGTCATTCACCGCCCTGTCTTTGCAACATTGCGTCCAGGGACAACCGACCGCCGCCGATCAGCGCGAAGGATGCCACGTTTAGCGTGTAGAGGATTGCCAGTTGAGGATCACGTCCGGAGAGCAAGTTCTGCAGAATGGCCACGACCAGCGCCCCTGTTAACAGGATGGCGCTGGGTCGCGTCCAGAATCCCGCGGCCAAAAACAGCCCGCAGACAAGCTGCACGACGGTCGCTGCGAAGGCGGAGACGACCGGCGCGGGAAAATGCATTTCACCGATTTCTTCGACAAGTTTCCACGGCGTATCATTCCGGAGATAGTCGATTCCACCTAGCAGTTTATGCCAGCCGTGAATGTAAAAAATCATCAAACCCGTCACGCCGCGCAGAAGCAGAAGCCCCATTAGAACGCGAAGCATTCGCAGCCGCCGTCGAGCAGGCCGCGCGCCCCCAGCATCCATTGCGGAATGTTGAAGGGATTGCTCTTTGCGGGTTGATGAACGTGATGCTCGTGACCGCAACTGCAGCCATGCGCATGCTCTTGAAGGTGCGATGTGAAACTCTGCCTCCAATAGCCGGGATAGCGGACCACTGGCGACCAGTCCGGCATGACCGGCAGCGCATCGGGATCGAGCGGCTTGAATTCCTCCACGGCATAAACCGGTTTCCCGCCCAGAATCGTTAAAACCGATTCGAGAGATTTGATTTCCTCATCGGGAACCGTGAAATAGTCGTTTGTTAGCACCACCAGATCGGCAAGCTGCCCCACGGCAATGGCGCCGCGTTTTCCTTCTTCGCGCGACATCCAGGTGCTGCCCTGCGTGTAAAGCCGAAGGGCTTCCTCCCGGCTAAGCAGAGCTTTATCGGGATAGAGCGCCAAACCGCCCAATGTTTTTCCAGTAGTCATCCAGTAAAGGGACACAAACGGATTGTAGCTCGCGACGCGCGTCGCATCGGTGCCCGCGCCGACGGGCACACCCATCTCCAGCATCCGCCGGATGGGCGGTGTGCGCTCGGCCGCCTTCGCACCGTAGCGGTCCACAAAGTATTCTCCTTGAAAAGCCATGCGATGCTGAATGGCAATGCCTCCTCCGAGCGCTTTGACACGCTCAATGTTGCGATCGGAGATCGTCTCGCAATGATCAAAAAACCAATGCAGACCCTCAAGCGGAGCGTCTTTGTTAACCTTCTCAAAAATGTTCAAAAACCGGCTGATCGATTCGTCGTAGGTGGCGTGCAGCCGGAAGGGCCAGCGATTTTCCGCCAGGAAATGCACCACCCGTTCCAATTCGCTCTCCAGTTTCCCTTCCAAATCCGGACGCGGCTCCAGGAAGTCCTCAAAATCCGCCGCCGAAAAAACGAGCATTTCACCCGCACCGTTGCATCGGAACATATCGTCCCCTTGGTCCGGCTTCACGATCTTCGACCAACGGACGAAATCTTCGAGTTCGCCGCCTGGCTTCTGCGTAAAAAGATTGTATGCGATGCGCAGGGTCATTTCACCGCGCTGATGGAGTTGCTGGATGATCTCGTAATCCTCGGGATAATTCTGAAAACCGCCGCCCGCGTCGCACACACTCGTCACGCCGAGGCGATTCAATTCCCGCATAAAATGCCGGGTCGAATTATATTGGTATTCCGGCGGAAGCTTGGGTCCTTTGGCAAGAGTTGCGTAAAGAATGGTTGCATTGGGACGCGCTACTAACATTCCCGTGGGATTGCCCGCCTTGTCGCGAACGATTTCGCCGCCCGGCGGATTCGGCGTGTCCTTCGTATAACCGCAGGCTTTGAGCGCCGCGCGGTTGAGCAGCGCCCGGCAATAGAGATGCAAGACAAAGACAGGCGTATCCGGCGCGGCGGCGTTGATCTCGTCCAGGGTCGGCATACGCCGCTCGGCGAATTGAAATTCGCTCCATCCGCCGACCACGCGCACCCATTGCGGCGCCGGCGTGCGGGCGACCTGCTCGCGCAGCATGGCCAGGGCAAGCGAAACCGAGGGCACGCCCTCCCAGCGCAGCTCCATGTTGTAGTTCAATCCACCGCGAATGACGTGCAGGTGGGAATCATACAGACCGGGAATGGCTCTGCGGCCGTTGAGGTCGATGACCTTTGTCTCTGGGCCGCGTTGAAATTCCGCGGCATTATCGACCCCTGCGACGCGGCCGTCCACGATGACAACTTCCTTTGCCTCCGGATGCCGCGGGTCGAGGGTAGTGATACGTCCGTTTTGGAGAATGAGATCGGCGACTGTGTTCATGACTTTTTCGTTGGTTGGGTTGAAGGGTGAAGCCACGGATGGGCGAGCTTTACCAGCAGCGGCATGGCGACCCAGGTAAGGATGATGACAATGCCGGCGGAAACGACTCCGGACGTAAGGACTTTAGGGACGTTGGGGCCCAGCAGCGGCACCAGGATCGCGGGCACGAGCATGCTAACCGGCCACACGGCCATCCAGGTTAGCAAAGCCATTTTCCAGCGCGGAGGAACGCGGCCATGAGGGTCGCGAAACCAGGCTTCAAGACCAGTCAGCTGCCGATACGAGGCTTCGCCTTCAACCATCGGCTCAATGCGAGCCAGCCAGTCTTTGTAAAGAGCGCTCTCGTAAAAGGCATCACGGTCAACGGTGCTGGCAAAGGTGCGGAGGATGCCATACTCCGTCGACGCGGAGCCCGGTGGCGGATATAAACAATGCACCCCGCGCGCTCCAGGCTCCGCCAAAGAGCGACTCGCAAAATCCGCCAGAGCGCGTTCGAATTCCGCAACGTGCGCTTTGCGGACGCGCCGAGTGATGGCGATGTGAATCGGCTCGCTCATTTTTAATGGTAGCGGTCGGTGGTCGGCCTTTATTGCGGCGGTCCCGCAGCCGCAGGACCGCCGCGACAGTTTGCTAGTGTGCGGCTTTCTTCGGGACAATCTGTGGTTTCACGGCCGATTGCGGCGCGTGGTGAACCATCGTATAAGCGTACTCTACACCAACGCCATAAGCGCCACCCTGCGCTTTGATCAGGCCCATCAGCTTGTCGTAATGCTCGCGCTTGGCCCAATCGCGCTGCCATTCCAGCAAAGCAGGAATCGTCGTCAGACGCACCGCGCCCGCCTGCACCATCCGGGACAGCGATGCTTCATGGGCTGCCGGGGAAGTCGCCCCGCAACAATCCTCCACGACGTAGATATTGTACCCGGCGCCGAGCATTTCGATGGTCGGCCAGGTCACGCAGACTTCCGTCCAAAGGCCGGTCATGAGAATGTTCTTTTTGCCCGTGGCCTCGATGGCCGCGCGGAAACCGGCGTCATCCCAGGAGTTCATTGAAGTCCGTTCAACAACCGGTTGTCCCGGAAACACGTCGAGCAATTGCGGCCAGATGTAACCGCTGAAGGATTCCGTCTCCACCGCTGTAAGAACAGCGGGAACGTTAAATTCCTTCGCGACCTTGGCAAGAAGGGTGACGTTGTTGATGAGCGTGGCCCGATCGATGTTAGCAACACCGAAGGTCATCTGCGGCTGGTGGTCAATGAATACGACGGCGCTATCTTCCGGAGTGTAGAGTTTGTTATAGTGGTTCATGGTTATTGTGTTAGCGGTTGCTTTTACGGGCCGATCCATTCCCTTCCTGGAGGGAGGGCTTGTGACCCAATTCGTTTAGGCAGGTGCGAGTTTGTCTGTGATGAATTCGTGGTTGAAATGACGGGAGCCTCGGAAAAGGCGCCGTTGTTAACAGGAGGGCGTCCGGTGCCTCCATCGCTTTACCAGCCGACGCATGTACGGACGCCGCCAGGCTTGGGTGATTCCGGAAAAAATTGCCCTCATGTCGAGAACAGGCATTAACACGTCGCGTGCCAGCTGATAGACATTTCGCAACAGGCTCCCGGAGAAGATGTTACAAATCCGCCTGGGT
>DATDBU010000041.1:0-44618 GCA_036524675.1 Chthoniobacterales bacterium | reverse complement strand
GGCTCAAACTTGGGATTTTAGTCATCCCAAGTTTGTGTCAGGCAGGCAATCAGAAGTACAGACTTTATAAGTATCTAACAATCAGATACTTGCGTAAGTTCATTGCTGGCAGAGCGAAAATATTTAGATGCGTTCGCCCTGTGGAACGCGTCCCGTCACATTGACTAAAATCCAATCTTCACTACCATGACCGGCACCGATTTTTTAACCGTGAAACACGTCCTTTTCGTCTGCACAGGAAACATTTGCCGAAGTCCCATGGCGGAGGGGCTCTTCCGTGCACTCGTTAAAAATCAGAACGACATCACCGTCGACTCCGCAGGAGTAGCCGCCATGCGCGGCCAGACGCCCAGTCACCACGCCATCGAAGTTCTCAGAGAAAAGGGAATCGATATTTCCAAATACCGCAGCCAGCCGGTGACCGATGAACTCGTCGAAAAGGCGACTCATATTTTTGCCATGACCCAGGGCCACCTCGACACCCTGCACCTCCTTTTTCCCGGAGCCGCGGAAAAAGCGTTTCTGTTGCGCGAATTCACCCCCGAAGACGCGGGAAAAGATATTGCCGACCCGATCGGTTTCGGCCCGTCGACTTACCGCGAATGCCGCGACGAAATCAAAAGCGCTCTGGCATCAGTGCTCGATTTTATCAGCAATTCCAACACCACCGCCATGCCAACGCCTTCCGTTTCAACCCGCCCGATTACCGTTTCCATCGCCGCTGATCACGGGGGCTTTGAACTGAAACAAAAAATCGTCCGTCATCTGAGCCGAATCGGTCATATCATTCATGATCTCGGCCCCAACTCTCCAGCATCCGTTGATTATCCCGACTACGCCGAGCACGTTTCTAAGGAAGTCATCAGTCAGAACGCGGAATACGGTATCCTCATCTGCCGCAGTGGCATCGGGATGAGCATCGCTGCCAATCGTCACCCTCAAATCCGGGCAGCACTCGTCCGCGACGAGGAAACGGCCCGCGTGACGCGCCGCCACAACGACGCCAATGTGTTGTGTTTGCCTGCCGATGTGTTGGACGAACGCACCGCAGGGCGAATCGTGGACGCATTCCTTTCGACAAGCTTTGAAGGGGGGCGCCATCAAACACGCATCGAGAAACTGGAGCATCTCGGTGTAAATCCAGGCAACCGAACGTTGGCGGAGGTCGATCCGGAAATTTTTGCAGCCGTCGAGAGCGAGGGCAAAAGGCAATTCGAGAATATCGAACTCATCGCTTCCGAAAATTTTACGTCTCGAGCCGTTATGGAGGCGCAGGGGTCCGTCCTTACCAACAAATACGCTGAAGGATACCCAGGAAAACGCTGGTACGGCGGGTGCGAATTTGTCGACGTCGTCGAACAGTTGGCAATCGACCGCTTGAAGCAACTTTTCCCAGGCGCAGCGCACGTCAACGTCCAGCCCCACAGCGGCAGCCAGGCTAATGCCGCCGTCTATTTCAGCGTGCTCCAGCCGGGCGACAAGATCCTCACGATGGATCTTTCACACGGCGGCCACCTTACGCATGGGATGAAGTCCAACTTTTCCGGACGCTTCTACCAAGTCTCCCACTACGGAGTAAGCCCGAAAACTTTCACCATCGATTACCACCTGCTCGCGCAACACGCCGCCGAATTTCAGCCGAGAATGATCACCGCCGGCGCCTCAGCGTATCCGCGTTTCATTGACTGGCAGCGCATGCGCGAGATTGCGAATTCAGTTGGCGCCTATCTCTTTGTGGATATGGCGCATATCGCCGGTTTGGTCGCCGCTGGGCAACATCCAACACCTGTCGGAATCGCCGATTTCGTTACATCAACCACGCACAAAAGCCTGCGAGGACCCCGTGGCGGTATTATTATTTGCAAGGAACAATATGCAAAAGCCATTGACTCCCAAGTGTTTCCGGGGATTCAGGGCGGACCGCTCATGCATGTTATCGCCGCAAAAGCCGTTTGCTTCCACGAAGCACTCCAGCCCGGCTTCCAGGAGTATCAACGACAGGTCGTCGTCAACGCCAAAGCCCTGTCCGCCAGCCTGGCTCGCAACGGATACAGCATCGTTTCCGGCGGGACCGACAACCACCTCATGTTGGTGGACCTTCGCCCCAAAAACATCACAGGGAAGGACGCCTCCGCAGCGCTCGATCACGCAGGAATCACCGTTAACAAAAATTCCATCCCCTTCGACACTGTTCCGATTACCAAATCCGGCGGCATTCGCATCGGCACACCGGCGGTGACGACACGAGGCTTCAAAGAAGAAGAAATGATGGAAACCGCGGATCTCATCCACGAATCGCTCCAGAATGTCGATAATTTGCCTGTCCTGGAAAAGATCCGCCAGAAAGTGCGTTCGCTGACAGCGAGATTTCCGCTACCACGATAATTTTGTTCGATCCGTATTCTTACCTGCAGCCCTTATCTGCCGAAGAGAACTACGGTAGCGCGCAGAAGTCAGAGTAATTTACCCCGGCGACTGTCATGCATACCGGCAACTCCATCGTCATCCGCGCCCCATTGGAACGGATCTTTGAGACAGCTGCCGATCTCGAGAACTGGCCTAAAATCCTTCCCCATTATCGTTACATCCATTATCTCGATCGCGGCACTGACCGGCATATCGTCAAAATGGCATGCCATCGCTCGGGTATTCCAATTTCCTGGGTGTCCGAGCAAATTATCGATCGCGAGAAACACGAGGTTCGCTTCCGGCATCTGCGCGCTTTTACCAAGGGGATGGAAGTCGTGTGGACTTTCTCACCTCAAACCGGAGGCGAAGTCGTCGTCCAGATTTTGCATGATCTAAAATTTCGCATCCCTGCCTTATCCTTTGTCGCTGATCCCATCATTGGTGGATTTTTTATCTCACACGTGGCCGGACAAACGCTTTTTCACATGAAAAAATATCTGGAAAATGAGGGACAGTAGGCGACGAGCCGTGATCACCGGCCTCGGCCCCATTACGGCAGCCGGCATCGGAAAAGCCAGCTTCTGGCAAGGTTTGCTCGCCCAAAAAAGCCGGATCACCCGGATCACAAACTTCGACACCACTATCTTTCGTGCCCATTGCGCCGGGCAGATCCCCGAATGGGATCCCGCAAAATTTTTCCCACCGCACCGCCTCAAACGTCTGGATCGTTATGCTCAATTCGCGGTGGCCTCAGCAAAACTCGCTCTTGAAGACGCTGGACTCCATATTTCTCCGGAAAATCCCAATCCCCGCATGGGGGTCAGCTTTGGCACGGCGCTGGGTGGTATCTCCAATGCTGAAGAACAACATGAGATCTACCTCCAAAAGGGTCCTCGCGGCGTAAATCCTACGCTTGCTCTACAGGTCTTCGGAGGCTCAGCACATTCGAATATTGCCATCGAATTCGGGCTGCGCGGTGTCGGAACTACTAACTCAAACTCCTGCGCCAGCGGGCCGATCGCCGTTGGCGAGGCCCTGCGTTACATCCGCGATGGACTCGCCGATGTCATGATCGCGGGTGCTGCGGAGTCACCGCTGAGTCCCCTATCCTTTGGGTCATTCGCTTTCATCCGAACGATGAGCCAGTGGACTGATGATCCGGGGTTTGCTTGCAGGCCCTTCGACCTCAACCGCGATGGATTTGTCATGGGTGAAGGAGGCGCCAGCCTTATTCTCGAGGAATACGAGCATGCGAAAGCTCGCGGCGCCCGAATCTATGCTGAAGTGCTCGGATACAGCCTGAACAACGACGCATTCCACATGACGACCCCGCTGCCCAGCGGCGAATCCGTCATCCGAGCGATTAAGGACGCGCTCGACGATGCACGTGTAAATCCGGAACAGATCGACTACATCAACGCCCACGCCAGCTCCACCCAGGCAAACGACGCCAACGAATGTTTTTGTATTAAGGCGGCCTTTGGCGAAGATCTCGCACGGCGCATTCCTATGAGTGGCACCAAACCCTATACTGCGCATCCTCTGGGCGCGACCGGCGCCATGGAAGCCATTATTTGTTGCCTGGCAATGGAAAACGACTGGGTCCCACCTACCCTTAGCCACGAAACGCCTGATCCCGCCTGCGACCTCGACATCGTTCCCAATGAAGGCCGTGAAAAACCGCTGCGCCACATTTTAACCAACTCGTTCGGGTTCGGCGGCATTAACTCCTGTGTTGTCCTGGGCAAGGTATAAGATCCGCGGCATCGTCTCCTCCCCGAGACAATTCGAAGCGATTTTTCCTGCGGTCGGCCGAAAAATCGGGAACGCAGGGCAGTGATTTGACTTCTTTCACCGCCCGACCTTCAATTCGCGATGCTGCAACTCGTTTGCTTTATGCTTCTTCTCGGGGCGTCCACATATGCCGCTGATGCCTTGCCCTTCCCCAAAGCGGAAAAAAAACCGCAGATTGATTCCTATTTCGGCGTCGATGTTCGCGATGACTATCAATGGATGGAGAAAGCGGGCTCACCCGAGGTGAAAAAATTCGCCACGCAGCAAAACGATCGCACCCGAAAATTTCTCGATGCCATCCCCGAGCACGCACAGATCAAAACGACATTGACCGATTGGTATTCGAAAATTTCGCCGAACTACTACGGTATCCACGAGTCGCCGGCGGGGCTTTTCGTAAACAAATTTGCTCCGCCAAAACAGCAGCCAGTGCTGATCCTCGTCCAGTCGCCGAATGACCCGGCTTCGGCAAAAACCATTCTCGATCCGGAGACTCTCGATCCGTCGGGAAAAACGGCGATCGACTGGTGGGTTCCGTCACACAACGGAAAATTCATTGCGGTTTCCATCTCCAAGAACGGTTCTGAAGACGGGACGCTCCATATTTACGATGTCGCAACTGGCCAGCTGCTTCCTGACAAGATTCCGCGGGTTCAATACCCTACGGGTGGCGGTAGCGTTGCTTGGAATGCCGACGATAGCGGCCTGTATTACACGCGTTATCCGGCGCCAGACGAAAAACCGGAAGCCGATATTCATTTTTATCAGGCCGTCTGGTTTCACAAGCTGGGTGACGACCTGAAGAAAGATGTTTACTCAATTGGCAAAGACTTTCCGCGGATCGCAGAAATCGAGCTGGAATCCACAGAGAATGGCGACTACCTCGTAGCCAGTGTCGCCAACGGCGATGGCGGTGACTTCGCCCATTACGTCCTGCCGCTTCGAGGCGGCCACGGCGAATGGAAACAGATTACAAAATTCGGTGATGCCGTAAAAAAAGCCGTGCCTGGAAAGGACGGCTCACTCTACCTCCTCTCGCGAAAGGACGCTCCTCGTGGGAAAATTCTGCGAGTGCCTCTTGGAAACGGGAACCTGGCGGCTGCGATCGAAGTCGTTCCGCAAAGCGATGGGGTGATTCAAGATATCGAACCCGGTAAAAACCATCTCTACGTTCGTGATCTCCTCGGCGGACCTTCCCGACTACGCCAGTTTGACCTCGATGGTAAAAATGGCAAAGAAATCGCAACGCCGCTCGTGACTTCCATCCGCGAAATGGTTCAGCGTGAGGATGGTCATTTACTCCTCCGGGTTTCCAGCTATCTCGAACCCACCGCGTGGTACGACTACAATCCCGTCGACGGCGCGCTTAGGAAAACGGCACTCGCCTCGTCGTCTCCGGTTGATTTTTCCGACGTGGAAGTCGAACGCGTTTATGCACCAGCCATCGACGGTTCGGGCACAAAAATTCCCATCAACATCCTCAAGCCCAAGGGCCTCGCTCTCAACGGCAAAGCTCCCGCAGTTCTTTACGCCTATGGCAGTTACGGTATCAGTATGGAGCCAGGATTCGATTTTACGCGCAAACTCTGGCTCGAGCGCGGCGGCATTTATGCGATCGCAAACCTCCGGGGTGGAGGCGAATACGGTGAGGAATGGCATAAAGCCGCCAATCTCACTAAGAAACAAACGACGTTCGCCGATCTCGCTGCCTGCGCGAAATTTTTAGAAGATGCCGGGTATACGAATCCGAAAAAACTGGCGATCGAAGGCGGTAGCGCAGGCGGCCTGCTCATGGGAGCGGCGCTCACGCAACACCCGGAGCTTTATCGGGCCGTGGTTTCCTATGTAGGAATCTACGATTCTCTTCGGACGGAGTTGGAGCCGAATGGTGCGTTTAACATCACTGAGTTCGGCACAGTGAAAGACCGCCAGCAGTTTAAGGCGCTCTATGAATATTCGCCCTATCAACGTGTGAAGAACGGAATCGAATACCCTGCCATTTTATTCACCACCGGCCTAAATGACGGCCGTGTCGCATCATTTCATTCCTTGAAAATGGCGGCTGCCTTACAGGAGGCAACGGCGTCATCGTATCCCATTTTGCTTCGCGTCAATTTCGACGCCGGCCACGGTCAGGGTACATCACTCAATACCCATATCGATGAGGACGCCGATGTGTGGAGTTTTCTCCTTCAGCAACTCGGTGTCGTCGCCTCGGACAAAACGGCTGCAAAATAGATATTGGGAAACAAAAGTGTGAACCAGTCGAGATTTTCACTAGTTCACACTCGAAACACAGAGCGGAACGTCAGGAAACGTACGTCCAGAGCTGGATGCCAAAAGCAATCACCGATACGGCGAAGACCAGAACGGAGACGAGCAAAGATTCCTGCTTCTGAGGGGCAGCTTTCTGCGAAACTGCGCCGGCAGGTTTGACCGCTGCGCCAGGCGTTGCGGCGACCGATTGCGTTTGCTGAAGCTTGAGTGTTGCCTGCGGCAAGGACTTCGGAGTGCTCGGAGGCTGGATCCGGGCCGTTTCTTTCTTTGGACTCGGTTTTACTGCGACTGGCGCGATATTTCCGAACGGTTTGGGTACAGAAGGCAGCGGACCAGGTGCGGTGGCGGACGACGCCAGGGGACTGAACGGCTTGGGCGCCGCTGGGGGGACAGCTGGGTTGAGCGCTCCCAGAGGCTTGGGCGCGAATGGAGCTGCTGGCCGTGGTGGCAAGCCCGCTCCCAGCGGTTTGGGTGGCAGCCCTGTTCCAAGAGGTTTTGGCGGGAGTCCGGCGCCCAGTGGTTTCGGCGGCAATCCTGCGCCAAGCGGCTTGGGAGGGGGATTCAAAGGAGGCGGCGCTGTTTCTGCAACCGGGGATTGGATGGAAGTGGTGATGCGGACCGTTTCATGTTTCACCACTCCGCCAGCGATGCCGTTGGTCGGCCGCGGCGGAAGCGTGATACGAACGGTTTCCTTTTTCGGTTCTTCGCTCATGGGTACCTGGGAGATGAATGTTTTCGAGGGGAAACAAATTATTTTCGGTGCAGACAAATTTTATTATTTCGCACGACTAATCGATCGCAGGGCATTTCGCAAGGAAGATATCCGGGGTGGCTGGAGCTTCAGGATTCCGCCCTATCTACCAGCCCGCTTTCCCGTTCTGATAAATTTTCGCTGGCGGCAACGACCAACATCGATACCATTGGTTCCCCAATTTTTCCCTTAAACGAATGCAATGAGGCTACTTGTCACTGGCGGCGCCGGCTTTATCGGTTCGCATCTTGTTGAAAAAACCCTGAAGCGCGGCGATTCCGTGATGGTCCTGGATGATTTCAACGATTTCTACGATCCTGCCATCAAAAGAGGAAATCTGGCCAGCCTGAAGGGTGACCTGGAAGTGTTTGAGGCCGATTTGCGCGATGGCGAACGCGTCCGGCAAATCATTCAGGACGGCAAATTTGACGCAATCGTGCACCTTGCGGCACGTGCGGGCGTCAGACCGTCGATACAGGAACCGGAGCTCTACATCGACACCAACATCAAAGGCACATTTCATTTACTGGAAGGCGCAAGGCAGGCAGGAGTGCAACGTTTTGTCTTTGCCTCAAGCTCGTCGGTTTACGGGGCATCAAAGGTGATTCCGTTTTCCGAGGATCAACGGTTGAGCCAGACGCTGAGCCCATATGCGGCGACCAAGCTGGCCGGAGAAACGATTTGTTCAAACTATGCCTACCTATATGGAATGCGCGTGGTGTGTTTGCGCTTTTTCACCGTATACGGACCGCGACAACGACCCGACTTGGCGATCCATCAATTCACTCGAAAGATCGATGAAGGAAAGCCGATCAATCAATTTGGCGATGGTTCCACACGGCGGGACTACACGTACGTGGACGATATTATTCAGGGAATCGAGGGGGCACTGGCCTACGAGGGTGAGCTTTTCGATATCTTCAATCTGGGCGAAAGCCAGACGACAACGCTCACCGAATTGATCCGGATGATCGAGAACACGGTTGGTAAAAGAGCCCTGATCAATTATCTGCCGGAACAAAAAGGCGACATGCCGCGGACATTTGCAGACATTTCAAAGGCTCGCCGGCTGCTGGGTTACGCGCCGACAACGCCGATCGCAGAAGGAATTCCGAAATTTGTCGCCTGGTATCGCGAATTACGCAAACAATAGGCGGATGAATCCGCCCCGAAGCGTTGTCGAGTTGCTGCAGGAGTTGGTCCGAATTCCAAGTGTGAACCCGTCGGGTGACCCGGGAACCTCCGCGGGAAATACCGGAGAAAAAGCGATCGCGGAGTATATAGCCAGCTTTCTGGAGCGCTGTGGAGCAGAAGCGACGCTGGTGGAAGTCCTGCCCAGAAGACCAAACGTGATCGGCCAATTTCCTTCGAATCGATCGGGAAAACCCGGCCTCGTTTTCGCCCCCCACACCGACACTGTTAGCGTGGCCGGAATGACTGTCGAACCGTTTGGCGGCGAGATTTCCGACGGGCGCGTTTTTGGTCGCGGGTCCTGCGACACGAAAGGCCCCATGGCTGCTCAGTTGTGGGCACTGTGGGAAAATCGGGATCTGATTCCCTCGCTGGGATATGAAATCTGGTTTTCGGGTTTGATGGACGAGGAAGCTGGACAGGCTGGCGCGGCTGCCGCGGCCCATTCTTTGCCAGTCGCATTTGCCGTCGTCGCCGAGCCTACCAGCATGGATATCGTGCACACACACAAAGGCACCCTTTGGCTGGAAATCCTGGCACACGGCAAAGCATCACACAGCTCAAAGCCTCAAGCCGGCCGCAATGCCATTTACACGATGAGCCGTGCGATTCGGTTTATTGAGGAAGAAATCGGCCCGGAACTCTCCGCGATGCCGGACCTGACGCTCGGCTCCCCGACGGTGAGTGCTGGACTAATCCGCGGCGGGAGCAAGATCAATGTCGTACCCGATCATTGTTCGCTCGAAGTCGACATAAGGACCGTTCCGGGAATGGACCATTACGGCACGAAGCTGGTCGAGCGTTTCAAGGCGTTGTCACCCGATCTTGATGTCCGAATCATCAAACAAACCGCCCCGCTGTATACGGATCCCGCGCACCTCATCATTGGTGCTTTGCAAAACACCGGCGCCGCCCTTATCGGCGCACCCTGGTTCTGTGACGCTGCGATCTTCGCCAACGCCGGAATTCCCTCAATCGCTATTGGTCCAGGCTCGATCGATCAAGCGCACACCGCCAACGAGTTCATCGAAATCGCAGCGCTCGAAGAAGGCGCGGAAAGATTTTCGAAGTTTTTACGCGCGCTGTGAGCTCCCAGATGAGGCAAGGGAAGGCTCGATTTTTTGGAAGGTTCGGCTCGGAAAAACGGAACAAAGTCCAAGCACAAATGACTCGATGTTAGACGAATCCCGAGGGAAAACAGCCACGATCGTAAATCTCCATCGTCAATTTCCGCCGCAGAGCTCTAGTTGAGGCTGCCGGATTTCCGTTTGCCCCAACCCGGATCAGGCATTACTTCAGCGAGCTCATGCCTGCAACCGCAGAACTTATTGAAGCTATCCCCATTATTCTGTCGTTGATCCTCATTGAGGGCCTGCTCTCAGTTGACAACGCACTGGCCATAGCGGCCATGGCGTCTCATTTACCAGAAAAGCAGCAAAAACTGGCCCTGCGGCTGGGCATTGTGGGAGCGTATACCTTTCGGGGACTGTGCCTCGTTTTCGTGGCCTGGATTCAACACAACTTGTGGATCAAATATTTCGGAGCCGGCTACTTGATTTATCTGATGTGCTCTCATTTGACCCAGAGCGGGCATCATGAAGAGGGGCATAAGAGCATGAAGGGCAAGGGCCTATGGATGACAGTATGCAGCATCGAACTGATGGATTTGAGTCTTAGCATCGACAATGTCATCGCCGCCGTCGCGTTGAGCAACAAGTTGTGGGTTATCATTACGGGCGTTTTCCTCGGGATCCTCACCCTGCGTTTGCTGGCGGGATACGCCATCGGACTCATCAAAAAATTCCCAGTCCTGGGCAGCACGGCGTTTCTGCTGGTGGGTTACGTGGGATTTCTCCTGCTGTTTGAACTAATCACCCACATTCATCTGGGCGCTTTTGGAAAATTTGCCGGCATCCTGGCCATCACTTTCGCGACAATCTGGTATTCCAAATCGGCTGTTCTGCAGAAAATGTTCGGGCCGTTCGTGAGAGCCACGCTCGTGCCCATGCGTTGGTTCTCCCAATCGGTCGGATTACTGACATGGCCAATCACGTTCCTCATTTCTAAAATGCGTCCCACTGCGAGTTAAGTAAGGCGTATGAGTATACAGGCTTTCTTCGGAGAGTTTGAGCGGGCTGTCGAGCAGGCAGCCTTCCGCCGATTGACTCTCGCCAAAGCAGCGAACAAAGACGAAACGCGACGCAATGTGACCCTGCGTCCCGTTCATTTGGGAGGGCAGGATCAGGTACAAATCGTGGAACGGTTCGCCACGCGCGATGTCACAAAGAATGTGTCTCCCTCCGAAGCCATCGCAATGGCTCATACCTTGTGCGGGGCAGCATTTCTGGATGCGCACCTGGAAACCATCGATGCGCTGGTAATGCTGCGTCACAGCCGGAAAGGTGTCCCACATCTGACCCGGCAAAGGATCGACACGCCACGAGCGGTCGTTCCCCTGGGCAACGATCGCCTGAAAAAGAAACTCCTGGAATCCAGCCAGCTTCCATGGTTGCGCGACCTGGGAATTGCCGATGCAACCGGCCGGATTTTACCCTCGCGTTCAGACAAATGGCGCCAGATGCAGCGGTTCGTCGAATTGCTGGATCACGCGTGGCGAAGGAGCGACCAAATGACTCGGGTGGCAGACATGGGTTCCGGCAAAGGATATCTGACCTTTGCGGTTCACGCGTGGATGACAGCGCTTGGCGGATCTGTCTCCGTTACCGGAATCGAGCAACGGGAAGAACTCGTGAATCTGTGCAATAGCATCGCCAACCGACATTCACTTAGCAATTTGACCTTCAAGAAGGGCGCCATCTCCGATTTGTCTGACGTTGAGGCAGAAATAGTCATCGCCTTGCACGCTTGCGACACTGCGACTGACGACGCCCTGGCTCATGGGATCCGCTCCGGCGCTAAAATGATTGTCGTAGCGCCATGCTGTCAGCATGAAATTCGGGCATCGATGCGGCCTTCAGAAGCGATTGCCGGCCTGGTAGGCCACGGGTTGTTGCGCCAGCGCCAAGCCGATCTCGTCACGGATTCGCTTCGCATCCTGCTTTTGGAAAAAGCCAGCTACGAAGTGCGCGCCGTCGAATTCGTCGAAGCTGAGCATACGGCAAAAAACCTGCTTTTGATTGCGACAAAGCGGGAAACGAAATCTGACGCCCCTAGGATCGAGACCCAAATTACCGATCTAAAACGGCTTTTCGGTTTGAAAAGTTTTTATCTGGAACAACGCCTTTTGTGAACGCGCGGGATTGGCAATGGATGCGGGAACTGCGGTCTGGTTTTCTGGCTGCAACCGATGGCCTCGCGGACTATTGGGATTCGCAGCGAAAACTGGAACTTTACGATCAGTTTTTTGCCGAACGAATCGGATGGAAATGGGATGCGGTGCTTGCCGAGTTGTTGTCGCAAGGCTGGACGCCACCCGGGGACCGCTTTGTGGATTGGGCCTGCGGCAGCGGAATCGCGAGCAGAAAAGCACTCACGGCTTTTGAAGTTAGCAAAACGACACTCTGGGACCGCTCTCCGACAGCCCGTGACTTCGCAAGGCAGCGGATTTTGACCGAGCATCCCAAAGCCTCTATCTCGACCTGGGACAGTCGCGAACCGGCAGGCGGGATCTGGCTGATCAGTCACGTCATCAATGAACTGACCGATAGCGCTTGGGAAGGACTGTTGAGCGCGATTTCCGGTCATGCGGAAGCCGTTATTTGGGTCGAATCCGGCACAAGGGAAGCCAGCCGCCGCCTGATAACCGCGCGCGAACGGCTGCGAACAGCGTTCCATTGCGTAGCGCCATGCCCGCATCAGGCGAGCTGCGGCTTGTTGACACCCGAAAACGATCGCCATTGGTGTCACCATTTCACCCGCCCGCCAGGTTACGTATTTCAGGATGCAGCCTGGTCAGCCTTTTCCCGCGAGCTGAAAATCGATCTCGGAACGGTGCCTTACAGCTACCTCGTCCTGGATCGGAGCCCGGTGAAAGGATCGTCAAAGGAAAGGGTGATTGGCCATCCGCGCCTTTTTAAGGGACACGCGAAGTTGTTAACCTGCACCGCCGAAAACGTTGCGGAAAAAACGGTCCAGAAACGCGACGATCCGGATTTTTTCCGGCAGTTAAGGAAGCGATAAATCCTCGTTATCGCCTCCAGCGTCGTAACGCAAAATAAAACCTCTACCGGGATGCTCGTGTAATCGCCTGAACCAGTGTAGCCCTGGCGCCCTGCTCGTAAAATTGCGCCAGTATTTCCTTAACGTGCGCGACAAATCGCGGCGAATTCGCGAGTTCTTCGCTGAAGACGGTCGCAGCGTGGAATCTTTACGCCGCCAGGCAGCCGTTCAAGATTCGACTGATTCAGTTTGATAGCCATAACATTATTTCACAGCCCCAAAGGTTAGCCCGGATACCAGTTGTTTTTGACACAGCCAGCCCATCACCAGAATAGGCGCAACAGCAAGGACCGAAGCCCCGGAGAGTTTCGCCCAGAAGAGACCTTCCGGACTCGAGTACGAAGCAATGAATACCGTCAACGGAGCCGCCTTGGCGCTCGTTAAATTGATGCTCCAGAACGCCTCATTCCACGACAGAATGATCAGCAACAGCGCCGTGGACGTAAGGCCGGGCAAAGCAATCGGACGAAGAACATGCCAGAGCTCGCCCCAAACGTTTGCACCATCAATGCGCGCGGCTTCCAGAATCGCCGGCGGCACCTCGCAAAGATACGTATATGCCATCCAGACAGCGATCGGCAGATTCATCAGCGCATAGATGATGATCAGCCCCCAGATGTTATCGAGAAATCCCGAACTCTTGAACAGCAGATAGATCGGAATAAGCACCCCCACCGACGGCATCATCTTTGTGGAGAGCATCCAGAGCAGAGTATCCTGCGTTTTCGCTGTCGGATAAAACGCCATGCGATAAGCTGCCGGAAAGGCGAAAAGATAGCAAAGCAGCGTCGACCCTATCGATACATAGACTGAATTCAATGCAAACGTCAGATAGTCGCTGCGCGCGAATACATCTCGAAACGATTGCAATGTAGGCGTAAAAAAGATGTCCGGCGAATACGCCTGTTTCTCCGTCTTGAACGCCGTAAGCGTCATCCAGAAAATCGGGAAAAATATGAATAAAGCCACGCCCCATCCGGCGATCGTGGTCAACCATTTGCCAAGAGTCGATTGTTTCATACTAGCTACCTTGTTTGAGACCTTTTGCGAGGATTTTAACGAGGAAATACGCAACGATGTTTGCGAGAACCACCGCAAGAATTCCGCCTGCGGAAGCGATGCCGATATCGAACTGTCGAAGTCCGAGTGAATAGATAAGATACGTTAAATTCGTCGATGCGGTTCCTGGCCCGCCGGACGTGGTCGTATGAATTTCCGCGAAGATCGAAAGCAAAAAGATGGATTCAATCATCACCACAACGCCTATGGCACGACTCAAATGACTTAAGATGAGACTAAAGAAGAGCTGGACAGGGCCGGCGCCATCAACAATGGCTGCTTCCTTCTGATCCTGGTCGAATGACTTGATCGCCGTAAAATGCACCAGAAAAGCGAACGGCGTCCACTCCCAGGAAACGATGATAATGATAGACAGCAACGGGTACTCGCCGAAGAAGTCAATCCCGGGCAACCCCAGCTTCTGCAGCGTCAACGCAATCAGTCCATACACCGGGTGCATGATCATGTTCTTCCAGATCAACGCACTCACCGTCGGCATAACAAAGAAAGGCGCTATCACAAGAAGGGCGGCAACTTTGTTGCCGAAGAAATTGCTGTCGTAAAGCACGGCAAGGGCAGTTCCCGCGACGACTGTAATGATCAATACGGATCCCACCAGGATGATACTATTCCAAATCGACGGAAAAAACGCGGGGTCTTCCCAAAGAAATTGGAAGTTTTCCATCCCTGCGAACCCGCTAATATCCGGATTGAGTAGACTATAGCGAATGAACGCAAAATAAATGGTCATCGCCAGCGGAACGATCATCCATAAAAAAAGAACCATTACCGATGGTGCCTGCAGGAACGCAAGGAACGACCTTGGCTTGGCGGTAGCGACGTTTGTAGACATTGACGATCTCCCTGGTTAGCCATGAACTGGGAACCGGCTGTCCCTCTCCCAAAAGACAACCGGCTCCCTAAATTCAAAGGTTATTTCTTGCCGTACCGAGCCTGCCTGGCGGCACGTTCGACGGCCGTTTGGTTGGCTTTCACCGCTTGGTCGACAGTCATTTGTCCGGAGAGGACAGCGGCGATGTTTTGTCCTACCACCGTTCCAAACGACTGGAATTCAGGCACTCCAACAAACTGAATCCCAGTGTAGGGAACAGGCTTGAGAGTCGGTTTGGTAGGATCCGCTGCCTGCATCGCTGCCAGGGTGACTTTCGCGAACGGAGCCGCCTGTTGATACTTGGGATTGTCGTAGGTCGATTTCCGGGTTCCCGGCGGAACGGTCGGCCAGCCGGTGTCTGCCGCGACGAGCGAGACATATTCCTTCGACGTCGCCCAAAGCGCGAATTTTTGTGCAGCGTCACCCTGCTTCGCCGCCTTGGGAATCGCAAACGCCCACGACCAGAGCCAGCGGGAGCCATTGGGAGTGACCGCGACGGGAGCGTTGGCAAAAGCCACCTTGTCCGCAACCTGCGATTGCTCCTTATCGAAAAGCGGACCTGCTCCCGACGTCGCATCAATCCACATTGCGGCCTTACCCTTGGCAAAGAGGGCCAGATTTTCGTTAAAGCCATTCGAGGTCGCGCCCGGGGGCCCGTACTGCTTTAGCAGATCTACATAAAAGGCAATTGCGTTCTTCCATTCCTGTGTATCGAGCGTCGGCTTCCAGTTCTCATCGAACCATTGACCTCCAAACGTGTTAACAACGGTATCGAAATACGCCATGTTTTCACCCCAACCCGGTTTGCCCCGCAGAGTAATGCCATAGACGCCGTTAGCTTTGTCCGTTAGCGCTGCCGCGAATTTCTTAATGTCATCATACGTTGGCTGTTCGGGCATCGTTAGCCCTTTGGCTTCAAACAGGTCTTTGCGATACATTAGCATCGAGCTCTCACCATAGAACGGCAAAGCATAGAGCTTGCCTTCATGGGAAAGACCATCCCGTAATGCCTTGAAAACATCCTCGATATCGTACTCCGCGGGGATATTAGATATCTCCTTCAGCCAACCGCGCTTCGCGAATATGGGAGTCTCGTAAAGACCGATGAATACGAGGTCAAATTGACCGCTTCCAGTGGAGACGTCCGTCGTGACGCGCTGGCGGAGAACATTTTCTTCGAGCACGACCCAGTTCAACTTGATATCCGGATTCGCGGCTTCGAATTTAGGAGACAACTTCTTCAATTCGATCATCGCCGGGTTGTTTACGGCGGCGATGGTAACGGTTTTTTGCTGGGCAATGGCGGATGTACCAAAGCACAGAATGGCTAATAAACACGCAACGTGCTTCTTCATGGATTTCTGGAGGTTGAGGGGTTGAGACGAACTGGAGGGAGCCCTGGCCAAAAGATCTTCCGCAGAGGATTTTCTGACTTGCAGGACGAATAGAAATTTACACAAACAGCCCGAATGTCCTGCTTTTACTTGGTCGTGATGCGCTACATTTGGCAGGAATTCATCCGCCCGAATTGAGCGGAAATCGAAGACTGCATCCGGCGCAATGCGGGGCACTGGGAGGGAATAACTGCGCCTACTGGAGGGAACCGACTTGCAACAGTCGTTGACGCGGATTTACGAGGGATTCGGGTGTTGCGAGCCCCAAGGGTGAATGGATTCCCTCGCAAACACGACGCGTGTCGCATGGAGTTTTCTTTTCCGCGATTCGCTCTTCGCGACTCCTTTGAGCGCCTACGGTCACCACAAAATCTAACTTCGTCATGGCAATAGATTTATTGGACGTTCTCAAAACCCATCTTTGGCGACGATTTTACGACCCTCTCTCGTGCTTCCTCGGAGAATCCGAATCAGGCATCAAGTCGATTGTCTCCAGCTCTTGTTACCGGCGTTGCTGGCCCGGGTCCCCAAAGGGTACCGCGACGGACGGCGCAAGCCATTTGCTGAGCGTTGTCAACAATCCACAGGTGGACGCCTCCCTGCCCGGAAACATCGACCAGATATTCAGTGGGGCAGCGCCAGCGTCGATAGCTTGGTTAGCGCGGGTTCCAACATTCTCAGTTCGTTCCTCGGGCCGAAGGTGCTTTACCAGTGCGTTTTCATCGATAAGCGGCATCAGCGGGACTTCGGCATGCAAGCTCCTCGGCCTGCCACGCAGCAGTCAGGCCAAGACGCGAGAACGCGCTGGATCCGAGGCTCGGCCAGGCCTTGGGTATTAAGCTGCCCACCATCGGGGCAGCCGCGGGCCCCTTCGGGCCTCTCCCCGAGCTGCTCGTCCGACACGGCGAAAAAAGCAGCCGACACTGCCACGGAGAAAGTAGCCGACGACGCCAAGGCCGTTACGGATGCCGCCGCGCCGAAAACAGCGGATGCCGTCAAGACTGCCGCCGCTGCGATTCACTCCATTGAGTTGCCGGGCGGTCTGAAACTAGATGGCGCGCAAGGTGTCTCGAGGTCTGGTTGGACCGCGGCCAAGTCGTTCGCCTTCGACGCCGTCACGTTCGAATCGGACTCTGCAACACTTGCCCCAACCTCCACAGCTCAGATCGAGCAACTCGCCACAGTCCTCAAGGCGTTCCCTGATGTCATCGTTTCCGTGGAAGACCACACTGACAACACGGGCGACCCTACAGCCAACAAGAAGCTGTCGGAAGATCGCGCTGCCGCCGTTAAAGCGGCGCTGGCCGCCACAGGCATGCCCGGCGGTCGTGTAATGCAACCCGAAATCCGGGGTGATTTCGGTGCATTCAGAAGATCGCATCAGCCCCGAACCCAACGCGCGCAGGGTCCAAGAGTCTCAAGAGTCCCTTGAGGAGCCATCCCTGTTTCACGCATCGGAGCCTTTGCCTACCCGAGCCGGTAAACGATGCGGGCTTTATTCAAATCATATGGAGACATTTCCAGCTTCACGCGGTCGCCGTTGGTGAGCCGGATAAACCGCTTGCGCATTTTGCCGGAAATATGGGCCAGCACTTCATGTTTATTCTTCAGGGCCACTTTAAACATGGTTCCTGCCAGTACGGAGATGATTTTGCCTTCAGTTTCAATGGTTTGTTCTTGAGCCATAAGAGATTGGAATCTGCGATTTAAAAAACAAAGCGAAGCCCCCGTTCAGGGCTTCGCTTCACGATTTGCAATGGAGGTTTCTGCCGTGAAATCAACGGCGGAAATTGGAAAAGGATCGATGGGTGAATTTGTCCTGGATGAGCGCGCCCTCACCGATGTCGCCGTAAGCAGCGAAGGCATCCTGAAGGCTGTTTTGAATTGTATCGAAGAAAAGTTTCCCCGCGTAAAATTTCATAGGTTGGTATGACCAGTCATTATTGGCCTTCTGCGAAGGCGTTCCCGGGAGCCGGGTTTCAAATCACCAATGAGCAAGTCACCTGACAATTCTCTACGCTGCGAACCAGAACAATATTTCTTGGGCGCCGCGACTGTAGCGCCATATGCGACAATAGCAAACAGGGATCGCATGTCGCCGACGGGAGGCCATGCGGCGCAGGCTGGACCGGCAGTCTTGTGCTTCCCAACGACTTCCCATAGGAATCGCAGTCCTTGAGAATGTGCGCCGAAACCACTCGGGCCTTCGGCGCGTCCTGATGATCGAAGAAGCGGTTGCGTCCGACTATTTCTTGAGGAGCGCAATCTCAACCCGACGATTCTTGAGCTTGCCCTCTTCGGTATCATTCGACGCGACAGGCTTGTCCTGGCCCCAGCCGGTGTTGGTCACGCGATCGCTGGGCATCCCTACGCCCACCAGCGCCGCTTTTACAGTCGCGGCCCGATCCACCGACAGCTTCTTGTTCGCTGCAGGGTCACCCGTGTTGTCGGTGTGGCCTTCCACGGACACGATGACATTGGGGAACGCCTTGAGGACGGTCGCGAGTTGCTCGATCTGAGCTGTGGAGATTGGGGCAAGTGTTGCAGAGTCCGATTCAAACGTGACCGCGTCGAAGGCGAACGACTTGCCGGATACCCAATCGGGCTTTGAAACAAAGGTTACGAGCGAGTCGATGAATCCGCCCTGGGGCACATCCAGCTTCAGGCCGCTCGGCAACTCAATGGAGTGAATCGCGGCAGCAGCAGTCTTGACGGCATCCGCTGCTTTCTGGGCGGCGGCATCCGTAACGGCCTTGGTGGCGTCGGCGGCTTTCTGCGTCGCGGCGCCTGTCACAACCTTGGCGGCTTCAGCCACTTTCTCCGCAGATGCGTCTGTCACAACTTTGGCAACATCGGCCACTTTCTCCGTGGCGGCGTCTGTTACTGCCTTGGCGGTTTTGGCGGCTTTCTCGGTCGCGGCCGTGGCTGCCGACGTCGCCGCGTCGGCTGCCTTTTTCGCCGAGTCAGACGAGCAGCTCCGGGAGAGCCCGAAAAGGCCCAGCGCGGCGATGCCTGCGATGAGCTAGGGCGCGGGGACTGGAAAGAAAAACAGAGTCGCGGATAGACGAATAGCGGCGTTTTTACCTGTTTGTAACAGCATTTTCTCTTGAGTTTTCTCGACCGTCACGACAGTTCCGTCCGCCAATCCATTGATTCAGAACGGGCTTACATTCGCCGCCCTCGCCATCCTCGATCTTCCGTGATTGTGACCTTTCTTCATCACCCCAGTCACAATACATCGCCAACTCTATGTAAAGGACTTCCCCCACAAACTGCTATTCGTTTTTGTCTGTCTTGCGAAGTTTTTGGTAATTCGACCGGTTGTCTCCGGCGGTCGCCGCCAGGATAATCCTCGCGCAACGTGCGGCTTATTTTACTTTGGTAAATCGTCGACCGCGGCGTTTGTGCAAGAAACAGGGCTTTCCCGAACGTCCGTCTGCAGGCGGTTAAAAACCGCCTCTCCTCGGGTGTTCACTCGGACGGCCATGCCCCAGGCTTCTTTTAGAATGCCGCGCTGGCCAGGCGGTGAACTGGCATGCTGACGGCAAAAGGTTTTCGGATGTCGGCGCAAGGACTTTTCTTGACGCTCCTTGATCAGAGCCGTCAGCCGGCAATGAGGTCGTGTTCGGCCAGCCAGTCCGGGTTGTACAGCTTTGACTGATACTTGTGACCGGAATCCGCCAATATCGTCACGATGATCTGGCCGGGACCCGCTTCTTTCGCGAAGCGGACGGCGCCGGCAATGTTAATCCCTGACGACAGGCCTAGAAAGATGCCTTCTTCGCGGAGGAGTTGATAGATAATGGTTAGCGCCTCCTGGTCGGGAATACGCCAGGCTTGGTCAATGACGATACTTTCCAAATTCTTCGTCACGCGCGTCTGGCCAATGCCTTCGGCGTAAGAGTCACCATTCTTCGTATCTGTATTGCCATTCGTGAACCACGACCACATGGCAGCGCCGTATGGGTCGGGGCAGAGTGCTTTCACTTTGCCGCCGCTGATTTCTTTAAGATAAAGAGCCGTTCCCGCAAGTGTTCCGCCAGTGCCGACTGAGGAGACAAAAGCTGTGACTTCGCCATTGGTTTGCCTCCAGATTTCCGGCCCGGTTGTTCGATAGTGCGCGAGACGATTGGCCGTATTGTCGAACTGGTTTGCCCAGAACCATCCTTTTTCTTCAGATAAACGCTGAGCGATCCGGTTGTAATTGCCGGGATCGCTGTAGGGTTTTTCCGGAACGGTCAGCACCTCCGCGCCGAGCGTGCGCAGAAGCGTTATCTTTTCCTGAGATTGCGTTTCGGGAATGACGATGACGCTTTTGTAGCCTTTGGCGTGACCGATGACGGTAAGGCCAATACCCGTATTGCCAGCGGTGCCTTCGACAATCGTGTCGCCAGGCTTCAACAATCCGCGTTCCTCCGCATCGGTGATGATACCCCATGCGGCGCGGTCCTTGACCGAGCCACCGGGGTTCATGAATTCGGCTTTGCCGAGAATCTCGCAGCCAGTTTCGTCTGACTGGCGCCGCAAACGGATGAGCGGTGTATTACCGACGTGATACTCCAGTCCGTGGTAAGTGCTCATTTTTAACGCCGGCTCGATTAGCGGTTATCAGCAGTTGTAATGGTCCGATGAGGACGCCCCATTCACATCGCGAATCGCCGCCGCAGAACTCGTTCGCGGCAGCTGCTGAAGGGCGTACACCAACTGATCGATCTCTTCACGCGTATTGTAAAATGCCAGTGACGGCCGGACCGTACTTTCGACACCGAAACTGCGCACGGCTGGCTGCGCGCAGTGGTGTCCGGCTCGAACGGCTATTCCGTGCTTATCCAGATGGCGGGCGATCTTGTCATTCGGAATGCCCGGAATGACGAATCCGAATACGCTCGCTTTTGTCGCCGCCGTGCCAATGGGACGGATGCCCGGCACCGATTGCATGGCTTCGGTGGCGTAGTCGAGCAGAGCGTGCTCGTAGGCGGCGATCGCCGGCAAACCCAGGTCGAGCAAATAATCGATCGCGGCCCCCAAACCGACGACACCGGCGATATCAGGGGTGCCCGCCTCAAATTTCTCGGGAGGGCCCTGAAAAGTCGTTTTTTCAAACGTGACATCGCGGATCATGTGTCCCCCACCCTGCCATGGCGGGATGGATTCCAGTAGATGCGACTTGCCGTAAAGCGCGCCAATACCCGTCGGCCCGAAGATTTTGTGTCCCGAGAAGACAAAAAAGTCGGCGGCGAGTGCCTGGACATTGATCGGAATATGCGGCGTGGATTGCGCGCCATCAACGAGCACCGGAACGCCGTGACTGTGCGCCAGGCCGATGATTTCCTGAATGGGCGTGATCGTCCCGAGTGCGTTGGAAACGTGGGTCGCGGAGACGAATTTCGTGCGCGGGCCAAAAAGTTTCGCGTATTCCTCGAGAATCAATTCGCCGCGATCGTTGATTGGCGCGGGACGGATGACGGCGCCCGTTTGCTGGGCGAGAAGCTGCCACGGGACGATGTTCGCGTGGTGCTCGAGCCGGGTGAGAATGATTTCATCTCCCGGGCCGATGTTTTGCTTCCCGTAGGTCTGCGCCACAAGGTTGATGGCTTCCGTGGTGCCGCGAACGAAGACAATTTCCTTCGCGTCGGACGCGCCGAGAAATTGCCGGACTTTTTCGCGCCCGCTTTCGAAAAGCTCCGTCGAACGCGCAGCCAAGGTATGCGCAGCCCGGTGGATGTTCGAATTGTCGCGGCTGTAAAAACGCGAGGTCGCGTCAATGACGCTCTGCGGTTTCTGAGTCGTCGCCGCGTTATCGAGCCAGATGAGCGGTTTGCCATTCACCTTTTGATGCAGCGCCGGGAAATCCCGCCGCACGCCTTCGACGTCGAATGCCGTCCATCCCCGGCTGCCTTCAAGGCGCGGCGTGCCACCGGGGATCGCCGGACCGCTGATGTCCCGGCTGCGAATGAAATAAAAATCCGTCGCAGGCTCTTCGTCGACGGCGGGGAAACCGAACAGGCTTTTATTTTCGCCGACAGGCCCGACCGGCCTGACTTCCGGAACCAGGTTGCCGAAGACTTTGCCATTCGAACGCGGTTCACCGAATTCATATGAATCTTCCGAACCGGGCTTGTGTGCTCCCACGGGAGTGCCTGGAGACGGCGTGGCTTTGGCCGTGGCGGGCTCGGGTTCGGCAGCGACGACGCTCGGGTGCACCGGCGGAGCTGTGTTCGAAGACGCCAAAGGAAAACCGCCTGTTAGCGAAGACTCGTTCGATTGCGGATTGTGGATTGCCGATTGCCGATCGGTGTTCGTGGGTACCGCCGGTATTTCCGGTTGCGAAAACTCCGGTGTGGAAAATTCCGGTGCAGACTCGGAAACGGGCACCCCTGGAAGCCCCGGATTCCCCGCAGGTGCCGCGGCTTCGGGAGAAGAAGGCAGGGCGGTGGGCACGCGAGCAGGCACGCCGGGCGCATGGGCAGGCAGACCGCCTGCCGTGGTTGGGAAGCTCGGCGCCGGCGACGGCACGCTGGGTGCGATCGTTGGCACGAGACCTGCCCCTCGCGACTCCGAGAAATACTCGTTCGCCAATCGCCCGATGAGCGCCGTGTTGAACGGATCGTTCGCGGCAGCAGCGGCCACGGGATCGGAAGTCAGCGTGGCAGCCGGATCATTAGGCCTTTGGATAGACATAGTCGTGGTAGAATCCCACTGAAACGTCGTCCAGACGCGCGATGGCATCCTGCGTGAGCACAGCCGCCGAGAAATAACGCGTTACCAGGTGAGATGCGATCGAGTTTTCGTTCGTGCCCATATAACGCACGGAAAGTCCGGGCTCGACTTCTCCAGTCACGCCCGCTTTTTGCAGACCGACGACGCCCTGCTGGGCTTCGCCGACGCGTAGCAACAGGATGGTCGTTTTACCCGCTTCGTTGATGCCGAGTTTGTCCGTTGGAATGAGCGGGACACCGCGCCACGTGATGAATGGGGAACCAAAAATGCCGATGGTGGGCGGCGGAACACCACGCCGCGTCGCTTCACGCCCGAATGCGGCGATCGCGTTGGGGTGTGCCAGGAAAAATGCCGGTTTCTTCCAGACAAGCGTCAGCAGTTCGTCGAGATCGTCCGGCGTCGGTGTGCCGCCGCGAGTCTGGATGGTTTGGTCGGGAACCACTTCCTTAAGCAGGCCGAATCCGGGATGATTGATCAACTCAAATTCCTCCCGCTCTTTGACCGCTTCGACGGTGAGACGCACCTGTTCGCGCAGCTGGTCGATGCGATTGCTGTAGAGGTCCGTGACACGGGTGTGCGTCTGCAGCACCGTCTGGATGGTGCTGAGGTGATACTCGCGGGGATCGACCGCGTAATCGACGAAAGTTGTCGGGAGCTTCGGTTCGCCACCATCGACCGTCAGCAAATCGACAGTCGGGTTGCCCTTTACAACCTGATTGACGCGATAGACGCCGCCATCGACATCCACCCACGGCAATAGCTTGTGCAGCCAGCGTGGCGTGATTTCGTCCCACTGAGGGACGGTTACGGTTGCGGTCGCCAGATTGCGCGCGGCTGCGGCGCTCAGGCTGAGGTTGGGATTGTCAGGCATAATAGGGTCTCGAACGTGGTGCGACCGATGCCGCGGACTTTGGTAGATGCCGCGCAAGCACTCGGAAACGATGATTTTAAATTCTCGGCATGAATATCTATTTTGATATCACGCGAGCCTCCGTTGGAACGGTCAGCCTGCCGTAGACTTTGCTGTCTTTTGGACGCGAGATGCTTAGTCGCGGCGACCGTTGAGCGTCAAGGTATTTTCGGGGAATTTTTTCCGAGCAGATATGGATTAAACCCTATCGAAAACATCGATTTTCCCTCCTGGAATTAAACGACTAAGCAGGTCGTGATTTCACGCTTGTCAATTCCGATCAACTTGGTAGTTTATTCGAAAATGTCCATTACCACCGACGCCAACCTGACTGTCACTCCTAAGGAAGCCAAAGCCGCCATCGACCGCGGCGGAGTCCGTGTGATCGACGTGCGCGAGCCCTCCGAATATGCCTCAGGTCACATTCCACAAGGCGAACTGGTACCGCTCGGAACTCTTCGCACAGCTGCCGCAAGCTGGCCTCGAGAAAAACCGATCCTCGTCCATTGCCAGGCCGGGCGGCGTGGTGAAACGGCGCGTCAGACGCTAGTCGGTCTCGGGTTCAAGTCTGTGGTGAATCTTGAAGGCGGTTTTGGAGCGTGGCGCGCAGCAGGGTTACGTATCGTGAAAAAGCAAGGCGCCCCGTGGTCGCTGGAGCGCCAGGTGCGATTCACAGTCGGAGTACTAGTCATCCTCTTCACCACACTTGGCATCACGGTCAATCCGGGGTTTTTCGCGCTTGATTTCTTCATTTCGGTGGGACTCATCTTTTCCGCCATCACGAACACCTGCGGCATGGCGGTTGTATTAACAAAGATGCCATGGAATCGCGTTCGCTAGTTATCGGTCATCGTTCCATGCACACAGCGCTTGATCAGGCGGTCAGCGGGATTCTCGAATCCTACGACAAAGTCGGAGGACTCAACAACACCGACGCGCACAACATGCCGTCGAAACGGGCCGTCGGAGAAATTTGCGAGGGACTGCTCCAGCTGCTTTTTCCCGGTTTCCACGATGATGACGCCATCAATCGAGAATCTCTTGCCGTCCTGACCAGCCGCCGCCTCGCCGGTATCATCGAGCGTCTGGAGGATCAGATCCGCAAAAGCGTTAGAATCGGGGATCCAAAGCGGCCGACAGGACGCACGAAGCCAATCCTTGTTGAGTTCAGCAAAGCGCTTCCGGCTATTAGAGAGTTGCTAGCGACCGATATCAACGAGGCGTATGACGGCGATCCTTCCGCCCTCAGTCGCGAGGAAATCATTGTTAGTTTTCCCTTCATTGAAGCCATTTCCATCCAGCGGCTGGCGCACTGGCTTTACAAATCGCGGGTCCCGATGGTTCCGCGCATGATGACCGAATGGGCGCACAGCCGCACGGGCATCGACATTCATCCCGGCGCGACGATCGCCACGCATTTTTTCATCGACCACGGCACCGGCGTTGTCATCGGTGAAACCTGCCACATTGGCAGTCACGTCAAACTCTATCACGGCGTTACGCTTGGAGCTCGCAGCTTTGCCAAGGACGATACCGGACACATTCTCAAAGGCGGCAAACGCCATCCTGACGTCGAAGACAACGTTACGATCTATCCAAACTCCACCATCCTCGGCGGCGAAACGGTCATTGGCGCCAATTCCACGATCGGCGCCAACGTATTTCTGATGCACAGCGTTCCGCCCGATTCGCTAGTCATTTACGAGGAAAAACAGCTCTCGTTTTTCGACAAGAAATCCCGCCAGCGCGCTGTCGAATACTCGATATAGCCTCGCCCGATTCTGACGACGACCGTCGTTTTTTTCGGGGCACGCCGAGGATTTCATTAAACCTGCTTCTTAGCTTTAACTTGATTTGCGAAATGCGCTGCGAGCCTGTTCGCACAGGGCAAGTGAAAGTTAGTGTTCAGGAGCAGGAAATAGGAGGAGGCCTTCCCCTGGCGCCTTTCTCGGCTGCAACCCGCTCCAAAAAAATTTCCCTTGAAGTTGACTGACCGGTCAATACAATCAGCTCCAACAATGAAGCCTCCGTGCGAATCCAAGTGCAAATTGCTCCGCGTCGCGACGCAGCTGGTCTGGGAAAACAGCTACGGCTCGGTCAGCGTGGATGACATTTGCAAAGAGGCAGGCGTAAGAAAGGGCAGTTTTTATTACTTTTTCCCATCCAAAGCCGATCTCACGATTGCGGCGATGGAGGAGGACTGGCACCAAAGCCGCGCCCGACTGGACGAGGTCTTTTCGTGCCAAACCCCGCCCGTGGAACGTCTCGAACGCTATTGCGACATGTCGGAGGCGCATCAAAGGCATAAAGCCGAGGAATTTGGAAAGGTTTGCGGGTGTCCCGTTCTGACGCTCGGAGCGGAGTTGAGCACGCTTCACGAGAATATCCGCCTCAAAGCCGTCGAAATTATGGAGCGCTACATTAAGTATTTCGAATCTGCAGTCCGCGACGCCCAAGCGGAAGGTCTCATCCAAACCAGCAACGCGAGCGCAACGGCGCGGCAGCTATTTGCCTACTCTCAAGGCGTTCTCATGGACGCCAAAATCCGCAATGATCTCACGCTTCTCGCAGACATGCGTGCCGGCATGTTTCAACTGCTGAATCTTGCGCCGGAAACGCGAGCAGCCTAAAAATTTTTCCCAATCCATTTACCGACCAGTCAACCGAAACGACATGAAAAGACCGCGCATCCTCGTCAATGTGTTTCATCCTGACCTCGGCCAATCCCGAGGCAATGGCATCCTGCTCGAAGCTATCCGTGATCTGCCAAATCTAACCGTGAACGACGTCTATGCCCATTATCCCGACGGAAAAATCGATGTCGCCCGCGAGCAAAAACTCCTTCTCGACCACGACCTTTTCGTCTTTCAGCATCCGTTCTATTGGTATTCCAGTCCGGCCCTTTTTAAGGAATGGCAGGACAAAGTCTTCTCGTTCGGCTTCGCGTATCCACCTGGCCAGGGCGATCAACTCAACGGCAAACATTGGCTTAGCGTAATCACATTGGCGAGTCCGGACTGGAGTTACACGTCTGGCGGGTCCAACAATTTTACGGTCGCTGAGCTGCTCCGGCCATTTCAACAGACTGCCTACTACACCGGCATGAAGTGGAATTCACCATTCCCAGTCCACGGTGTGCTTCCGGAAGATTCCGGTATTTCATACACTGCAACCACGGAGAATCTCATCCAGAGAGCCGTCGAGCTGCGAAAAAAACTGGAGACCTATGACCTGGAGGAGACGCGCCGCGTCGGTCCCGTTTTGCCCGTTCAACTCGCAAACATTGCAATCGCAGCCTGACATTCGCCGACATCGAGCGACGGCAGCGATCCCAAACGCTGCGTAAAGCTTTCTAAAAACCCAAACCTAAAGACCTATGAGCACAACAACCATCGCAGCCCCCGATCTCAATCAACGTCCACCCCGCAGTCCGCGCGTCCGCCTGGGTGGCTATGGGCTATTGCCGCGCGCACTCGACAAAGGCCGCGCTGAAATCGTCGGCAAAAACGGCCCATACCATTACGCCTGTCCGGTTGATCAACAGTTCCTTAACTTTGTTGGTATCTCAGCCGAAGCGTTGCGGGAGCAACTCGCTCTCGGCAAAGGCGATGGCGAGATCCTGGACTGGATCAACGAAAACGCGGCGCACAAACGGCAGCCTTGGGAAATCGCCGCGTGGTCGGCCTTCCAGGAGACACGTTCACCGGGAGACGTGGACAGCAAGGAATGGTTCCTTGGCGAAGTCAGAAACATCAGCACCACCCGGACGGACATTGTTTCAATCGCCGATTACCTGGATGCGGACGACCATATTTCCTACGGCGGCAAGGCTTGATTTCCCGAAAATATGGATCTCCAACTCAATGACAAACTGGCCCTTGTCACCGGGTCAACCGGTGGCATTGGGCTCGCAATCGCCATTAGGCTCGCAAGCGAAGGCGCACGCGTGATCGTCAATGGGCGCACCCAAAAGCGCGTGGACGAAGCCCTTGCAAAAATCCGGGACGTGCATCCCGACGCGAAGCTGGAATCGTTTGCGGGCGATCTCGGTCAGGCATCGGGCGCGACCGAAATCCTCGCCAAATTTCCGACGGTGGACATTCTGGTGAACAACCTCGGCATCTTTGAGCCGAAAGCATTCGAAGATATCCCGGACGAAGACTGGACTCGCTTTTTCGAAGTGAATTTCCTGAGTGGCGTGCGGTTAAGTCGCAGTTATTTGCCCGGCATGCGCACAAAGAACTGGGGACGCATCGTTTTTATTTCCAGCGAATCCGGGGTGAACATCCCCGTCGAGATGATTCACTACGGCGTCACGAAAACCATGCAAATCGCTCTCGGGCGGGGACTTGCCGAGACCACTTCCGGCACCGGCATCACAGTGAACTCCGTGCTTCCGGGCCCGACGTGGTCAGAAGGCGTCGAGCAATTCATCAAGGACTTGGCGCGTTCCCAAAACAAAACGGCTGACCAGACAGAGAAGGAATTCTTCGAAACAGCGCGACCGAGTTCGCTTTTACGGCGGTTCGCCTCGACCGATGAGGTTGCCTCACTGGTTGCTTATGTCGCCAGCCCACTCGCGTCGGCAACCAACGGAGCGGCGTTGCGCGCGGAAGGCGGTCTGCTGCGGGGCATCTTGTAACCCACGAAGCCGCTTTTCACGGACGGATTTGTCGTTTTGGTAACTGCCTCCAGTGCTGCTGAACCATCTCCGGCTTGAATCCGGAACGTCGATCGGCAAAATCGTCATCGGTTTTCCCCAGGGCATCTGAAACCGAAAACCAATGAGCACACTCACCAAAGAAGAACAACTCCTCACGCAGCTACGCTGGCGATACGCCACAAAACAATTCGATCCTACGAAGAAGGTTCCGGTCGAAACCTGGCTTGCACTTGAAGAAGCACTGGTCCTGACACCGTCGTCCTACGGACTTCAGCCGTGGAAATTTCTTGTGATTACCGACCCGACTGTGCGTGAACAGCTGAAACCGGCTTCGCGGAATCAATCACAAATCACGGACGCTTCGCACCTCGTTGTCTTTGCCGTTTTCAAAGAAAACACGCGTGAGCACACGGACGCTTACATCCGGAGCATTTCCGCCGCTCGAGGCGTGCCAACGGATCAGCCGCCCCTGGTCGGGTTCAAGGACATGCTCAACACCGCCAATAGCAGCCGACCGAATCTTCCTTGGAACAAGAACCAGGTTTACATCGCACTCGGCAACTTTCTGACTGCAGCCGCCATCCTCGGCGTGGACACATGCCCCATCGAAGGATTCGATCCCGAGAAATATGACGAAATCCTCGGCCTCGGAGCAAAAAACCTCACCAGCGCAGTCGTCGCTGCTGTTGGTTACCGCGCGGAAAGCGATAGATATGCGTCATTGGCGAAGGTGCGCTTCCCGAAAACCGACGTCGTCGAATACGTGTAGGGCACCGAGCCGCCGGATGGCGTGTTTTGCAAGAAGTTTGGCGTGCGCTGCGAATGAAATCGCAATCTGGTGGATTAGCATTGATCCATGTCATCGACCACACTTCCCACTCGCAAACTCGGCCCACTAACCGTCTCCAGCGTCGGCCTGGGCTGCATGGGCATGTCGTTCGCCTACGGCCCCGCCGACGAAACGGAATCGTTCCGAGTGCTGCATCGTTACATCGAACTCGGCGGTAATTTTCTCGATACCGCCGAGATCTATGGACCTTACGAGAACGAAAAACTCATCGGCAGGTTTCTTAAAGAGGTGAACCGCGACGAAATTGTCGTCGCAACAAAATTCGGCTTCCGGATTGATCCAGTTACAAAGTCCCGGATCGACGGGCTCGATAGTTCGCCCGAAAACATCCGGAAAGTCGCTGACGAGAGTCTCAAACGGCTCGGCATCGACAGGATCGACCTGTTTTACCAGCATCGCGTGGACCCGCAAGTTCCCATCCAGGAGGTTGCCGGCGTCCTCAGCGAACTCGTAAAAGCTGGCAAGATCCGCGCCATCGGTCTGTCTGAAGCCGCGCCGCAAACCATCCGCGTGGCACATGCCGTCCATCCCGTCGCGGCTGTGCAAAGTGAGTACTCCCTCTGGTCGCGCGATCCCGAGGAAAACGGCGTTTTAGCAACCACCCGCGAACTCGGCATTGGCTTCGTTCCTTATAGTCCGCTTGGACGCGGTTTTCTCACCGGCACGATCCAGAAAACGGCGGACCTCGACGCCTCGGACTGGCGCCTGACGAATCCGCGTTTTCAGGGCGAAGCGCTCAGCAAAAACATCGCGCTCGCCAATCATGTTTCTGCGCTCGCAGAAACCAAGGGTGTCACACCCGCTCAACTGGCTCTCGCGTGGATTCTGGCACAAGGCGACGACATCGTCCCCATCCCAGGCACGAAACGGGTGAAGTATTTGGAAGACAATCTCGGCGCCGCGAACGTAGTATTGAGCAAAGTCGAACTCGCCGAGATCGATCGCCTCTTCCCGCCCGGCGCCGCCGAAGGCGAACGTTATCCCGAGCCGATGATGGCGATCCTTAACGGGTGACTTAGTAATAAGTCTTAGGTTTTAAGTTTGTAAGTCTTAAGACCGCACGCATCGATTCAGAACGGGACGCAAAAGCCATCGAAAATTAAGGCCGCGGAACGACTGCGGGAATGACATTTAGGCCTGCCTTCTCCGCAACCACGCGTTGACGATCATCAAACGACGGAAAATCGCGGCCGCCTATTTCAAGTGCGGCCGCGACATGGAGGATATCAGACTCCGCGCCTTGGTCTCGGCCGTGTACCTGGCCGAAAGATTCTCGGCGCGCCAAAAAACAGCGTGGACATCGTAAATGGGACGCTCGAATCGGCCTGCGTCAATGTCCTCTTGGAAATCGCGGAGCGATTGTTCGAGCTCCAGTTGGGAGAGTTCGCCGCGGCCGCGTTTCAAACGCATTGCATTGCGAATTTCCAATTCCTGAAAATGTGTCAGCGGCAATGGAGGCAACGTTCCGAACAGCAGCACGTCAGCCTCGTGTGAATTGCGTTCTGATACGTTGCTCTTCACAAGAATGCCGGTATCGACATATGGCGCCATATGAGTGACGACATCAATATTCGCCGCGGCCTTCGCTTACAATTTCCGAGAGCGGTTTTCCTGGAGGGGGACCGTCTGGAAAAATCCGGTTTCGCCTCGCGGCAAAATCGGGCCATTCCACGTTTTTCCTATCTTTCGGCACCGGATTGAGCATTGCAAACTGAAGCCCGCGTCTCGTAATCTGGACAGATTCCCCTTCCTCGATCCACCTGGAAATTCGGGCAAAGTTATTACGAAGATCCGCGACCGTTGCCGTTTTCATTTTGATAGATGATCTATCATTTACAAATGCTGGGTCAATATGCGGAGTGCGTGAACTCATGAGCGAACATTTTGACACGATCATCATTGGAGCCGGCGCCGCAGGGCTTGCGGCGGGTCGCGAACTGAATCGGCAAGGCCGAAGGATTCTCATCATCGAGGCACGCGACCGGATCGGCGGGCGGATTTTTACGCGACGTGAAGCGGGTTTTCAGACACCGATTGAGTTGGGAGCGGAGTTCGTTCACGGGCGGCCCCGGGCGACATCCGAGCTGATCGAAAAAGCCGGTCTGTCCGTTGAAGAAAGCTCCGATGTCCGGCTCTTTTCAGACAATGGCAAGCTCAAGCCGCTGAATGATTTTTGGTCCCTGGTGCAATCGGTCAACAGCCAGATCAATCCCAACGAAGACATTACTTATCAGGAATTTCTCGATGGCATCGATGCACCGGATTCAGCCAAACGCATGGCAAGACAGTACGCGCAGGGATTCAATGCGGCTCGTGCCGAGATCATCAGCGCACCGGCCATTGCCCTTTCGGAACGCGCATACGCGGAGATCGACGGCGAGAAAAACTTTCGTGTGAATGAGGGATACGACGCGATCATCCAGGAATTGACCCGCGAACTCCCCGCAGAATCCATCCGGCTTTCCGAAGCCGTCCTTGAGGTAAAATGGCAATTCGAGAACGTCGCAATACGTACCTCACGCGCCACTTACACGGCAAAAAATGCTATCATTACGGTGCCTTTGGGCGTCCTGCGAGCGGGTACCCTTGCATTCGACCCCCTTCTTACTGCAAAAAGCGATCTGCTTTCACACCTCGAAATGGGGCACGCCGTCAAAGTCATCCTCCGGTTTCAACACCGTTGGTGGGAGCAAATTGCCGGAGATTTTGGCTATGTCGTTTCCCATGACGCCCCTATTCCAACTTGGTGGACGCAAATACCAGCGGCGACCAATCTGCTTGCAGGCTGGGCCGCCGGACCGGCTGGCGAAAAACTCGCGAAGTGTCGACCAACGGAGATTCTTGCTCAAGCCGCGGCTTCGCTTTCACAGATTTTCGGGGTTAGTGAAAACTTTATCGATGGCGAGGTGATCTCATGCCATTCCCACAATTGGAGCACTGATCCGTTTTCGTTAGGAGCCTACAGCTATCCTGGCGTAGGGGGTATTGAAGCCGCGCGGAAACTGGCACAACCCCTTGAAAACACTCTCTTTTTTGCGGGTGAAGCCACTGACTCCTCTGGCCACCACGGCACGGTTCACGCGGCAATCGCCAGCGGATATCGCGCGGCGCACGAGATCATAGCGCGGACGGTGCCCGCCGTTGCTTAGCGCGTCTCAATATACGGCGGCTTCCAACACATAGGATGCGCTCACAAGGGAAAGGGCGGACGAGATTCCACCGTTCCCCCTTTGCTGGAGAAGAAAACTCTCGCGGACAAACTGAAACGCGCGTTTTAGAGTTGCGACCTTTACGATGAACAAACTGACTGCATTTCGTGTTTCGGCGGCTGTGGCGTTTTTGGGCGTGGCATTGGGAGCATTCGGTGCGCATGGATTGGAGCCACAGATGAAAGCGCTTGGGACGGTGGAAATCTGGAAAACGGCTTCGCTCTATCACCTCATTCATGCGGTCGCGATGCTGGCAATCAGTGGGCAGACTGGCGAGGGCTCCCGAAAAATCGCCTGGTGGTTTTTCCTGATCGGCATCCTGATTTTTGGCGGGACGCTCTACGTGCTCGCAGCGACGGGAACGAAATGGCTCGGCGCGATCACGCCGCTCGGCGGGTTGTCCTTTCTTGCCGGATGGGCTGTTTTGGCGCTGGCTAAAGCATCGAAAAATCCAAACGCGGCCTGATCTTCAGTTCACAAAAAACGCAGCAACACGATCTCAGGTTGGGTCCCGATCCGCAGCGGCGGCCCCCAGGTGCCGACGCCGCTGCTGGTGTAAACCATCAGGTTTCCGACACGATTCAATCCATAGGCAAATCGCCCGTAAACCCGTGAGGCAATCAGGGTCCACGGCCAGAATTGTCCCCGATGCGTGTGTCCTGAAAGCTGGAGCGAGATTCCGGCTTCTTCTGCGATCCGCAGATTTGCGGGCTGATGCGCGAGGAGAATACTGGGGCGGTCAGGGTCCAAGTCCGCGCTTTTCAGGAAGTAGCGAAAAAGCTCCGGTTCGCTGGCTTCTCCGTCATGCACTCCGACGACTTGCACGTTTTCGATGGCAACTTTTTCGTTATTGAGCACCCGGATTCCCAATTGCTCGACGACCTTGGTGTATTGTTCCCGATTCGTGAATTCTTCGTGGTTGCCCGTAACAAAATACACGCCCAGGGGAGCGCGAAGGCGTTTCAAGGGTGCGGCAAGGCGATCAAGATGCGTCTGCGTGCCGTCGAAGAGGTCACCACTGATGAACACCACATCCGGTCCGAGCCTCTGAATTCGTGATACGACATGGGCCGCGAAGTGCGCACCATTGAGATTTCCCAAGTGCAGGTCGGTCACCAATGCCGCTCGCCGTTCACGCCAAGCTTCCGGCAGATTTGGCAGCTCGACGTCGATCCGTCTGATCCGAATCCGGGAAGCGTTCACGATGCCGTAAATGCTCAGCAACGCCACGATCGCGAATAGCGGCGCGCCAATCGCACGCCGAGAAATGTCGAGACCAGCCAAGTTTACGATTCCCAATACGATCCAGCTTGCGGCGGCGGCGAAGACGCAAAAGCTCAAAACGCCGACCCACACTGACGAAATCCGATAAAGAAATCGAAGCACCGGGTCTGACCGGCGGAGTCCGATAATCGTTGTTGGGACGAAAAGCACGGAAAGCAGGAACGGCACGATCTGCCATTTTCGCACGGCAGCGCCTTGCCAGAAAAAGCCCCATGTCGTGCACACAAACGTCGTAGCCGTAAGGAGGATTGCCAGAATAATAGTCGCGAATATAGCGATTTGCCTTCCGCTGAGGCGATGCCCCCTGCCACCGGGCGCGAGGGGCGGCGGTGCGGATTCGATATCGGCTGGAGATGTTTCGGGGTTCATCGGCGTAGCTGCAGATACGGATATGGCAATAAGAGTCTTTGATCTTTCCCTTAAGTCTTTCTCTTGCTCCTGGGTCGAAGCCAAATCCTGCGCAGAGAAAGACGGAAGAGAGAGGAGTCAGGCGATTTGTTGGACCAATACGCCAACTTTTCTCTTTGACGAACGGGCAGCCTCATTTACTATTGCCGCACTCTTATCCAGAGTGACTGAGGGACTGGCCCGATGAAGTCACGGCAACCGCTGAGTTCGCAAGAACAAAGGACCGGGTGCCAAATCCAGCCTGAGACAAATCGCGAAAGTGAGCTTGTCCCGGGAGAAGATGAGAGACGAATTTGGCCGTATGCACTTTGACCATCCCCGTCGTGTAAGGTCTCTTCGTCTCCGCTTCACGGATCGCCAGCCTGCAGAGCTCTGGTCGTGAGACCCAAACGACAGCTATGGACAAACCCGCCAAACCTTTCTTTTCGAATCTGAAATGTCGTGAATGCGGACGCCTTTATCCGAAGGAAGCCATCCACATTTGCGAATTCGACTTCGGCCCGCTCGAGGCTGCTTACGATTACGAATCCATCGCCCGCGTCATCAGCCGCGAACGGATCGAATCGCGTCCGCAAACGATGTGGCGTTACCGGGAGCTGCTGCCCGTTGATGGGGTGCCGACCGTGGGTTTGCAGGTGGGTTTCACCCCGCTCGTGAAGGCGCCGCGCCTTGCCAAGCGATTGGGTATTAAGGAGTTATATGTCAAGAATGACACCGTCAATTATCCGACGCTGTCGTTCAAGGATCGCGTCGTGTCCGTAGCGTTAAGCCGTGCGCACGAACTGGGTTTCAAAACCGTGGCCTGCGCTTCCACGGGGAATCTGGCCAATTCCGTCGCCGCGAATGCCGCGTCGGCAGGCTTGGAAAGCTACGTTTTGATTCCAGCGGATCTGGAGCAAAGCAAGGTGCTCGGATCGCTCGTTTACGGCACGAACGTCATCGGCATTCATGGCGCGTATGATCACGTCAACCGCCTCTGTTCCGAGATCGCCGGCAAATATGGCTGGGGCTTTGTAAACGTGAACCTGCGTCCTTACTACGCCGAAGGCTCGAAAACGATGGGATTTGAGATCCAGGAGCAACTCGGCTGGAACATTCCACGCCATACCGTAGTCCCGATGGCGAGCGGCTCGTTGCTCACGAAAATCCACAAATCCTACAAAGAATTTTCCCAGTTGGGACTCGTGCCGCAGACTCCTTACAGCATTCACGGCGCGCAAGCTGCCGGCTGCGGTCCGATTTCCGCGGCAATGAAACGCGGAACGGACATCGTGAAGCCAGTTTCCAAACCGGAAACCATCGTGAAATCGCTCGCTATTGGCACGCCGGCAGACGGCTACTATGCCATTCACGCAATGCGCGAAACGGGCGGTTTTGCCGAAGACGTGACGGACGAAGAAGTCATCGAAGGCATCCGCCTGCTCGCTGAGACGGAAGGTATTTTTGCCGAAACCGCGGGCGGAACGACGGTTGCCTGCGCGAAAAAATTGATTGCCTCCGGGAAAATCCCGGCTGACGACAGTGCCGTGCTCTGCATCACCGGTCATGGACTGAAAACACAGGAAGCCATCGTCGGAAAATGCGGCGAACCAACATTGATTAAACCGAGCCTACGCGAGTTTGACGAGGTGATCGGCAAACATCTCGTCGCCCGCTAGCGCCTGAACTTACTCTGCCATGTTTCGACATCATGTGAGCTCTTAGAGTGACGAAAAGTTAAAGAGCAGGACTAAAGTTTCATTTTCATTATGCCCACCAACATCCGAATCCCCACCCCTTTACGCAAACTGACCAACGAACAGGAAGTCGTCCAGGCTGACGGAGCGACCGTTCAGGACATCCTCAACCATCTCGACGCGACGTATCCAGGCTTGAAAGAACGTATCTGTGACGAGTCCGGCAAAATCCGGCGGTTTGTGAACGTCTATCTCAATGATGAAGACATTCGTTTTCTCGAAGAGAACGCCACAGCGGTAAAGGAAGGCGACGAAATCAGCATTGTCCCTGCAATCGCCGGGGGTTAGACTTATGTCTACGACACCTATGGCGATCGAAAAACAGCGGCTTTGGCTCGATTTCCCGGCCGATTTGGTAACCAAACCGATCGTTTACGAGCTGGTGAAACGCTTCGATGTCGTGCCGAATATCCGGCAAGCATCCATCGCGAGCGATTCCGGCGTGATGTCCCTGGAAGTCGAAGGCGAACGAAAAACCATCCAGCAGGCCATTGCGTGGCTGGAAGAAATCGGCGTCAAAGTTGATCCCGTGGAGATCAACGTGATCGAAGGATAAAAGGGGCCGACGTCATGGACGTCCCCCCGGCCGAGAAGAAGAAATCGAAGCTGGGGAGGTGGCTAATGGAGTGGCTAGTTGTAGTTGTCGGGGCCCTGCTTCTTGCCTGGGTTCCCATACCTCCCTCGTTCTACGATCAAATGGGCCGGGTTGAAAACGTAAAGATCGTCCACGCGCCTTAGCAAAATCTTAATACGTTCCGGCGGTCTCTTAATTACCCAAGGATGCGTTGTCGGATGAGGCTCGTGGCATGTCCCCACGAGACTTCGTTCAACTGGCCCTCTATCTCCTCGGTGTAATTGCGCTTACGCCCCTGCTCGGGGCGTTCATGGCGCGAATATTTCAAGGAAAGAGCACGCTGCTTTCCCCGTTATTGCGGCCGATTGAGCGCACGATCTACCGGCTCGGTGGCGTCGATGAGAAGCGAGAGATGCGTTGGACGGAGTATTGCCTGGCGCTGCTGGTCTTTAACGCGATCGGATTCGCTTTCGTATTCCTGCTGCAAATCACGCAAGGCTGGTTGCCATTAAATCCGGCGAAGCTCGCGAATGTGCCAGCGCCGCTCGCGCTCAACACGGCGATTAGCTTCATGACGAATACCAACTGGCAGGCGTATTCGGGCGAATCGACGATGAGCTATCTCACGCAGATGCTCGGGCTCACGGTGCAGAATTTTGTCAGCGCCGCAACGGGAATTGCCGTGATGCTGGCGCTCACGCGTGGGCTGGTGACCCGTTCGGGTGAAGCACTCGGGAATTTCTGGACTGATCTCACGCGCAGCACGCTTTATGTGCTCCTGCCGCTATCGCTGATCTTCGCACTGGTTCTTGTCCAGCAAGGAGTGGTGCAGAATTTCCGCGCCTACGACACGGCAACGCTGGTCGCGCCTTACCAGGTGCAGGTGCAAAAGCTCAATCCCAGCGGGCAGCCGATAAAAGATGCGCAAGGCAACCCGGAGACGGAGGAGCAGACGGTCGCGGAGCAGATCATTCCGCAGGGTCCGGCTGCATCGCAGATTGCGATCAAGCAGCTTGGGACCAACGGCGGCGGTTTCTTCGGCGTGAATAGCGCCCATCCATTCGAGAACCCGACGCCGCTCACCAATTTTCTCGAGATGCTCGCAATCCTGCTGATTCCGGCGGCGCTGACCTACACCTACGGCGTCATGGTCGGCAACCGGCGTCAGGGCTGGGTTCTTTTCGCGGCGATGATAACACTGTTTCTGGCGGGGCTCGCCGTCGCGTGGTGGGCGGAAGCTTCGCACCCATCGCTGGAGGGAAAGGAGACGCGCTTCGGCATTTTCAACAGCGTACTCTGGGCGACGGCCACGACGGACGCATCAAACGGCTCCGTTAACGCCATGCACGACAGCTTTTCGCCGCTCGGCGGTCTGGTGCCGATGGTCAACGTCATGCTTGGAGAGGTCATCTTCGGCGGTGTCGGCGCCGGCATGTATGGGATCCTAATGTTCGCAATCCTCACCGTCTTCATAGCCGGGCTGATGGTCGGACGGACACCAGAATATTTGGGCAAGAAAATTGAGGCGCACGAAATCCGCTGGGCGATGGTGGCCGTGTTGTTGCCCTGCGCGCTCATCCTGTTCGGCTCCGCAGTCGCGGCCGTGCTGCCTTCGGCGCTTGCGAGTTTGAATAACAAAGGCCCGCACGGGCTCAGTGAAATTCTTTATGCGTTTGCATCCGCCGCGGGAAACAACGGCAGCGCCTTCGCCGGCCTCAGCGCCAACACGAACTTCTACAACTACGCGCTTGGCCTCGTGATGCTGCTGGGACGTTTCGGCGTCATCATTCCGGCGCTCGCAATCGCCGGCAGCTTGGCGCGAAAGAAGATTGCGCCATTGACCGCAGGCACATTCCCAACCGATGGCACAACGTTCATCGCGCTGCTCATCAGCGTCATCCTCATCGTCGGCGCACTCACGTTTTTTCCGGCTCTTTGTCTAGGCCCGCTCGTCGAGCACTTCCTGATGAATCAAGGCCGCCTCTTTTGATCCAACCATGAGTAAACAACCCGCTGCTACATTCGAAAAAGAACTCATCCTCGCCGCGATCCGCGAGAGCTTCAAAAAGCTCGATCCGCGGGTCCAGTGGCGGAACCCAGTAATGTTCGTCGTGCTGATCGGCGCGGCATTGACTACCCTGGCGCTTTTCCGCGAATTCAGCCTCTTCACCGTTCAAATCACGCTCTGGCTCTGGTTCACCTTACTATTTGCCAACTTTGCCGAGGCCATGGCGGAAGGACGCGGAAAAGCCCACGCCGACACGTTGCGGAAGATGCGCACGAAAACGATGGCGCGCCGGCTCCGCAATGGCTCGGAGGAACAAGCCGTGGCGAGCGAGTTGCGCCGCGGTGATACGGTGGTATGCGAAGCGGGCGACGTCATCCCTGCCGATGGTGACGTTATCGAAGGCATCGCCAGCGTGGATGAGTCAGCGATCACGGGTGAATCCGCCCCGGTTATTCGCGAGAGCGGCGGGGACCGGAGCGCCGTCACCGGCGGCACGCGCGTGATCAGTGACCGCATCGTCGTGCGCGTGACCTCGGAGCCTGGGCAGACTTTCCTCGACCGAATGATCGCGATGGTCGAAGGAGCCGAACGGCAGAAGACACCAAACGAAATCGCTCTCGGCATTCTGCTCGTGAGCCTCACGGCGCTGTTCATTCTTGCGGTAGTTACGTTGCCTGCATTCGCGCGCTATAGCGAGAACGCCTCGGGTCAGAGCGGCGCGGTCAACACCTCAATTCCCGTTCTCGTCTCGTTACTGGTTTGTCTGATTCCGACAACCATTGGCGGTTTGCTCAGCGCCATCGGTATCAGCGGCATCGACCGGCTGATGCGCCGCAATGTGCTCGCCACGAGCGGACGCGCCGTCGAAGCGGCAGGCGATATCGACGTATTGCTGCTCGACAAGACGGGCACTATCACGCTCGGCAACCGAGAGGCTGCAAGCTTCATTCCCGCGGACGGCGTTGATGAACACGCACTGGCCACGGCCGCACAGCTCGCATCGCTCTCGGACGAAACGCCGGAGGGCCGCTCGATCGTCGTTCTCGCGAAAGAGCGTTTCAACCTGCGCCCGCACGATGTGGCGGAAAAGCACGCGCAGTTTGTTCCTTTCACGGCCCAGACGCGCATGAGCGGCGTCGAGATTCCTGCGCTGGATGGCCAGCCGCCGCTTTCATTGCGTAAAGGCGCTTCGACTGAAGTCCGCGCATGGGTCGAAGCGAACGGCGGCATTTTTCCACGCGAAATCGGTATCGCCGTGGACGAAATCTCGCGCGGCGGCGGCACTCCTCTCGTGGTTGCCGAGGAGAAGCGCGTTCTCGGCGCTATTTTCCTCAAGGACATCGTGAAAGGCGGCATTCGCGAGCGGTTCGCGCAGCTCCGAAAGATGGGCATCCGCACGGTAATGATCACAGGCGACAATCCCTTAACCGCAGCCGCAATCGCTGCTGAATCCGGCGTCGACGATTTCATGGCGCAGGCAACGCCCGAGGACAAACTAACCCGTATTCGCAAGGAGCAAGGCGAAGGCCGCCTCGTGGCGATGGCCGGCGACGGCACAAATGACGCGCCCGCCCTGGCTCAAGCCGACGTGGGTCTCGCGATGAACACTGGCACACAAGCCGCGCGCGAAGCCGGTAACATGGTGGACTTGGAAAGTAATCCGACGAAGCTCATTGAGATCGTCGAAATCGGAAAACAGCTCCTCATGACACGCGGGTCGCTAACGACGTTCTCCATCGCCAACGATGTGGCGAAATACTTCGCGATCCTGCCAGCAATGTTCTCTGCGCTCTATGTGACAAGCGGGCACGATGGACCGCTGCGCGCACTCGACATCATGCGGTTGCACTCGCCGCAGAGCGCCATTCTCAGCGCCGTAATTTTCAACGCCCTGATTATCGTCGCGCTCATTCCGCTCGCCCTCAAAGGAGTGCGGTATCATGCGCTCGGCGCTGCCGCGATCCTTCAGCGGAATGTGCTCATCTACGGTGTCGGAGGTCTCGTTGCTCCATTCGTTGGGATCAAGCTTGTCGATCTGATCCTCACCACGCTGCACCTCGCATGAAAACGTCACAACCCATGAATCTATTGCTCCAATCGTTCCGTGTTTTCGCGATGCTCACGATCTTGACTGGCGTGTTCTATCCCCTTGTGGTCACAGGCATCAGCTGGCTTTGCTTTCGCCATCAGGCAAACGGAAGTCTCATCGTGCGGGACGGAAAGATCGTTGGCTCGTCGCTGCTCGCGCAGAAATTTGAGGGCGATCGTTACTTCTGGCCACGCCCTTCTGCGGCTGATTACGCGACCGTTGCGTCGGGCGCGAGCAATCTCGGTCCCGCGAGCGAAAAGCTGCAAAAACAAATCGCCGAACGAGCGACCGCGTTGGGTGATGCGCATCACGTTTCAGCGGATGCACCCTTGCCTACCGATATGCTCTACGCTTCCGGGAGCGGTCTCGATCCGCACATTTCACCCGAGGCTGCGCACCTTCAGGTCGGGCGGGTCGCCAAAGCCCGCCGCATCGAAGAGCGACGCGTGGCCGAACTCGTCGAGCATTCTGTCGAAAAACCGCAGCTTGCCATCCTCGGTGAAGCACGGGTGAACGTGCTAACGCTGAACCTCGCACTGGACAGCATAAAGTAGAATATAGTCGTGCCGAACGAGTTTGACAGACCCGACCCCGATCAGCTCCTCGCCGCCATCAAGTCGGACGAGGAGCGAGGCAAGCGCGGTTCGCTGCGCATCTTTTTTGGCATGTCGCCCGGCGTTGGGAAAACCTATGCGATGCTTCGCGCAGCCCTTCAGCGACTCGCTGAAGGCGTCGATCTGGTGGTTGGCGTCGTCGAGACGCACGGACGCCCGGAAACCGGGGCGCTCCTCGACAATCTGCCGCAGCTCTCGCGGAAAAAGGTCGAGTATCGCGGAATCGAACTGCTCGAGTTTGATCTCGATGCAGTCCTTCAGCTCAAGCCGCAGCTTGTGCTCGTGGACGAACTGGCCCACACCAATGCACCCGGCAGCCGTCACCCGAAGCGGTACCAAGACGTACTCGAACTGCTCGACGCGGGCATCAACGTTTACAGCACGCTTAACGTGCAGCACGTCGAGAGCCGGGCCGATGTGGTCGCACAAATCAGCGGTGTTGTGGTGCGTGAAACGGTGCCGGATTCCATTCTCGATTTTGCTGAATTGGAGCTGGTCGATCTCACGCCGGACCATCTACTGAAGCGGCTCGCTGAGGGAAAGGTTTATCTCGGCGATCACGCCGCTACCGCCGCCGAGAACTTCTTTAAAACAGGAAATCTGACGGCCCTGCGCGAGATGGCACTGCGGTTCACGGCCGAAAGAGTGAATCAGGAGCTCCGCGATTTCATGCGCTCGCGGCAAATCGCGGGTCCCTGGAAAGCCAGCGAACGGCTGGCGGTCGCGGTGAGCGCAAGCCCTTACTCGGAGCCGTTGATCCGTTGGACGCGCCGCGCCGCGGCGGGACTGGACGCACCGTGGATAGCGGTGCATGTCGAATCCTCCCGGTTGTTATCCGACGAAGAAAAGGCGCGTCTTGCCCGTAACCTGGCACTAGCGAGGGAACTTGGCGCGGAAGTAATCGCCACGACCGGGGAGGGCGTCGTTGAGGCGCTGTTGCGTGTCGCTCGCCAGGGCAATGTGACTCAGATTGTCCTCGGCAAATCCTTCCGATCCCCACTACGCGACTTCCTGCACGGTGGTTCGCTCGTGGATCGGGTCATTCGCAGAAGCGGCAACATCGACGTTTACGTTGTCCGCGCCGATGCGGAGGATAGCGCGCAGCGTTTTCGCCGGCCACCAGGTTTTGCACCTCCGCGTGAATATCTTTTCGGCGCTGCCGGCGTCGCCGTGCTCACCCTCGCCTGCTTCCTTCTCAGTCCGATCACCGGCTACTGGTCAATCTCCCTGATCTATCTTGTGAGTGTTTTGCTTGCCGGTCTGGTGCTGAGCAGAGGACCGGTGCTATTGGTAGCGGCCCTGAGCGCGCTGCTCTGGAACTTCCTTTTCATTCCGCCGCTTTATACTCTTTACATCGGAAAAGCGCAGGACGCTTTGATGTTCGCGACCTATTTCATTGTGGCTTTGGTAGTCGGACACCTAACTGCGCAGCTGCGAGCGCGCGAGCAGGTTGAGCGGAGTCGCGAGCAACGGGCGACAGCGCTTTATCAGGTCGTCCGGGCGGTCGCCGCGGCGCCGTCGCTCGAGGCGGCGTTTGTCGCCGCGGCACGGGAAATAAACGATTTGCTGCACGCCGATTCGACAGTGCTCTTCGATCCGGGCGGCAAATCGGATTTGGTGGCGTATCCGCTCAGCTTGGGCGCCTTGGAGGACAAAGAACGGGGCGTGGCGGGATGGTGTTTTGCAAACGGGCAGGCGGCGGGCCGTTTCACAGAAACGCTTCGCGAAGCCAGAGCGATTTATCTGCCGATTAAACGGCTCAAAGAAACTGTCGGCGTTCTGCGCGTCGAGCTGTCGAAAACTGCCGGCCTCTCCTTCGCAGAGCGCCAGCTCCTGGAGGCATTTGCCGATCAGCTCGCGGAAGTCATCGAGCGCGACCGCCTGATCCAGGTGGCCCAGCGAGCCAGGCTCAGCGAGGAAGCCGAACGGTTGCACAAGACATTGCTCGATTGTGTTTCGCATGAACTTAAAACACCGATTGCCGCGATTTCCGCAGCCGTGGAAAGTTTGCTGCGTGAAATGCCTGTGGGGGCGCAACAGGAGCTTGCGCGGGAGATTCAATACGGAGCAAAGCGACTTCATCGGGTCGTAAATCATCTCCTCGACATGACTCGCATCGAAACGGGCGTGCTAAAGCCAAAGCCCGAGTGGTGCGAAGTGCGCGACTTATTGCAATCGGCCGTCGATGCTGAGCGTGACACCCTCGCCAACCGCCACGTGAGAATAGCGACTCCGGAGGCGACGCCGCTGGTCAGTGTCGACACATCGCTCCTTGAACAAGCCATTTCAAAGCTTCTCGCAAATGCAGCGGTTTACACGCCTCGCGAAAGTCCCATCGAGATCTCCGGGGATGTTGATCAAAACCAGCTTCGCATCTCTGTCAGCGACCGCGGTCCGGGCCTGCCTCACGAGAACGAACAGCGTATCTTTGAAAAGTTCTATCGTGGTGATGGAACGCGCACCGGAGGACTGGGCCTTGGTCTTTCAATCGCCCGCGGTTTTGTCGAGGCGCACGGGGGAAAAATTGTCGCGGAAAATCGACCCGGCGGCGGCGCATGCTTTACGATCACCATTCCCGTCACTACCACCACGACACATCTGGAGACGATCCCATGAAAGCTGGCCCCGTTGCGCTCATCATCGACGACGAAAAGCAAATCCGCCGATTGCTGCGACTCGCGTTGGAAAGCGAGCGCTTCCAGGTCTTTGACGCCGAGACCGGCGGGCAAGGCCTGAACGAGGCGGTCTTTCGGCGACCCGATGTGATCGTGCTTGATCTCGGATTACCCGATCTGGAAGGCATCGAAGTGCTGCGCCGCCTTCGGGAATGGAGCAACGTGCCCGTTCTCATTCTTTCCGTCCGGGACGCAGCGGAAGAGAAAGTCGCCGCGTTGGATGCTGGCGCCAATGACTACGTGACAAAGCCTTTCAACACCGCCGAACTGCTGGCGCGTCTGCGGGTGATTCAGCGGCGATCACTCGCCGAAGTAGGCGAACCAGTCTTCGAATGCGGCACTCTCCGCGTTGACCTTTCCGCACGCCAGGTGACAGTCGCCGGCGCCGACGTAAAACTGACGGCGACAGAATACGCCCTGCTGCGAACGCTCGTGCAGCACGCAGGCAAAGTCGTCACCCAAAAACAACTTCTCCGAACTGTTTGGGGGGAGAAAGCCGAGAATCAGGCCCAATACCTGCGCGTTCACATCACGCATCTGCGACAGAAACTCGAACCTGACAATACCTCTCCCAGGCTCATCAAAACGGAAACAGGCATCGGCTATCGCCTGTGCGTTTAGGCTTACTTTGGTAAACAGCACTGAACACGACGGTTTCGGGCGGAGAACCGTCGTCCGTGGCGTTTTTTACAAGGAGGGGCGCTTTCCTAGCGCCCGTTTTCAGACGGGGACCGCAGATGCCAGGCATGACTACGTGCCCGCCATTTGCGGTTCATTACGGGCTATCACGGTTAGCTTGGTTGGATGAGACGTTTCAACCTTGCCGTGAGCTTCTCAAAATGTGTTCCAGGCCAGTAAATCCGACCGCAGCCGGAGCACCGGCGAAAATCATCGTAGAACCGCAAAGTCAGCGGTTCGCCGGAAAGCTGAGT
>DATDBU010000040.1:0-67697 GCA_036524675.1 Chthoniobacterales bacterium | reverse complement strand
GACGTTTGGAACGGTGTCCGCATTTTTTGTATGTGTTCGACGAGGCCGCAGAAATCCACGTGCCGCTCAATGGTGTGGAAATCTGGCGTCTCTGGCACGCCGAAGGCTGCAGTTTTTCCGTCGATTTGCTGACCCAGCATGACGAGCGTTTGGCCTTGATCGAAGGCTGGTAATCTTGCAGGCGATTGGGCGTGGTCCGCGGAAACCGGGTTAGATCTGCAGGTCTAACCGTATCGGGTCGCTGATGTGCTCCCGGTGTCACCAGACTGTTACAATTGGCAACTTGAAACACGATGGTGCTTTAAATGAGCCTCTGCGCATCTCATGAAAAGCCTCCTCTCCCTCAGGAACCCCGTCCTTTGCCTTGCCACTAGCGGCATCTTGAGCACGGCGTATTCCGCGCCGTCTCTCGACCTTCTCAATGCTTTCACTTTCGCCGATGGCGCCAAGCAAGGCGGCATCGAGATCGTTAGTTATACCCCCGACAACTTTACGGTCGCCGGCATTTACGTTAGCGATCCAGATGGCGAAGATAGCAATCCAGCGACCTTCGGTGTTCAGGTGCTCGATCTGGGCAGCACGGGGGCGCTGACCGAACGTTTTCAAATCGATCTCAACCCAGCGAATACGGGCATCAACGCCCTCAGCAGCATGAGCAGTGTCGCGCTTGACCCGCTCGGACGTGATTTCGGCGTGGTGACGGTGATCCCCTCGGACAACACTGGAACACCCGGAAAACTCGCGTTTTTCAACTACAACACGGGCACCGTCCTCAGCACGCTTTCCGTGGGCTATCACCCCGACTCGGTCCGCTTTTCTGCTGACGGCAACACGCTCTACGTGGCGAATGAAGGGGAGTTCAAAGCGTCCTCAGCGCAGGCGCCCGGCTCGATTAGTATCGTCAACGTTGCTAATATTAATTTGAGTAACATTTCGGGATCGACTACGACGCAGACTTCGATTTTTCAGGGTCCAATCTCGCCTCAGGCGTGAGCGCAGCCGGTCTGCGAAATAACGATGCCGCAGGCACATCAGGCAGCCCGCACCTCAGCGTCGAGCCTGAATACGTGGCTGTGGCTGGCGACAAAATTTTTGCCAGTCTGCAGGAAAGTAATGCGATCGGCGTTTTCGATAGGGCAACGAACAAATGGACTGCTTTGAACAACCTTGGTTTTATCGAGCAGACGATCGACGCATCGGATAGGGACGACGATACTGCCGACAATGTTACCGCCGCAACGATCAGCAATGTCCGACGGCGATGGAGATATCGACGTGCCGACCATGTTCGGCACGCGTTCTTACTCGATCTGGGAAGTGCAACCGGACGATTCGCTGAAGCTCGTTCATGACTCCGGGTCGCTGGAGCCGTTGCTTCTGCAGCTGGACAAAAACGCTCACAACATCAACCGCGGCGAGACTCCGGACGGGTTTGATACTCGCTCGGACGACAAGGGACCGGAACCGGAGGGCTTGTCGGTTTTCACGCTGGATGGTATGACTCTCCTTGCTCTGATGCTGGAGCGCCAGAACGGCATTCTGCTGTTTGACACGGATCCAAATAGTCCACAGTTCCTCGACTATGTGAACACCTACGCCAGTGGAATAGCCGGGAGCGATCCCAGCGACCGGCTCGTCTTACCCGAAGGATCTGTCTTCATCTCTGCAGCAGACAGTCCCACCGGCGGTGCGCTGCTCCTGGTCGGGTATGAAGGTCACGATGGCGGAGACAACGACGCGATCATCGAAGGCGGAATCGGCGTATTTTCCATTCCGGAACCGGGTTCGGCCGGACTCGCGGTTGGCGGTCTCGCTTTGCTCGGTCTGCGCCGGCGACGGAGCTGATCGTGCTCAGAGCCGCCGTGACCTGAAACGTGACCAATCCAACCGGATTGTCATTGGTTCGCAGGGGTCAAGGTGCATGGCCTTTTACATAAGTATAGCGGGTTTGGTCTCGGTCCCAGTGCCAGCACAGACCTTTCACGAAGTCCCAGCCGCCAACGAGCTTGATCTGGGCACCGTCTGATGTCCACTCGACAACGGCGATTTGAACCATATCGACCGGCAGCTCCCCCATCGAAGCTCCGTCGGCACGGAGAATCTCAACGTAGCACGGCTGGTCGCCCGACTGGCCGGGCATGACCGGGATAGACCGTCTCCAAGAAGAAACGGTGGTAACGGCCTGGAAGGTTCCGTCCGGAGAAGACGTCCGAGCAACCTCGGTGCGGTGTCCAAGCAATAGCAGCACGCAGACGACAGCTATTCCCGTGATGGCGATTAGAACGAAGAGCCGCTGGCGCATAAAGTATCAAGTGTGCGGCTCGCCGGAGGCGATAAAAAAGCGATCAGGATTCCTTGTCCTGTCCCAGGCCCCATTGCGGCGGTGGAGGCGGGAGCGGAATCTCCTGGGGTGGTGCTGCTGGTTTGATTTCAGCGGCGGCTTTCTGGCGTACTTTGGCTTCGATTTTTTCGACGATCATGCGCCGGGCGAGAAAGCGGTTGATGCCCTGGCTACGCTCGCGACGGCAGTGAACACGGATGCCGCTCGCCGGGTGGAACAAATTCACGCCAATCAGGCCGGCTTTTCCACCGCTACGCACCGTTTTGAAAAACGACTCCACAAGGTCGGCTTCGGATATGCCAAGCGCGGTCATGCGGCGGAACAGATCAGCCTGCTTGGCGGCAGTTACGGGGAAAGCGAGCGTCTTGCTCATTCTCTTACTCTTGATCGTAATCTTAATCTTATCCGGCGGCCCCAAAAAGACTACGATTAGGAGTAAGTGATTACAGCAGGCTATCGCCGACCGTGGCGGCCGAAACTCATCCCTTTTCCTGTCCGAATACCCCGGACCGCGGTTCGGCTTGCGCTTTTTTCTTCGTCGAAAAGGGCGGTGTATTTGTAGGGAAAATCTTCGATTTTCAGCCGTGCCACTTTTTGCCCGATGAAGCGTTCAATGTCTTGCATCGCTTTAGCCTCTTCGGCGGTCACCAGGGTAAAGGCGTCGCCGACATTTTGCGCACGGCCGGTGCGTCCGATGCGGTGAACGTAATCCTCGGGGTGCTGCGGGATGTCGTAATTGACCACATGACTCACGCCCGCGATGTCGATGCCGCGTGCGGCGATGTCGGTAGCGACCATCACTTCGTATTTGCCGGATTTAAACCCTTCAAGGGCCTCGACGCGTTCGCGCTGCGTGCGATTTGAATGGAGCACGGCAACGGAATGTTTGGCGGCTTTCAATTGGGACGCGATGCGGTCGGCGCCGTGTTTGGTGCGCGTAAAGACGAGGACGCTGTCGTAGTTGGTCCTCTGCAAAAGTATGGCAAGCAGCTCGAATTTCTGGTCCATCGCCACTGGGTAGAAGGCATGGGAAACCGTTTCCGCGACTGAGCGGCGAACGCCTATTTCGATGACCTCGGGATTCTTGAGAACCCACGTCGTAAGCCGCTCGATCTCCGGCGGCAGCGTGGCAGAGAAGAAAAGGGTCTGCCGTTCTTGCGGACATTTCTCGATGATCTTTCGAACATCCGGAAGAAAGCCCATGTCGAGCATACGATCCACTTCGTCGAGGACGAGGATTTTGATGGAATCGAGGCTGATCGTTCCCTGACTGATGTGGTCGAGGAGGCGTCCGGGAGTGGCAATTAGCGTATCGACACCGTCTGCGAGTGATTCCCGCTGTTTCCCGTAGCCGACACCGCCGTAAATCGATGTGACGAGCAGATCATTAAATCGAGCATAATCCCGAAAAGCTGTTTCCACCTGCAACGCGAGTTCGCGCGTTGGCTCAAGGACTAGACAGCGGGGTTTTGGTTGGTGCGAATTCAGTTTGGTCAAGATCGGCAGCGCGAACGCCGCCGTTTTGCCGGTTCCAGTTTGCGCCGAACCAATAAGGTCACGACCGCTGAGGACGATAGGAAAGGCGCGCAACTGGATCGGCGTGGGATCGAGGTAACCCATCGATTGCACGCCATGCACGACTGATTCGCTGAGGCCAAGTTCCTGGAAACTCATTTTTTTGCTCCCCGCTGTTTGCCCATAAAGTTAGAAGGTTTCCAGACTCGCGCGGGTCGTTATTTCACGACCCCGACTTCCGCCCGGCGATTTTGTGAGTAGGCGGATTCATCGCTGCCGGTGGCAGCGGGCATTTCTTCACCAAAGCTTACGGTCTGAATGCTGCCGCCGTTTGCGCCTTGGGAGATGAGCCAGTTGCGTACGGCCTGCGCGCGGCGTTCGCCGAGGCCGCGGTTGTATTCTTCGGTGCCGCGATCATCGGTAAAGCCCGCGACGATGATTGTGCTCCGCCCGGATTTCAAGAATTGCGCGATGGCCCCCAATTTTCCGGATTCGGAGCTGGAAACTTCCGAGCTGTCGTAGCCGAAGTAGATCGGCTGGAATTGAGTTTTGTCGACGTTGGATCCGACGAACGAGACGCCTTCCTGGCGCTCCGGAAGAGGCGTTCCAGACACGTAATCGCCGTCAACGCCGGCGTATTGATTGCCAGTTTTATTCTTATTGGCACATGCGCCGAGGGTGAGAGAAAGGATCGCGACACAGCCAAATCGGCCGATCGAGGACAGAGCGAAAAATTTCATAAACGGGACGATGACGAGACGATGAATTTTGGAAATGTCAAAGCGGATTCGGGCGAATCAGTGAGACCACGTGGGTTCGGAGATTTTTCCCAGGCCGGAGATGACCTTATTCTGCCGTCCGCTTTGAGCGTCAAGAATATAAAGCGTGCTGCCGCTGGCGTAGAGGATGTGACGCGAATCCTTGCCCCATGCCGGATCTTCGGCGTTGCCAGTGGAGAGCACACGGTTGCCGCTGCCGCTGGGACTGACGACGCCGATTTGAAAACCGGGGCCCCCGCGGATGTTGAAGGCGATTTTCTTGCCGTCAGGCGACCAGTTCGGTTCGGTGCAATAGCCGTGACCGGTTGTTAACCGGCTTCCGGCGCCGCCGCTGGCTGGAATGATGTAAAGCTGCGGCGCGCCGCTAATATCAGACGTGTATACAATGCGGTTGCCATCGGGCGAAAACGATGGGGACGAATCGACGCCCGTCGTGCGGGTGAGCCGCCGTGCGCTGCCGCCGCCAGCTGGGATGATGTAGAGATCGGGATTGCCGTCCTTGCTCAACGTGGCGGCGAATTCACTTCCGCTGGGCGAAAATGCGCCGCCCGAGTTTGTGCCCGGGAATTTGGCAACCCGATTCCGGGCGCCGGACGCGAGATTGATTCTATAAATGTCGGCGTAACCGCTCTGATAACCGGTATAGAGCAGTTGCCGGCCATCGCGAGAGAGCGACGGGTGAACGCTGATGACACCGTCGTGGGTTAGCTGGCGGAGGTTCGCGCCATCGTAGTCGGCGGTGTAGATCTCTTTTTTGCCGGAGGCGGTGGCCACGAAGGCGATGGTTGTGCTCGCAATACCCGGAACGCCGGTGGTGGTTTCGACGATGTCATCGGCGAATTGATGCGCCGCGCGGCGCGCGTCACCGCTGTAGCTTTTGGCAAGGACTGTGCCGCCAGCCCGATCGACAACCTTCCCTTGCAACTGGCCTCCGGAAAACGTGCCGCTGACGATAAAGTTGGCTGTGTCTTTTCCACCGAGAGCGAATGCGTCGGTGAGCTTTAAGTCGTTCGAAAGAACACTCGTGACTTTCGCGCCGTCTCCGCCCGAAATGCTGGCGACATGGAGGTTGAGTTGTGCACCCTTTTGCACGGTGATCGTCGCCGAATCCTGGGCATGGAGGGTGGAGATGGCAGAAAGGAATGCGACGGCGAGAACACCAATTGAGAGGAAACGTTTCATAGGGAAATGCCCGGCCAGGCCGGGGGACCTCTATATCAGCGACGGTCCGGGCCGTCAAAAAGAGACAGAAGTTTCCCTGGTTGATTAGCGGAATAGAGACTGGATGACCTCGAAATGAGCGTCAGCGTGTTCAACTTCGAGGCCGTGATGTCGCGCGCATGCGGCGATCAAGACATCAGTTACGGGAGTCGTTTTCCCGCCTTTCGGCAAAGACCCGCGAGTTCATTGGATTTTCCCCACACTTCATCAGTGATGGAATAGTTGGGAATGGCCGCCTCAAAATCGCGGAGGATCTGCCGCTCGTTGTCGTCGCCAATACCGTTCCACAGCTCCAGAAGAACAACCGGACACCATGCGGCCTGACCGCTCATGAGCAATTGAGCGACAATTTGCTTTTTGTTACCGTCGCCGTTCCGCCTGAGGGCATGCACCCAAAGAGAAGTGTCAACGAGTTTCACCGGCTCACATCCGACGACAATGACTCGGTAGCGATTTCTTCAAGGTTTTCGATCTCGTCATTTGTCATCAAAGAATCAAAGGTTCCCAGATATTTCACCAGAGCTGCCATTCGCTGGCGGCGGTTAAAATCTTCCAACACAGCGACCACTGCCTCCCGCTTCGTCTTCGACCTGGTAAAACGGATGGCATCATTGAGTTCCTTTTCGGGAATATCGATGGTGGTTTTCATGATTCCAGATTATCGGAGGAGAGAATCCAACTCTAGTAATCGCTGAGAAATAAGGGGTACTCCGCGATGGATTTTAAGCCCTTCCCGAAGCCTGTCAGCAAGGAGAACCAAGCTCCCGGACAACACCCGTTATTCAGGCGATTTCCGTGGTTTTTCGGCGGTTCCAGTGAGTTGGGATGGTGCTTTGCGTTTGCTTGCCAGAACGGAGGCGTGGGCGACGGCGCGGAGCGTTTCCGTATCTTCCGGCTGCAAAATCGAAGGGCAGAATGCTCTGGACGGCGGCTGTTTGTAGAGGATTTCGTAGAATACCGCGGCTCCGAGATAGCGTCCGGCTGGGTTCGCATGCCGGGCATCCAGCCTCAGTCGCGGTTTTCCACCATCACGCGTCCACATCCAGCCGTTGTAAAGACTCCCAGTCTGATCCGGCAACTGGCCGGGCTCCGGGTGCTGGTAGTCGAAGTTCGGGTCCGGAAACTTGAACGTCCATCGCAGCGTTTTGCGCGCCGAGTAAAAGGCGTCGCCACAAGGAATAATCCGCAAGTCGTAATCTTCCGCCAATTCGTTGTACGCCGATCTCAGCTGCTGATACATGGCTTCCGGCGTGAGTTTCCCGTCGGCAAACACGTTTCCGTCCCCGCGGTACGCCCATGTTTGGTGAACCAGAATCTCTGCTTGCGGAGCGTGCTTGTGGATGTAGGCAATGAGGACCCCGGCGGCTGGCTCATAGGTTTCCCGCCGGTAACTCATGCTGCTGACCTGCTGAATGGTTACGTAAGTCCAGCGATCGGATTCCAATACGTCGTGCAGACTGATGTAACGCCTCTTTCCGGTTACCGGATCGGGCAGTGATAGATAGGGACTGCCTTTCGGGTCGTTCGGATTCGCCTCAAATGCTTTTAAATGCGCGACGTGATCCTGCATGGAAGTTCCGTCTAGATTCGCACGGAAAATCGTGAGCTCTTTTCCTTCGGCCTTGGCGATTCCCGGCAAATACGCGGTCGCATTGTCGGCGAAACTATTGCCGATCGTGAGAAGTTTGGCGGATCTGACAATCGTCTGCCTGGCGTTCGGCGCCGGCGGGGGAGATGGCGTTTCAGCGGCCGAAGCGGCCAGATCAGCCAGAATTGGAGACGCGAAGAGCAGCGCGGCCACGAAGGACGCAACAACTTTTAAAGATTGAAAATCTCGCAAGTGCATTCAAGAAGACGGCCGCCGACTTTCCCTGGGTCGCCGCTCGAAGCCCAACTATAAGGGCCTTCCGTCGGAGATTTCCAGCCGCTACGCGAAGATTACAGAGATATCATGTTATCTTCGGCTTTGCCTGCCCCCCGATCCGGGCTTATTCGTTTTGTTTCATTTTTCAATCATGATCTTTGCTTACAAAAACGATCCTCCCGACGCTCCCGCCAAAACGCCCCTTCGGTCAGAAATTCCCGTTGCCTACACTTGGGATCTCTCTTCCCTTTATGCGACAGATGCCGATTGGGAGGCTGCATTTGAAAAATTGCAGGCCGATTATCCAGCCTTGAAGGCATTTCGCGGCCGCGTAGGCGAGTCGGCGGAGACATTGCTTGAACTTTTGGAAGCGGAAAAACAGATCGAAATTTCCCTCGAACGCCTCGGCCATTTTTCCATGCTCCGCGCTTCGGAGGACAGCTCCGATAACGCGAATCTTGCCCGGCGCGCGCGTTTGCAAAATGTGTGGACACTTGTTGGCGAGGCCACGGCATTCGTGGTGCCCGAAATCGTCGCCATCGACGATGCGGTTTTCGCTGATTTCCTGAAGAATCCGGGGCTGACTCCGTGGGAGACCAAGCTCTCGAAAATCCGGCGCTACAAACCGCACACGCTGCTGTCTTCGGAAGAGCGCTTGCTTGCGCTGGCTGGAAATTCCCTGCACGGCCATAGCGAGACGTTCTCTCAACTCACGAACGTCGATATGAAGTTCGGCTCGCTCCCCGACGACAAGGGGGTTGAGCGTGAGCTTACACAGAGCAGTTTCTCGTCATTCCTGTATTCGCCTGTCGCGGAGGTCAGGGAAAATGCGTTTCGCCAGTTTTATCGCGAGTTCGAGGATCACCAGTTCACCATCGCTGCCTCGCTGGCGTCTTCCGTGCGCACGGATGTCTTCTACGCGCGGGCGAGAAATTATCCGTCAGCGCTCGAGGCATCGCTTTTCGGGGATGCGGTGCCCGTCGCGGTCTATGACAACCTCATTTCAACCGTCCGTGCGAATCTCCCGGCGCTTCACGAGTATTACGAATTTCGCCGCGAACATCTTGGCCTGACGGAAATACATCACTACGACACCTACGTGCCGCTCGTTTCGGAGATCCGAACCAACGTAAGTTTTGATGAAGCGGTCGAAAAAGTCATCGCGTCCCTGGCTCCGCTCGGGGCTCAATACACCTCCGCGCTTGCCGGCGGCTTCGCCAACAGGTGGTGCGACCGTTATGAAAGCAAAGGCAAACGCAGCGGGGCGTTTTCTTCGAGCAGCTACGGCAATCCGCCGTTCATGCTCATGAACTACAAGGCGGACGTTTTTTCCGATGTCTATACGCTCGCTCACGAGGCCGGGCATTCGATGCATTCGTGGTTTTCGCAACGGACCCAGGCGTTTCAGGACTACGACTACCCGATTTTCCTCGCGGAAGTGGCGTCCACGTTCAACGAAAATCTGCTCACGCATCATCTGCTCGCTCAGACCGACGACCCGAAGATGCGCGCCTATATCCTCAACCGACAGGTCGAAGATCTGCGCGGTACGCTTTACCGCCAGACGATGTTCGCGGAGTTCGAGAAAATTATTCACGCGATGGAAGAGAGCGGCGAGGCGCTGACGCTGGAGGCCTTTAAATCGGCCTACCACGGGCTGCTCGAGGCATATTTCGGCGACAAGTTCACACTCGATCCGCAGCTGGACCTCGAATGTCTGCGCATCCCGCATTTCTACAGTGCCTTCTACGTTTACAAATACGCGACCGGTATTTCCGCCGCGACGGCGCTGTCGAATCGCGTCCTCGGTGGCGGTTCGGAGGAATTGGGCGATTACCTCGGTTTCTTGAAATCCGGCGGCTCGAAATATCCCCTGGATACGCTCCGCACCGCTGGCGTAGACATGGAAAAACCGGAGCCGGTCAAATCGGCACTCGATCTGTTCCGGACCCGTATCGCTGAGTTACGCGAATTGCTGTGAAACAATTCGATTACGTCATCATCGGCAGCGGTGTCGCCGGGTTGACCTTTGCCCGCCTGGCCGCCGCGCACGGGACGGTTGCAATTTTCACCAAACGCCGGGGTTTTGATTCGAACACGGCCTATGCGCAAGGCGGCGTCGCGTCTGTAACCAGCGACGAGGATTCTTTCGATTTGCACGTGCGCGACACGCTCATTGCGGGCGCGGGATTGTGTGACGAAGCGGTTGTCCGGCAAATCGTCAGTGAAGGACCGGCGCGAATTCGGGAATTGATCGATCTCGGCGTGGAATTCGACGAACGGGAGCTCGAAGACGGCAATCGGGAACTCGATCTCACCAAGGAAGGTGGGCATTCCAAGCGACGCATCCTTCATGCTGCCGATCTTACCGGCAAAGAGATCGAGCGCGCTCTGCTAGCAGCCGTCGAAGGGCACCAAAGCATCGAGCTGTTCGAGGATCATATGGCCGTCGACCTTATCACGACCGGCAAACTTGGTTATGCGACGGAAGACCGCGTGTTGGGTGTTTACGTGCTCAACGAAGCCACCGGCGACGTGGAAACAGTCCGCTGCGACCGTGTTGTGCTGGCTACGGGTGGGTGCGGCAAAGTTTATTTGTACACGACGAATCCCGACGTGGCGACAGGGGACGGTGTGGCAATGGCTTGGCGCGCGGGAGCGACTATCGCAAACATGGAGTTCATCCAGTTTCACCCCACGTGCCTGTTTCATCCCGCGGCGAAATCGTTTCTTATTTCGGAAGCGGTCCGTGGCGAAGGCGGCATTTTGCTCAATGACCGCGGCGTGCGGTTCATGGAAAAGATCGATCCGCGCAAGGAGCTTGCGCCGCGTGACATCGTTGCCCGGGCCATTGATGCCGAAATGAAGCGGACCGGAGCCAAATGCGTTTATCTCGATATTTTACACAAGCCTGCGGAGTTTATCCGCAAACATTTTCCGAACATCCTCGAGACCTGCCTGAGTTGCGGCATCGACATCACCAGGGAGCCAATACCCGTGGTGCCTGCGGCGCATTATCAATGTGGCGGTGTGAAAACCAACATCAACGGGGAGACAACGCTTAAGGGACTTTTCGCTGTCGGCGAAGTTGCTTGCACAGGCCTTCATGGCGCGAATCGTCTCGCGAGCAATTCCCTGCTCGAAGGTCTTGTCCTTGCCAAGCGTGCCGCGGACAAAGCGCCCTCGGTGGATTATTCAACGACCTATGAAGAATATCGCGTGCCAGCCTGGCGCCCTGGCGACGTAAGCGACGTCGATGAGCTGGTGGTCATCTACCATAACTGGGACGAAATTCGGCGTCTTATGTGGGATTACGTGGCCATTGTCCGCACCGACAAACGCCTCCAGCGCGCCGCCACTCGTCTGCGAAATCTCCGCCGCGAAATCCAGGAGTTTTACTGGAATTTCAAACTCACGACGGATCTCCTCGAGCTCCGAAATCTGTGCACCATTGCAGGCCTCATCGTGGACAGCGCTCTCTCGAGAAAAGAAAGCCGCGGCCTGAATTTCAACCTCGATTTCCCCGAAACGGACGACGTTCGCTGGAAAAAAGACACGCTTATCCGGCGGTATTGACTGATCGTTAGTTTTGATCGTCTGATGGCGTATTGTGTGGAGGACAGGCCGGCGGCCTGCCCCCAAAAGCTTGGCCAGCTATCTCAGCGCGATCACTGCGATGCCGGCTAGAATCAGCGCGCCACCGAGCATTGTTTTCGGAGTGATAGGTTCGTGCAATATCAGCCAGGCCAGAAGGATGGCGACGACAATGCTGCCTTTGTCGATCAACGCGATAGTCGAGACGGTGCCTTCTTTCAGCGCTTTGTAATAGAAGATCCACGAAAGGGATGTCGTCACACCAGACAGACCGAGCCAGATGTAGTTGTGGGAGTTTAGCAACGACCACGATGAAAGGGGAGTGACGGCCAGCGCGAACGTGGTTGTGATCGCAAAAACGAAAACCGTGCGAATACCCAGCCCCATCTCGCCGGTAATGCCTGTGAGTCCAATTTTGGCTATGACCGATGTCAGGCCAGCAAAGATCATCGAAAGAATGGCAAAGGAGACCCACTGTTTCATGCGTAGCTCAAGGAGCGGCGGTTTCGAACCGCCGGGGGCTTTTGGAAAGTGCCATTCCTTGTATTCAAAGGAGACCCACGTTTTCACGTAAGAAGTCAGGAGCCAGAGGTCAGAATGCAGAACTGAGACCGGTATAGTTTACTTCTGCGTTTCGCATTCAGAGTTCTGCCTTCCTTATTAATCCACCTTCGCCTGTGGTGCCCCCGCGGCCGCCGGATAGACGGTCACCGATTTAATGTAAACCCGATCAACCGGCGAGTCGTTGGAGTCGGCCGTCTGGCGACTGATCTTTTCAAGAACATCGAGCCCGTCGGTAACCTGCCCGAAAACCGTATATTCGCCATCCAGCTTTGGCATCGGAGCGAGCGTCACATAAAACTGGCTGCCGTTCGACGCTTTGTTGGGGTTGATCTTGTCGGGCAACCGACCCATGGCGACGGAGCCGCGGACGTGACGGCGTTTGATTTCGGCCGGAACCGTGTACCCAGGGCCGCCTACGCCCACCGCGATATTGGATTTCTTATGGCGGCTGGCAGGGTCGCCAGTCTGAACCATTTTGTTCGGGAAAGCGCGATGGAACGCGATGTTTTTGTAGAACTTACGGCGCGCCAGTTTCTCGAAATTCGCGACGGTGTTTGGGGCATCATTGTTGAAAAGTTCGACGGTGACGTTCCTCGGCGTTTTCTCGTCGGGAAGTTTGATAGCGATGACGGCGAGATCGTTGGCCCGGGCTAGAGCTGCGAACAGCGTGAGGAAGAGAAGGAGTCGGATCATGGATGGACGGAAATGTCAGCCGGAGCGCCTACAGCGATGGCGAGCTTCAAGCCCGACTCAACCGCAACGACGCGTTTGAGGTAAGCGAGCGCGACGGTATTTTCCAAGTCCAAACTCGGCGCGCTGCTGGTGACGACGCCGGCATCGGTGCTTCCGGCGAACAGGCGAGTGCCCGGCTGCAGCGGCGTACCTCTTGCTGCGGAAATCCGCACGAGGTGGCGGTTAACCCGTCCAACACTTTTGATCCGGCTGATAACCTCCTGCCCAATGTAACAGCCCTTGTGGTAATCGATGGAATCCGCGTCCAGGCCCGCTTCCGGAGGCAGCGTGTCTTCGGTCAATTCGGTCCCCCAAGCGGGGATACCCTGTTCGATGCGGAAGGACTCGGCTTGAGCGGACGTGAGAATTGGGAAATTGGGTCGCTCGAAAATATCGACGCCTGCCGTTCCGAATCGCGCTGATTTTGTGCCTTCGACTGAGGCGCCGATGATGTGAAAAAGTAGCGATTTTCCCGTGACATTTTCGATTTCGACGTCATCTGCGACGATGTAGCGCTCAAACCGAGCGACGAGTTCCTCGCTCAACTGGGGCGGACCGTCTACGCGAATCGTGTCGCCGTCGAGTGCGAGCCACACATCCGCATTCATTTTGCCTTTGGCATTCATGACGCATGCATGCAAGGCTTTGTCCGGCTGCAGCTTGCGCACGTCGTTACTAAGCTGGCCGTTGAGGTAACGGACACGGTCGGCGCCGCGAAAGATGAGGACGGAGCGATTGCTCAGGTCGATGGCGAACGGCGGCTGAATGGACATAAGGGATATAAGGCGTCGAAAGAATCTGAACGGAAGGAATCAAAAGTAGCAAAGGCACTAAGCCGGAAAGAGTTTTGGTTCTTCCTGATGTTTTGCGTCCTCGCGTCCTTTGTTCGTTTTAGTTTGGTTTTTGCAATTTGGCGATGATCGAGAAATCCGCGTCTCCGTTTCCATTTTCCAGGAGGGAAATCAAGGCGGCCCGCGCGGCGTCGATAGCCGGTATCGGCACGCCGAATTCTGTCGCGAGTTTTTCGCCGTGACGGACGTCTTTGGTCATATGGCGGACCGAAAAATGCGGCTCGAAATCCCCGCTCAGAATCCCTGGGAGTTTCATCGCAAGAAGACCGGACCAATTGGCGTTTTGCATCAAAGCATCACGAAATTTTTCGGGAGAAACGCCCGCCGCCGTGGCTAGCGCAAGGGCTTCGCCGAGCGTTTTTAACACGGATGCGCTGATCAGGTTCGTGACGATTTTGACGATCGCAGCCTGACCCGCGGCGCCTATAAAGATGACAGATTTCCCGGTGTCGAGGAGGAGCGGCTCGATCTCCCGGATGAGCGTCTCATCGCCGCCCGCGTAATACACAAGTTGTCCGGCCTCCGCTGCTCCTTTGCTTCCGGTAAAAGGTGCCTCGATGAATCGTGCTCCCGCCTCGGTGGCGATCTCGCCTGCCCGATGGATCGTTTCTGGCAAAACAGTCGGATGAAAGAGAAGCACGTGTTTTGGCGTGAGAGCCGCCGCGATGGATTCGACGGTACTGATGAGAGCTGCGTCGTCGGAGACGAAGAATTGTAGAATGCTGGCGCTCCGCGCGACTTCTGCCGCGGACCCAAGGAAATTCGGAATGTTTTTGGGCGACCGGTTCCAGACGTAAACCGAATGGCCCTTCTTGCGAAGATTTGCCGCTGCGCGCGAGCCGATGATGCCGAGGCCAATGACACCGATACGTGTTTTCATGCGGGATTCTAAGACATTTAATGTGAACAACGAAAGCAGAGAGAGGCTTCAGCGTAGGCGATCCGAGAAAATTTCAATTTTGGATTGCGCTACAGTCTGCTGGATAATTTCCCGGATTTTCTCGCGGCGAATCTCATCGGTGACGCGTGCGACCAGTTCAGAACGAGCGTCTTCGAAGGCAAGTTCACGCGCGGGATGGTAGCCGGTGATCTCGAGCAAATGAAATCCATAGCGGGTTTTAATGGGCGCGCTGACTTGGCCCACGGGTGTGCCGAAAGCTGTTTCGGGAATTTCCGGTGCCGTCATTCGCGAATGTTGAAACCAGCCCAAATTGCCTTGCGTCACTTTCCTGGCCGGATCGTCTGACAGAGTTTCGATCAAATCGGCGAACGGTGTTCCGTTTTTTAGTTTTTCTTGAGCCTCCTTAAATCGGGCTTCCGTCGCCGCTCGGTTCTCGGCGCTGAATCGCGGCGCAAAAATTGAAGCAAACTGCGTTGCTTCAACGGCTTCCGGCAAAATAAAGGAGGCACGGTGCTCGTCGTAATACGCACGGAGTTGAGTCTCTGTTGGCTGAGGGACTGGCGGATTGAGCCCGCGGAGGGCATTTTGCCAGCGATAGAGCCGATCGGCGAGGTCTCCAGGGGCCAAGTCTGCGACTTGTAAGGCATGCTGAAAGTCGCGGCTGTTGGCGAATTGATGTGCAGTCAGTTCGGTCAGATTTTTGGGTCGGTCTATCAGACTGACGCTTGAAGAAACCGCTTCCGATTCGATCAAATTTTGCAAAGTCTGCCTGAGGAGATCATCTCCAACTTCCACCAAGGGAGCGAGTTGCGCCGCCGCGAGCAACTCGGAACGCAGGATCGGTTTCCCATTCACTTTAGCGACAACGGCGGGAAGTTCCATTTCGTCGCGAGGGTCTGCTTCGAAGTGGCGCTGAGCAGCGTGCCAGATTCCGACTACGAGGAGAACATTGACGGTTGCAAGGAGCAACGAAACCAGGAAAAGCCACGGGTTTCCTCGAGACTCGCGGCTGCCGTTGGATTCCATCGTGGGGCAAATGTTTCTAATTCCTTGCTAATTGTCCATTGGCAATCCCGACACCCCCATGTATCCGTTCCCGATGGCTAAACTTGCACTCGGAAAAGGTTTGGGAGCCCTCATCCAGACCAAGGTGGCGACGCCGACTCCCATTGAGGAGGACGGCGAACGCGTCGAGGGCATTCCTTTGGGCAGCATTATTCCCAGCCCGTTCCAACCCCGACGGGAGTTCAAGGAGGAGGCGCTGTCCGAGCTGGCTGATTCGATTCGTCAGCACGGCATCATTCAACCGCTTATCGTCCGCAAGAACGGGTCGCAATTTGAACTGATCGCTGGCGAACGCCGCTGGCGCGCAGCGACGAAGGCGGGACTCGCCGAGGCACCGGTCATCGTTCGGCGAGCTTCGGACCGCGATGTTCTCGAGCTTGCTTTGATCGAGAATTTGCAGCGGGCCGATTTGAATCCGATCGACGAAGCGCGAGCGTTCGAACGGCTTTCCGGTGAATTTAGTCTCCGCCAGGAAGACATTGCGCAACGCGTCGGACGCAGTCGGGCTTCTGTAGCCAACTCGTTACGGTTGTTGGAGTTGCATTCGCAATTGCAAACCTGGCTCACGCAGAATCTGCTGAGCGTTGGCCACGCCAAGGTCTTGCTCGGATTGAAAAATCCTTCGGAACAACTCGCCGCCGCGGAAGCTGTTTTGCGTCAGGGTTGCAACGTCCGCGAAACCGAAAAGTTAGTGCAGGATTTCCTGCGCAGAAACGGCACCCCTCTGACTCCACGCAATGGCGGACGGTCGGCTTCGGGCGCAGGTTTGTCGCCCGCCATGCAAAATGTGCAGAACCGCCTGCAGGGCCATCTTTCAACGCATGTGGCTATCCATCACGCCGACAAAAAGGGTCGTATCGAGATCGAGTACTATGGGCCGGATGACTTGGATCGCTTGTTGAAGGTGATCGGCGTGCCACACGAATGAGCCGGCAGTTCTCGATGGGGCTGGTCCGCATCGTTCTGTGTTGTGGAATGGGGCTGGCTGGATGCAAACGTCAGTCTGCCGGGGGCAAAACCGGCGATCAGAATCACGAAACTCCCGTCGTTTCATCACAGGCATCGCCGTCAGCGTCGCTCGTGCCTTATGTCACAGGTGCCGTAGCGCTTCAGCACGCACGCGCGATTTGCAATTTCGGGTCCCGCGGATTTTCTGGTCCGGGCAGGCAGAAAACCCGCCAGTATCTTATTGAGCAGATGTCCCAAGCAGGTTGGGATCTCACAGCCCAGCCGTTCCAGACGCTTACTCCAGCTGGCCCGCGCGATTTTCTGAATTTGATCGGACGTTTCAAACGGGTCGATGGCTCCGTGGCCCGTACTCCCGCTAAATTTGTCTTTGTCGCCCATTACGACGCGCCAGAGTCCAAACTGGTCGAATTTCCCGCTGCGAGCGATGGCGCAGCAGGTTGTGGGGCGCTGCTGGAACTGGCATCCATCCTTTCCAAACAGCCGGAATTCGCTGAGCAGGTGAGTCTGGTCTTTTGCGATGGTGAAGCGCCGGTTCAACAAAACACGGGGTTCGATGGCCTTAATGGCAGCCGGTTTTTTGCCAGGGTTTTGAAGGAGAACGATCAGATCAGGAACCTAAGAGGCGTGATCGTCCTGGGTGCCATTGGGCATAAAGGAGCAGTGTGGACGTTGCCTTCGATGACTTCCGAGGTGGTTAATCAGTGGATCGAGACCGCCGCATCGTATCAGAATTGGGTTGGGCAGACGACTCGCTTCGGACGACCTGCTTGGGGAGGGCATTTGCCTTTTCTGGAGGCGGGCGCGACCGCTGCCGCTTTGATGGATGCCAATTTCATCACTGGGGACACGGCGGACGACTCTGCGCAACATCTTGATCAGGAACCCCTTAAACGCGCCGTGATCGCCTTGCTGGTTGTGGCGGAAAAATGACATCGTAGTTGACTCACATAACTGCTTGCGCGACGAGCGGAAGCACTCTAATTTCGACCTCCTTAAAGACCTGCAAGCCGATAGACAATAGAGTGTTTGAGCCTAATGAGCGTTCTTGATCGATTTTCAGCCGCAGAAATCCACGATGTCGCGGAGAAATTTGAAAATGCCCACCCCACAGAAATGCTGGCGTGGGCGGCGGCGCATTTCGGGGAGCGCGCTGCCATTGGTACCAGTTTTCAAGGCGCCGGGTTGGTGATTATTGACCTGGCCGTCCAGGCAGGGTTGAAATTGCCCGTTTTCACGCTCGACACTGGTCTGTTGTTTTCGGAAACCGTCGAGCTCGGCAAGCGGCTGGAGGAATTTTTCGGCATCGAGATCGAGCGCATTGTTCCTGAGCAAACGGTTGCTCAACAGGCCGCGGAACACGGTGACGAACTATGGAAACGCTCGCCTGACCTTTGCTGCACCCTCCGGAAGGTCCTTCCGCTTCAATCCAAACTCGCCAATCTCGACGTCTGGATCACCGGTGTCCGCCGTCAGCAATCCGATGTGCGCCAACAGACCGGGGTGTTGGAACTTTATCAGTTCGATGCCCTTCGCGACCGTTACATCCTAAAGCTGAATCCGCTGGCCAACTGGTCGAGGGATCAGGTTCGCGAGCATATCCGCATTCGCGGGATTCCGTATAATCCCCTTACCGACAGGGGGTTCCGCAGCATCGGCTGTTGGCCGTGCACACGTGCCATTGGCGAAAATGACTCGGAACGTGCCGGTCGCTGGACCGGCTTCGACAAGGCCGAGTGCGGCATTCACACCTTTCTGGGAAAACCTCAGTCCTGAACCCGGTAAAAGGGGTAAACCACCAAGGCACCAAGATTTCTAGAGTTATCCAACCCTCGCCAGCCGCCAGTCATCGCCGTTTCTTTTGGTGGCTATAAAGAATTTGATCCCATGTCTACCGCTGCCAATCCGCAATCCGCAGTCCGCAATCCGGAATCCGAGATTCCGATTTCTGATCATCTCGACGCTCTCGAAAACCAGAGCATCTACATTTTTCGTGAAGCGTATCACCACTTCAAAAGGATCTGCATGCCGTGGTCCATGGGCAAGGATTCAAACGTGCTTATCTGGCTGGCGAAGAAGGCGTTTGGCGGGCACGTGCCGTTTCCCTGCCTTCACATCGACACGACTTACGAATTCCCGGAGATGCTCGAGTTCCGTGACTGGGCACAAGTGCATCACAACCTGAAATTGATCGTAAAGATCAATGAAGATGCCCGTGCCGGACGCGGCGCTTATGAGTCCCCGGTTGGCTACGAGACGCACGATCCGGTGACTGTCACCCACGAATTGAAGACTGTGGCGCTACAACAAGTGATGGCCCAACACAAATGGGACGCACTCATCACCGGCATCCGTCGTGACGAAGATTCGACCCGTGCCAAAGAGCGCTATTTTTCGCCACGTAACAAGGATTTCGAGTGGGATTACAAAGATCAGCCGCCCGAGTTCTGGAATCAGTTTACGACCAGTTGTGAACCGGGTGAACACGTCCGCGTGCAGCCGCTCCTCGATTGGTCGGAAAGCGATATCTGGCGCTATATCCAGCGCGAGAACATCCCAATTCCCAGGATGTATTTTGCCCGGAAAAATGGCGACGGTCACAGCTACCGTTATCGGTCCCTGGGATGCTGGCCAATCACCAAGCCCATCCGAAGCGAAGCGTCGAACATCGAGGAAATCCTCGCCGAACTGGCCGTCACCAAAACCAGCGAACGAGCCGGTCGCGCCCAGGATCACCATGAGCGCAACGCGATGCAAAAGCTCCGCGCCAAAGGATTTATGTGATTGCGGAATGCGACAATTCGCCATCATTGAAACACCAAGACGCCTAATCGGACAAACCGATACCAATAAACTGCCATTCCTTGGTGGTGACCACCTCTTTCAATCTATAATCCGCAATCGTAAAAATGCCCGCTCTTGACCTCGCGGCCCCTGCCAGTCCGCAATCCGCAATCCGCAATCCGCAATCGGAAGCTCCGCAATCGTCAGACGCACAGCGCCTGAAAATTGTTTTTGTTGGTCACGTCGACCATGGAAAATCCACCCTGATTGGGAGGATTTTTAATGACACGAATTCCCTGCCCGAAGGCAAAATCGAGCAGATCCAGAAAGCCTGTGCGGCGGAAGGCATGGAGTTTGAATATTCCTTTTTGCTCGATGCGCTCCTGGAAGAGCAGGAGCAAAACATCACGATAGACACGACGCAGATTCAGTTTCAGACTGACAAGCGCAATTACGTCATCATCGATGCGCCGGGACATAAGGAGTTTCTGAAAAACATGATTACCGGCGCGGCAAACGCCGATGCAGCCGTTCTGCTCATTGCGGCAAACGAAGGCGTTCGGGAACAGTCGCGCCGTCACGGTTATCTGCTAAGTCTGCTGGGTATCAAACAGGTCGTTGTCGCTGTCAACAAGATGGACCTCGTGGAATGGTCCCAGGACACATTCAACGCGTTGCAAAAGGAATACACCTCGTTTTTGGCCAAAGTAGGTCTGGAAGCGCGGCTTTTCGTGCCCGTATCCGCCCGCAACGGCGACAACGTGAAAGATCGCAGCTCGAACACGCCCTGGTATTCCGGTCCGACTATCATCGAAGCACTCGATCGTTTCGACTCGACAGCGTTGCCGGTCGATCAACCGCTGCGGTTCCCCATCCAAGACGTTTACCGTTTCGATGCCCGCCGTATTCTCGCCGGCCGGGTTGAAACAGGCTCGCTGAATGTCGGCGATACTCTTGTTTTCTCCCCGGGCGACAAAACTGGGGTCGTTGCCAGCATCGAAAACTGGAATGGTCCGCTCAAGACGACTGCGCGTGCCGGAGAATCGATTGGGATCACGCTCAAAGAACAGCTTTTCATCGAGCGCGGCCACATTGCTTCGCACGCTGCCGACGCGCCTATCGAGACCAACCGTTTCAAGGCTCGCCTTTTCTGGATGGGCCGGAGCCATCTCGAGATCGGGCCACGCTACAACCTGAAGCTTACGACTCAGGAGGTTGATTGCCAGATCGCCAGTATCGACAAGATCATCGATGCCTCGACGCTCGATATCGTGGAGGCCAAATCCCGTGATTACATCGTCCGAAATGACGTTGCAGAGATCACGCTGACGACGCGAACGCCCCTTGTGCTCGACAATCACGACCGCATTTCGGCGCTGGGGCGGTTCGTCATCGTGGACGATCGCAATGTTGCGGGCGGCGGCATCATTTTCGGTGGGATTTATACGGACCGGACGGCGATTCGCAGTGAAAACATCACTTGGTCGCACATCAACATCACGCGGCACCATCGGCACACCCGCAATGGGCACATCGGCGCTGTCATCTGGCTTACCGGCCTGTCCGGGTCGGGAAAATCGACGATCGCCCACGCCGTGGAACGCGTTTTGTTCAACCGGAATATGTTCAGCTACGGTCTCGACGGCGACAACATCCGGCATGGACTTAATTCCAACCTCGGTTTTTCTCCCGAGGATCGCACCGAAAACATACGGCGCGTCGCAGAAGTGTCGAAACTCATGGCTGACGCCGGATTGATCGTCGTAACGTCATTCATTTCGCCGTACCGGGCGGATCGCGAAAAGGCCCGGAAAATCGTTCAGGAAGGTGGACACGACTTTGTGGAAATTTTTGTGAATGCACCGCTCGAAGTTTGCGAAGCGCGCGATCCGAAAAATCTCTACAAACGGGCACGAGCCGGGGAGATCCGTCAATTCACCGGCATTGACGCCCCTTACGAAGCGCCGGAAAACCCCGAATTGGTGGTTAATACCGACCGTGAGACGCTCGATGAAAGCGTGGCGAAGATTCTCGATTTCGTCGTTCCGCGCCTCGACAACGCTGCCAGCGACGACGTCTATTTGTAATTGTTAAGCGGTGACAACGCCGGGGAGCAATTTTCCGTATTGTTCCCAGAACGGACTGCTGGAACTTCCGTCTTGGCTAATCCTGTCCGGCATGAATGCTCGGTCGCGTGAGCGTTCTGCCGTCCGACACCGAACCCGTTAGTCGCCCGACATTTGGCGAGGCTCTTCGGTTTTGGCTGAAACTCGGTTTTATCAGCTTTGGTGGACCAGCTGGACAGATCGCCATTATGCACGCCGAGCTGGTCGAACGGCGAAAATGGATTAGCGAGGCGCGGTTTTTGCATGCCTTGAACTACTGCATGCTTTTGCCCGGCCCCGAAGCTCAGCAGCTCGCGATTTACTCCGGGTGGCTGCTTCACAAGACCTGGGGCGGGATTGTGGCTGGTACTCTTTTTGTGCTGCCGTCGGCCTTCATTCTGTGGGGGCTCTCATGGATATACGTCGAACACGGTGATCTTCCGTGGGTCGCTGCCATTCTGCATGGGCTCAAACCCGCCGTGCTAGCCATCGTTTCCTCTGCAGTCCTCCGCATCGGTTCCAAAGCTTTGAAAAACGGAGTGCTTTGGGGTATCGCCATCGCCGCGTTTGCGGCCATTTTTTTCTTCAAAGCGCCGTTCCCGGCCATCCTAATCGGCGCGGGTTTGATTGGATTTGCCGGGAGTTTTACTGCGTGGAAAGGGAAATTCATGGTTGCCCAGCCGCATACTGCTGCAGCGGATAGGGGAATCGATCTTGCTGAAGCCGGGACATCTCCCTCATGGACGCGCGCGGTGCGAGTCACTTTGGTCTGCCTGTTGCTTTGGGGTGCGCCCATCGCAGGTGCCGGCTTGTGGCTGGGTTGGGACCATGCACTGGTCAAGGAAGGCATCTTTTTTTCCAAGGCCGCGATGGTCACATTCGGCGGTGCGTATGCCGTTTTGCCTTACGTTTCGCAGCAGGCCGTCGACAATTTCGGCTGGCTGAATGCGTCCCAAATGCTGGATGGCCTCGGACTTGCGGAAACGACGCCCGGCCCGCTTATTATGGTTCTCCAATTCGTCGGATTCCTCGGCGGTTGGAATCAGCCTGGATCCCTTCCGCCTCTCCTGGCGGCGACATTGGGAGCGGCGATGACGACCTGGACGACGTTTACGCCGTGTTTCTTCTGGATCTTCCTGGGGGCGCCTCATATCGAGCGACTTCGGAATCATCAAAAACTGGCAACGATTTTGCCCGCGATTACGGCGGCGGTCGTAGGGGTCATCCTGAATCTGGCCGTTTGGTTCGGGCTTCACCTCTGGTTTCCCAAAGCTAACCAGCTGGACTGGTTTTCCGTCGTGCTGAGCATTGCCGCATTCGTTGGTCTGACCCGGCTGAAATGGGCGATGATACCGGTTATTCTCCTCTCAGCGCTCGTCGGCTGGCTGCATGGAACGCTCTTCTAACCTCCCATGAGGCTTGCCATCTCAATAGCTATGCGAGGAGATTTTGGTCTTACCGCGAAAAATGTAGTAAATGCTGGCCGTGTAGGCCAGAACGATGGGAACTCCGATCGCTGCGACGATTAGCATGATGGAGAGCGTTTTCTGGCTGGACGCCGCGTTGTAGATCGTGAGACTATGCTCCGCGTTTGGATTGGAAAAAACCATGTTTGGAAAATGTGTCATGCCGAAAGCAGCCATCATGAGCGCCATTCCGAGGCAGGAGGAAAGGAAAGCATTGAATTCGCGGCCGTGATGAATTTCCCGGGGGATATTCAGGATCACTAGCGCCGCAACGGCCATTACGGCAAAAATCCATTTCCGCACGCGGACTGCCTCCAACACATGCTGGCACTCGACGAGGGTGTAGAGATTGAAGAGAAAATAGGCGGCAAGAAACAGGCCAATCAGCGTCGTAATCCATCTGCGAATCGTCTCTTGCAGTTCACCCTCGGTCTTCATCGCGACGTAAATGGCGCCGTGCATTGCAAACAGCAGCACAGTCGTGATTCCAAGCGAGATCGAATACGGATTTAGCAGCCCGGCAAGAGTCCCGCGAAATTCAAAATGGGCATCCAGCGGCACACCACGAACAATGTTGCCCATGGTCACACCGATCAGAAACGCCGAAAGCACGCTGCCTGCCGCGAAGGCAATGTCCCACATGCTCCGCCACCACTTCCACGGCTCTTTGCTCCGGAATTCGATTGCGACGGCGCGAAAGATGAGAGAAAACAGAAGCAGCATGAACGGTATGTAAAATCCTGAAAAAACCGTGGCGTACGCTTCCGGAAAAGCGGCGAACAAAGCCCCGCCTCCTGTCACTAGCCAGACTTCGTTTCCGTCCCAGACAGGGCCGATCGAATTGAGCATCAGTCGACGATGTTCATCTTTCTTCACGAAAAGATGCAATGCGCCAACACCGAGATCGAATCCGTCGAGAATGGCGTAGCCTGTTAGCAAGATGCCAACGAGGATGAACCAGATGATGTTGTAGTCCATGGTGTGAGATCGTTAATGACGAATGACTAGTGACGAATGACGAATGACGAAGAGGGAATTAGACATCGGTCATTTTGTTTCAGCTTTCTGCCCGCGCGACGTCTTTGCGGATGAGGTTCCTCCAGCTTTCCGGCATTTCGTGGCTTTCTTCCTCCTCTTCGGGTCCGTGCTGAATTTTCCGTGTGAGAATGTAAACAAACACGGCGAAGAGCAGGGCGTAGACAAAGGCAAACAGGATCAGTGAGAACACGATTTGGTTGGCAGTGACGACTTTGGAAAATGCCTGGGATGTTTTGAGCAACTCATAGACGATCCAGGGCTGGCGTCCCATTTCTGCGGTGAGCCATCCTGCCTGGTTCGCGATTTGCGGGCCGAGCACCGATAGGACCACGGCCCATAGGAATAAACGGGATCCTCGCGACGTCGAGTCGAAGAGAGTTCCCCGCCACCAGCGGACGCATCCGATCACGACAATGGCAAAGAGGGCGAATCCAATTCCCACCATGATGTGGAAAAATTGGAAAACAGCGGGCACCTGCGGCCAGTAGCTCCGGCGGATTTGCTTGATCTGTTCCGGGCTGGTCTCCGGATAGCGTCGTTTCAAAAATTCGTCACTCGGGAGATCATGGAGACCTGTAACAGGTTTTGAGAGATCGCTCCACGCCAGGAAGCTAAGCATTCCCGGGATCTTGACCCCGTAGTCTTTCTCATTTTTCCCGTCGACCCATCCGGCGATGGTGAGGGGAGCATGGGCTCGGGTTTCATATAATCCTTCCATCGCGGCAAGTTTGATCGGCTGGTTCTTAGCGACCCCTTTTGCTGAGAAGTCTCCGCTCACGATCTGCAAGACCGTGGCGACTGTGGCGAAAACGAGGCCGACTTTCAACGAAGCCTTGGCGAACGCGGTATGACGGTTTCTGAGTAAATAGAACGCGCTGATGCTGAGGACCAGAAACGCTCCTGCCATCCATGCCCCCAAAAGAACGTGTATAATCCTGTCCACCGTGGACGGGTTGAAGACCATCGCCCAAAAATCATCGATCACCGCCCTTACGCTGCCGAGGTCGTCAGCCGTGACAATGTGATCCTCCGGAAGCCGCACGGGCTGCCCGTTTACCATTTTTTCGAGGTGATAACCCGCCGGAGTCTGCATCCAGCAATTCGCAATCACGATCCACAAGGCGCTGAAATGAGCTCCGAGACAAACCATGCAAGTCGCGAAGAAATGCAGTCGTGGGCCGACTTTGTTCCAGCCGAAAAGGAGTATGGCCAAGAAACCTGACTCCAGGAAAAACGCGAAGATGCCCTCCGAAGCGAGTGCGCTTCCAAAGACATCACCGACGAATCGCGAATAAACGGACCAATTGGTGCCGAATTCGAATTCCATGACGATGCCTGTTGCCACGCCAATAGCGAAGGTCAGAGCGAAGATGCGCGTCCAGTAACGCGCCATGTTGTGGTAAAGGGGATCACCCGTTTTCAGCCAGAGGCCTTCCATCATCACCAGCGCCAGTCCGAGCCCGATGCTCAGAGGCGGGTAGATGTAGTGGAACATGATGGTGAAAGCGAATTGGATTCGCGCAAGAATTTCGACGTCCATGGCGGGGGGTTTTTAGCACTGAATGGGAATTAGCGGGATGTGGCAAATTGCCGCAGTATGGGGGTAGCGAATGGTGAAACAGTGATGGATGAATGGCCGCCCAGCGGAAGCGACGCGGTCTTCGTAGGTAATTCCATTCAGTATTCACTATTCACACCTGCGGAAAAGCCTTCAGGTCACTGACGTCGCTCCCGCGTCGTCACCTCAACGGCGGATGCTTTGCCAGCTTTCGCTGCAACGACCTGCGATCGATGTGCAACATACGCGCAGTGCGGCTGATGTTGTGATCGCAGTCTTTCAGGACGCGTTGGAGATGTTCCCATTCCACGCGATCCAGGGAAGGCACGGAGAGTTCAGGCGCCCGTTTCTCGCCCTGCAATGCGCGGTGGATCTGATCTGCATCTGCGGGTTTCGTGAGATAATCCACCGCTCCGGATCGGACGGCTTCGAGCGTTGTCGCGATGCTGCCGTAGCCCGTCAATACCACGATGCGAATGCAGGGAAACATTTCTTTTAGACGCGGGATTAGCGTGAGGCCGCTGTCTCCGGGCATTTTCAGGTCAATCACTGCAAATTCAGGAGCGAAAGTCTCAGCCGTTTCGAACCCGCCGGCTGCATTGGAGGCAGCCTCGACTTCGTATCCGCGCTTTGTCATCGCCCGAGCGAGGCGCTCGCGAAAAACTTCGTCATCGTCGACAAGGAGGAGTCGCATGTCAGGTATTGATTGGTTTGGGAATCAGCAGGGTAATCCGCGTTCCTTCTCCCAGCGCGGTTTGGATGTCCAGGTGGCCCCGGACACGCTCGACAAATGTGCGCACGAGAAACAACCCAAGTCCCATGCCAGCCCCTGGTTCTTTGGTGGTGAAAAAGGGTTCGCCTGCCCGTGCCGCCACATCCGGAGGCATTCCACAGCCTTCATCGCGGACGGAGACCCTCGTTTTCTCGTCATCCGCGTCGATCGTTACGAAAACAAACTGGCCGGTCCGGCTGGCTTCGCAGGCATTTTTCACCAGAACAGCTAGCGCTTGAAGCAGGGCCATTTCCGGAACGTGTAGCGTGGCGGATGGATCTGGAATTTTCCAGTTAACACGTGGCCGATGCTGGCGTTTGAGATAGGGTGCGAGTAGTGCGGGGATATCTCCGGCACAAAAGGACTTCTCGGTGTCCTTTATGCCGTGAGTAACCTGATTGCTCAGTTTTTCGAGAATATGCCGACATCGTTCCACTTCCGTGCGGATCAGCCGCGCATCGGCCTGCGCCTCCTCGCTGGCGCCTGTGATGCGCTCGAAATCAGCGCTTACAACCGCGATTGTTCCCAGCGGAGTTGCGAGTTCGTGCGCGATGCCAGCCGCCAGCGTTGCCAGTGAGGCGAATCGTTCGTTTCGCGCCGAAAGGCCGCGGGATTCGGTCAACTCCCTGCTCAGTTTCGACACGAAAAATGCAATGAACGCGGCCGTGAGGACGGTGGCTACCCACAGTCCGGCCGAAGGATATGCCGTGAGTGTGTGAGTAGAAACGAACAAGGCACCGTGGCATACGGCGCAGACGGTTAAAATCAGGCAGGCCCACAGCGATGGCAGAAGGATCGCAGCGATGGTGATGTGTAGTAAGTAAAACGTGGCAAAGGGGTTCTGAACTCCGCCAGTCCAGTAAAGCATGGCCGTCAGAGTAAGGGTATCCAGAATCAGGAGCGCGGCGTTGATCTCAACCGTTCGTTGGGCAGGGAAGTGATCCCGCCAAGCCTCCATGAGCGTGTTGGTGATTAACGTGACACCAATGCAACCAGACAAAAGAATCAACGGCAGCGGAATATGCAGAAGGAGAAAAGTCACCAGACATGTGAGAGTCTGGCCAGCTGCCGCCATCCAGCGGAGTCGTATCAACCAGCGCAGTCCAATTCTGGTTTTGTCGAAGAAAATGGACGCGCTTTGAGGCATGCCGATGCCATTATCTGCCGAAGCGGATCTTGATGCAAAGACCCGAAACTCCCTTGACCTATATCTGGACGTATACTTGACTTACTGTACAGCCACCTATGCCGTATCAGCCGCTTTTCACCATTTCTCCTGCCCTGCTCTCCCGGGTCGAAGAGATTGCCGCGATTCGGCAGCAGATTCAGTCTGCGGTTATCGATTTACCCTGGATCCCGGCGCTGCAGAAAGACAGTCGCGTCCGGAATGCGCATTCGTCGACGGCCATCGAGGGTAATCCGCTCACTCTGGAGCAGGTGCGCGCGCTCGAGGAAGGCGGCGATCTGGCAGGCGCGGGACCGAGAATGAAAAGGGAAGTGGTCAATTACTTCGCCGGATTGCGCTACGTCGAAAAACACGCACAGGAATCGCCGCTTACCCATGATCACGTCCTGGATCTGCACCGAATTCTTGCCGGAGCGGTGATGGACCAAGGCGAGGCCGGCCGCTACCGGATTTTTGGTGTTCGGGTTGGATCTTATATTGCGCCATCCGCCGAGGAAGTGCCGGACTTGATGACCGACTTTCTGGAATGGTGGAACGTGAAATCCGCCGAACTCTCGCCAGTTTTGAGTTCGGCGATCGTTCACTACCGATTTGAAGCGATCCATCCGTTTGGCGATGGCAATGGACGCACCGGCCGGGCGCTTGCGTTATGGGAGCTCTACCGGCGCGGCTTTGATTCTCATCACATCTTTTCTGTGGACGAATTCTTTTGGGAAGACCGTCGAAGGTATTACGACGCGTTACGAGCAGTGGGGCGAAATGGAGAGGATCTTTGTGGATGGCTGGAATACTGCGCTGAAGGTCTGGCAGAAATCCTCCGGCGCGCTTGGCTGCGCATCCAGGCCTTGTCGGCAGGGTACGGGCGGCAGAAAGTCATACTGCGCCCTAAACAGGAGAAATTGCTCCATTTGCTGCGGGATCACGGTAGCATGGCGCCCGCTGAAATCTGGGAGGCGTTGGGAGTGTCGAAACAGGGGGCGATGGATCTTATCAATCCCTTGCTTGAGGCCGGCTTGATTCGGAAAATCGGCACGCGGAAATCAGGCCGGTATGAGCTCGTCCGAGCTGAGGTGACAAAACCGTGATGCAGGTGTCCCAGCGTTTTGTCGGCTTGGGTTGACTCATTTGCGGACTGAAACTGGACTTATAAAATTTGGGGCGACAGTTACGTCGCCCCAATCATTATCAAAAATCGATCAGCAACCGGACCGGGTCTTCGATTGTGTCCTTGATGCGGACGAGGAAGGTAACAGCTTCTTTGCCGTCGACGACGCGGTGGTCGTAGCTGAGCGCCAGATACATCATCGGACGGATTTTGATTTCGTTACCGACAGCCACAGGACGCGGCTGGATCTTGTGCATGCCCAGGATGCCGCTTTGGGGCGGGTTGAGGATGGGCGTGCTCAACAGCGAACCATAGACGCCGCCATTGGAAATGGTAAAACAGCCGCCGATGAGGTCGTTGATGCCGATTTTACCTTCACGGGCTTTCTTTGCGTACCCGACGAGATCAGCTTCGATTTCAGCGAAAGATTTTTTGTCGGCATCACGGATCACAGGAACGACCAAACCTTTTTCGGTGCCAACAGCGACGCCGATGTCGTAAAAGTTGTTCTGGATAAACTCATCGCCTTCCATGCGCCCGTTGATTGCGGGAATAGATTTGAGGGCGTCAACAGTGGCTTTGATGAAGAACGACATGAAGCCTAGCTTGATGCCGTGCTTTTTGGTGAAGGAATCCTGGGCTTTGGCGCGGAGTTCCTGCACCGCCGTCATGTCCACTTCGTTGAATGTCGTAAGGATCGCTGCGGTATGCTGGGCCTGAACGAGCTGCGAAGCGATTTTACGGCGGAGCGGGGAAAGCTTTTTGCGGGTTTCGCGTTCGATGGCGGGAGCCGGGGCGGGAGTGAGCGATGGAGCAGCCGGGACGGAAGGAGCAGCTTTCACTTCTGCTTTGGCCTCAACGTAAGCCAGGACGTCGGGTTTAGTGATCTGGCCTTCCTTGCCGGTGCCCGGAATATCTGACGGTTTAAGCTTGTGTTCCTCAATCGCGACGCGGACAGCGGGGCTGAGGCGATCCGCGCGCTCAGTGGACTTCGGAGCTTCGGCCGGAGTGGGTGATGGCGCCGCGGCCGCTGGCGTGGCAGCTGGCGCCGAGGCTGCAGCTGGCGCGGTAACAGAGTCGTCGATCGATGCGACTACCTCGCCGATTTTTACTTCTTCGCCTTCAGGTTTGACGATGGAGAGTTTGCCCCCCCTTTCAGCAGTGATCTCGGTGGAAACTTTGTCGGTTTCGAGGGTAAACAGAACATCACCGGCTGCGACAATTTCTCCGTCTTTCTTGTGCCATGCGGAGATCAAGCCGCTCGTGATAGATTCGCCGACTGCGGGGACTTTGATTTCAATGCTCATTCTAAAATTTTTCGCTGGCTGCAAATCTTGAACCTTCGACGGCCCGCCGCCAAGCGTAAGATTGAACAGATTTGCTTGGTTCAAACGGATCGAAAGGGACGTTTGCTCCGTGCATGAAAACCAAACGCCCGGCGCGGGGTTTGCAGCCGGGCGTTTTCGCGAGCTCTGTTGGAGAAGGCTACAGTCTGAACGCTTCCTCGATCAGCTCTTTTTGCTGGCGATCGTGCCAAGCTTTAGAACCGACGGCAGTGCTGGCGCTGGCATGGCGGCCGGCGTAAGCAACGCCATGAGCGGTCACCTTACTGAGGTACGGTGCGATATGTGTCCAGGCACCCATGTTACGGGGTTCTTCCTGGCACCAGACGTAGCGAGTGGCGTTCTCGTAGCGGTCTACGATAGCGTCAAGTTTTTCGAGCGCCACGGGGTAGAGTTGCTCAATACGGATGAACGCCGTGTTGGTGATTTTGTTAGCCTCACGATACTTGAACAGGTCGTAATAAACCTTGCCGCTGCAAAAAATGACCCGTGTGATCAGCTCTGGCTTCGTGAGCAGCGGAGCATCAAGGATCTCCTGGAAGCTGCCACCCGTGAAATCCTCTTCACGCGAAACACATAACTCATTGCGCAAGAGGCTCTTGGGCGTCATTAGGATGAGGGGTTTGCGGAAGTCGCGTTTCACTTGCCTGCGCAGGATATGGAAATACTGGGCAGGGGTAGAGAGGTTTGCGACCTGGATATTATCCTCTGCGCAGAGCTGCAGAAAACGCTCCAATCGGGCGCTGGAATGCTCCGGTCCCTGGCCTTCGTAACCGTGTGGCAGCAGCATGACGAGGCCGCTCGGTCGTTGCCATTTGGATTCCGACGAAACAATAAACTGGTCGATGATGACTTGGGCACCGTTGGCAAAATCGCCGAATTGTGCTTCCCACAGCGTGAGCATGGTCGGGTAATCGAGCGAATAACCGTAGTCAAAACCGAGCACAGCGGCTTCGGAAAGGAACGAGTTGTAGACGCAAAATCGCGCGTCCCCTTCGACAAGGGCTTTTAGCGGGATGTGCCGTTCGCGCGTCTCGGCGTCGTAGAGCACGGAATGGCGCTGGCTGAATGTGCCGCGGCGGCTGTCCTGGCCGGAAAGACGCACGGGCACACCCTCCGTGAGGAGCGCTCCAAAGGCTAGAGCCTCAGCGAAAGCCCAGTCATACGGGCCGCCGTTGGCAAGCGCTTTGGCGCGTGGGTCGAGGAGGATTCGCTTGATTTTGGGTTGAACGCGGAACCCTTCCGGCACTGCGACGAGTGCATTCACGATCCGCGTCAGTGTTTCTTTCGAGATGGACGTGTCGACGGTGGCGTGCGTGTAAGTGGGCTGGAAAATTGCGGTTGAGCCTGCAAAGCTTTGCCGGTCGCCCTTCTCGGTGCGTTCGCCCTTCGTTTTGACGTTGGTGAGCGCAGTTTCCAGATCGCTCTGGAGAAGCTTTTCGAGGTCATCAATTTCGGTCGGGGAGAGCGAGCCGGACGCGGTCAATTTGTCCCGATAAATCCGGCTGACCGAAGGATGATCGCTGATTTCCGTGTAGAGGTTGGGTTGGGTGAATGCCGGTTCATCGCCTTCGTTGTGGCCGTACCGGCGGTAGCAATACATGTCGACTACGACATCACGTTTGAATTCCTGCCGGAATTCGATTGCCAGCTCAGTGACGAGCGCAACAGCGTCCGGGTCGTCACCGTTGACGTGAAAGATGGGGGCCTCGATCATTTTCGCGACGTCCGTGCAATACGTTGTGGAACGCGCATCTGGCGGCAAGGTGGTGAAACCAATCTGGTTGTTGACGATGATGTGCAGCGTGCCGCCTGTTTCGTAACCAGTAAGCTGCGACATATTCAGCACTTCGGCGACGAGGCCCTGGCCAGCGAATGCAGCGTCGCCGTGGATGAGCAGCGGCAAAACTTGCGAGCGCTCTTCCGTGTCGCCGAGGATGCGCTGGCGAGCGCGGGCTTTGCCCTCTACGACGGGGTCGACGGCTTCGAGGTGGCTTGGGTTTGGCGCCAGATTGACGTTGACCTTGTCGCCTTTCGCGGTGTTGCGAATCGTCTCGTAGCCGAGGTGGTATTTCACATCGCCGTCGCCGTTGTCGAGATGCGGGATGTAGTTCTCCGAGAATTCCGTAAAAAGATGTTCGAGTGTTTTATGCAGGAAATTCGCGAGGACGGTGAGACGGCCCCGGTGCGCCATGCCCATAATGATGTCCGAAACGCCGAGAGCCGGACATTTTTCGAGCACCGTGTTGAGAATGACCATGAGCGATTCACCGCCCTGCAGTGAAAAGCGCTTCTGACCGACAAAACGCGTGTGGAGGAACTGTTCGAATTTTTCCGCCTTGAGCACGGAACGGAGGCGGAATTTCTGGGCTGCTGGATTGACCGGTGGATTCAGGTCGCGATTCTCTATTCGCTCACGGAGCCAGTTGCGCACTTTCGGGTTTTGAATGTGCATGAACTCCACGCCGAAATTGCTGGAGTAAATCTTCTTCAGCGTTTCAATCAGGTCGCGAACCGTAAATTGTTTGCCTTTGAGGAAATATCGGGAGGAAACAACGGTATCCAGTTCGGATTCCTTGATCTTGAGTTCTTCGAGGCTGAGAAGCGGTTGCTCGGGGGCCGTTTCCTCCAGCGGATCGAGTGTTGCGATCGTATGACCGAGCGTCCGATACGCATATACCAAACCGTCTACACGGGTCTGGAGGGAGAGGTCGATGGCCGTGGCTGCGGTGACCGCGTCGGCGCCATTTTTCTGATTGGCGGAACCGAATTCAAAGCCTTCGAAGAAGGCGGCCCAGCTTGCATCAACGGAGGAGGGGTCTCGTCGCCAGTTGGCGTAGTTGGTGTCCAGCAATTGCGCGTTCCACGCATTCGCAAATGAGAATCTCATGTTTAAGTAAAGTCCCCAACTTTAGACGTATTTTTGTTCACTCCCAAATAAAAAGATTGTCAGAAACAGCCTCCTCCTTTGATTGGCGGACAAAGATTTTTTGAGCGCAGAAACGGGACTCGTGTCAATAAACGGACTGAATGACAAGGCTACTTTCCCTTCTCGCAGCGGCCTCGCTCGCATACCTGTCGCTGTTTTTTACCCTCGCAAAAGCCGATCCGGCCACTGAACCGTCCGTTGTAGCGGTCTCAAAAGCGATGCCCGCCGTGGTTAACATCAACACCGAGCGTACGATCCGCAGAGCCGAGCGCGATCCGATGGACGAACTTTACGAGCAATTTTTCGGCGAAACCATGCGTCCGCCGCGACGCTTCGCGCAGAAAGTGCAGAGCCTCGGCTCCGGTTTTATCATCGATCCCAGCGGCTACATCGTCACGAACGAACACGTCGTGGAGCGTGCCGCCGACCTAAAGATTCAGGTAACAATGAGTGATGGAGCGACTTACACGGCCAAGTATGTCACTGGCGATAAAGATGCCGACCTTGCCCTCATCAAAATTGAGCCCAAGGAAAAGCTTCCGTTCATCAGTATCGAGGATCTCTCGCCCAATCTGCTCGGTCAAACGGTGCTGGTTCTTGGAAATCCACTCGGGTACGGCAGCTCGGTAGCTCGGGGTATCCTCAGTGCAAACGATCGAACGGTTGCCGTGGAGGATGTTGAATACAAGCAACTTGTGCAGACGGATGCCGCGATCAATCCCGGTAACAGCGGCGGCCCGTTGATTGATATCGATGGCAAATTGATCGGGGTCAGCTCCGTCAAAATGGCTTACAGCCCGCAGGGTGTTCCGACACAGGGTATTGGTTTCGCCATTGCCGGAAAAACCGTTCGCGACATCGTCAATGGATTTCTGAAACAAGGCACAAAACCGGAAGGTGTCGTTGCTGACCCGGTGAAGAAGTTTTTCGGCATGGAAGTGCAGGACTTAACCGAAGACCTCGCCAACACGCTTGGCTATGCTCCGGGTTATGGTGTCCTCGTTTCAGGCGTCAAACAAGGCAGCTCCGCTGCCAAAGCGGGTATTCGGCGTGGACTGGTGATTTACAGCGTTGGCGAATTTGACATCCGAGGCACCGACGATCTAAAAAAGCTCCTCTCCCCAGTCCGACCCGGCGACCGAGTGGATTTCGGTATCGGCGTTGTGTCGCGCCGCGGAGGACTTTATGCTCGGAACGTCCAGACAGTGAGTCTGAAGGCGCTCTGACAAAATCTCCCAAAACAGCATGATCAAAGTTGAAAATCTGACCAAAAAATACGCGGGTCGAACGGCTGTGGACAATATTTCGTTCGAGGTCGGTAAAGGCGAAATCGTTGGTTTCCTTGGTCCGAACGGAGCCGGCAAAAGCACGACGATGAAGATACTCTCGTCGTATCTTCCCGCCACATCCGGGACCGCCTGGATTGGCGAACACAACGTCTTCAGCGACTCGATCAAGGCCCGCAGTCGAATCGGTTATATGCCCGAAAACGTCCCGCTGTACACCGACATGCGTGTCAACGAGTATCTCAGATACCGAGGCTTGCTCAAAGGCGTCGGGGGCCGTCGCCTCAAGGAGCGCGTTGCCGAAGTCAAAGAACTCACCAGTCTCAACGAGGTCGAAAACCGAATCATCGGTGCACTTTCAAAAGGATACCGGCAACGCGTTGGTCTTGCTGAGGCCATGATTCACGAACCAGATCTGCTCATCCTGGATGAACCCACCATTGGTCTTGACCCAAACCAAATCCGCCAGGTTCGTGAACTCATCCGGAATCTTGGAAAACAGCATACCATCCTGCTTTCCACGCACATTCTAAGCGAAGTCGAGGTGACCTGTAGTCGTGTCATCATCATCAACAAAGGAAAAATCGAGGCCTCCGACACCCCTGAGAACCTCGTCGCCCATATGCGCACGGCGGGAGGCGTCAAACTCGAGGCCAAGACCGGTGCGGACGACGGCGTGTCCCAACTAAAAGCGCTGCCGGGAGTCAAAGAAGTGATTGTTGAGCCCAATGGTGATTGGAAAACATTTCAGCTCCGCCTGGAGGCGCACGCCGACGCCCGGGAAGCCATTTTCGGCCTTGCTGTCGATAGGCGTTGGACAATTCGCGAATTGTCCCGCCAAAAGGGCACTCTTGAAGACGTCTTCGTCGAGCTAACGCATTCTGATCATGCCTAGGAAGGTGTGACCTCCCGCCCGATGCCTGTTCTCCAACGGCAGCGTCCGCTGCATATTTGTTAATATACTCTTTTCCGCGCTTAGATGAAATTCCTAACTCTCTGGAACCGCGAAGTCGCTTCCTTTTTTCAGTCTCCCATCGCCTATGTCGTGATGTTTTTTTTCCTGATCGCCGTCGGCTGGAACTTTCAGATGGTCGTCACCATCATCAATATGCAGCCCACCGAAGTTACCGTTTCTCAGGGTTTTTTCGGGACCATTTTCTTCTGGCTTCCATTTCTCCTGATCTTTCCGCTGATCACAATGCGCCTCTTTTCGGAGGAGTTTAAAATGGGGACTATCGAGACGCTAATGACCGCGCCTATATCCGACTGGCAGGTGGTTCTCTCAAAATTCGCCGGAGCGCTGACGTTTTACGTCATGCTTTGGCTGCCGACGCTCATCTATTTTGTCGTTTTCCGCTGGATCACCAAGTCCGATGTCGCTTATTTCCCGGGTTCTCTCATCGGCGGGTATACGATGCTATTGTTGCTGGGCATGTTCTATATTGCAGTCGGTTGTTTTGCTTCCGTGTTGACCGACAATCAGATCGTAGCCGCGGTCATCTCCTGCGTAACTATTCTGCTGTTGTTTTTTGCCGGGATCGCCGGCGGTTTCGCTCTCGATGTCAATCAGAGCCTGCGCAACATCGTCGACTATTTCTCTGCCATTGACCACATGGCGACGTTCGCCAAAGGCATCATCGATTCGCGGCCGATTGTTTTCTATCTATCCATGACGGTACTTTTCCTGACCTTGACGCATCATTTCTTCCAGCGCCGTAAATGGAAGTCCTGACCATTTAATATCTCTTGTTATGTCCGAGTCAGTTATCGAGCCTCAACCAAATGTCGAAAGAAAAGGTCGCGGCGTTTTCAGAATCAACCGTTTCCGGATTGGCCTGAACGTCCTGCTTCAGATCGTCCTTGGAATCACTATTTTTGGGATGGTGAACTATCTGGCGTTCAATCATTTCCGCAGATGGGATCTGTCCCGGTCAAAAAAAAGCGAGATTTCGGCGCAGACCAGAAAGGTCATTGGTCAGCTGCAAGACAAGCTTAGGATCGTTGTCATGGTCCCCTCGCAAGTTCCAGTTTTAGATGACATCAAAGATCTTGTCTCCGAGTACCAGGTCCAGGCTAAGAAAGAAGGCAAGAAGATCGACGTTGAAACGGTTAATCCTTTTCAGAATCTCAACCGGGCGAAGGAACTCCAGCAACGCTACAAATTTGGGGTGCAGGAGGCTATTGTTATATTGGATTACCAAAACCGGACGAAGTTCGTCAACGTGATGGACATGGTCGAAATGTCCAAGCCGTCCGATCCGATGACGCAGGCTGAAGTCGCAGGATTCAAAGGCGAACAGGCCATCACCCAGGCCCTTCTCGAAATTATCGAACCCAACCAGAGCAAGCTCTATTTTGTAACGGGACTCGGCGGCCAGGATTTTGTTGGCGCCCCGTTCAACCGCACAATTATGGAGTATTTCAAACGTCAGAACCTGGCGACCGCATCGCTCAATCTTCTGAACATCGACGCCATTCCGGCAGACGCAAAGGCTGTTTTTGTTACTTCTCCCAAGTATGATCCAACGGATCGGGCCATTGGGTTGCTCAGAGATTACTGGAAGAGAAAAGGCCGATTGTTTGTAATGCTCGATCCGAATTCTAACACTCCGAAATTGGACGCCTGGCTCGGTGAAACTGGCTTGAAGATTCGCGACGATCGCGTCAAAAAAACTGAGAACCGAGGTGGCGGATTAACCGCCGTTTACAAACAGGTCGTAGCCGATTTCCAGATTGGGCACCCCATCACCAAGGAGCTTGGTGGAGCACAAACCATTTTTGATGGTGCCACTCAAACGATTGAAATAGACCAGGCCAAAACCCAGGCCTTACAGCTAAAAGTCCAGCCCCTCATCCAGGCCGCTGTGGGGTTCTGGGGAGAAGTGGACTATACGGGGCCTGAGGATCAAATCTTTCAGTACGACGCCGGTAGGGACCATGCCGCGCCACTTACCCTGGCAGCGGCGGTTGAACAGGGCGCCGTAGGCGACGAACGTGTGAAAGTCGATTCCGCGCGCCTTGTTTGCGTGGCAAACGGCGATTTCCTCATCGACCAATATCTCGTCCAGCCGAACCTTGATTTTACGCTTGCTGCAGTCAACTGGCTTGCTAATCGCGAAGAACTCATTGCCATTCCACCGAAGCAAAGAGAATACTTCCGACTCGGACTTACGGAGGAGCAACTTCGCCAGATTAGTTGGGCAGTGTTGGTTATTATTCCGGCTGTTGTAGCCTTCCTAGGCATCGGAGTGCGCCTCGCTCGTCGCCGATAGAACACAATCCTTCATGAAACTTCGTTCCACGATTATTTTGCTGATCGTCGCCGCGGTTCTGGCCGGGTTTATCTTCTTCTTTGAAAAAAAACAGCCCACATCGCGCGAACTTGCCGAACGTGAAAAGACGCTCGTCAAGTTCGACGAAACGAAAATCAACGGCATCGACATCGCCAACGGTGACACAACCATTCAACTTAGAAGAGAAGGCGACGGCTGGAGGCTGACCAACCCGGTCAATGATCGCGCCGATGGCGGGATCGTCTCGCAGCTTCTCAGCTCAGCTGCTGGCATCGCGAAATCCGGTGTTGTCGAAGATCTCCGAAAGGATGGCAACATCAAGGATGCGCTGAAAAGCTACGGCGTCCAACAGGCCAAGGTCCGGCTCAAGCTGACGGGTGACGGAGCTCCCGACGAAATCCAATTCGGAAAGGATACGGCGTTTGACCGAAAAATATACGCCCGCGTCGGCAAAGAAGAGTCGGTTTCCGTCATCGACAACGATGTTCGGAATCTAATCGCCCGTGGGGTTGATGATTTTCGCGATCGCAAACTCACGCCTTTTGAGAGCAGCAATGTCACCGGATTGAAAATTAAAACTAAATCAGGAGACATCGATCTGGTCCAGACCGATGGTCAATGGAATCTCAGTTCGCCCATCAAGGCCCGTGCGGATGGTGGAAAGACGCTTGATTTGATTTCGAAAGCGAACAACGCCCGGATCGAGGAATTCGTCACACAGGACGAGGGCAACCTGGCAAGGTTCGGCCTTGCCGAGCCTGCTGGCACGCTGATACTCCAAAGCAAGGATGCGGAGGACGATGTTGAAATCCAGATCGGGACTGCAACCGAGAAGGACAGGGATAAACTTTACGCTCGCGTTGCCGGACGAGCGTCGATCTACATTGTTAATAAGTCGATCGCCGATGTCCTCAACGCCAAACCCAATGATTTGCGCGATCGCAAACTTGCACGCGTCAACCCTGATCTCGTTGATCGATTGACCATCGAAAAAAGCGGACAGCCAAAAGTCGTCCTCGCCCGTGACGAGGATAACTGGAAAATCCTCGAACCCGGATCCGGTGTTGCGAATAAGGGTGAAGTCAACCGTCTCACTGACGTCCTGACTAATACTGAGATCACCGGCTTTATCGCCGATACTTCTTCCGATCTTCCGAAGTACGGACTGAATCAACCGGTGCTGACTGTCCGTTTCAGCAGTTATTCCAGCGAGGCCTCCGCCGAGGCTCCCAAGGGAGAAACTCCAATCGCCAGCGTTCAGTTTGGCAAAACCGAAGGCGACAAACTTTATGCCCGCGTTGCCGAGGAGCCGTTCGTCGTTTCGGTCCAGCCGGGTATTCTAGGCAATCTTCCCTCCGCGCCGGCGGCGTTCAAATCCCTGGAAGTGCTGAATATTGATCCCGCCATGGTCACAGAAATTGTTTTTCAATCCCCGGGAGGCAAACCTCTTGTTGTGAAACGGGATGCGGAAAAATGGACGGCCTCCGATGCAGCATTGCCACCCAATATCGACGGCGTGGTTGCGACACTGGCGAAACTGCGCGCCGTTAAGTGGTTATTGCCTTCCGCGGAGAACTCGGGTCTGGATCACGCGCAGACGATTCAGTTCAAAACCGGCGATGTGACTCGGAAACTCTTGCTGGGGAACCCGGACGCAGAGGGAAATGCGTATGCGAAGCTCGAAGGGAGCGATGATATTTTCCTTGTCAATGCAGCCGCAACGCAATCGCTGACGCCAGGGCAGCAACCTTCCGCGGCGCCTGCTCCTGTTTCATCACCATCCGGATTGCCTCCTCAAAGACCCTAATATTGCTTCCGCATGTTGCTGGGCAGGATGTTAAGTTCGCTGCGGTATTTCGCTACCGTTCGCCGTGCGATTGGAATTCCGCGCGTCGATAAAATCTCAACAATCTCTTTGTCGCTGAGAGGCGTGTGGACGTCTTCGCGTTTCACAAGATCGGCAATAGCGTCTTTCACGCTCGTGTTGCTCAGGTTCTCGCCGTCGGCCGTTTGATAGCCGGGAGTGAAGAAGTATTTCATCTCGAACACTCCTTGCGGCGTGCTTATGTACTTTCCGGAAATGGCGCGGCTGACCGTTGTCTCATGAACGCCGACGATATTGGCAATTTGCACCATGGTTAGCGGCTTCAGGTGCGACGGGCCGTACTCAAGGAAATCGTGCTGGTGCTTCACAATCTCAGTGGCGATGTTATGAATCGTCTGCTGCCGTTGGTGGATGCTCTTTATGAGAAATTTGCCGCTGCGGATTTTTTCCCGGATATAATCTTTCACCTCATTGCCGTTGTCATCTTGCGACATCAGGTCTTTGTACGTATTGCTAATCCGCAAATGCGGAATTTGCTCGCCGTTCAAGGTGACGGTGTATTCGTCGGCAACTTTTTCGACCGTAACATCCGGTAGGACATAGTTATTTGGATCCGCTGTAAAAATCTGTCCCGGCCGAGGATCGAGGGTTGCGATGAAATTCGCGTATTTTTGGACCTGTTCCGGCGTGATTCCCAGTTTGCGCGCAATTTCCGGAAAGCGCCGTTTGCCCAGGTCGGTGAGGTGGTGCTCGACGATGCGATACTCAGGACTTCCTTCCTTGCCGAGTCTGCGCAATTGAATCAGCAAACAGTCCCGCAAATCGACGGCGCCGACACCGACCGGGTGAAAGGTTTGCACGAGGTTGAGAATCTTCTGAAAATGTTCGGTGCTAATGCCGGTGTTGCGAGACATCTCTTCCGGCGTGGCTTGGAGAAAACCAAGGTCATCAATATTGCCGATAATAAGTTCGGCAGTCCGGCGGTCATCGGTACACAGATCAAGGAGGGCTAACTGATCTAGCAGATGCTGCTGCAGCGTCTCCTGATTTACCAGCGAATCGAAGAAAAACTGCCGTCGCTCTTCTTCATCCGATGTTCGGCTCGAGTAGCTGGTGTTTTGCGCCATGTAGTCGCGCCATTCGTCGTCGAGCTTGGCTAGACGTTCGAATTCCTCTTTGAATTCATCGAGCTCCCGCTGTTTTTCTTCGATGCTCGGCTCGGTGATATCGTCTTCGATAACGGGATTAGTCTGAATTTCCTGCTGGATGATATTGCGCAATTCGAGCATTGGCGCTTGTAAAATCGCGAGACTTTGCTGCAATTGCGGTGCGAGGACCTGCTGCAGCGAGAGATTTTGCGATTGATGCATTCCAGCGGCCATTGAAAAGAAGCGTAACTGGGTATGCTTCTTGCTGCAAGAGTAAACCGTCGCTTTTGGCTCTGGCGGTGTGCGGCAATGCATTTCGCGCCAACCCCACAGCTCATTTCGGATGATTTATTTTGCGGCAAAGTTACTCGACCGATGTGCTGCCGGGTTGCTCCTGGCCGTTGCCGCTACCGCGCCCTGGCTTGCAGGAGCCCAGCCGGTGATTTCACAAACGGGGTGGTGGTATGTTGCCGGGCTCGCCGGATCTTTGGGGCTCGCGGCTGTTTCGTGTGTGTTAAGGCGGGAGTTTCTGCGTGTGCCTCGCCTTGTTTTGTGGTCCGTGATTTTACTGCTGGGGTGCCTTGTGTGGTGGGCCGGGCAGCCGGAACCAAACTTCCCAACGGTGTTTTCAGCTGAACAGTGGGCCGCACTTAAAATGTTGGTTCCCGGTGGTTTTATCAACGTGCCGAGGGGGCTGCGACTGGCGATGGCTTCTGCTTTGCTGTTTGGATTGCTGGCTGCTGCGCATCTCGGGGCGGATCCTGGATTTCGCAAGATACTTTTGGGGCTAGTTGGCTGGATGGGCCTTGCTGTCGCCGCATGTTCTTTATGCGAGCGATTTCTTGGGTGGAACCACCCGTCCTGGGTGATTGTCTCTGACGGCGGGGAGCGTTTTAACGCGGCGTTTTTTCATTACAGCGCTGCGGCGGCCTGTGTGAATCTTGCGTGGCCGCTGCTGGTATTTCGTTCTGGTAAACCGACGAATCGGGCTATTTACAGGTCCGGATATTGGGCAGGTATTGTTGCGACTGCAGGATTGGCGTGGGTAGCGGTAGCCTTTTGGGAGGCGACATCGGCGAAGTGGGTGGCGTCCGGCCTAATGTTATTCGGAGGGGCTTGGTTCCTGCTGGACCGGTTCAAAGGGGTTGGCCCAAAAGTCGTTGCAGGCACGGTATTTGGTGGATTTGCCGTAGCTCTGTTGGCCCAGATGTTTTTCGTCCACGCTCTGCAGGATCGCCGCGACGACGGCTGGCAAAGTGTTGCCGTGTCAAAGTTCGAGTCTGAGGTCCTGGATGCCCGACTAAAAGCCATGGTTGCGCAGAGGGGTGACAGGCTCATTCCAAACGAATTTGGAGACCGTGAGACTGCCTGGCTGGCCACTTTGCGGATGGTTGCCGATCAACCGCTCCTTGGCGATGGTCCGGGTTCCCGTGCAAAGCGCCTGAGGTTATACACCAACAACGGCTTCGTAAATTCCTTTTACCTGCATCTCCAATTCGCTCACCATGATTTGCTCCAGACTGCAGCCGAATGGGGCTTGGTGCCGCTGATTGGCTGGCTCGCGATATGGCTAATCGCGTTGAGGGCGTGTGTGAATGATGCCGTCTATTCGCGTGGTTTGCTCCTGGCCTTGCTGGGCGTGGCGGTACATGGCCTCGTGGATTTCCCTTTGCAGGTTCCTGCCTTACAAATGTGGACAGCTCTGCTTTTGGGCTTGGGAGTCGCGCCCCGCCAACGCGGAAAACAAGAGCCGGATGGCCCTCGCCAGGGAAGGGGAGAAACAGTTAGGTTGAGGCAGAATCGCTAAAACGGATTCCGCAACGGGCTGCGCGATGCCCAGGAGGTGCGCGAAAAAAGTAGCATTCCGTGCTTTTCCGAAACATCCGAAACCTGTTAGGTGGAAGTCGTGCCCCTGATACTCGTCATCAATTGTGGAAGTAGCTCGCTAAAATTTGCGGTCATCGAATCGGAAGAGGGGACCGTTTTGACGAACGGTCTGGCCGAGCGTTTGAACACGCCTGAAGCAGTCCTTCATTTGCGCCTCCCTGAGGGCGAAAAACGCAATGTCGCAGTGCCTCGAGTGGATCACTCGAGCGCCCTCGATCGTATTCTGGAGCAATTGGGTGACACGATCAGCCAAGGCAAAATCGCTGGAGTTGGCCATCGGGTGGTGCATGGAGGTGAGGTCTTCTCGGAAAGCGTGCGCATCGACGAGGATGTCGTGAAAAAAATTGTCGAGGTTTCCGGGCTGGCCCCATTGCATAATCCCGCGAGTTTGAGCGGCATCGCTGCGGCTTTGCACCAATTTCCGGCGCTGCCGCATGTGGCGGTTTTCGACACGGCATTTCATCAAACCATGCCCTTGCAGGCATTTATGTACGCGCTGCCGTATGACCTGTATCAGCGTCACAAGATCCGGCGTTACGGTTTTCATGGAACGAGTCATCGCTATGTCGCCGGCGAGGCTGCGCGCAGGATCGGGAAGCCGTTGGAGGATTTGCAAATGATAACGGCCCACCTCGGTAATGGTTGCAGCGCCTGCGCTTTGAAGGATGGGAAAAGCGTGGATACGACAATGGGGCTGACGCCATCGGAAGGACTCGTCATGGGCACGCGCAGTGGGGACGTGGACCCGAACTTGCACCAGTTCATCGCGGAAAAAACGGGACGCAGCCTCGCTGAAATCACCGACCTTCTCAATCGCAAGAGCGGCTTGCTCGGGTTGTCCGGCCACAGCAACGATATGCGGGCACTAGTGGAAGCCGAATCCTGGGGAAATCCGCATGCGGCCATGGCTATCAACGTTTTCTGCTACCGCCTTGCCAAAGGAATCCTGGGCATTGCTGCTGGCCTGGACCGCGTGGATGCTTTGATTTTCACTGGCGGCATTGGGGAGAACTCCCAGCCGGTGCGGGCGCGGACACTGGAACATCTGGGCGTGCTCGGAGCGAAAATGGACGTGCCAGCGAATGAAAACCACGGCAAATACAACGGCGGTATCATTTCCGCCGCTGATTCTCGAGTGCTGTGTATGGTCGTCCCGACCAACGAGGAATTAGTGATTGCGCGGGAGACCGCGCGATTCTTGAATTCCTAAAGCTTAACGAAAAACTTCATGCCCCACACCCTCTTTCTTACCCCCATCGGAAGCGGCGTCGGCCTCACATCCCTCGCGCTCGGTCTCGTTCGCGCCCTCGATAATCGTGGCGTCCGCGTCGCATTTTTCAAACCCATCGGACAGATTTCCGGTGAAGCTGGCCCGGAACGTTCGACCCATTTCATCCGGGCAACGACCGGCTTGCGACCGGTCGTCCCAATTACGCTCGAAGAAGCCGAGAAGCTCATCGCGTCCGGCAGGACGGACGAACTGCTTGAACGTATCGTGCGGGATTATCAAACCTCAGCCCAGGACGCCGATGTCGTCGTTATTGAGGGGCTTGTGCCGACGCGGCATCAGCCGAGCACCGGTCAATTAAACCTGGAGCTGGTCCGTGCGCTCAGCGCCGAAGTCATCCTTGCAGGATCGCTTTCCGGACAAACCTTGCAGGAACTCGAAGACAGAATTGAATACGCCGCCAAGCCTTACGGCGGTGTCGAAGGTGATACGGTCATCGGCTGCATCATCAATCGCGCGCCGAAACCCGAAGTACCCGTCGTCGGAACTTTGGCCGAACATATCGCCGCCCAGAGCCGCTTTATCGGAAAGCCCGGCTTTCACCTGATCAGTGTCGTTCCCGAAAATCCCGAACTGCTCGCCTGCCGTACGATCGACATCGCTCGCTATCTTGGGGCAGACGTCGTCCACGAGGGAGAAATTTCGACCCGTCGTGCCAAGACGATTTCCCTCCTGGCGCGTACGGTTCCGAACATGGTTCACACGTTCACAGCCGGGGCCATTCTAATCACGCCATCGGATCGCAGCGATGTTTTCATCGCGATCGCCATGGCTGCGGTCAACAAGACGCCGATTGCCGGCATCATCCTTACAGGTGATTCGGGATTTGATAAAAAAATTCTCGAGTTATGCCGCCCCGCGCTGAATACGGGATTGCCTGTCCTACAGGTCCCGACGAACAGTTGGGAAACGACGACCGCGCTCGGCCGGATGAATACGGAAGTTCCCATCGACGATCTCGAGCGAGTGCAACGAGGAATGGATTTTGTCGCCGAAACCATCGACGTGGATTGGATCTCCTCCAAAATCGCTATTCCGCTCGAAAGCCGCATGTCTCCGGCGGCATTTTGTTTCCGGATCACCGAACAAGCACGCCGCGCCAATAAACGCATCATTTTGCCGGAAGGCGACGAGCCACGAACAGTCCGCGCAGCCGCAATCTGCGCCAAACGCGGCATTGCAAGATGCGTCCTTCTCGGCAATCCCGACGAAGTCCACCGCGTCGCCCGAGGGCAGGAAATCGAGCTGCCACCCGAAGTCGAAATCATTGATCCTGCGACGATTCGAGCCCGCTACATCCAACCGCTGGTCGGACTTCGCAAAAACAAGGGACTCGCACCCGAAACAGCCGCGGATTGGCTGGATGATAACGTGATGCTCGGCACGGTGATGCTCGCGCTGGGTGAAGTCGATGGCCTCGTTTCCGGGGCCGTTCATTCCTCGGCGAATACGATCCGGCCGGCGCTTCAAATCATTAAAACAAAGCCGGATGCGCGCGTCGTTTCCTCGATTTTCTTCATGTGCCTACCCGATCAGGTTCTGGTTTACGGCGATTGCGCGGTGAATCCGGAACCGGATGCCGAGGCCCTGGCTGATATCGCAATCCAGAGCGCGGATTCGGCGGTGCAATTTGGCATCCCGGCGCGTGTCGCCTTGATCAGCTACTCGACGGGGGAATCCGGATCCGGCGTGGACGTGGACAAAGTGCGTGAAGCCACTCGTATCGCTAAAGAAAAACGTCCCGATTTGCTGCTTGATGGACCGCTGCAATACGACGCCGCAGCGATCGCCGATGTGGCTGCGACGAAGGCTCCCACGAGTCCTGTCGCGGGGCGGGCGACTGTTTTCGTCTTCCCCGACTTGAACACGGGGAATACGACCTACAAAGCGGTGCAGCGAAGCGCAAATGTGGTCAGCATCGGCCCAATGCTGCAAGGCTTGAAGCGGCCGGTCAACGATCTATCCCGAGGCGCCTTGGTGGAAGACATCGTTTACACCATCGCTATCACCGCGATTCAGGCAACGCAGGTTTAGATGGCGTCTTGAGCGAACCTTGGCCTGTTCTTTAACTTTAACTTGCTCTGCGCCCTGTCGGCCTGCCCTCGCAGAGTAAGTGAAGGAAGTTCAAGAGCATGATTGGATCAAAATAGTCTAACGCATGTCCAAACGCTTGGCCTCCGACCGCAAATCCGGAGACCGGGAGCCGTACTTCCAGATCACCCAGAAAACGGAGCGCGCCTGCCAATAGCGTGGAATAAACTTCCGAGGCGCAGATATACTCCGTAACAACCAGCCGAGGTATGCCCGATCCGCCCAAGGTGGAATGTTGGTCTGACGACCGGAAAGGAATGCAATGGCTGCGCCCGTGCAAAGAATGGACGGGCGATAATCCAGATGCTGACTTAGCCAGAATCCCAACTGTTCCTGCGTCCCTCCCCCTACGTTTAGGACCACGAATCGGGGATGCTTTTGCTCCAGAATCTCCGCCAGCCGTGAATCTGCAACCTCCCCACTGTCACTCCTGGAATAGGTAGGAGCCAGATAACAGTCCCGTCGTGAAAGATGCTCGAGGCCATTGTTTTTGAGCCACTCCAAGTTTTCGGTTAAATCGTTTTCCGACGGCATTACCCAGAAAGTGGCTCCTGGCTGGCGAAAGTGTCTATTAGCAATCAAGGCGCGTAGGTAACGCAGACCAGATAACCTCGCAAGTCGGTAGGAACGTTGCCACCCGTGTAATGTGTTCCACGCCAGCACCATTGCCCCGCTATCAGGCAGCACGAGTTTGGCAGCCGCAAGCGCGTTCCGGTAACATGAATTCGTCACCAACTCGTACGCAATACCCGGTCCCGACGGTGCAAGGACCAACCCTCCCGTCATGGTAAGGCTAATCGCATCCTCCTCGGTACCGGAAAAGAAATCAATTCCAGCGACTTTCATAACTCCACATTTCTACGCTTCAGTTCTTCGGTTTTCGCAACGCACAAAAACTCGTACGTCGCATGCAAACGGGCGAAATAGTAACCTTCGACCCCGTCCAGAAACCCTCGTTGCCACCCATAGATGAACAGAAAACGGAGGAGCGGTCGAAAAGGTAGCTTCTGAGAGAGTTGTTTCAACGTTCTCCGCAGTCCGACCGCACCGTTCTGCAGCAGGTGGCTACTTCCACGAAGGTATCGGTCCATGGCGACACGCGCCTCCCAGTTCGAATAACGATTATGCTTTTCGACAAATACATCAACGCTCGGAAATGCATAGTGATCCATTTCCGATTTCAGATGGGCTGTGTTTCCGTTAACGACAACGTGTTCATGGACTTCATTGTCGCCACTCGCCGTTTCGATATCGGTGAGCTTTTCGTACCGGCCGAGCTTGTGACGGAACAATCGCAGATTCCAATTGGGATAGTAAGAATGCTTCAGCCATCTACCCATAAACATAAACCTGCGGTTGATCCAATATCCATCAATAGGGTGGTCCAAATCGCTAACAATCGCGTTGAACTCCTCTTTTGCCGCTGCAGGCAGGACTTCGTCCGCGTCCAAAATGAAAACCCATTCATTGCGAAACGGCAGGTTCTCGAGCGCCCAGTTCTTTTTCTTGGGCCATCCACCTTTGAGTTCGAATTGGACGATTTTGGCCCCGTGGCGTTGGGCAATATCCTGAGAGTCATCAGTGCTCTTGGAATCAACAACGAAAACTTCGGCCGCCCAAGAAACGGACGCCAAACAGCGAGAAAGGTTCGCGGCTTCGTTCTTAATGGGAACCAATACGGAGAGGGGAACAGATCTGATCATGCGATCGAAATGGACTAACGGTTCTTGTGGATAACAATGGGTAACAGCTTCGCCGGCTTCTTATTGACATTCAGTGGCGTGCGTTTCTCGCAGGAATTCAGTATGTGTTAAGTGCGGATGGCCGGGGACGGCGACCAAATGCCGGCAGGACTACGGCGGACCGCATTTGTTTCTATGGCGTCAGCGAGATCCTCGGCGCTCCCGGCGGATGTATAGCGTCGCTCAAATGTCAGTCGCGCTTGTCGTCGCATGCAAAGTTGTGCTGCCGGGGACAAGGCGAGCCAACGTTCGAGTAGGCGAACACACCCGGAAACGGTATCTGTTTCCACCAGGCCGGCCTCGTCCGCCTCAATTTCCGGAGAAATGTTAATAGAGCGGGTTATCAAAACCGGAATGCCCGCGGATAAGCATTCCGCAATGGCAACCCCGAAGTTCTCCTGATGAGAAGGAAGCACAAAGGCTTCCGCCGACTGTACTGCTCCCCATTTTTGTTCTCCCTCGAGCATCCCCGTCCAGTAAACGGAGGTTTGAATGTTGTTACTGACGGCTAAAGTCCTAAGATGTTTCGCGTAGTCGCCATCGGACGGTCCGGCAATCACCAGGCGCATCGAGTCAGGATCCCACTTTGACGCTTTCTGAAGCTGCTGAATGGCATGGATTAATAGGTCAGGACCCTTTTTCGGGTGGACCCGTCCAAGAAAGAGAAAAAGTCGTTTGCCTATTAGCTCCGGATGCTGTGTCAGAAACTGGCTTGCATAGTCGTACGAAGGATTGGGAATCCCAAAGGTTCCGAAGCGTATGACAACTTCGTTGCATCGATAGGGAGCGAACGATTTCCTTGCCAGAACCCGTTCGATGTTGCACGTGAAGACGACAGCCGCCGCGTCGCGGAGGACCGGGCGAAGGCAAAAAAGGTAGTATAACCATTTTTTGGAGTGCTTGATCGGATGGGCACGTTTGAACCAGGGATCAAGCATTCCGTGCGGAAAGACCATGTAAGGTGTCGCGGAGCCGCGGAGCGCCAGCCACGTTCCGAACGTCGGAAAACCCCAAATGCCGTGGACGATAACGCAGTCATAGACGGTCGCGTTAGCTTTCAGCCAATGCACGAGCTGAGGGCTGTATCCATAGCCTGTGCGGCCGGGTCCGATAGCATGGATGCGTACGGGAATGGAGGTGAGAAATGGCGCTCTCGGCGGATCCAGGGAAACGACGTCGATAGACCAACCGCGCTCGAGAAAATGGGCCAGACCCTGCTTGAATGCTTCGACCGGTCCGCCAGTCGTAGGGTCCAGTGTTTGAAAGACGTGGAGTAGCCGCATTGTTGATTGTTTACGGATTGGCAATGATTTGGGCGTATAGTGTCTCCAGCCTGTCGAGGAGCGGTTCCGGATTAAAACGCGCGGCATTGACGAGTCCTGTGGAAACCCACTCCAGTCGCTCGGATGGCGGAATGGAGAGGACATTTTGCAGGCTCTGGGCACACTGAGCGGCCCAAGCCTGACAGGCGGAAGGCGGGCCTGCTGGTTTACGAGGCAGATAGAAGGCGGCGTTACCCCCAACCTCCGTCATCGGCGGATGTCCGGTGGTTAAAACGAGGCATCCGCTAGCCTGCGCTTCGGCGATTGGCCAACCAAATCCTTCTTCCAGAGATGGGAAGAGAAAGACATCGGCCGCGCAATAGATGGCATGGAGCCTTTCGTCCTGAATGCCCGTTAGGAAATAGATGGCACCGTTCCCGCTACTTTCGGCCGCTTGTTTTTGCAGCGTGCGGTGTGGTTCTGGCCCGACCATCAGGAGCGGTAGCGGCGCTGCAAGACGTTTCGCATACTCGCGATAGATCGCGACGACACCGCTCCTATTTTTGTACCACTGATTTCCACCCACGTGAAGAATGTACCCTCGTTTGGATTCTCCGGGCAAAACGCTCTCCAAGCTCTGAAGCGTGTTCTTTCGATTTAAGGGCGAGAATGGGTAGTTCAAACCGTTATATAATACTTCACTGCGGTACGGTGGCTCCATTAAGAACGAGCGTAAGTCCTCGTCCGTCTTGTTCGATACGGATATAAAGTTTCTGGCCTGCCGATAACCCCTGCGAATGAGTGTTTGATAGCAACGTCCCGTCATCTTTATCCTATTTTCGGGGAATTCACCCAAACTGGAGCGCTGTGCCAGAAAATCGTGGCAATGAACAGCGTGAGGGCGGGACTTTACACACGGAACCCACATTCCCAGCGCCTGATCGGTGACGACTACCAGCGAATCGCGAGGTATACTTCGGATCTGGTGACGAAGAAAAGGGGGGTAAAGGAGGTACTGATCAACATAACCCAACCATTTCCGGGTAGTTCGAGGAAGATGAGGGATTCCGGCGCATCTCACTGGCGAGGTCCAGTATTCGACTGTATGTCCGCGTTGCGCCATGCCGTTGCCAATGAAACGGGCGAAGCGTGGCATGCTGGCAGAGCCAAGCGCCGGCGGATGACATAGCAGGACGAGGTGCATCAAATGTTTTCGGTCGGGGACGTCCCATCGGATTCAGGAGTTATACATTGTCCGTGCTTGGGAGGGGAAAATAATTCTTTCACTTTCATGCGGCCAGTGCGCAGCCTACCGCGGCGGCGAGCCTATTTTGATAGGAGTCCCATTGGAATTGCGTTGCGCGCGTTTGCGCAGCTGCTGACATAGTGCCGAGCAGCTCCCGGTCTCGATGCAGCCGGAGCAAGCGTTCGGCTATGGTTTCACTGGAACGAATGGGGACAATATAACCTTCCACTCCGTCCTGGATAATATCCGGCGCGGCCGTGTGTGCCGTAGCGATAATTGGCAGCCCCATTGCCATGGCTTCGAGCAGGACCAACCCAAATCCTTCGAACAATGAGGGGAAAACGAACACATCGTGCCGCGCCATCTCGTTGAGCACTTCCTCGTGGGTACATGTGCTGATCCAGCGCACGTTTTCCAGTGCGCGGACCAGGGTAGGGCATGCTACGGCCGGCAACGTGCCAATGACCGTTAAAGTCGCCGACTTTCCTAACTCCCTCATCGCTCGAAACAGGTAGGCAAGACCCTTTCGCTGTCCCAGAGACCCCACAAACAGCACTTTAAGCGGGTCGCTGCCCAGACTAGGTAGGCGCTTAACGAATTTCTGTGTGGCCGGAGCGCCGTAAGGAATTACGACCACTTTGCCAGGAAACGGAGCGGCCATTTCAAGTGTCTTTTTGGTAAATGAGCTTGCAACCAGGATTACATCCGCCATCGCAAGCTCAGCATCTTTGCGGGCGGTTTTCGCTGCACTGTCTTTATTGCCGTCAAGAGTCATGGCCCAGTCGGGTTCCAGGGCCGCTTCTTCCAGGAGGAGCTCGCGAGCTGCTTTCCAGTAGCCGATTGGAAGATCGTAAAACCTACGGACTTCACGTTGCGCGGCCTCGCGAAATGTAAACTCAGCTCCGTCTTCGTAGCTGTAAACTGCGCTAAATCGAGCCGAGCGAAGTCTCCGGCTGACTCGCCGGTCCAGTGATCGGTAAACCGCATCCACGCTAAACGGCCCTGTCTCGTGTCGGACAGCAAATGAGAGTCCGGCTCGGGAGGACAAGAGCCGGCAGATTTCCCGCGAAGGCTGGGTGCGGATGAGGGGTTCGAGATCAGGGGGATATTTGCGACGGTGCCATAGTTTGGAAAGACTCGCGGGAAGGAGGCGATCCAGTCGGGAGTCGTTACGGCTGCATACACAGGTCCAGAACTCGCCTAACAGTCCGGAGCGTTGTAATCCCAACGCAGCATTCCTGACGTTGGCATTTCCGGTCGGGTGTGAGAACAGAATCATGGAGATGCGCGGGCCTTTGCCGTTTCGTCTTGGCATCCATGGAACCAGATTCGCGCCGTCGCTGGCAACGTCTTTTGGACTGTATTAGCGGAGATGCCTACTTTAGGACTTTGCCAGGGCATGGAAGATTCAGCGATGCTCTTCGATGAAGGAAGCTGGTGTTATCGGCTCATCTTCATTTGAGCAAGCAAATCGTCGACAACGGACGATAGGATCGATTGTGGCGAGCGCCGTGATGAGAGCCAGCGCGCCGTTATTTCCGGTGTTTCAAGATCGGACAAGCGGGCAAACAGGGAGTGCTTGGGAGAGTCTTGGATAGCGCCCTTTCTCAGCCGCCAGTCATCGCGTGGGACAAGTACGGGCAACCCGTGATCGCGCATGGCTGAGGCTGCGCCGCTTTTACCAAGAAGCGCCCAGGGGCTGGTCGCAATGCCGAAATCCGCGCCTTGAAGTATCGAGGAAATAGTGCTGACGTCTTGTTCACCTGTTTCGACAGCGGTGACTCCGGCTTTGGAAAAAATGTCTGTTATAAGTCGTGCGTTGTGACCCGCACGACCGGTTATGAGCAACGCAGGTTGGCGACCGAGTTCCGCCGCTGTTTTACGCATCCAGATTGCAGTGGACTCCGGTTTCCACTGCGGATGCAGCGTGCCAAATGTTGCCCCAATGAAAAATGTGTCGCCGTTTCCGTTAGCATGAGAGGGATTGCCGGGAAGAAAACCGCTTGCTTTTGTCCGGCACACGGCGGTTGGAGCTGAAGCGATGGGCACATTTCCAAACAGGGGGAGGACTCGCGCGTGGTAGCTCTCCCGGGCGAGTGCGGCTGCGTAGGTTTCGTTGGAAGTGTGAACCAGGGTCGGCGCAAGTTCCTTGAGGAATTTCAAAATTCCGCGTCGTTGGATCCACCCAACAAGTCTTAGCCTAGCAGGCTCGCCGATGGAGAGGTTATTCCAGAGTTCATGAAGCATGATGTGGCTTCGCGTGCCGCCCAAGGCTTGGGCAAGATCGAGAAGTGCTGGCTGTGGCAACCCTTTCGGGTGAAACCCATATGGAACAAACTGCCAACTAAGCCAGTCCGGCCCGAAGTCGCTCACCCGCGCCATGGTTTCCCGAATGCGCACCTCCCAAGGCAAATGTTGTGATAGACGTAAGGTCGGCACGCCGCCAATCGTCTCGTCCATCCTGTCATCGATGTGTTGGTCGTTGAGCGCGACGATCGGAACGTCATGATCGCGGATAGCACACTCGGCGGCGACGCGCCGGGTGTAGTCTCCCACTCCGTCGCGCCCGGGCTCAAGTGATGTGCACAAGAACAGGATTCTCACAACGTCTGCCGTCGGATTGTCTGAATGGGCAACAGCGAAGCAAGCCTGCAAAGCACACTTCGGAGCCACCACTCTGTACGCCATTGAACTCCACACGCCCTAATAAAATGATCTGCAGCGCGCAGAGGATCTCTCTTCTGACGCAGCTTGCCCGCCGCGGCCCAAGCCTCCGATGCTCTTCTGCGCCTGATGGAGGAGGGAATGGCTTCCCAATCGAGATGGCGGTCAAAGACCTGGGCGGAAGCTTCTGCCATTTCTGCACTATGGGTGGAAAGAGCAGATGAATGTTTGCGATAGAGGCAGGTGTTGTTTCCAGTGAACGCAAAAGCAGCGCCTGCCCGTGCACATCGCATCCACATCTCCCGATCCTCTACGTAGCGAAACGCTGGATCAAATCCTCCAACGCGGGACCATAAGCTTTTGTGAAGCATGACTGATGATGGTTGGATGATATACTGTCCTTGAAACAGCGACAGAGGGAATTCACGTCTTATTTCAGCGGACGGCGCTCGTATTTCGAGCTCCCGACCCGTGCCGCTCTCAAAAAGGATTGAACCGCTATGTACCAGTTCGGAGACCTCCCGTTGTGCACTGGCGGCAAGATCGGTGAGATGGCTGGGAGTCCACAGATCGTCACTGTCCAGTAGAACGATCCAGTCGCCACGGGCGAGTGAAACGCCGGTATTGCGTGTGGCCGGAAGCCCCCGGTTTTGTTCATGGCGCACGAAGCGAACAGCTTGCGCGACTGTGTTTGTGAATGTGTTAACAATCGATTCGGTTGCGTCGTTCGACCCATCTTCTACGACTATCAATTCCCAATTCCCGTAGGCTTGGTTGCGAACGCTTTCAAGAGTGTCAGGCAGGTATCGTTCGGCCTGATATGCCGGTATGCAGATACTCAAGAGCGGGTTACTCGGCATACTGCGGATCGTTAAATCGATTGGTTTGCGGGATGGCGCTGTCCAAGCGAAACGCGAAACTTATTTTCAAGTGGTAGCGAGAGGGTGGAATAGGCCTCTCCGTCCGTCAACGCGCCGGATGCCTGCGGAGTGGCCGTAAACGGACTGTTGGAATCAGACTGCGCCTTTTCCGGGGGCCGCACCATAAACCTCAGGACTACCGTAGGCGCCGGAGTAGTAGGACGAAAAGTTACCGTGTGCCTGGGGCAGTTTGTTTAAGACGACGGCCATCGGGCGGGGGCGTGCGTCAGTGAGCGTTCTAAGTGCTCGCTTGACGACGCTCTTAGGCGTTGAGAAGGCATGCAAGACCAGAACACTTATGTCCGCATACGGGACAAGTAAACGAGGATCACTCACAGCAAGGCAAGGTGCGCAGTCAATAACGACGCGGTCAAAATCGAGTAATAGTTCCTCGATAAGTTTGCCAAATGACCGGGAGCCAAGCAATTCCGACGGATTGATGGCGCGTTCGCCGGCGGGAAGTACCGTCAGATAAGGCAGGCTGGTAATGGCCAGCGCATCTTTCCAGGGAATCCTGCTGGCTAAAACGTCAGCCAACCCGCGTCTTTTATTCTCCTTAAAAAACAATTTCGAAAGCGCAGGCGCCCGCAGATCTGCGTCGATAATCACAGTTCGCAACTCCTGGTGGCCAAGTGCAATGGCAAAGTTGGAGCTGCAAAACGTCTTCCCTTCCCCGGGAAGGGCGCTAGTAAAGAGGAAAACGCGTCGTTCTTCATCCTCTGAAGCCGACGTGCTCATCAGAGCTGTGCGCAGCGTCCGGAACGATTCTGCGACCAGGCTGCCTCGGTCTTTCGCAAGTGTTAAATCGGCTTGTTGTTTCTCAACAGGCGGAACGGTCGCAATAACCTCGAGTCCAGTAACTGTTTCAGCTTCGTCGACGGTTTTCACAGACGGATCGAGTAAGTGAAGTCCAATCGCCAGCCCAATTCCTGCAATGGCTCCGCCAAAGATGCCGAAAAGGAGATACTTTTTGGATGGTGGCGGAGCAGTTGTAGCGTATGTCGCCAATTGATACACTTCCATCGGGATAACATTCATGTTTTTCGTGACGTCGATCTCCTTAAGACGCGCGTAAACCGCATCATACAATGTTTGATTGGCTTGCACTTGACGAGTTAAGTCTCTGTATTCGATGGCCTTGCCTGTCACTTCAACAACGTATTTCTCGGTATCATTTCGGGTGAGTCTGGCTTGTTCGAGTTGCGCTTTAAGCTGTTTTTCGTTGGCCTCCATTATTGGGACGACATCCTCCAGGGCCCGATGGAGCTCGGAAACGGTCAGGTCCAATGCAGTCCTTGCCGCGCTGTAGCTGGGATGCTTTGGGCGATAACGTTGTGCAAGCACACCGAGATCACGCTCCTGTTGCGAAATCATTGTTGTTAGAGAGGATATTTTGGGCTGATTGGCAACGCTGGGCAGACGTAGCATGTCCTCGGTTGCGTCAGGATTCGCTTTTGCCGCCGCAAGGTCCATTTGAAGCTGCCGGAGCGGTTGCTCAAAACTCGAGATTTGTTTGGAGGCCTCATCCAGACGTTGCTCAGCTTCCTTTTGCAGAGCTTCCACTGATGACGTGCGCTCCCGTTCGCGGAACCGTTGGAGATTGAGCTCCGCCGCGTGAAGACTGCTGCCGAGACTTACAGCTTCATTCTTAAGTAGCTCGCCAGCTTTCCGTGTCTCATCGACCCTCTTGGAGAGCATGTACTGGAGGTATTCATTGGACACCGCGTTTGCAATAAGTTGCGACAAATTGGGGTCCCTACTGGTCACCGTCACGTCGATCAGGCGGGCGGTCCTCCGAGGTGTCGCCCTGACCATGCCTGCCAACCTGAGCGCCGCGGTTTGTGGGTCAGTTTCCTTGTCTGTGCTTCCAATCGAGCGCAGGAATTCTGCATTGGAATTGAGATGAAGGCGTTCGACAACCCGAAGTGTGAACGGCGCGCTTTCGAGCACGCTGGCGATCGTATCAGCTATTTCCGCACCCGTGCTCGAATCGCCGCTTACGGAGGTGACATTGTTCAGAACGCGAAGTTGTTGGCTGGCAACAAGCAGAACGGATTGTGCCTGATAAAATGTCTCCGAACGCATCAGAAGGACGATAGCAATTGCGGTCCCGATAATTGTTGTGGCAAATACCATCCAAATGCGTTCGCGCACCGCGTAAACGTAGGATTTCCAATCGACGGCGGCACCTTTTTCTGAATCTGGATCTTGATCTGATTGCATGACTTACTTTGTATTGGTGGTTCTTGCCAAACTCTTAAATGGATCGGACTCGCTGCGGCGAAAGCGTCTTCAGAACCAGCTCTCCTTGATATTGATGACGTCGCCGGCCATCACATTGAAACGTGTGCGATAATCTTTGGTGTTAATGGTGTAGGTCTTTTCGCCGGACGGCGTCTGGCGCTTGACGACGACTTTGCCTCGATTGGCGATACGTGTGAAACCTCCTGCAGTGGCGATTGCCTCGAGTAAGTCGATGGCCTCATCTCCCCTGATCAGATAGTTGCCGGGCCGCGTGATCTGACCCATAATTGTAAATTTCTGTTCGGCGAAGGTCACGAGAGAAAGAGTAACCTGAGGTTCTACGAGATAATCCGCGTTGTACAATTTGCGGACTTTTTCGCGCGCATCGCGAATAGTGAGTCCTGCAACCTTGACTTCATTGACAAGCGGCAACTGAACCGAGCCATCGCGCGAGATGGTTGCCTGGGTCGTGAGGTCCGCTTCGCGAAAAACGGTCATTCCGATCGAGTCGCCGGGTTGCAAAACATAGTCCGCGTCCGCCGCAACAGATGGAACTGTACCAGCCAGACGCGATGAATCGGACGCCTGCGACGCGCGGAGTTCGTTTGTGGTGACCTGCGAATATATAGAGGAAGAAGCCAATAAGAGAAAAACCCCGACGATGAGAGTTCTGGTAATCATAAACGGAAGTGATTTTGGGAGGTGCTTTGATAACATTAACGAAAGTGCCTTTTTAAAGGTGGCGCAGTAACGGAAGACTTCAGTCCATGCTACCGCCCTTGGTTGTTTCCGCTCATGCGAAGAAACCGTCATACATGGATTCATATGTTGCGCCGCACCCAGTGTCCGCGACGGCTGAAGCTTCAGGTGATAGTTCTGCGAACGTCCTGGATCAGATAATGGATTCCCTTTTTGACCATAAGCTCATTCGAGGAGAGTAGATCTGTTCATGCATTTGCTCTGCGGGTGCTGAGTAAAAATTAAAAGTCTAAAAGACAGCTCGCAGCGCGACACTGGCGCCATTGGTGACGCCGTCGTCGTTCCCTCTCTGGTCATCATTAATTTGATTGCGAAGCCAAAACCGTGTTTCGAGACTAAGCCAATGGCGGATCTGCCAGTTGAGTTGAAAAGAGCCGAAGACGTCATCCTGTGCCTGCACCAAGTCACTCTCGTCATTCGATCCGTTATCGTAGTCTTGCTGTTCGTAGCCGCCCAGTAATGAGCATGTTACTGCTATGGATAGCTCTTGATCGATTGAAGCGGAAATTCCACGCTGAATAAGAATTTGAGAACTGAATTCTCCGGAATAGCCTTGAGTTTGATAGAGCGAAAGGCGAACGGTGGTCGTTTCTCGGGGGCGCCAGTAGGCGTCAAAATTAAAGTCCGGTTCGACATCGGTGCCATCGAGAGAGGATCTCAAATTAAGCATCGTTTTTTCGGAAGGACGGTACCTGACTGCGGCGTTATAGGCTGGAAGCAGCCCGTCGTCCCTTGAAGTAGTTCCTTCAGGTTCTTCGACGTAACGGGCGCCGACACCGACGGAGAAATCAATCTTTTCGCTGGCTACGTAGGCGAGGCCGACGAGAGTCTGGACGTATTGCCGATAGGCGTTCGGATCGTCCGCGACTGATTGGGATTCACGCCCTGCGCCCGCAAAGTAGCGAAATGTTGTTTTGCCGGTCCACGAGTGATTTAGAACCGCTTCGGCATCAATGTTGTAGCGATCGGAATCCGGGGCAGTGTTGGCGTTGGAACTAGAGAGCTGGGAGTAATGGAGACCAGTGTCCAACGACAGTTGCTCGGCTATCTGATAATAGCTGGTGAGATTGGCGTTGTAGGTGATTTGATCGTTGTTTTGACTGGATTCAGTATCAAATCCCGTGCCTGTGGAGCCGGTGATGGAACCGGTTATGCGATAACGGCTGCCCTGTACTGAGACTGACAGCGAGAGGGTTTGCTGAATGGTATCGTTGTTGCCCTGCCCTCCATTAGCGTTGAAATCACCATCTGCAGAATAAACGTATGCAGCCGCATAGCTTACACTTACGGACCAAGCGCCGAGTTCGCGCCCGTAGAGCAGAGCTAGGCCGGGTGCGATAAAGAAGCTGGTATTGGAGCCCGTTTGGTCGGTTCCGCTGTTGTTTTCATTGGAGTATTCCCAACCGACCGTGAGCGTGGGTATGATATTGATGGCGCCGAGATAAAAACCGTCGCCGAGGGAGGCATCCCATGCTTCTGGGATGGGAGCTGGCGTCGGAGTTGGTTTCGGAGTTTCGCTTTCTTCGGCGGAACGTGTTTCAGCAGGTTCGAGTTCGAGCGTGGGAGCCGGAGTTGGGGTGGGTTGGTCGTATTGCGGCCCGACCCATCGTGAGCGGAAAATCGATTGCTCGAGCGTCGGTAGCGGTCGTGGAGGTTCGCTCGTTTGCGCTGAAACTGCTGGGATAAATGCCGTGACCAGTGGAAAGAGAGGCAACAAACACGAATGCTTACTGCGCGATTTGGTAACTTCGCCACCATGGATATTCCTGCCTTCTTCCCCGCTCATTTGCTTCGCTTCGGTTTGCTGAATAAGTGCCTCAGGTGTGGATCTGAATGGCGTCGAGATTAGCCACGAAAAAAGGGGTTGCAAGACAATTTTTGAGGGTGCAGAGGCGGCGCATCCGGGAGGGTGATTAACAGGATTTGGGAGAGTAGGAAAAAAGCGCAGCAGCAAGACAGGAAAAGAGCCATGCATATGTAAGGGAAACACTTACAGTTAATGAATACACTGGCTCGCGATGGATCGACTCGACTGTGGGAAATGACACAGTGCGAAAAACGGGTAAATCTAGAGCGCGGCGAAGGTGCTGCAAGAGGGATGGACGTTCTAAATTACCGGGTCTATATCGAGTAGAGTGTCTGCGAGGGTAGTACGCCGGTTTCGTGTGGCCGAGGGATGGGAATCAAGGTCGGGAATTCGGATGTTGCGCTCCTGCTCAAGGAGCCGATCTATCCGTAGTCTCGCGAGTGGGTAACGTTGTCGGAATAGGATGACCGCTATTCGCAGATCGAGCACAGCCAGAATGGCGTCGATCAGCCGAGATTCGGTCATCGTTGTTCAGGGAGAGACCATCCCATCTTTGCGATGGGGTAGTGGTGTTAGCGATGAAGAATTGGGGCCTTCGTTCGTATGGCTCGCGGATGTCGAAGGTCGCCCGGGTTTTCAGAGACAAATGCTCCTTGGGGGCGTCGCGGACGCAAAGAAGTTTAAGAAGGACCCTATCCAAATGGCCGTTAAGGATCGGCCGGGTATGCTTCGAGCTGATGGATATTGGCGGAAGGGGTGGGATTCGAACCCACGGTGCCTTTTACAGCACGCTCGATTTCGAGTCGAGTGCCTTAGACCGGACTCAGCCACCCTTCCATTAAAAGGGGCCAAGTATGGAGCGGCTTCTGGGTGACTGCAACCGGGAATTGTGGACTGAATGAACCCTTGTGAAGGGTTTGGGTTTTTGCTGGTCAGCGAAATTGTCGTATCGATCGAAAATGGGCAGGCGCAGACGGGTTTATAGGCAACAAATCCGGCCAGACGGGTGTTTCAGCGTCACCCGAGGCGACTGCCTTGTTGCGCCGGAAGGAACGAGGGGGATTTCGAAGTCTTAAACAGAATCTCACCGGCAAATCGAAGCGGGAGGATTGTGTTGACGCTTTCCCGGATGCCTCCCTACAAACTGTCGCCATTGATATTGAGATGGCAATCCGTTTTCTGTGTGCTTTCGTGACGACCGACACCCCGCCACAAGACTGACCATCCGCACTGATACGCAAATTTTAACAACAGCTTTCTGAATGTTTAACGGACTCTTGGGACTTTTTTCAAATGACGTCGGGATTGATCTTGGGACTGCAAACACGCTGGTTTATGTGCGCGATCAGGGGATTGTACTTCGCGAACCGTCCGTTGTTGCCGTCCAGGCCGGCACGAACAAAGTGCTTTCCGTCGGCGATGAGGCGAAACGGATGTTGGGTCGAACACCGGGAAATATCGTTGCCATCAGGCCCCTGAAAGATGGCGTCATTGCGGACTTTGAGATTACGGAGGCGATGCTGCGGCATTTTATCCAGAAAAGTCAACACAGGCGGTCATGGGTCCGCCCTCGGGTCGTTATCGCAGTCCCCTCAGGGATCACGGAAGTGGAAAAACGTGCCGTAAAAGATTCAGCAACACATGCCGGAGCGCGGGAAGTTTATTTGATCGAAGAACCCATGGCCGCTGCGATTGGTGTCGGTCTGCCGGTGCAGGACGCAGCGGGCAATATGATTATTGATATCGGGGGCGGCACGACCGAAGTGGCGTTGATTTCGCTGTCGGGAATCGTCTTTAGCCGGAGTGTGCGGGTGGCAGGCGACGAACTTGATGAGGCTATCATCCAGTATATGAAACGGGCCTACAATTTGATGATCGGCGAACGGACGGCCGAGGAAATTAAGATCAAGATCGGCTCGGCGTATCCGCTGGAGAAAGAGACCTCGATGGAGGTAAAGGGCCGCGATTTGGTCGCAGGGCTGCCCAAAACGCTTTCGATCACTTCTCAGGAAGTCCGTGAGGCGTTGCTTGAGCCAATTTCCACGATCACCAATTCCGTCCGGGTGACGTTGGAGCGGTGTCCACCCGAATTGTCGGCAGATTTGGTGGACCGCGGATTGGTGCTTGCAGGCGGAGGTGCCCTCCTGCGTGGTCTTGACAAGCTTTTGATGGAGGAGACTGGTTTGCCGGTTCACGTTGCGGAAGATCCCCTTAGCGCGGTTGCAGAGGGAACAGGCCGGGCGCTGAACGAGCTAAAATTTTTGAGGCAAGTTTCCACCAACGAACGTTCATGGCGTTGATCTGACCCTGTGCCTGGAGTAGCGCGTTGAAGAGAATCAACCTCGTTGTGGTGACGGTCCTGCTCCTCGCGACCGTTGCCTTGTTGAGCCTGAGACCGCAGAATGTCCAGGCGATGAAAGCTGCTTTTCTACAGGTCATCTCGCCCTTTTTGAAGACCGGTAACGCCGCGCAACGCCAAATTACGTCTGTAACCAAAGGGCTCAAGACCTTGGAGCAGCTCGAGGACGAGAACCAGAGGCTGATCGTTGAGAACAAGAACCTGAAAGCGATCAACCAGACGCTGCGCAATCTTGAGGAGGACAACAACCGTCTCCGTCGCGCCCTCCAATATAAAGAACGCTCTATTTTTAAGTTGATCCCGGCACGAATTGTTTCCCGGGAGACCGGAACATGGTGGAGTACCGTGACGATTAACTGTGGCTCCGACAAAGGTTTGGAACCCGACATGCCGGTGGTAACCGAGGACGGGCTTGTGGGTAAGACGACCACGGTTTCGAAGTCGATTTCGGAGGTTGTTCTAGTGACAGACGAGCGGCTGCAGGTGGCCGTTGATGTAGAAGGGACGCAGGAGCAAGGGATTGTCCAAGGGGCGCGAGTGTCCACCATGCCGGTTCCGTTGCTGTCTCTGAATTTTCTTTCGAAGGACGCAAAGTTGGAGCCTGGGCAAAAGGTCTATAGTTCCGGTATCCAAGGAGGCGTATTTCCGGCTGGATTGTTGATCGGGACCATTGCTTCTACGACAAAACGCGCCTTGGATACGCAGGCTCAAGTCGCGCCCGCGGTCAATTTTGGCGACGTCGAAGACGTGTTCGTAGTCGTCACAGGCATGCGAAATTGAGGCACCCCGGAAACAAACATGCTTTTTTTACTGCTTCTCATCCTGTGCAGTTTTGCGGCACTGATCCTTCAGATGTTCATTCCGTCGCTGCCTTGGCTGCACGGGGCGCATGTCGAACTGATGCCCATCGTAATGTTCTACGGATGCTTCGCGCTATCCTATCCGGCGGCAATGACTCTTACGTTTTGCTGTGGCCTGATGTGGGACTTGATGACGGTGCAGGTGGTGGACTCGTCGGTTGAAATATCAATCGGCTGGTCGATAATCTCCTACTCGATTTTGGGATCCATGATGCACGGTTTTAGGCCTCTTTATTTGGAAGGACGCTGGGAGGTCCACACCTTGCTGACCGGTGTGTTTACATCTCTTGCATTACTGGTGGAGTATCTCGATATCACCTTTCGCCGCCAAAACCCACAATTTCCCACCCAAGTATGGTGGCTCATTGGTGGGACCGGCTTGGTGGCGACGATTCTGTCCCCTTTTTTTTATTGGTTGCTCGAGCGTCTGGCGGCCTGGGTGCGTTACGAACCGGAACCGCAGCCTCAGGAGTGACCGATGGGAGAACCGCGCACGGATTTACGTATTCATCTGATTGGGGTTTTGACGCTCGCCGCGCTTGGCGGGCTCGCCGCCCAGCTCTGGAATGTTACGGTCCGGAAGCATCAGTATTACTCGAGCCAGATTCTTAACAGCTCACAAGTCACTGTCCGCATTCCGTCGGTGCGCGGTGAAATCAAGGATCGCAATGGCCTCACATTGGTCCGCAATCGCGCGAGCTATGAAGTCGATTTTCTCCTGCCAGCGATCGTCCAAAGTTATCGAAAATCATTCGGAGCGTTACCCACCACCCAGACAGTTCGCCCCAACCTTCGCGGAATGGCGGAGGAAAAAGTCGAAACGGATATCGTCACTGTGGTCAACGCTTCGATCGTGCCCAAGCTGAGCAAGATGGATCTTTCCGAGCCGTATAGTTCGAGCAAGCTCGTCGCGCATTACAAAACCAAGCCGGTTGTCCCGTTTACGTATCGAGAGGATATCGATTTCAAGACATTGGCCATTTTTGCCGAACGCGATCTTGGACTACCGGGAATCAAAGTGGGGCAAAAACCTGTGCGCGAGTATGTTTACGGTGCACTTGCGGCTCAGATCTTGGGTTATGTCGGCGAACCGCGCGACGTCAATGAATTGCCGGATATCAGCGACTACACGTATTACGAGGCTGACGTTGAGGGCAAAGTGAACTTAGAACTCACCCTCGACGATTACCTCAAGGGCAAACCTGGCGCCCGTGTCCTTAAGAAAAATGTCAAAGGTCAGATCGAAGGTGAAATACGCGAAGACCCGCCGGAACGGGGCTCGGATGTTTATTTATCCATCGACGCCCGCATTCAGTATATTGCCGAAGAAGCCATGCGCTCCGTCGGCCGCGGTGCTGCGGTTGTGGTCGATCCCAACAATGGTGAAATTCTCGCCATGGTCTCCGTTCCTTCGTACGACCCAAACACGTTTATTCCCAGCATCTCCGTCAAGGATTGGAACGCTCTCAAAAACGCAGACGCAGACCCCCTGACAAATCGGGCCATCAGCGCCTATGCCCCGGGTTCCACCTATAAGATTCCCATCGCACTCGCCGGCCTCAAAGCCGGCGAAGGCAACGACAAATTCTACTGTTCGGGCGGCGTCACCTACGGAAATACATACATGAAATGCTGGATCGCCGATAAAGGCGGTTCTCACGGCTCGCAGGACCTTTCCACTGCGTTGAAAAACTCCTGCAACGCCTATTTTTACCAATATGGAAACGCCACCGGCATCGACCAGATTGACGCGGTGGGTGTTGCTCTCGGTCTCGGACAAAAAACCGGTGTCGAGCTCTCTTATGAGAATGGCGGCATCCTGCCCGGCAAGGACTGGCTCGCGCAGAACTATCCGCGCGAACGCTGGAGCAACGGTTACACCGCCAACACATCTATCGGCCAGGGGTTCGTCCTCGCCAGTCCCCTTCAGATGGCCATGATAGCCGCCACGGTGGCAAACGGCGGCGTTTCATATTATCCGACGCTCGTTCACAAAATTGTTCATCCGGACGGCACAGAAATCCGCAAGCCAGGTCGCATTCGTACCGATCTCCGCAATGAAGGACTTACCGAGGAACAGATCGAAAAGGTGCGGAAAGGTATGTGGCGCGTGGTCAATGAAGAGGGCGGCACAGCCAAAGCTGCTCGAGTGCCGGGCACCGTCGTCGCGGGAAAAACCGGCACCGCACAATTTTTCCGTGATGGAAAAAAAGACAACCACACGTGGTTCATCAGTTTTGCCCCATACGACAAGCCTACGCTTGCCGTTTGCGTATTTATCCAGGGCGCAAAATCCGGGGGCGGTACTGCTGCCCCTATCGCTGCAAAAATCATCAAGGACACGATGGCCCTCCAGACCGGCTATGATCCCGGCCTGAAACCGCTTAAACCCGCGGTCGGCAGCTTCGCGTTCATTGAGAGTATCAACTTCGAGCGTGACGTCCCCGCGGCTGCAGCAGCCGCGAGTGACGAAGAGACCGCTGAGCACACCTCGGGCGCATCCGACCAACGCGTCGCCTCCCGAGGAAAATCGAAGCGGTCTGACAATGACGCTCCAGACATTAAACAAGAGGCGGATTCACGGCCGCAAAAGGTTCGTAAAGCCGAACCCGTGGCGACACCGCGTAAAAGAAGTTTTTGGGACTTCTTCCGCGGCAAACCAAAGCCGACACCCGCGCCCGCCAATTCGCGTAACACACGCAGTTGATCCACATTATGGATATCACATCGGCGGACGTCGAACCCGTCTCGCAACCACCCCCGAAAGGACTTCGAGGAATGATCGAAAAAGTGAAACAAATGCTGGGCATTGCTCCGCGCAAAACCGGCAACAAATTAATTATCAACTGTGAACGGCTCGAAACCCGGGTTGCGCTCATCGAAGACGGACGTCTCGAGGAGTACAACATCGAACGCGCCACCGACCGCAACATCGTCGGCAGCATTTTCAAAGGGAAGGTCAAAAATATCGAGCACGGGCTCAAGGCCATGTTCGTCGACATCGGTTTCGAAAAAAACGCGTTTCTGCATTTCTGGGATGCCCTGCCGGCCGCGTTGGATTCCGGCGTCGAAGAAGTCACGCGCAACTCTTCGAAAACCAAGCGGAATCTTTCTTCGAAAGACATTCCCAGTATTTATCCTGTGGGATCGGATGTCATCGTCCAGGTCACCAAAGGCCCCATCTCCAGCAAAGGACCGCGAATCACCACAAACATCTCGTTGGCAGGACGTTATCTCGTTTTGATGCCTTTCAACGATCAGAGCGGCATTTCCCGCAAGGTCGATGATCCCAAGGAACGCGAACGCCTCCGCAAAATTCTTCAGGAACTGGACGTTCCTGAAGGCATGGGAGTCATCATGCGCACCGTTGGAGAAGGTCAGCGTGCCCGTTACTTCGTGCGGGACCTCAGCCTGCTCGTCGAACAATGGCGGCAAATCGAGAAAGCCATGCAGGAACAGCCTGCAGCTACCTGCCTTTTCCACGAGCCTGATCTCATCGAACGTACCGTCCGCGATTTTCTTACCGACGAAATCGATTCCGTTGTTTGCGACGATCTCAGTGCGACCAACCGGATGAAGGATCTCGTCGGCCAAATCTCTCGACGCGCTCGCAACCGGATTGAGCATTATGCCGAACCCTTTCCGATTTTTGATCGCTTCGGTGTCCAGAAGCAGATCGACGACGCTTTTCATCGTCAGGTCTGGCTCAAATGCGGCGGCTATATCGTCATCGACGAGACGGAAGCCCTCATCGCCATCGACGTCAACACGGGCCGCAATAAAGGATCGAAGGAGATGGAAAAAACCATTCTGACGACCAACCTCGAGGCCGCTGATGAAATTGCCCGTCAACTTCGCCTCCGCAACATTGGCGGCCTGATCATCGGCGATTTCATCGACATGAAGAGCCGGAAAGATCAGCAACTCGTTCATCAACGAATGAAAGATCGGTTGCGGCGGGATAAGGCGAAAACGCACGTCCTCCCCATTTCACCGCTCGGCCTCATGGAAATGACGCGTCAACGTGCCCAGGAAAGCCTCAGCGGGAGCGTCTTCGTCAGCTGCCCCTACTGCTCAGGCCGTGGCAAAGTAAAGAGCGCCATGACGATGAGCGTCGAACTTCAGCGCCAGCTCCATCTCGTCATGCGGAAGTATCAGGACACCGTTCATGATGTGCGCATTACCGTAAACCCGGAAGTTCTGAAGCGGCTGCGAACCGAGGACGAAGATCTGCTCGTCGACATCGAACGCAAATACGCCGGCCGATTGACCTTCCGTGGCGACCCCACCTATCACCACGAACAGTTCCTAATTGCTGACGCGAATACGAGCGCCGAGCTGAAGGCATAGACATGTTCCCAGAATAAGGAAACCAACTCGCGTTTGGTTCAGCGACGCAGGCTGGAATCACAGTCCGGGTCGTAGACGATAGTGGCCCCTCATGCCAGCATTGCACACCGGACTCCTGGGGGGTCGGGCCGTCCCTTTGAGGCGAGTTAAAATGCGGTGTTGACAATGTGTCCCGCAGGCGTCACGAATACGGGAGTGATCGTTCCGGTTTCAAAACCCAAGCCCAAGTCGTTTTATAGCTGGTTCTTTTTCTAGGAACCGGCGACTTCGATCCTTTCAACCGATGCCGCCATCCAAGGCGGCATTTGTGTTTTATACGGTCTCCTTGGCAGCGGTTCAAAAAAAGAACCTTATGCAACCAAGTCTGACCAATATTCATCCCCGCCAAATCTCCTGGACCTCCGAGCGCAGTTGCACGACGTCGCAGCCGCTCTCCAACCGAATTGCGTCTTTCCATGATCAGCCCGGAATCATCGGAATCCGCCGCTTTACAACTGTGGCGGAGGCCCGGCAGAAAAACAGCCTGAGTGTTGAGGGTGCCTTGGCCGTTCGCCAGGGACGCGACGCTTTCCGGCTCATTTTGCACGGAGACGACAAGCGCATCGCGGTCGTTACCGGTCCATGTTCCGTCCACGATGTGGATGCGGCACTCGAATATGCTGCTCGGTTGAAAACCTTGTCGGACGAGCTCGGTGATCGCCTCCTTTTGATGATGCGGGTCTATTTTGAAAAACCGAGAACGAGTGTCGGGTGGAAAGGGCTGGTGAGCGATCCGCATCTGGACGATTCCAACAGTATGGAAGACGGCGTGTCGATCGCGCGCCGGCTGCTCTGCGACATCGCAGACTTGGGAGTCCCCAGTGCGACCGAATTTCTCGATCCCCTTATCGCCTCCTATCTGGGCGACTTGGTTTCATGGGTGGCAATCGGAGCTAGGACTACCGAATCGCAGACTCATCGGCAAATGGCGAGTGGCCTGTCCGCGCCGGTCGGATTCAAAAATTGCACCGGTGGCAGCATCGACGCGGCGGTGAATGCGATTACTGCGGCGCGGCGACCCCATACTTTTCCCGGTGTGGACGATGATGGCTTTGTCAGTCTTATCGAAACTGCCGGAAACAGTGACACGCACGTTATCTTGCGAGGTGCACGTGCTGACGGAAAATGGAAGCCCAATTACAGCGCCGCGGATATCTCCCAGGTTGAAGAATGGCTCACGGATGCCGCATTGCCGTGCCGGATCATGGTCGACTGCAGTCACGCAAACTGCGGGTACGACTTCCGCAAACAAGCGGGTGTTGCAGAGCACTGGATTGCACAACGGCTCGAGGGTAATCGGTCCGTCTTTGGGCTAATGTTCGAGAGTAACCTGCATGAAGGCAGGCAAACCTTAACGGCGCGATCGCAGCTCAAGTACGGCGTTTCGGTTACCGACCCTTGCATCGGCTGGGCGGAAACAGAGGATGTCCTGCGTTGCGTACATGCCGCTGCCGCCTGATCTCAATCGGTAGCTTTTAGATTTGGGAACACTTCCTAAAAAACTAGGGTTGTTAGTTAAAATCCCGCGTTCTTGGTAATGAGGCGCGGATGAGGGTTTTTAAGATGCGGGGCCTGTCCGGCGCGCATCCTAATCTAAGACGCGCCTTCTTTCGTGGTTTGATGTTAGCGGCGCTGTTGCGAAGCTAAGGCACAGCATCGGACCGTTTCCGGGCGCTGGGCTCGCTGCGCGAGGTCGTGGCTGCCTGGGTGGGGCATGGTCGTCCGATGAGCTAACATCGTTCCAATGGGACAGTATTCGCCTCCCTTTCAATTACCCACAAATCCAGGATGGAAATGTCTGTACAAAGTAAAACAATTGTGGTGCAAAGCTTGGGATGGCGCCCAGGAACCCGACAAAGATCCCCACAAAGCAGACAGGCAGCATTGCAGAAAAGACATGGATTGATCAGGAATGCGCGGGATGTAGCTTCGCGGACGTGCGCCTGGA
>DATDBU010000039.1:0-6886 GCA_036524675.1 Chthoniobacterales bacterium | reverse complement strand
CTCCCGGTATTTATCCCGCAAAAAATCCCGCTGACGCTGCTGCTGCTCCTCGCCCGGGAATCGGGTCACGTCGAGGAATTCGCTGTGGAACTCGATGCGGTCGCTGGTTTCAGCCGCGAATGTTGCCCGAATGGCCTCATCCAAAATGATATTGGCCGGAAGCAGCCGCTCGTCCGAGTAGAGCACGAGCACCCGTCGCAGCGGCGTTGAAGACGGAGTCTGGGCAACCACGCTACTGGCTGTCCATGCTAGGAGTATGGTGGTCCCGAGACAGAGAAGTCTAACAATCCACATCGATGATTTGACGCGGCCGTCACCGGAGGCTTCGGGAGGAAAAGTCATGGTTTTCTCGGCCTTAAGGCTAGCGCACGTCGAGATTTCGGCAACGCAGGCCAAATCGAGCGTCCTCTGGAATACCATTCGACCACCTCGGTGCCGAGCCTCGCGCCCAAGGCGAAACGCTGCCTGATAAGCTGCTCCTCGATATTGCGCCGCTCGGCCGGGAGCAATCAACTTCACCTTACACAAGTCTAGTTAATATTGTAAGCGAATGTAGTGTTTCGCGAGGACCTCGACAATCAGACCTTTGTTGGCCCGGATTAATTCCAGATGTTTGTGTTAGCCTCGTTGCTCGTCGGCTCCCGGTTCGACTCCTGACAATGCAAACCTACCTCAGGATGGAGTTCAAAATGCTGTCAGCAAAATTGCCAGCAACGAGTTCTGAATATTCTCGCCGGAGGAGTCGCAGAGTACGTAAAAATTGTCTCGACAAATAGAGTATTATTCATCACAAAGATCTGATAAGCAACGAGAAGCACCGACGAATCCTACCTCAGGAGCCAACAGCTTTATCGTTGGCGAGGCGCGCGAGCGCCAATCGAACAGGATTCGAACCCTTGGGTTCGAGCCGAGCGCAGCGAGACAGACTGACCATAGGTCAGCCCCGAAGGGGTGAGGCGCAGCCGAATCAATCCTACCTCAGGAGCCATGCTATAACTGTCTTGTTATAAGTGACTTACAAAGTCATATAACAGCGAAATGCCTCAAAAAAGGGCCGTTTGCCAGCAGAGCATTTGAGGCCAGGGGAAATCCTTCAAACTCTGCGCGGATTCCGCATCGACGCTAGTTGTACTCGCGCGGGGGTCGCGCGTTCCTGGACTAACCGACGACACGTGTTTAACCAACTGGATTCAAGGGGCATTTGGCTATGACCGGGAGTTGGATTCGATTCCCGTTCATTTGCAACTTCGATGTTCGCCTTTACCTCAGACCACTATCCAAAGCGAACGGTCGAATGATGACGGCGTAGGAACGCTTTCATCGTCAATCGTGTCGGAGCATGCGAGCAGCTCCCCATAAATCCGGCGCAGCGCAGCACAGCGCGATTGTGTCAACGACGGGCGGAAGCCGAATTACGAACCGCCAGGTCCGGAGCATAGAAGGTCACAACTCCTGTCTCTCGTTCTTCAAAATGCCCCTCGGATCCGACGAACGATTGTCTGTGCGCGTCCTTACCGTACATTGTCGAAGCTATGAGCCGAAATCCCGGCATCCCGATCGCGCTGGGCGCAGCAGTACTTTTCGGTGCGAGCACTCCGCTGGCAAAGCTCGCTCTTTCCTCCGCAAATCCGCTGCTCGTCGCGGGTCTGCTTTATCTCGGCTCGGGCATCGGCCTTTTCGTTGTGCGAACGATTCGCCGTGGTCCAAGGACAGAAACCCCGCTTTCTCGACCGGACCTTCCTTGGCTGGCAGGAGCCATTGCGACCGGGGGAATAGTTGGGCCCGCCCTGCTGCTGCTGGGTCTCATGACCACTTCGGCAAGCGCCGCGTCCCTTTTGCTCAATTTGGAGGCCGTTGCAACCGCCGCCATCGCATGGATTGTATTTCACGAAAACGTGGACAAGCGGGTGGGCGCGGGCTTCGCGTTCATTCTTTTGGGGGGCGTTTTGCTTTCACTACCGCCGGAAGGTGGGTTTTCTCTCTCAGCGGGGGCGCTCCTCATCGCGGCCGCCTGCCTTTGCTGGGGAATTGATAACAACCTCACGCGTAGAATCTCGGGCAGTGACCCATCGCAGATTGCCATGTGGAAGGGTCTCACTGCTGGCGCAGTAAATACCGGCCTCGCGCTCGCCACGGGCGCGAAATTGCCTACCCTAGTTACTATCCTCGCGGTGGCGGCCATCGGCTTTCTCGGGTACGGTGTGAGCCTCGTTCTTTTTGTACGGGCGCTCCGTGATCTTGGCACGGCTCGGACGGGAGCCTATTTCTCGACCGCTCCGTTTGCAGGGACCGCACTCGCCTTCGCAATGGGAGAAGGCCGCCTCGATTGGGCGTTCTGCGCTGCGGGCGTGCTCATGCTAATTGGACTCTGGCTGCACGTCACCGAGCGACACGAACATCAGCATGTTCATGAGCCGATGGAACACGAACACCTCCACTACCACGACGAGCACCACCAGCACGAGCACTCTTCCTGCGAGCCGTCGGGCGAACCTCACGCTCATCGGCATCGACACGCGTGGGTAAGACATGCCCACCCGCATTACCCTGACATCCATCATCGGCATAAACACTGAGCGCGCGAGTGTAAGATCGGTCGGTGTCGCGCTCACGAATGCCTGCTTTTAAGGGCCCAAAATAACGCTTCGACCGCCGAGATCCCGGCAGCCAGGATCTCATCGCTGGATTTCTTCATCTGGGCGAGACCCTTCAACATAAGGTCAATACCAACCGCCTCTTTGCGATCGAACTTCTCGTCCTCAAGGTCAGCGTCATGAACCATCTCGGCGATCTGGGAAATGATTGGATCGTTGATTGCGAACCGCAGGCACAGCGTCTCAAACGTGCATGAATCGCCCTGATGGGTAAAATCGGCGTCCAGCATGTCGAAGGTGACTGCCGTGCCGCGCCGAGGTTTCTGTGCAGTAAACTGGAATGTTGCCTTGGGGTCGATGAACTTCCGTATGAGCCACGCCGAGGCGCAACGGTCGATTTCAGGATTGGGCCGAGTGATCCAAACTCTTTTGAGATATTGCTTCTGGTCCAAGATCTGAGGGGCATCTTTCCGCGGATCGCCTCTTAGTTCTTCTTCGAGTTGGCGCAGAACATCGTCGAGATCGCGACCTTTGGAAGCGCCGAAATAGTCAATTTCAAGAGCTTGCTTTGCGAGGTGCTTTAAACGGTCTAGCTTGCGTAAAAGAGGGGTAGGAGGCCCTTTTCGCTTTCTTAACGCGGATGCCTCCTTGAGGAGTTCTACGTATTCTGCATTCCGCTGGGCATTGAAGCGCCTCTGGATTTCCTGGTCGTCCAATCCCTCAATCACGAGAACCTTCGACACGGTGGCCTCACCCCCTCCGTCGAGTATTTGTTTGGCGAGCCATTGCAAGTGCTCGTGGCAGGAGTGCCGGTCAGGAAGGATGTATGCCGATGTATTGAGCGCCAGGCACCCGTGCCGCCGCAGCTGACGCCACAATGCCACACGCTGAGGCCCTTTTCCCTTAGGCAGCGCGTACAGCAAGAGTATCCAAGTCTCTGACATCCATGTAATACTTATATGCTCTGTTACACATTGACAATAATTCGTGGGAGATCGAGTGTGGCAATTGTGAAGACGTTCCGTTCTTTTGTTGCCGTTTTTACTTTACTGGCAACTCTGTTCCAAGTTGCCAATTCAGCAGAAACAGCATCCCTTGATACCGCGCAAATCGAGCAACTGACCGGACTGAAAGGATCGCTCAACAAAGAGGAGGGCGTTTTCAAGGTCGCCGTTCCTCGGAGCGATGTGTCGATCTCGGTGGATGGCTGGAGGATGCCGCCGTTCATGGGGCTGACTTCGTGGGCGGCCTTCACCGAAGGCAAGAAAGCCGAGGCGATGGTGATGGGTGACCTCGTTCTCATGCAGGACGAAGTAAACCCGGTGATGAGTGCGGCGCTCGAGACGGGCCTGAGCGTCACGGCCTTGCACAATCACTTTTTCTACGATGAGCCGAAAGTATATTTCATGCACATCGGGGGCGAGGGGACGACGGAGAAACTTGCCGCGGGAGTGAAGGCAGCGTTTGACAGGGTTAAGGAAATTCGCGCCGCGGCACCCGAGCTTCCTAAGAGCTTTGGTAAGCCGTTCGCGCTCGAGAAGAACGCGATCACCGGCGCGGATGTCGAGGCGGTGCTAGGCTCAAAAGGTCAGGCCAAGGACGGTATGTTCAAAGTCACGATTGGACGCAAAGCCTTTATGCCGTGCGCTTGCGAAGTCTCGAAGGAGATGGGGGTCAATACGTGGGCCGCATTCGCTGGCACCGATCAGGACGCGCTTGTCGATGGTGATTTCGTGGTGCTCGAAAGCGAGCTTCAGCCGGTGCTCAACTCGCTGCGCAAAGACGGCATCAACATCGTTGCGATCCATAACCACATGACGGCGGAAGAGCCCCGCTACTTTTTCCTCCACTATTGGGGCCGTGGCCGGGTGGCTGAACTCACCAAGGCCGTCAAGAACGCTTTGGACAGAACCGCCCAATAAAACAGCCATGAAAGCAAGCGTAATCATCCCCTTCCTCATCGCCTACGCAACCGCGCTCGCGGACACCGTAAACTTTGACGACGCCAAAATAGGCGCGCTCCCGGCTCACTGGCTCGGCACACAAACGGGAAACGGTGTGGCAAAATGGGCCGTAGAAAAGGCTGATGATGCGCCGAGCAAACCCAACGTGCTGAAGCAATCAGGCGAGGCCACTTTCCCGGTTTGCATCAAGGAAGACACGAACATCAAAGATGGATTCGTCGCGGTGAAGTTCAAGCCGATCGCCGGAAAGGAAGACCAGGCAGGCGGCGTCATTTGGCGCTACAGAGACAAGGATAACTACTACATCGCTCGCGCAAACGCGCTCGAAGACAATGTTACCATTTACCAAACGATCAAAGGCCAACGGGTGGGCTTTAAGAGCGCGAATGAGACTGTGAAGTCAGGCGCGTGGCACACGCTCCGGGTTGACTTTGAGGAAAATAAGTTCGCTGTCACTTTCGATGGCAAAAAGGTCATCGAGGCAGCGGACCAGAGCCTAAAGGATGCGGGAAAAGTAGGCGTCTGGACCAAGGCCGATAGCGTTACCCTGTTTGACGATTTCTCTTACGGCGAAAAATGACGCTTTGCGCTCTAAAGTTGGCATGCTTAAAGCAAAACGGAAACGCATACATACGGCCTTTCACTCCGTGAGCAAACCTTCGACGGCAACACACTTGTCGGAGACCAATGCAATGGATCATCCGAGTTTCGGCGAAGCATTCCGGTTCTGGCTGAAGCTGGGATTCATAAGTTTCGGTGGCCCGACTGGTCAGATTGCGATCATGCAGACTGAGCTGGTGGAAAAGAAAAAGTGGATCAGCCAGTCGCGCTTTTTGCATGCATTGAACTTCTGCATGCTGCTCCCCGGACCGGAGGCGCAGCAGCTAGCCATCTATGTGGGCTGGCTGCTTCACAAAACATGGGGCGGCATTGTCGCGGGAGCGCTCTTCGTGATTCCGTCTATGTTCGTGCTTTGGGGCCTGAGCTACGTTTATGCAGCCTACGGCAATATTCCGTGGATTGCGGCGGTCTTCTACGGACTCAAGCCCGCGGTGATGGCGATTGTCGCATTCGCCGTCATCCGCATTGGCAAAAAAGCGCTAAAAAACTCCGTCATGTGGAGCATCGCGGCACTCGCATTCATTGGCATCTTCTTCTTCAAGGTGCCGTTTCCGGCAATCGTGTTCGGCGCCGGCTTGATCGGCTTCATCGGGGGAAAACTATGGAAGGATAAGTTTTATGTCTTAAGTGGCCACGGGCCGAAGGTTGGCGACACCAGTGTTCTCAGCGATGAGCAGGACACGCCCGAACACGCCAAGCCATCGTGGACGCGTGCTCTCTGCGTTTGTGTTGCTTGCGGCCTGCTTTGGTGGGCGCCGATCTTGCTCGTCGGAATTTGGCGCGGATGGGATCACACGCTGTTCAAGGAAGGCGTGTTTTTTAGCAAAGCCGCAATGGTGACATTTGGTGGCGCCTACGCGGTGCTGCCTTATGTGGCTCAGCAGGCAGTCGAAAAATACGGCTGGCTTAAACCCGGACAAATGATGGACGGGCTAGGGCTGGCCGAAACAACGCCCGGACCGCTCATCATGGTGCTGCAATTCGTCGGGTTTATGGGCGCTTGGCATAATCCGGGAGGTTTGTCTCCCATTGTCGCGGGGACCCTTGGAGCGCTTATTACAACATGGGCGACTTTCGTTCCGTGCTTTCTATGGATTTTCCTCGGTGCTCCACACATCGAGCAACTACGCGGAAACGTAAAGCTAACAACGGCGCTTTCTGCCGTCACCGCAGCTGTGGTCGGCGTCGTATTGAACTTGGCGGTCTGGTTCGGGATTCATGTTCTCTTTCCAGACGGGAAAATGCTCGATTGGTTCGCACTCGTACTGAGCGCCTTTGCTTTCGTCGGTATGCTCAGATGGAACTGGGACGTTATTCCGGTAGTCATCGGAAGCGGACTTATTGGTCTGGTTTATAAGGTTGGCTTGCACCTGTGAGTCTATGGAAATCGCATTCTCCAACGATTGGCACGCACGTTGTCGCCGATCCAGCTTACGGACGAAAACCGCCGGGACGGTCCGCTACGTTTGTTTTGGGCCAAGTGCAGCTCACCCTGACTCTTTGCGCTTCTGATAGATCCAAAGGGTCGCCGCAAAATAAATGATACGAAATTGATCAAGTGCTAACTATGAAGTGGATAACTCGTGAAAAAGTGAAAGTCGATCGCGTGGCTTGTCCATGGCTCATCAAAAAGTTCGTGGACAAAGAGGCTGAGTTTGTTTTCGTCCCCACCAACAGGGTTATGGACGAAGCCCAGCGTCTCGGCGC
>DATDBU010000038.1:0-4247 GCA_036524675.1 Chthoniobacterales bacterium | reverse complement strand
CGACGACGCTCATCTTGTCACTGTTGAGAAGCGATCATTTGAACCTGGTCTTGCCTCGAATGAGTTTCAGGATTCTCACGGCAATCTCGCCTGCCGCTCGATGCTCAAGCCGGGCCGCAATGACATCCGCTACGATGCTTTAGTTGCTGTATCCTCGACACCTGAAAATCAAGGGGCGCCAGGCGTACTCCCAGTCCCGGTTTACGAGCTTCCGGCAGAGCTGCTGCGCTACACTCTGCCTAGCCGCTATTGTGATTCCGATAAACTGTTCGATTTCGCATGGAAGAACTTCGGCGAGATCGCCAACGGGCATGAACGGGTGCAGGCCATCTGTGACTGGGTTCACAACAAAATTGAATATCGCTACGGCTCAGGGCGGCCGGATCTCTCCGCATCAGAGGCAATTGAACAATGCTACGGGGTGTGCCGTGATTTCGCCCATGTGGTGGTGGCTCTTTGCCGAACGTTCAACCTGCCTGCCCGCTATGTGTCGGGTTACCTTCCAGAGATTGGCTTTGTCGTCTCCAGTCATCCAGAGGACTTCCATGCCTATTGTGAGGTCTATTTAGGCGGACGGTGGTTTACGTTCGATGCTCGCTTTAATGCTCCCCGTACCGGACGCATCAAACTCTCGCATGGCCTGGATGCTGTGGATGGAGCATTTGCCACAATCTACGGAGAGGCTAGTCTGTCGTATTTCGAGGTGTGGACCTATCAGGTAAACTCGGAGGAGGTCGGGATCGGTGATCCTGTGGATTTGTCCAAACGGCTCGATGGATCTTCAAATATTCGTCTCAGCTGATCCTGCCTAGCGACCCGGGCTCCCAGTAGCAATCGAACGAAAAGTTACTTTAAGCGCCGCCGCGATGCAGATCGCGGTAGCGGCAGGTAGATCGAAGTATAGTGCTCCGACCGCCCAGGACGGCAACCAATCCCGGGACACCTCAAGAAACGGAATATTACGTACGTTTAAGGCTCAGCATCAGAAGGAGCGGCGATCTTGAGGCAACGAAAAGCGCAAATTTCGACGCTGCCCTCCCCACTCGGCGGTGAACACGTAAACCTAACAGGCGTTTTCACCTAATACACAACGCGTTGCAAAAGGCAAAGTCCAACTCTCCATGCTACCCAGAATGGGCCTCAGTGCTCCTTTATGGTACGTAATATTCCGTTTCTTGAGGTGACTCGAGTCGGCTGCACTCAGACCAGAGGTGTTGTTCGGATTGGATTGAACCTTTCCGGGGCGTTATGCGAATACCCCCGTGATGCGATCGCGGCATCGGACGAGTCCACGTTTATGGCGTCGAAGAGGCGGTCGATTTCCGCCTGGCTGATCGGCTGCTTAAAGGCGATGCAGGCGAGCACTTCGAGGATGGAAGTGGCTCAGCCCTTCGCGCACCAGCAGCAGCCGCGCCGGAATCACCTGATACAACCAATCCATATGTTTTGAAAGCGAGCCATCTGGCTCAGCCTTGACGACTAACAAATCGGCCTCCAATCCCTCCACGATATCGCATAGGGTGTAACCCGTGATGGAAGTAACGACACGCCCTTCAACCTTGACTTGCCCGGCAACAGAGCTGGCGAGTTCTTCCAGCCACGCTTCGACGTCTCTCGGTTGTTCTCCGCGGGACGCGGCGATGGCGGGAGCGAAAGGCCTCTCGGTTACGACAATAGTCACACGCTGAGGACGCAAGACCTCGATGGCGCGACGTAGCAACTCACAGTCTTCTTCCTGCTCTGGCTCAGAGGCAAATACGATATGCTGCGGCGCCGTTGGCTCCTCCAGAGGCCGCGGCACCAGTAGGAGATCGCAGGGCGCATTGCGCAACAGCTCCGGCGCAACGTCACCGGCAAACGATTTGTCGTCCGTTTCGCGGTCAGGAGTTCCTGCGATGAGAAGATCATATGCGAAATCCTTCACGGCGGTGACGATGGCATGAGCAGCGATTTCCCCTGCGACCCAGCGAATTGAAGCGCGTTGGCCAATCGCAGCAACAAAGCGATTTTCCTTAACGATGTCGAAGGCTCCTGCGTGCACAACTTCCAAATCCGCGCCGCAATGGATTGCAAAACACTTAGCCTCAGCGAGCACAGCGGTAAACGTCGGCGAAAATGTGGAAGCGACTCCCACGTGCTGGTAATCCATCATTTCACAATGTCAGTCGCTTTTTCCTCCGCGCCACTGGGAGAGCATAAAAACCCGGGTGCTTAACCCGCCTTTTGGCCTCGATTCTCGGGGTAAACGAACGACGTCCACGGATTGGATGGCCACAGGTATGCCCTAACTCGCTGGGCAGATGTAGCAGTGCTGCACCCGGTTTTTTCTAGGTGTGTTTGGGAGCAATGGAACAGAAAACTCGCTTAAGGATCGAGCCGCAGTCGTGGCAACATTACGGCCCCAAAGCCCGTGGCTCCCCTTCAGAAGAAGGCTCATGAAGGCAGTCACGATGCCGCTGCTCCCGGAATGGCGAGGCGGCTGTCGCTGCTAGAGCAAGGATTTCTCATAAATTCTCCACTCTTGGTGCGGAATGGCGCCGAGCATCCGAGAATTTTCCAGGATTTCCGTGTTGCTTTCCTCGATCCAACCGAGCGTCGCGTTGGCGTATCGCTCTTTGGCAGAGAAAAAGTGCTCGTAGAGAAGCCAGGCGTGAAGCCCGCGGTCGCGGAATCGTGGTGAGATCCCATAAACGGCCTGCCGTACCGACTTGATTCGCTGCGTTTTCATCAGCCATAAAATGTGCGGCAATCTCAGTATGTGTGGCGTCTTCTTTATGCGCAGAAGGATTTCATTGAAGTTCGGCAGGGACAGGGCTACGCCCGCGTTCTCCCCCTTCATTTCGGCGATGAGAATCATTTCGGGATCGGCAAACGCCCTCATGTCATCCGCCGCGGCGAGCAGATCGTCCATCGAGATCGGAATAAAGCCCCAGTTGCGCTCTAAGGTCGAATTGTAAACCTCCCTCACAATTTCTAATTCCTCTTCAAGCCGCGACATATTGATCGGGCGCAGCCTGATACTTGAGCGCTTGGCGATTCGCTCAACGATGCGCTTGAGACGCTCGGAAGGTTCAAGACGATGCAAGGGCAGCAACAATCCCAACAATTTGCAAACGGTCTTAAAACCCATCTGCTCGATCAATGTCCTGTGGTAACGCGGGTTCCACACAAGCCCCAGGCAAGGGGGATGTTCGAAACCTTGCGCGAGGAGGCCGCATTCGTCGTTGATGCTGGGATTGTAGGGACCACGAATCGATTCCAACCCTCGCGCGCGAAGGAGTTCCGCGGCTTTTTCAAAGAGTTCCCGCGCCAATCCGAGGTCGTCTTCACAATCAAAAAACCCGAAAAACCCGGTCTTGTCCCCATAGCGTTCATTGTGTGCGCGATTGACAATAGCGGCGATCCTCCCAACAGGCTTGCCGTCGCGCCAGGCAAGAAAGGGGTGGATTTCCCCGTAAACGCGGTTGAATGGGGATTTCGGCGAGAGATACTTTATGATACTTCCGGGAAATGGAGGGACGAAGGCCGGGTCAATTCCGTGGAGAAATTCGGGCAGTCTCTCAAAGAGCCTTTCTTCTTTCCGAGTTCTACAAAGGCAAATGGAATTCATCAATGATTGGCATCATCACCCCATCTCACCCCCGCCGAAGGCAATTCATGGCTGAAATCATCAATCTGTGTGTTTTTGACTCGAATCCTTACCGCCGACCATCAAAGGGAGAGCATTTCAAACCGGGGGCTGATTCTGACCTCCTGCCCCGATCAAGTAGAGGAGAAGACACGAAACGGAATTTAAAGCACGTTAAGGACCGCGCGGCGAACGGGTCAGTTCGGTGACGAGGATCACGTCGACCCTTGCGGGCCTGCGACCAATGCCAGGACCTTTTTCGCGTTCGGCGCGCTCCTGCTTTGCCCCGGAGACGATTTCCTTCCAGACCCCGACGACTTTGTAGCCAGCCTTCTTGGCGAAGGCGCGTAGGTCCCGTTCCTGGCGGGCACAGGTTTGGTCGGCGATTGATACCCGGCAATAAATGGCTGCAGCGTGTGCCAATGGAACCCTTCGTCCCGAAGACCCCAGAAAAGGGCATTTTCGTGTCGCAAAGTGTTGGTCCATTCAAACCGCACTTCAACATGGACAAATATGCCACATCGAGAACTGCTGACCGAGTCACAGCGGCTCAGTCTCCACGCTCCCGCAAGCGATGAGCGCGGGATGGTGCGCCACTACACGCTGAGCTCCGAGGATC
>DATDBU010000037.1:0-58371 GCA_036524675.1 Chthoniobacterales bacterium | reverse complement strand
ACGTAGTAGCGCTCAATATCGTAAACGAGCTGCCGTCCACGACGTTCCGCTTTCAGGTAAACCACTCCAGCGGCCGGCTTTTGAGATTGCACATCGGCAATACTCCAAAACTCACCATTTTTCTCCAGCACCACGAAGACCCAGTAAGTAAATAGCGACGAATACGGTCACCAACCCCCAAAACTCCCCAACAGCGCGCATAGTTCGTTCACCCGCCAGAAGCCAAAGCTGCGACAATAGAGCGCAGGCAATGCCAAACCCCGCGAAGACCCAGCACATCATGAAAAACTGGCCGCCCCCTTCCATCCATTTATCCAAGTGTGCACCCAGGACCAACATCAACGCAACCAGGAGAACGACGAAGCTCGACACCGTTCGACTCAGAAAAGGAACCAATGAAATGCCAAGCGCCCAGGCCGTGAACAATGCCGATGGTTTGCCTTCGATATGAAAAATCTGACTGATCAGCATTAGCCCGAGCAACGGGAAGATGGTCGCTGCCAAAAAGCTGCATTCCGCCCACGCACGCGGCGCTTTTCGGTGTTGTGACTCAATACCCATCGCGGTCGAACCGGCCAACAGCACCAACAGTCCGCCAAATTTCACCGAATCAGGAATCTCTTTCCAATTGCTAGCGATAATCAGGCTAACTCCACCGAGACAAAGGAGACTGCCAAGAATCGCGAATCCAATCATCCACAGATTCCATCCCGACGCCGGATACAACTGCAAAATCGCCTCCGCTTGATCCGACCCAACGATTCCTTTCTTTTGCCACTCCAGCAGATGCGGCTTCAGATTCTTCTGATTCAACTTCACCAGCGCAATTTAGCGATATCACCAACAGCTTAAATTCAAAAAGTAAGGCCGCCATCGTTCCATCAATGAAGTCAGAGGGTGAGGCAACTGTCCGTTTGACAGTACACCACATATTGGGCACCCTGGTGTGAACACCCCAATCAAATGCGATGCCCCAAGTGCGGCGCCCAAGAAGACCGAGTAATTGATTCGCGTGCCTCCAAAGAAGGCGAAAGCATCCGGCGGCGGCGGGAGTGTCTTACCTGTCATTTCCGGTTTACCACTTACGAAGTGATCGAGCGCGCAGAGTTCCGGGTGGTAAAACGGGACGGGCGCACCGAGCCGTTCGACCGTGCCAAGCTGCTCGGCGGCGTGTTGAAAGCATGCGAAAAACGACCAGTAAGTACCTCCACACTCGAAAAGATGGTCGACGAGATTATCGCGGAGGTGCACGATGGTTACGAGCGAGAGATCCCCACCAGCATCCTGGGCGCGAAAGTCATGGAAAAACTTCATTCGATCGACGGCGTCGCCTACGTGCGATTTGCGTCGATCTACCGGCAGTTCACCGATATCGGTGAATTCATTGAGGAAATCCAGACCTACCAGAACAAGACTAAAGTAAACGCCACTCAAGCCGAACTTTTTCAGAAGCTCTAAAATGATCGGATTCGTCGACAACCTCCCACTCGTAGAATTCCCTGCAGGGCGCGTCTTCGCGTTCCGCGGTGCTTGGCTGCGCGAAAATTTGTTACGCGCTGCAGCCGACGCCGGATACACCGATTGGTGGCTGGCGGACCACGTAACCAAGAGCATTACGGAATACCTCACGTCACAGTTTACAAGTCCAGTCGTCTCGGCTAACCGACTCGCGGACGCTGTCCGGCATGTATTGATGGCGATCGGCTGGGCAGACGTCGCGAAGCATTTCCAGGCGTCACGGCCAGTCGGCGAAATTTCATTGCTCCAAATCGCCCAGGAATGTGGTGGTTATGAACTGGCCTTTTTCGAGCGGCTACGTGCCGCAATTTTGTCGGATATCCGCGACGGAACAGCTGTCCTAAAACTCGTGGATATCGCCCCCGCCACGAAATTGATCGTTGGCACAAAGGTTTTCACCCGTCTTTGCAGCAGCTTTCGGGACGAGATCGTGGCATTTACGCGACATTGCGCCTGTCTCAGCACGGCGGACGGGCGCATCGACATAATGATTCGCTAAATTTCAGCCATGACTCTGTTCGAAAAACTCATCGCACGCGAAATTCCGACCAAAGTCGCTTTTGAAGACGACGACGTTTTCGCCTTTCACGACGTCAATCCTCAGGCTCCGGTTCACGTGCTCGTTGTACCGAAAAAACCGATCCCACGGATCAATGAAGCTTCGATCGACGACGCCCCATTGCTCGGAAAACTTCTCCTCACCGCCGCCAAAATTGCACGCGAACTCGGCTTCGCTGACGGCGGCTTCCGACTTGTGATCAACAGCGGCCCCAACGGCGGCGAAACCGTCCCGCATCTGCACGTTCACCTTCTGGGCAAACGCCCATTGCATTGGCCGCCGGGTTAAAAGATCGTCCCACCCATCCCATGTCCGCAAGCCCCAGTCGATCGGGTGACGCTCTCCTTCCACGCGTTGCCGTCGTTATTCCCCTTTTCAACCACGCACCTTACATTCGCGCAGCACTCGAGTCCGTGCTCGGCCAGACCAACCCGCCTGATCGCATCATCGTCGTGGATGACGGTTCAACGGATGGATCGCCCGACGTGGTTGACCGTTTGCGATTTCCAAAAGTGGAGCTTTTCCGACAGGAAAACCAGGGCGCTCACATGGCCCTTAATCGCGGGATTGCGCTGGCCAATGATTGCGAATGGATCGCCATCCTCAACTCCGATGACATCTATCATCCGGAACGTCTGGCTAAATGCTTTATCCTGCTTCAGCAACGCCCGCAAACCGCCCTCATCACCACCGGGCTGCATCTAATCGACGACGACGGTCAACCCCTCGACGAAACCTCCTCCAAGGTTCGCCGGTTGCGGGCTATCTGGGATCTCGTGCGTGCCGACGCGAACCCGTTGCTGTCGCTCGCAATCTCGAATTTTACCAAGACGACGAGCAATTTTGTCGTCCGTCGACAATTTTTACTCGATCATCCTTTCGGAGCCTACCGCTATGTCCACGACTATCACACTGCTCTGCAGGCGGCGTTTGAAGGCGTGCTAACTGTTCTGCCCGAGGATTTACTTGGCTATCGCACCCACGAAACGAACACCATTAAGTCCAGCGGCAAATCTCCTGTTATCATGGAAACGTTGCGGATGAATCTCGACCTGCTGAGTGCCTGGGCACCCAAATTGCGTTCCTCGCAACGCCTGCGGAAACGCTACCGCCAATATTTTCAGCGCCTCCTCGGCAATCACACGGATTTCCGTGGCGAACTTTTTTTCCAGCTCATAGCCCAGTTGCTTGCGTCGAATCCGCAAATCCTGGATCTCAAAACGCTCGCCGACTTCCCCGAGTTGAAAACATCTCCCGAGGCCCTTCCAGCACGCAGCACGGCTCCGATGCGTCTGGTCGACCCCAAAATCCGAGGTCTGAAACGCGTGCTAAAACTGATTCGCTAATCTAACCTGACTATCGCAAGTTAGGCCAACCAGGTCAGCACCCCCCAAAAAGCGCCCGACCGCCCTCCTCTAGATTTTAGCCCCTTCCCGATTTTCCGTGCGGCCGTCCGAAAAATCGGGAGTCATGGAAAAGATTAGATTAGTGACTAGCTCACTGGATAATGGGCTTGTTGTCCACATTAGGAGCCGTGTGCCAGGACGGCCCGAATGAAGCCCCTGAATAGGGGGTGCGGCATATTCGGCTTGCTCCGGAATTCGGGATGATACTGGCAAGCCAGGAAAAAGGGGTGATCCGGAAGTTCCATCATTTCAACCAATTCACCATCGGGCGACGTAGCGGCGATTTTGTAGCCTTTATCCTCGAGGCGTTCACGGTACTTCATGTTGAACTCATACCGGTGCCGATGTCGTTCGAAAATCTGCGTTGTCCCGTAAACCTTCTCCGCCAGCGTGCCGGGGACAATGTGCGTAGGCCAAGTGCCAAGGCGCATGGAACCGCCTTTTTCCGTGATGTCCTTTTGTTCTTCGAGCAGGCAAATGACCGGGTCGGCTGCACTTTGGTCAAACTCCGTAGAATTCGCACCTTTGATGCCTGCGACGTTCCGGGCAAACTCGATTGTAGCCACCTGCATGCCCAGGCAGAGGCCTAGATAAGGCAATCCATTTTCGCGGGCATATTGCGTGGCTTTGATCTTACCTTCGACGCCGCGATCACCGAAACCACCGGGAATGATGACGCCCGCGACACCATCCAGGTACATTTCAGCGCCGTCTTCCTCGATGTCTTCGGCGTCCACTTTCAGGAGATCGACACCGCAGTCGTTGCTGGCGGCCGCAATGGTAAGGGATTCATAGATCGATTTGTATGCGTCCTGCAGATCAATGTATTTGCCGACAATCGCGACTTTAATGTGTTTTTTCGGATAAAGGACGCGCTGCACGAATTTTTTCCAATCGGCCATGTCTGCCGGTGGCGTGTCTAGATTGAGCAGGTTGCAAACCACTTCATCGAGTTTTTCCTGCTGGAGCATGAGCGGCAGCTCGTAAATGGTGTTATCGACGTCTCGCACTTCGACGACCGCATTGAGTGGGACGTTACAAAAAAGGGAAAGCTTCTGGCGCACTTCGTCGTCGAGAGGGAGTTCGGTGCGGCACAGCAAGACCTGGGGCTGAATGCCGATCTCGCGCAGTTTGGCGATGCTTTGCTGCGTCGGCTTCGTCTTCAACTCGCCTGCGGCCTTGATAAAAGGAACCAGGGTCACGTGCATGAAAATGACGTTCTGCGGTCCGACATCGAGGGCAAACTGCCGGATGGCCTCCAGGAATGGCAATCCTTCGATATCGCCCGTCGTACCGCCGATTTCCGTAATGATGATGTCGCAGGGCTGAACGGCGGCAAGTTTCCGGAGGCGGGCTTTGATTTCGTCGGTGATATGCGGGATAACCTGGACGGTTTTGCCGAGGTAATCGCCCCGACGTTCCTTGGCGAGGACCGTTTCGTAGACTTGGCCACTGGTAACGTTGTTGGCCCGGGTAAGGACGGTATTGGTAAACCGCTCATAGTGGCCGAGGTCGAGATCAGTCTCGGCGCCGTCGTCGAGCACGTAGACTTCGCCGTGCTGGAACGGATTCATCGTGCCGGGATCGACGTTCAGGTACGGGTCGAATTTCTGGAGTGTAACCTTAAGCCCACGATGTTCCAGCAGGGTCCCCAGTGACGCAGCGGCGAGGCCTTTTCCGAGCGAACTCACAACGCCGCCTGTGACAAAAATATATTTCATAAAGGATAGGGAAAAAGGGTTTCCAGCCTTCAACCACCCGCGGATCGAGGCCAGATTGCTCGGAGTGAGGGCCCCGGTTTCTCGCAAGCTCACGATCTGCGCGGCGGGCAGACTCGAATTTGCAAGCGCGCAAACTGCCGCAACGCTGCGATTTGTTCAACTCCATTCCGCCAACAGATCTACAGCCCTACACAAATCTCAGGTCTGGGCCGGGGTCCGACAAATCATTTCGGGATCGTTCACCGGCCAGCAAGGTGCGCTTCCACAAACGCAACGTCGGCGGGTGTATCCACCCCACGTGCCGCTTGAGCGGTGATGAGGACACGAATACGCGCACCGTTTTCCAAAGCCCGGAGTTGTTCGAGTTGCTCGGCTTGCTCAAGAACCCCTTGGGGCCACTCGACGAACTGAAGCAAAAAAGCACGCTGATATCCGTAGATTCCAATGTGGTGATACGCCGGTGCGTTCGCTGCGGTATTCCGCGGAAACGGAATGCGGCTCCGAGAAAAGTAAAGCGCATCTCCCGCGCGGTTGAGGACAGCTTTGACAATGTTCGGATTGACCAGTGCGGAGGGGTCCGTGATGACCGATGCCGCCGTAACCATTTCCGGCGGATCTTCGCTCGTAAGCGCTTCGGCGATGCAGTCGATGAGGGCCGGATCAACCAGCGGCTCGTCGCCCTGGATGTTGATAACTGGCTCATTTTCTGGCAATTGTCGTGCAACTTCCGCGATGCGATCGGTGCCACTGGGGTGATCCGTGCGGGTAGGAAAAACTTCGGCACCGAAGTTTTTTGCAACCACCGCGATGCGATCATCATCGGTGGCAACGACGATCCGCGTGAGTCTTTTCGCCTCACGGCAGCGTTCCCAGACGTGCTGGATGAGCGGTTTTCCGGCCAGCAGATGCAGCGGTTTTCCGGGAAAACGTGTGGAGGCCCAACGGGCGGGAATGATACCGGTCACAGGGAAGTCTTAAGTTTAAAGTTTGTAAGTTTGTAAGACCGAAATGGAACGGCACCTGACGGAAACTCTCTTAAGACTTAAGACTGCCCAAAATCCACGTGACTGCTTCGGCCAGGGTTTTTGCCCGAAAGTCGGGCATGCAATTCGCCTGTTTTCCGTATCCGGTCTCGACCAGGATGGTTCGCAGACCCGCGTTCTTGCCACATTCGACATCGATGGCTTTGTCGCCGATCACCCATGAACCGGCGAAATCGATTCCAAAGTCCCGAGCCGCGTCTTCGAGCATTCCAGTGGCGGGTTTTCGCCGGCGCGAAGGTTGATCCGGGTGATCCGCACAGAAATACGTCGCGTCGATAAGCCCGTCGCCGATCTGCCGAAGCAGTTCCGACTGGACGTTTTCATAGTCGCTCGCCGAAAAATAGCCGCGGCCGATTCCGGATTGATTGGTGATAATGATGTTCAGGAAGCCAGCCTCTTTAAGTGTCTCCAAGGCATCGGGAACACCTGGAAAAATACGGACGTCTTCGGAACGCGAACAATAGCCGACCTCCTCCATCAACGTTCCGTCACGGTCCAGAAAAACGGCTCGTGTGGGGGCTCTTTCAGCGGCCATGATTTGCGAAACTGGCGATCAACTCCCTACGGGTAAGCGTCGCGGTCCCCAGCTTGCCCACCACCACGCTCGCGGCATGGTTGGAAATGTCCGCTGCCTCACGAGCGGTCGCACCGGCACTCAGAGCGAGCGTGAATAGCGCAATCACGGTGTCACCTGCCCCCGAAACATCATAGACCTCCCTGGCGCGTGTCGGGATGTGATACGGCGAATTTTCCCGGTCAAAGAGCACCATTCCGTGTTCGCCAAGCGTGATGAGCAGAAACCTGGCACTCCATTTCTCCAAAAGCCTCTCGCCAACATGGAGGAAAGCCTTGTCCTCCAACGGATGGCCTGTTGGTTCGGATTCCGGGATTCCCGCCGCCTGAAACGCCTCAGTCCGATTGGGTTTGATTGCCGTCAGATTTTGCCAGGATACGCGATTTTTCGGATTCGGATCCGCTGTGACGACGATGCCGGCGGCATTGATCAGTTCCGTAGCGGGCTCGATGAAATCGTCCGTCAAAAAACCCTTGGCATAATCTTCAAAAATCACCGCATCCATCTTGGGCAAAGCTATTTGCAAGGCTTCAAGCGCGGCACTCGTGCGTTCTTTTGCAGCTGCAGTTTTTGACTCTCGATCCACGCGGACCACCTGTTGCTGCCGGGCAATGATCCGGGTTTTGACGATCGTTCTGAACCCTTCCTCCTGAATCAAACTGGAGACATCGATTCCGAGATCTTCGAGTAAATTTCGGAGACGCGCTGAGTTTCCACCGGTTCCAGTAAGGCCCATGACCCGGGCCTCGTCACAAAATTCCTTTAGATTGCGAGCCACATTCGCGGCTCCTCCGGGATAAAACGATTCGCCAGTCACTTCGACCACTGGCACAGGCGCTTCCGGCGAAATTCGAGCAACTCGACCCCAGATGAATTCGTCGAGCATCACGTCACCGATGACTAAAATACGTTTGGAAGTAAACTGGTTGAGTAATTCTTCGAGACGGCCAGGATTCATTCTGTGACAGGCGAAGTTTTCAGGGTTCAAGATTCAGTTTTCAGAAAGACAGCCCGCGCAAACGTCTGCCAACTCCGCTAGCGTGGTCTTAAAACTTACCAACTTACAAATCTAAAACTTCAGTCGTACCGGAGCGCCTTTACGGGGTCGAGACGGGCAGCAAAAAGCGCCGGGATGAGTGCGGCCACCGTGCATATGATAAAGCCGCTCACGCAGATGATGGCAACGTCGCGCGGGACGATCATCGCAGGAATTTCTGCAAACTGATAGACGCCGGCCGGAAAGACTTCGATGTGGAGACGCTCTGAAAGCCACCGGCGAAAATCGTTGCGGTATTGAAGAACAATCATTCCCATCGCGAGGCCGCTCAATGTCCCGACAAACCCGACGACCATTCCCTGTGCGAGGAAAACCCACAAAATCTGGCTCATCCGAGCGCCAAGCGCCTTGATGACGCCGATTTCCCGCGTCTTCTGCACAGTGGTCGTGATGAGCGTACTCATGATGCCGAACGCAGCAACGATGACGATAAAGAGCAGAAGAAAAAACATGACGTTTCGCTCCATGATAATGGCTTCAAAGATCTCCGAGTTTTGCTCCATCCACGTGGTAGCGACAAGACCGTCGGACTCATGGAATTCAGCATTAATGGCGTCTCGAAATTGGTCGGAACGATCGGCGTCAATCGTCTTGACTATCAGCCCGTGGACGCTATCGCCGAGCGAGTAAAGCTCCTGGCCGATGTTGAGCGGGACCAAAATGTAATCCGAGTCATAGGCGTAGCGGCCCGATTTGAAGATCCCGCTGATCGTCACATCGATGGGAATAATCATTTCCTTGATATTGGCGACTTGTTTGGAGTCCACAGGCCCCTCTCCCAGTGCGTCGAGATGGGCAATGATATCGTCGATATTTTTGGTGGCGGTGAGTGATAACGTATCGCCTACACTGATACCCAACTGGTCCGCCAGATCGGAGCCGATGATGGCGTTGTCGCCTGAAAGATCGTAGCTGCCATCGACGATATATTTCTTAATCGACGAAACCTTTTCTTCCAGCACTGGGTTAATGCCCCTGATGTATGGGGCCATTACCAGATGATTGAATTTGGCCAGCACCCGGCCCTGGACGTACGGTGCGACCGCAACAATGCCGGGAATCTGCGCGCTCCTCGAGGCGACGTCTCGCCAATCCCGAACGACATCACGCGGCGCGGCAATGGTGAGGTGCGCGTCGAAACCCAACACCTTTTTGCGCAGCTCCTGCTCGAAGCCGGTCATGACGGAAATGACCAGTATCGGGACTGCCACGCCGAGCATAACGCCGACGATGCAGATAATCGTGATGATGGAAAGGAAGGTCCGCTTCGGTCGCAAGTAACGGAGCGCGAGGAAAAGGGTAAAGGGAATTTTCAATTTTGGATTGCTGCTTTGCTTTCGAAACAGATGGAGCAGCTATGTCGCTTCCTCCATTCTCGATTTCGATTTCTCAGCCGGGGCGTGGATTCTCAATCGAAAATCGAGAATCCGAAATCGAAAATCTCAGACCTCAGCTTTTCCCGAATTCCTCCATCTGCAGCCGCGTAACGACATACAGCGCGCCGCACCGTGGGCAGCTCACACGAATGGCTTCCTCGCCACCAAAGAGACCAGCGGGGTCCGTTTTCATCGCAGAGGCAAGCATCGGCAGTAATTTTTCCTCCGAGCAACCGCATTGCCATTGGTAACGGCGCGTTTCCAGCAGGCTGAGCGTTTCCGTCTGGTCGAGAACAGCGATGGCATCGTCGTCGAGCTCATCGAACCACGCCACATCGCAATCCGGTTGCGCCGAAACGAACACGAAATCCTCGTCACCAAGCTGGAAATAGCGAGCGGGGCGCTGTTCGCTCTGCCGATAGTATTCCTCCACCGCCCGGAAAATATTGCCTCCTTCGAAAGTGACGACGCTGCGGCGGTTTGGTTCCGAACCGCGGACGAGGTCGGAATAGAAGAGGTTCGAATCGTTTTTCTTCACATTATCGGTGAAAAGATTGCCCGCGACGATCGAGAGCCGGTTATCAGCGGCGGCAAACAGGTTGAGAAGCGGGCGCTGGAGGCTGATGGTCCAGGCAACCGTCTCGTTCCAAGGCCGCGATGCCGAGTGAAGGACGATGGCGGAAAGCGTGTCTTTCAACAATTGATCGACGTCCGGCTCATGCCGCAGGCCGTGGTCGCTCAAATGAAGGTAGTAATCGACGAACAAATCGCCAAAATCGCCTCGCGTCACGAGGGCGTTGCGGTCGCGAACAAAGTAAGTCCGTATCTCCACCCCATCGGCCCCTGAAGATTCACTTGCTTGCATCGGTCGATGATACTGGTCATCGCGGCGACTGCAAAGCAGCTTCCTGTTTCTTTTTGCTTAAAGCAGATTTTCTTTGGGCCTACGACGGGCAAAAAACGCCAGACTTCCAACTCCAACCAACGCCATCACGCCAGGTTCGGGAATAATCTGGACCCGGAACGCTAAAAGCAGCGTGTCATTTTCCAAACCCGCGTCGTACGAGAACGGGGTGCCATTTTCATTCAACATCAAACCGGACCCCGTGAGGAAATCGTTATCATTGCCGAAGAAGAGAAAATAATCGTTGGGCGCGTTTGGATCATTGGCCGAAACCAGCGAAAGGCCTTCCCACTTTTCGGAGAGGGAGTTGATGTCGCCTGGAGCGGTATTGAGATTCAGGCCAAATTGTTCCAGCTCCGTCACTCCGAGGTCGAGCTTGCCAAGGAGATTGAGTGCCTCCGTCCACTCGATCGGCGTCACACTGGCCGCAAGTGTGCCACCGGGAGCGACTGCGGCGCCTTCGGTGTCATAAAGGCCGTCGACATTGGTGGCGTTCGAAATATCCGCGAGGAGAATGGACTTGAAGACAGGCGCACCGGAAGCGCCGCGCCCGTTACCGTCCCTGCTGAGAATCAAGAATTGCGTGTCATTGATGGCGATGATCGAGCTTTGTGCTGCCGTCCGGTCCACGGTGCCGCTGCCGTCGCTGTCGACGCGCGGAAGCTGAATGACGTATTGCGCAACGGGGTCGGTTGGCGCGTTTTCATTCGACGTATCGTAAACCAGCAGTCGTGTGTTCGAGCGTCCTTGGTTTCCACTGCCGGAATCCTGGATCGTGGCGCTCTGGAGCAAAGCCAGAAGTTTTGTCCCATCGTGATTGACAGCGAGCCCTTCGAATCCCTGGTTGATGCGGCGCCCGTTGGCCGGCGGATCAGCGTTGAAGTTGACCGTGCCAACTGGCGAATGCGGCACGAGCGCCTGCGGGATCGCGAGAACGGCGTCTATCTGTTTGCTGGAGTCGAAATGGTAAATATTTGCCCCATATTCGTCGCTCACCCAACCCGAACCCGCACGTCCAGCACGCGGGTCAAAAGCGAGTCCCTCCGTATCCAGTGTGAGACGGTTGGCGATCGGCATGTTGCCTTCGAGCGAGTTTGACGTGGACTGCGTGACCGTCGGTATGGGTTGCCCGCCGAATTGAATCGTCGAGCCATTCGCCACCAAGCCGGTCGTAAAAATAGGCGCTGTGACGGCGTTGTTGTCGTGATCGTACGTAAACCGTTGCGTTCCTGTGTAAATCGTCTGGATCTGATTCTGCGTCGTAGTGGGCGCAGACGATGTGTAGGGCGTAAAACTAAAACTGAACGTGTTGATTCGTGCCGCGTAATTCGAAAAAGTGCTTCCTGAATTGTAACCACGATCCGGCAGAAGATTAAACGTGCCGGTGTAAGAGCCGCCGACGGTGCGCGTCCAATCGGTGACCTGCATGTCCGAAATTGACCCGACCGACTCACCGGTAAGCGGATCCTTCGCGCTTGCCGCGATGCGGCCCACGCCTTGCAAACCGAGGTTCACGAAATTCAATCCATCCAGTGTGACACCGCCCGCGCTCCAAGTGCCGGTGTTCGGCGTCAGGACATCCCGGTTTGAAGAGTTGTACTGGGCGAAAGCTGTCACACTGACTGTGCTGAAGCTAAGCAGAAAAGCGAGGGGACGAAGATTCATGGATGCAGCACTAACCAAGTCCGCTATCAGATGCACGTCGTCGATTGTTAAGATCGCGTGACGCAATTCTCACAAAAAAAGATGACAAATACGAGCGCGAGTCAGTTTATCATCGGCCGCAATGATCGATACGGTCGATACAACAGGACTCATTTGCGGATTCCGACTGCAACCGGATGAGCCGGCACAATTGCTCACCTGGGAAACCGTTGCCAAAGACCGCGATGCGTTGGACGGCCCCGTCTGGCTCCATTTCAATCTGGCGGATACACGCGCCCAAAAGTGGATTCAATCCTGGGAGCGCCTACCCGAAGTCGCGCGGGGACGTTTTCTCGATGACGATTCTCATATCCGGCTGCAAGTGGTTGAACGTGGCGCTGTCGGCGTGCTTGGGGACGTGCTTTACGAATTTAACGCCGACCCCGAACGGCTGGGAACGCTTCGAATTTATGTGGATGAAGGACTGTTGATCACCGGCCGCGTGCATCCACTCAAAGCCATCGACCAACTTCGGCAGGAAATGCGTGGCGGCGAACCCATCGGGACTACGGTCGAGCTCGTGGCACATTTGGTTGAAGACCTTGCGGACATGTTTTCGCATGTGGTCGAGGAGCAGGGTGAAATTGTGGACGACATCGAGGACGGGATTCTCAAGGAACACTGGCATTTGCAGAGCGGTGAACTGGGCCGGCTGCGTCGGCTTTTTGCACGATTGCGCCGCCACGTGGGCGCGAGCAGGCACGTCTTATCGCAGCTGTTGTATTTTCCGGCGGCCTGGCGCGGAGGCCGCGAACAAGGGCAGCTGCAGGTGGCGGTCGAGCGCCTGGAAGGCGTCGTGCAGGATTTCGAGTCGATCCAGGAACGCGCTCGTCTGCTTCAGGAAGAAATTGCAACCCAACGCGGCGAATCGACAAGCCGCAACCTCTATGTCTTATCGATTTTGACCGCAATCCTTCTGCCGATCACACTAATCACCGGTATTTTCGGGATGAACGTAGGCGGTTTACCATGGGTGGCGAGCCCGAACGGCTTCGGCTGGGTAATGTTCGTGATGATGCTCACCGGGTTGGTGACTTTCGGCGTCCTGATGTGGCGACGTTTCTTCTAAAACGGTTGGCCATCTTGCTTCTGCTCATTGCTGAACAGTCAGCCTCACGCCATCGTTTTTCGGTCTGGCGGGGCCTGAAAAGCCTTCTGCGAAACACAAAAGCACGAAAACACTTGCCCAAAGGCACATCCTGGCGATTATGTCGGCCCCATGTTCAAAAGCGTCTTTGTCGCAGGTCATAGAGGGCTTGTCGGGGGTGCCATTCTGCGTGAGTTACAAGCAGCTGGCTACCCGAATCTCATCACACGCACACGAGCCGAAGTCGATCTCGGAAATGCGATCGCCGTCCGCCGTTTTTTTGAGGAAACCCGACCCGAAGCAGTCATCGTCGCCGCGGCCAAGGTTGGCGGGATCAAGGCCAACAACGATTTCCCGGTCGAGTTTCTCCTGCAGAATCTGCAGATTCAAAACAACCTCATCTCCAGCGCTTACGAGACGGGCACCAAACGCCTGCTTTTCCTCGGAAGCTCCTGTATTTACCCAAAACTCGCGCCACAACCTCTGCACGAATCCAGCCTGTTGACCGGCCCGCTCGAGCCGACCAATGAGGCTTACGCCATCGCCAAAATTGCCGGGCTGAAACTCTGCGCTGCTTACCGGCGCGAATATGGAGCGGATTTCACCTCGGGAATGCCGACGAACATGTACGGCCCCGGTGACAACTTCGACCTGCAGAGCTCACACGTGCTGCCAGCGCTCATGCGCAAAGTCCACGAAGCGAAAGAACGCGGCGACAAGGAAGTCGTCGTTTGGGGCAGCGGAACGCCGTTGCGGGAATTCCTGCACAACAGCGATCTCGCCCGCGCCTGCCGTTTTCTGCTCGAACTCGAAAATTCGCCCGACCTCGTCAACATCGGCTACGGCGAAGACGTCACGATCCGCGACCTGGCAGAACTGATCTGCGACGTCGTCGGTTTCAAAGGTGACATCGTTTTCGATCCTACCAAACCCGATGGCACCCCGCGGAAATTGATGGACAACAGTATCATCCGTTCGCTGGGTTGGTCCCCGCAAATCCCGCTCCGCGAAGGCATCGCCAGCACTTACGAGTGGTACCTCTCCAAAGGAGCCGGCGACGCGAAATAGTTAGAAGAACGATCCCAAGGCTTCGCCAGCGCGCACGACGGCGCCGGCGAAGCCGTTGACGCAGTACGAAACTCAATAAACCACCCAGAACTCATCGGATTTCTTCTCTTCGTAGAATGCCACCGGACAAATAACACCGCGAGACGGCTTTCTGACGGAGGGCGTCCGTCTCTTTCTCAAACCTGTTACCCGACACGGTGAAATGAACCAATTTGTGACCTACGCCCAGAACTTTGAAGACGTAATTCTGTGGCGGGCTCTCAAAGATGTAACCAATGGATTCTACATCGATGTCGGCGCCAACAGCCCACTTAATGATTCCGTAACCCGCGCTTTCTATGAACGCGGCTGGCGGGGAATCAATATCGAGGCCGATGTCGAATGGTTGGCCCAGCTTCAGTCAGAGCGAGCAAGAGACATCAATATCCATGCGTTTGCATCGAATAAGTCAGGACTGACGGCCTTCTTCCATATCCCAAAAGAGCCGGGACTCTCGACATTCGACCCCTTGATTGCCGAGAATCATCGAGCGGCGGGCTACGAACTGGACGAACGCATCGTCCCGACGGTGACCCTGAACGAAGTCCTCGAGCTCCATCGCGTTGAAACGATTCATTTCCTGAAAATCGATGTCGAGGGAGCGGAGAAGGTTGTCATTGAAGGCATCGACCTGGCAAAATATCGCCCTTGGATCATTCTGGTGGAGTCCACATTACCTAACAGCCAGACTCCATCCCACCAATCGTTTGACAATCTCTTGAGCGAGGCAGACTACAAGTTCTGCTATTTCGACGGCTTGAACCGCTTCTATGTATGCATCGAACAGTTCGACGCGCTCGCGGAGCTGATAGCATTGCCTCCAAACCCTTTTGATTGCTTTACCCGGGCGGAGGAAGCTTCTCTCAGAGAACATTTCGACAATGCTGTTCGGCAGATTCAGGAACGGGACCGGAAAGCAAACGAAGTTGCTGCCGACTATCGGCGGCTGAGCGAAGAGAGGGATCGTCTGAAAGAGGTCTCCTTAAACGTTTCCCGAGAGAGAGACGACGCCTTAAGGGAGAGTGGCGAGCTGAAAGCAGAATACGCCGAAGCTAAAAAAAATACCGCAGCATTACGGGATAGTGCATTGCAAACAGCGATACAACTCAAGGCCGAATGGGACACCCTACGCCAAGCGGCGGACCAGCTTGAGGTGGAAAAAAGCGCAGCTTATGCGGAAGTGGAGCAAGTCAGAACCAAAGTTAACCAATTCGAAGAGACCCTGCGCGAATTAGTGGCAGAGAGAAGCACAAGGGCAGCATTCACCGATCAGCTCAATGTCCTCTGCCGGGAGCATCTCAATAAGCAAGGCCGTTCCAATTCGTCCAAAAAAATCCGGACCTACTATCAGGGTATTCTTGATGGGGTAACGGCAGCATACCGAAAGCACTTTGGAAAGAAACGGCTGAAGCTTAACGACCCAGAACCGCGACACAACTGGTTTAAGCGGACATTACGAAGCCTTTTCCGCAAACAAGGCTCCGTCAACAAAGGGCTGATATCATCGTTGCGGAATCAGATCGCGTGGAACAAAGCGGTCGCATCCAGACTGGACACGATTGAGGCCTTTTGCCTTGAGCTTTCGAAGACAATGGCTGCAACCAGTCATGGCCACCGGAGTTCGCAGGGAATGACTGGGAGCGAGATTCCCAAGGCAAAGCATGTTTCAGCAGCCGACGAAAAAAAATTAGAGGGACCATCGCGATTAAGTGCGAGCGCCAAAGCCGTGTATAAATCGTTAGAGAGAGCCGGTGTTCCTTTCAATTCCTATCAAAACAAGTAAAATGCGGATTGTTCTGGATTTGCAAGGTTGCCAATTGTGGCAGGCACGGGATTGGAATCGGGCAATTTACGCCCTTTCACTTTCGAAGGCGATTGTTCTGCACTCAGCAGAGAAGCATGAAATATGGCTTGCCCTCAACGGCGGCATCGCAAATACGGTGGAGCCTATCAGAGCCGCATTCGATCCGCTGATCCCCCAGGAACGAATTGTCGTTTGGCAACCAGGACCAGTCGACGTGGACGACGTGTCGGATTCGTTGGCTCGCCGTGTTGCGGAACGCGTTTGGGAAGCATTTTTGACCTCGCTTAAGCCGGACGTAGTTTGCACAACCGGTTCCATTTCGCTGTCCGCAATCAGCCACGTTGGAGAATTCGACGACCGAATCCCAACTGCTGTTATCATCGACGACGCAATTGCAACGTTTACGGCGGAAGTCCGTTCCAAAGACAGAGCCGTAAGGAGTGCTGCTTCCCGCAAGCTGACACACCTGAAACGGGCCAGCCTTTGTGTTGTTTCCTCAGAAGAGGCGCGGGAAACGGCCATACGCCTTCTCGGATCACCAGAAGAATCGGTCGTGAGGATTTCAGCAGATGCCGCAGGTGCGCAACGTGCTATCGCGATATTCGAGAAACTTCGAACCGAGCGCTTCCCCAAGGTTGCCCACCGCAAGCCAAGGCTGGCTTTCGTTTCCCCTCTACCTCCCGAGCAAACCGGAATTGCAACTTATAGCAGCGAGCTGTTGCCTGCACTTTCCCATCATTATGAGATCGAGGTCGTTGTCGACCAGGAGGAAGTTAGCGATCCCTGGATTCGATCCAATCTACCCATCCGCCATTGGAGGTGGTTTGACGAGCACGCGGAAGAATACGAGAGGATTTTATACCATTTCGGCAACAGCCCCTTCCACTATTACATGTATGAATTGTTGGAACGCCATGCCGGCGCGGTTGTCCTGCATGATTTTTATTTGGGGCATGGATTGGAATTCAAGGAATACAAGGAAAGGCTTGACCAAGGCTCAAGCAATCGGAGGGCGGAAGCCTTCTACGCGTCCCACGGCTACAAGCCATTCCGGGAATGGCTAGGCCAACCCCAATCAATCAATTGGAATTACCCTGGGTGCTGGCAGGTTTTGGCCCATGCGGAAGGAATTATCGTCCATTCGCAATACAGCCGGCAGCTGGGGATGCAATGGTTCCCCAATGCTTCGCTTTTAAAATGGGCCTGTATTCCCCATTTACGGACTCCGGTTCTATCCCCAGATTATCGCAAGGCGCGTCTCTCTTTGGGTTTTGAGCCTGATGATTTTGTGGTGTGCTCCTTTGGATTCATGGGAGAAGCCAAACTGAACGTAGATCTGCTTGAGGCCTGGCTAGCGTCTCCGCTTGCTCGTGATCCCAGATGCAAACTGGTCTTTGTTGGACAGCTTCCAACAGGCAAGTTTGGCTCCGGAATCCGAAAAAGAATCGACTCCAGCCCGGCGCCAGAGCGAATTCGGATCACGGGTTACGCCAGCACTGAGCATTTCCAGGCTTACCTCGCGACAGCCGATGTAGGGGTGCAATTGCGCCAAAATTCTCGCGGGGAGACTTCTGGAACCGTGTTGGACTGCATGAATTACGGGATGCCAGTGGTCGTCAACGCCCACGGAACGTTCGCCGAGTTTCCCGATGAGCATGTCATCAAACTTCCCGAAACTTTTCGCACCGAGGAACTGGCCGACGCCCTTGTTTCACTATGGCAAGACCCTCAAAAACGGCGCGCTATCGGGAAAAGAGCGCAGTACTACGTTCACGAAGTTTTGGCTCCTGAAAAGATAGCTGCCCAGTATCGCGATGCTATCGAAGCGTTCTCCGCGGAGAGCTGGCGGTCCACCCAAGGACGCCTAGTCAAGTCGCTGGCGAACATCCGATCACAGTTTAACAACGGGGACTATTCCTGGCTGGAGCTCGCCGAAGCGGTGGCGTGCAATCAGCGCGGCACCCCTCACCCGGAAGCGCAACTGCTTATCGATGTTACTGTTGTGGCTGTCCGCGACCTCAGAACTGGAATTCAGCGCGTCGTCCGCAGCATCCTATCCGAATTTCTCCTGGACCCTCCGGCTGGGTACCGGCCGGAACCTGTTTACAGGGACAAGCACGGTGTTTATCGCTATGCGCGCCAATTTACTCAACGCTTTTTGGGTTGTGAAGGCCCCAAGTTAGAAGACGAGCCCATCGACGCTAGGTTCGGAGATATCTTCTTCGGGCTCGATCTCCATTCCCATTCCGTTTGGCTGCATCGTCGCGAATTTGAAAGGATGCGCGACAGGGGAGTCCGTATCGTTTTTCTCCTCCATGATCTTCTACCGGTTTTAAGACCCTCATTTTTCCCGCCAAAAGAATTTCGCTCTTTTTATGGCTGGCTTGAGACTATCTCGCACGTTTCCCACGGCATCGTTTGCGTCTCGCGCGCCGTTGCGGACGAACTTTACACTTGGTTGGAGCAGACGAAAATTAGACGTCATACCCCGCTGAATATTGGCTACAATCACCACGGAGCGGACATTGTGTCCAGCGCTCCGACTCAGGGAGTCCACGACGGCTTTGAAGAAAAATTGGCGCTCATCGCAAACAATCGGACATTTCTTGTCGTAGGCACTTTGGAGCCCCGCAAGGGATACATGCAGACATTGGCTGCCTTCGAGCGGCTATGGGACACAGGCAAAAATGTGATCCTTGTAATTGTAGGCAAAAAAGGATGGATGATGGATTCGTTAGTCGATTACATCCGTCGCCATGACGAGTTTGGCAAGCGGCTGATTTGGTTTGAAGGAGCAACAGATGAAATGCTCCTCACTTTGTATGAAAAGTCGTCTGCGCTCATCATGCCCTCCGAAGGAGAAGGGTTCGGATTACCCCTGATAGAGGCGGCGATGCACAAATTGCCGATTATTGCGCGGGATCTTCCCGTTTCCCGCGAAGTTTCCGGCAGTCATGCCTTTTATTTCAACGGACTTACTCCGGAAAACATGGCGCGTGCCATTGAGGAATGGCTTGCTCGTTTTGAAAAGGGCGGGGTGCCGTTACCGGATGAACATCCGTGGCAGACTTGGAAGGAATCAGCGGAGAACCTCAAATCGATCCTGATCGATGACAAGTGGTATAAGCAAAAAAGGTGGGCCTCACCGTTAGTTGATGACACGGTAGTTCCACCGAAGTCCCCTCAGTTTTCCAGCTAGAGAAGCTTTTCGCCTGCGCAAACGTAGAATCCGTGCCGGGCGCTGCCACGCGATCGTCGTCCTTAGAGAGGACGGGCGCAATATCAATTTGGTGTGCCAGCGCAACCGACACGCTTTATTTCTCTATTACGGAATGGAGCTTTGGCTTGATCGATCGCCGAATATGCTGTCCCATCCGCGCTTCACATCCACCTGCACAGCCTTTGCCACAACATGCCTGATATATCCGTTTCCGTCGTGATGCCCGTTTACAACGAAGCGCGATCCGTTCGCGAAGCCATTCAAATCGTTCTTCGTCAGCCTGTGGTTACGGAACTGGTCATCGTCAACGATTGCTCGACAGATGGATCCGACGAAGTGCTCAAAGTGATTGGCCGGGAAGATCCTCGCATCAAGGTGTTTCATCATGAAGTCAACCAGGGCAAAGGTGCCGCTTTGCGCACGGGCTTTCGCAACGTTACTGGCGACTATGTCATTATTCAGGATGCTGATTTCGAGTACGATCCCGCGGAATACCCTCGGCTGCTTGCTCCTATTCTTATTGGCAACGCGGATGTCGTTTTTGGATCTCGTTTTGCCGGAGGCGAAGCCCATCGAGTCCTCTATTTCTGGCATTCGGTCGGCAACCGGTTCCTCACACTTCTGAGTAATATGACCACGAACCTGAATCTTACAGACATGGAAACATGTTATAAAGTCTTTCGTCGCGAGGTCTTACAGAAAATAACCGTCGAAGAAAACCGATTCGGTTTTGAGCCTGAAATTACGGCAAAAGTGGCCCGCTTGGAAGTGCGGATTTTCGAAGTGGCAATCTCCTACAACGGACGTACCTACGCGGATGGCAAGAAGATTGGCTGGAAGGACGGGGTCCGAGCCATATGGTGCATTCTTAAATACGGACTTCGCTGATTTTCCGAGTTGGGTCCTCATTACAAACTCGCCAAAGCGCCGCTCACTAACTCGTCCGGATCACCGACCTGATTCCTTGCGGCTGACCTCGTAAATTTCATACACGTCTTCGCCATTCCAGTTCAGCGTGTCTAACAGACGCACCGAAACATCGTCGCCGCTTGTGTATTCAAGGAAATTCCGACGTGTTTCAGGGAATGTTTCATTCTTTTCCGCAAAGCAGACTGCCAGATTTTTCCCCGCCCGAAATGGGGAACGCGCGGTATTACGACGGCTCTCGGGCGGCAATGTAGAAATATCTTTGAACAGGGGCCATTCGTCGACTAACTCGTCTCGCATTTCTTCGGGGGAGACGGCATCGATCTGGTTGTGAAGCCCCCAATCAACCAAAACAATTCGCGCCGCCCCGGTGCCGGATTGCTTCAAAAAAGCGGATACACCGTCAATCATCGGAGACCAGCGGGGATTATAATGCGTGGAGGCATTTTGGAATTTCCGGATATAAAAAGATGTGTTCCATATATTCGCTCCCAGAACAAACATTGCAGCTGCGCCCAAACTTCCCACCCAGAGCCTCTTGAAAACTGTGTCCTTCGACGCGTCGGCAATTCCTTTCCCAAAGAAGCCGAGTGCTAGATACGGAAATGGAAATAGCATAACAAAATGGTGCGGCCCCCCCGCCTGGGGCGTGACGACGATTTGTGCAAAAATCAATGCCATCGTGAGCACAGAAAAACGGCCCGCCCGGAATTTGGCTCGCACCTCAGGATCTCGACTAATGGGTAACAGCGAGACCGCAGCCAGAATGAGTGCCGCTTGCAAGGTAAAAAATTCAACACTGCGGATAATGCCTTGATCCGTTTGGAATATAAATTGGGCGACCGCCGCTCCGCTCAACGTCTGGACAGTTCCTGAGAACGATTGTTGAACGCGCTGCCAGAGAAGAGCAGGATCCGGCAATTCAATCAAAGGATAGATGATGAGAGTGACTGCAATCGTACAAACCACAGCTAAAGCTGCTGCAACTAGTCGGAGAACAATCGGCAAGCGTGCCCAAAAAGCCCGAACTTCGGAGAAGTAACAAACAACGGCAGCCAGCGCGCTGGCTCCAACGAACCATATGAAATTAAATTTATCGAAAAATCCCGCCGCACAACACGCGACAATGCCAACGATGTTCCAAGGCGACCGAGTTTGAGCGAAGCGAAAGGCAAGCAACAAAATCGACGTCTTAAAAAACTGCATCAACACAACCGGCCCCCAATCGAGTCGGCTAGTAAAAATGTACGCAGGACTGAGTGCGATTAGCCATACGACAACGCAGGCCCATATTTTACCGACGAAACCGCGGAGCCAGGCGTACATGATCCACAATGTCAAGGCAGCAATTGCGATCGCGGGAAGGCGAATCGTTGCTGATGATACGCCCCACCACGCAAAAACAGGATGATAAATCCAAGCCTTCAGAGCACCCAGGTACGGCATTACCATCACGGGTACTCCAAATATCCTTTTTGAGATGAATTCATTGGAGGCTCCTCCGCGAGCTGCGTTGACAAAGAGAACCTCATCGTAATAGAGGCCCGGAAGCCCAATACGATAAGCTGCAATCAGAACAAAAGCAGCGATCGCGACGATAACTAGGAAATCGAAAACGCGTTTGCCCATCCAGAGCCCGATATAGGACAGGGGCTGTTTTAGCCTGTCAATCACATAACCGAATGGCTGTCCCCTCTTTTCGCGGAATAAGGTTGAGAAGTTTTCTTGAGGGCGACAACATCTCTGTGGGTTGGCGCCTTTATTTTAAGCCTGTCGAGTGACGGGGATCAGTCAACGAACCAATCTTTTCATAAGTCGTTCCTATGGAACACCTTATGTTAATAAATGGCGGCACTGCCAAGACTTGACTGTCGGCATGAGTTGCCGCTCTCAGCCGTAAACACGGTCCATCCGAATATTCACGCATGAGTCAGAAAACATTAACATCTTTACGCTGGGGCGTAACGCTGACAATTGTCATCCTAGGCATCATCTGGTGTTATCAGGGCTACGCCTTCGGCCAATACACGTTCATGACGTGGATTGACAATACGTTGCAGTACTATGCATGGATGCACCGGAATACGGCAGCATGGCACGCATTGACTCCGCCACTGTGGGATTTTTCAACCGATTCCGGCGTCTCTTATTCCGGAGAAATGCAACCCGGAGCTTTTTATCCGGGCAATATTCTATTCGCATGGCTCTGGGGCAGTCCGACCCAACGGGCCCTGGATATATTCGTACTCATCCATTTTGCAATTGCCTGGCTGGGCATGACATTCTTCCTGCGTGCCTATGGCCTTTCGTTGACATCTGCAATTGTTGGCGGAGCCGTCTTTTCGATGATTGGCCCCATAGCCTCCAGATCGCAGGGTCAGACAAATATATTCAACGGACTAGTTTACATCCCGTGGGTTGTCGGTTGCTTCAAGAGAGCGCTGGATGACTGGCCTCGCAAAAGATGGTTTTCCCCCTGGCTGTGGGGTACATCTTTTTTCCTCAGCCTGACCTGCCTTGCCGGGCACCCTCAGCCTTTTATTCACGCCACCGTGCTGCTTGCTTTCATAAGTGCCGCAGCAGTCATTTCGAGGGTTTACGACCGCCGCCAGCCGGAATGCAACGAGGACCCGACAAAAACGCGAACCACCCCATTTCTCCCACTTATCGTCCTTGCAATTTGTGTGATGTTAACAGGCCTAGGCGTCGGCATTCAGGTTCTGTCCAGCCACGATTATTTCCAGAGTTCCTATCGTTGGGTTGAACTCGACAAGCCGATATCCGGCCTCGCAACCGTCCCTTGGGAGGCCTACATCAAGCACACGATAGATTGGGAACATTTAAGCTCCATTTTCTTCCCCGGCTCAACAGGAGGAGACGGCGGCAGCCTTTTCATGACCCATATCGCCATCGTGCTTGCCGTCTTTGGCTTGTGTTCGCGCCGGCGTCTGGGTTGGTTTGCGTTAGGCTTATGTGTTTTCGGTCTGTTAGTTGCTTTGGGACCGGAGACTCCGTTCGGTCGGATTTCTTATCTCACTCCTTTTCTAAACAAAGTGCGCGAACCGGCGCGTGCACTTTGCTTTTACCAGTTTGGTCTTGCCATGTTGGCGGCGCTGGGCGTCGCGTGGCTGGAAAGCCCTTGGCCGGCGAAATGGCGAGGCCGCCCCATTCTCGCCGCCGTTTTCCTGATGGCGTTTTGCATAGAGGCGGGATCGATCTTGAAAGGAGGCTTTTCGGCCAACGACCCTAAAGCCCCGCGGCAATACTATCAGGAGCAGGGTCGAGGACCTTTGCTGGATACTTTGATTTCCAAGAATGCGGAAACTCACGGCTTATATCGTTTTGCAGCTGTTCCGCGGGAGATGATCTCGCCGAACATAGGCCATGTCTATCCTCTTTCGACGATGCTTGGATATCGCTCAAGTTTTGACCGGGACTACTTCGATTTCGTATCGAAGAGCTGGTCACCCGAATCTACGACCTGGGATCAGATGAGCATTCGGTGGTTTGTAACCGATAAACCAGTCTCCTCTCCAAAACTCAATTTGCTCTATCAAAATGAGAATGTCTTTCTCTATGAGCGAACGGGGGCATGGCCCATTGTACATCAGATAGCGGAAAATGGTAAACGGTCACCGGTTCAGATGTCGGCAATCAACTGGGATATCAATCGCTTCTCGGTTCACGTTCACTTGGATGAAGCCGCGCGGGTGGTTTTCTCCGAAAATACGCATCCCGGATGGAAAGCATGGATCGACGGGAAGCGCGCTCCCATCAAGAAAAAGGGTATTTTCATGAGCCTCGATGTTCCCGCCGGCGATCATGAAATCAGGTTCTCTTTCATGCCTCGCTGGTTTCAGTTCGGGATGGCGGGTTGGATCGTTTGGGCGATCACCTTTATCGTTGCGCTGATCTGGCACAAACTTTTGCGCCAAAAGAAAGGGACGATGAATCTTCCGGTCACTGTTTCAGCTGACTGAGAAAATGCAGCTGAGTCGGGAAGGAGGGCCTGGAAGACTATTTTCCCGCTTCTTTAAAGCCCACTTCCCTTAAAACAACACCCAGGTCGCGCTTGTCTCCAGGAGCTCTGAATGTTTTTGCCACTTCAGCGGCAAACACGACCAGGCCGGGAGTCAACTTTGTCAGGTCTTCCGTGCCAATCGTATACGTCTGCAAGCCGCGCTTAAGTTCAAACGTCTTTGTTACTGCATCTCCCAGCTTTAGTTCGATGGCATTCGGCAAAGGAGACGAATCGGGCACGTAGATGCTCACAGCAAAGATATGCCCCGTTAGTGCCGGCGGCGTATTCAATTCGCCTCCAAACTTTTTCTCCGTCCAACCGTCCGGCGACACCCCGGTGAGGCTCCCGGCTACTTCTGCGGAAAATTCGCCAGTTTTTGCCGCCGATGTCTGTGAGAAACCCGCCAATGGGATGAGCGTCAGTCCGACATAGATCAGCACGATTAATAGCGTTGCGCGCCTTGCCGGGAAAAACAGACCTGAAAGCTTGCAGTTAAAAAGTCGGAAAGTTTTAAGGGATGCATTCATAGTGTCGAGTTTTGACAGTAGGACTGGTTTTCACAAAAAGGAGGCGCACCTCTCGAGCCAACCCTTCGGCGAAGATACTATCTGTATCGCTCTCCGGGCGTAATATCCAAATCCCTTGCCAAGGCGGCGACAGCTGCCTCCGGTGAGAAATGCGATCGAATGTATTCTGTGCCCAGGTTTGCGATTCGAAACAGATTCGCTGGAGCCGAATTGTAAAGATCAATAACCGCATCCGCGAAGCTCTCAGCGTCGTCCGCTACGCTGCAAAACTTTTCAACGCCACGCAGGCCCTCTGCAGCGATGGATGTCATTACAACTGGCAAATGGTTGTGAAGTGCCTCGATCACCTTCCCTTTCACACCAGCGCCATATCTCAGAGGTACAACCGCAAGCCGCGCATTCCGGTAATGAGTCGTCAATTCATCGTCGGAAATCCAGCCGGTAACGATCACACGCTTGCTCGCGAAACGTTTGATAACAGGCGTAGGTCGGCTTCCGATAATCCAAAAACGGGCATCGGGAAGTACCTCGCTAAGCTTTAGCCAGCACTTCTCCATAAACCACAGTACCCCATCCTCATTCGGGTGGTGGCCAAATCCGCCTACAAAAACGATATCTCTGCGATTCGGCCAATTATCTTCGTATCGGCTTTTCTTTGTTTCCAACATGAAGAGCGGTATGGCAGACGTATTCGCGTTCGGCATGCGGGCCTTGACGATTTCTGTCTCCTCTATAGATGGATAGTAAATCGCATCAACTGCGCTCCAAATCTTCGTTTCTAGCTCCGTCTCAAGCTCCGCCCGCGAAAGTGCCGCGTGGTCTCCTGTCAGTTCGAAATAACGTTGATTGCGCACAGATCCCAGGTCGTGTCCATAGTACAAAATCTTGGTCCGGTGCATTCGTTTGAAAACACCAAGATACTTGGCTGTGATGTGACTGCGATTGGCAAACACCAAGTCGATTTGATCTGCTTTCTCTGCCAGCCATTGGTGGATGTGCATCGCATACCAGTCGCCGTGCAAAACTTCGACTCCAAGCTGCTCCAACTGACTTGTGTAAGGTTGAGGCGATGCAAAGTTGTTTCCGACAAACTTGACATTGTAACCGAGTTCACAGAAGAGCCGGATGTAATGCATCGTACTCCGTGAGCCTGCGTCGCAATCCGGGCATGGAACGTAATGGTCGATAATGACGATCGTCTTGCGTTCCCGGCTCCGGTCCCGCGCCCGGAAAACGTTTTGCGCATTTTCAAAATGCTCTGCGTCCAGGACTGTTTTCCATTTGTCGCGAAACTTGGAAAAATTAACAACCTGATACTTCTTGATACCTTCAGTGGTACTCGTGCCGTTCGATTTACCTTCGAAATGAATGACCTCGGACGCAGGCTGATAGTAGACCTTAAAGCCAGCTTTTCGAACTTCGAAAGCTAAGTCAGTGTCTTCATAGTAGGCGGGTGTGTAACGGGTATCGAAACCACCCAGCGTCCAAAAAAGCTGCCGGGGAATCATGATACAGGCGCCCGAGCAGTAGTCAGTCTCCCGCAGATAGTTGTACTCCGGCTTGGCTGGGTTATCGCCTCTGCCATAGTTCCATCCACTGCCATCGCGCCAAATTATTCCACCCGCCTCCTGAAGCGTGCCATCGGGATACACTAATTTCGAGCCGACAAGACCAGCATCAGGATGACTCTCAAAGGTACCCACCATGGAATCCAGCCAGCCTTCAGTAACCTTGGTGTCATTATTCAAAAAAACCAGGTAGTCACAGTGCGAGACGGCTGCGCCTCTGTGGCAGCTACCGATAAAACCAAGGTTCCGTTCCTCGTTGCGGACCAACCGTATGCCATCGAGCATCTGCATACGCCGGGCATCCTCAGCATTCGAAAAATCGTCGACAAGGATAACTTCAAACGGCGTCTTCTCCCGGATTTTGGAAAGGGAGCGCAAGCAGCCCAAAGTATATCCAAACTGGTTGTGCACCGGAATAATCACCGAAACGAGCGGAGCATGTCCGCGCGAAAAATCCCGGAAACCAGATCTCCCCCTGCGTCTCGAAGAGCGTGAGCCCAACACGCCAGAGCCGCCGGCGAGTTCATGGAGCTCGGATAATTCCCTGCGCGGATAAAAAGTCTCGTACTCTACTTCCAACAAGAATTCACGGATAAAAGCCTCCGCAGCTTTCAAATCCTGCCGGGCAGAGACAGCCTGCTTTAGCCGCGCCTCAGCCTCCTCCTTCAACACACTCATCGGAGTAGCCAACGGTTTGGAAGATGACGGCTTGTATTTTCCTTGCCATTTTTCAAATTCGCGCCGCGCCCTGCGACTCCCGCTGGACAGCGGAACGCTATTTTCCATGGCTTTGCACCATGACGTAAGTTTTTTGATCGTTGCGGCCTGCTTAAAAAGCTTCTCCTTAAGCCGCTGGATCTGTAAAATAGGATCACGATCAATCGTGTTGTAAACTTCGACCGCTGCGTGTCCGACCAGCTTGGCCAATGCATCTGAAGCTTCCGCTGCTTTGCGCTGAAGCGCTTCCTCCTGGCGATCGAGCAACGTCTCAATTGCGTCCAATTTGCCTGAAAGTAAGTCAGGATCCGATCTCATAGCTGGGTTATTGACGCCATCATTTCCGTTCAGCTCTCCGCCTCGAGACAGGTTTGAAGCCTGCCAGTCTATATCGAGCGCCATTCTTTGGCTTTCGATAGTATCCTGTATTTTCATCGCTTCAGACGTTCCGGTCTGAACCGTTCCATTATTTGTCACTCGCATTGACAAGCGCCATTACAGTGTTTAGTACAACAATTTCCTAATTCCCCAAAATTCTTTGAGTTTTCAGTGGGCCAGAGTGGCGCTTAGAAGGCAAGTGTAATTTCAAAAAATAGCCGGAGCGTTCGAAAGTGCGCCTTACATACGGGCAATCATGAAGATTGTTTACGGACTCGTCAATACATGTGAAAGCGGCAAGCCGCGTTACTCTGCGCAGGTCGTTTCCTACCGATAGAGCTGCACCCAAGATCAATGGTGCAGCCCACTCACGTTTTTCGGGGGAGACTTCCTTGATGCTCGGGATTGCGAGGGCGCCAGCGATGAAATGCTCGCGTGGTCCATGGGCGCTGCTGCCAGTCAACCGCGGAACTTACCATATTTGCCAGCCGGCGATTATCGTTCTCCAAAGCTTCTATGGTCTGCAGAGACTCCTGAAGTTTTTGTTCAACGCGTTGGAGTCGATCGGAAAGCTCGTCACGCTGGCGAGAAATTTCGTGGGTCTTCAGCGTCAGCTCTTCGACCTTCGAAACGGAATGAAGCCTTTCGCTGGTGAGACGTCCCACTTCTGAATCACGCGCAGCCAACTCCTGCTCGCGTTGAGCATAGTGGGCCTGATGCGTAAGACACTCGTCCTCAAGGCGTTTTGTCTCCGCCGAGTATGCAGCGGCCTGTTCGCGGAGCAGCGTCATTTCTGCCTGCGCTTGATTCATCCTTGTCGCCAACTCTTGTTCGAGTTGAGCATAGTGAGCCTGATGCGTAAAACACTCAGCCTCAAGGCGTTTCGCCTCAGCAGAGTATGCCGCTGCCTGTTCCTGAAACAGCGCACCTTCGGTCTTTGCTTGATTCATCCCCGCCGCCAACTCCTCGACATCCTTGCTCAAGGTCCTGGCATTCTGCGCCGTACTTATCGAGCTCCCCAGCCGTGCATAAGCACTTCGGATAATGCCTGCCAGAGCCGACTCCTCGGAAACAGCGAAAAAATTCTTCAGAACAGGCGACAGAATCTTGCCAACTCCCAAAACTCCAAGTCCATGCCCGTGATGGAACGAAAAATGCGGATATTGTTCGGAAACCTCTTCCCACAAGCGCCAAACGCCAAAACCTCGCTCACGAACGTTGATATCGTGAAACAATACAACCGCCCGCTCCGACAATTTTGGCAGCCAGGTCTCAAAATCATGACTGACCGCCTCATAGGTGTGAAACCCGTCGATATGCAGCAGATCGACGGCGTGATCAGCGAAATAGCAAAGCGCGTCATCGAACGTCGACCGGATCAAATTTGAAAACGAGCCGTAATGCGCCCGGTTGTAGTCGCTGACCTGCGCGAAAACCTGCTCTCCGTAAAACCCCGCGTGATCATCCCCGCGCCAGGTATCCACGGCGTGGCAATTGCCGGCGATCTGATGATGTAACATCGCCTGGCAGAAGGCCATATACGAGTAGCCCCAGTGGCTTCCCAGCTCAACCAGGCAGCGCGGACGATGGGTCTCCACCATCCAAAAAGCAAACGGTGCGTGCTCCAGCCAGGCACTACCGTCCGGAATCCAGTCTGGCACTAGGAAGCTGGATGCTGAAATAAACTGGCCCAATGTTTCGGGTCGGTCGTTCCGTTGGTGACTCGAAGCGGTGTCCATTTTCGTCTCTCTTAAGCCATCACGATCAACAAAGTCGCAGTCAGAAGGGATCAGCTTTTCGGAAGTCAAATGCTCCCTCAGCGCTATTTTGGCCAAACTCGCGAACAAATTCGACTGTGGCAAGCTGATATCAAATTACAAAATCGGATGCCGAATATACAAGAGGCGACACATTTCGGGCGGGAAAATCCGCCGCTTCCGGATTCGCAATAGACGTTCGGCTGTGGCGCAGAGGATTGAAATCATCCTTTCTTTTTCGCCACGCACTGGTATCGGAACGTAATTTGCATCTATGAAACTTCCCCCCTTTTTTGTTCCTTCAAACTGGCGTCCCCTTTTCGAATCCTGCAGCGTACCACCCGCGATCCGTTGAAACGCCGTCCACCATCCTTTGGATTGACAAAAGCCTCCGCCCGAGGACTTAGCGTGCGAAAGGGAAGGACAAGGAAATGAACCGCGTGATTTTCATGTCGCTAACCAGCGAAAACACGTGGGACGACCCAAATCCCTGTCCTCCACTCAAAAAAATTGAAGTTTAGGTGCAAAAGGAGTGCCGCACCGAATTCAAGCGAATACCCCCCTAATTGACATTTAGACGTTACAATGCACGGACCAAATCGACTCGAATTGGCGAAGGAAAGGCTCACCCCCAGACACGGCCTATCGCCAGATGTAGAGTCAGAACACTTACAACGGTACCTTACCGCCGCGCAGCTGGTTGACGGATTATGCGTGCTCGATGCGGGAAGTGGCGCTGGTTATGGCAGCCATATTCTGGCTGAAAAAGCCGCCAGCGTTGTCGGAATTGATGTGGCCACCGATGCCGTTGATTTTGCCAATGCGCATTACTCAATTCCCCATCGCTGCAAGTTCCAGATGGCTCAGGTGGAGGCTTTGCCCTTCAAGGACGGAACATTTGACGCCGCGGTGACATTCGAGACGATTGAGTACCTCGATGAGGCTGGGCAGCGCCAATTCTTCTCCGAGATATACCGGGTCTTGAAGCCCACCGGCCTGTTGATCCTGAGCACGCCGGACAAACATACCTACAGCGACCTACCCGGAACGAAAAATCCGTATCACCTGCGAGAATTGCTGGAGAACGATCTACGCGAGTTGCTGAGTCCCTTTCAAATTTTCGATTTTGAGCGGCAGGGTCAGTTGATATTAACCACGATCTGGCGGGACGAAACCAAGGCGTTGCCCTTGCTGAAAACACCGAATGTCGAATCACAGGACGCACTTTATTTTGTAGTCGTCGCCGGTCGTGAACAGGCCGTTCGCCCGCAAAAATCGCTTTCCTCAGTCTATTATCACCCAGACCTATCTGCCCGGTCTTTGATGGGACGAGCACCCATTCTGGGGCCCCATATTCGGCAGATGACCAGGCTTCAGGTTTTTTTTGCGGAACCAGACCAGCCTTTCAGCGAAGAAGCCTCCGTCCGCAAAGAAGTAGCTGAGGGCGCCTGGTGTTGTCTCGAAATTCCAGTTCCGCGCAATACGAACCTTATCCGAATTGATCCAACAGAAAGGCTGGCACTGGCGGAAATCAGAGCCCTGAAATTGGATGATACGGACTTGCTTGAAAGGAGGAGCGAGTTCCGTTACGACGGCTGTGAACCGATATCGGATCGAATCCTGTACGTGCTCTGCACTTCGGATGATCCCTGTTTTATTCTGCCTCCTCTCCCACCGGCCAGCGATGGCAGATCTGTGCTTCGCCTCGAGCTAAGGTTCTCCATTCAATCCGAACATTCCATACGGGCGCTGGAACCCTTTATGTCCAGGATTCCGGATTCGGAGACAAGTGCAGTTTGCCACGCTGAAGACCATGAAGCCGCACAACGCTTGGGGCATGAAGTTGGGAGCTTGCGGAGAGAACTGGAACTGAAAGGCGAAATCACTGCAAAGCTGGATGCGGAAAACAGGCGAAATCAGACGGAAAAAGCGGCGTTGGAAGAAATGGTCACACAGAGCCAGCTCGAAAACAGCATCCAAGCGCAGGAAATTGCTCGTCACGACAGTGAGATACTTCGTCTTCGGAAAAAACTGAGTTCGAAGTCGCGAGATATCAATAGCATGAAAGAGGCACTCCAGTCTGCCATCGATTGGCAGCGGCGCTCTTGGATGACCAGAGCATTCCATAGGTGGCGCCTCCCCGGCTCAAAAAAGCCAGGCGGGCAAATGGCTCGATGGATTAATTCGATTGTCAGGCGTGTTTCCCGTCGGAAGTCCGCTGATCTCGGGGAACCGATTGCAATCGAATCGGAATACCCGGCGACGATAGTGCGCACTCAAATACACGAATCCGGGAAAAAAATAAAAATGGAGTTCCGCGTTACACTTCCGTGCGGCCGGAAGAATCCACGTGTTCGGCTCAAGACGTTGGATGCGGTTTTCAAGCCTCTAAAAAAGCCCTTTCTTCAACGCCAGGAGTGGCCCGCTTCTGCACCACGTTACGATTTTTTATTTTCCCTCCCCGTACCCAAACGGCCGGACCGATGGGTACTGGAATTGCAGGAAGACGATGGCCAATGGTCGAGAATCGCTTTCTGGCAGTTCCGCGGCATCAAAGACGGGGCGTTGCAGATTGAGCCAGCTCCGGTGGATTGGAAAGAAGAAGTCTGCTTTCATATCGAACGTCCCGACAGCAGCGAAGCTATTACCAACACCGTCAGGCTTGGCGGATGGCTGGCGCCACGTCGTTTGACTGGGGATATCAAATTGCGCGCTTTGGTCGACGGGAAGCGTTTTGATATAACTTACGGTTCATTGCGGCGGGACCTCGCGGAGTTTGACCTTGATGGCGCCACTGTATCCGCCCAAAAGAGCGGTTTTGAACTCGATATCCCACTGAAGGAAGGAAGCAATTGGATCCGGCTCCAGATCGAAAAATCGAACACGTGGCATGATTTAACCGCCTTCGAAATCCACAAGACTTCTCCGTTACTGTCGAATTCCGGCAGTAGGGATTCCGGAAGAGTTACCAAGGCGCGCGACGCGCTGGAGAAACTCCCACCAGATATTGATTTCGCGCTGGTATTGGATATCACGAAAATGCCTAGCCGCGCCCTGCCTTCCGTTCTCGAATCAGTGATTCGACAAGTCTATCCGCGGTGGCATTTGTGGATTCTCCTAGAAGGGCACTGTGACAATCAAGTGCTATTAACAGTCGCCGAATTCACGGCCAAGGACGCCCGCATTGAAGTCTTGAAAGCATGTTGGCAGGAAAATTCAGTTAACTTTCCACCCCTGCCGGACACGAGCCATACTCGCCTCGCCTATTTGACCGAAGAGACCCCAATGCCTGTGGATTGGCTTGTCGAATGGTTTCTTGAGATCCACCAACATCCCCCACTTCGTTGCAGTTATAGGAAAGATAGTTTTGCCGCGAGGCGTTTTGTTCGCGACGCAGATGTCCCGCAGCCCTCTACGAAAGTGCGTGCTATAGCGATGTACCTTCCTCAATTTCACGCCATTCCGGAAAACGATGAATGGTGGGGAACAGGATTTACAGAGTGGGCCAACGTCCGGCGCGCCTTTCCGCTGTTTCCGGGCCACGATCAACCACGCGTGCCCCACGTTGACATCGGCTACTACGATCTCCTAGACCCTGCTGTGCGAGAGCGCCAGGCCAGTATGGCTCGGGAATATGGTCTCCATGGCTTCTGTTATTACATGTATTGGTTTAACGGCAAGCTGCTGCTCGAAAAGCCTTTGGAAGCTTTGCTGGAATCTGGCAAACCTGATTTTCCCTTCTGCCTTTGCTGGGCGAACGAAAACTGGTCCCGCCGCTGGGATGGACGCGAGAAGGAAGTCTTAATCGGCCAACAGCATAGTGCGGCCGACGATGAGGCATTTATCCGGCACGTAATCCATTATTTTCGCGATAGTCGTTACATCCGGGTCAATGGACGACCTTTGCTCCTAACCTATCGTCCCGGCTTATTTCCAAATCCTCGCGAAACATTCGCCCTTTGGAGAGCAGTCTGCCGAAAGGAAGGTATCGGCGAGATTTATCTGGCGGCGATGCGAGCCTTCAACTTCGACGATCCCAAAACGACAGGGCTGGACGCCCTCATTCAATTCCCACCGCTCGGTTTCGGCGACCTTCACTATACGCTGCGCGATCCAGAAGCGGTTAACGCCATTAAAGATTTCTCAGGAAATCTCTACCAATATGATGACTTCGCGAGGTCCTATATTCGGGATCCTGCAAAGACCTTCAAGCTTTTCCGCGGCGTAATACCGCAATGGGATAACACGCCGCGACGACTCCAGTCTAGCTCCGTTTTTACTAAAAGCTCTCCTGCCAAATATTTTCAATGGCTCCGTGCTGCAACCCTCCAGACGATGTCTCAGTTTGAAGGGGAGGAACAATTGCTTTTCATCAATGCCTGGAACGAATGGGGCGAAGGATGCTATCTCGAGCCGGATTTGCGGCAGGGTTATGTCCACCTCGAAACCACTCGACATGCTTTGCGCCTGTCGATCCCTGCAGGATGGAAGGAGGAAGTTGCCCCAAAAATGGAGGTCGCAACAGACATCACCGTTCTTATTATCTCACACGACGCCTGTCGCAACGGAGCTCAGATGGCTCTTCTAACTATTTTGCGGGAATGGACAAGAACAAGGCCATTCCATTTCAAACTTATCCTTGTAAAGGATGGCGCCTTAAGATCGGAATTCGATACTCTTTGTCCAACGCTAGCATTGTCGGATTTCACCGATCCGGAACGGCGGGGGATAGAACTGGTACGCTTTGCTTCTCCTGTTCCTGGCGTCATTTATTCGAACACTGTGGTAAATGGTCCGACCCTTGCCAGTCTTCGATTCTTGGATTGTCCCGTAGTTACGCATGTTCACGAGTTACAGGCATCTATCGAACGTTGGGCCCCGCGTGGGATCATGGCTGCCACCGTGAAATGCACGGACCACTTTATCGCGGTGTCGTCGCCGGTCGCCAGGAACCTTCGCGAAACTCACCAGATTGCCAGCGAAGCCATCACCACAATCTACCCATCCATCGATTTGGAAGTTGATGTCGACCCGGATATTGGCGCTGAATTTGACTTTTCCAGCACCGACATCGTCGTCTTTGGCTGCGGCACCATGGACTGGAGAAAAGGCCCGGATCTATTTGTCCAGATCGCGGACAAAACGCGCAACAATCCGAATCTCCGGTTTATATGGATCGGAGGCGGGACAAAAGCGGAACGGGAAACCATTACTAACATGATCCGGGTGGCAGGCTTGGAAGGAACCGTTCGATTCCTAGGCGAAAAGGCAAATCCACGCGCCTACTTTTCGCTGGGGAAGATTTTCCTTCTTTCGTCCCGTGAAGATCCTTTCCCGTTAGTGGCGCTGGAGGCAGCGCACGCGAAAATGCCTATCGTATGCTTCGAAGGAAGTGGCGGGATGCCGGAATTCGTTGGGACAGAATGCGGTTTTGTGGTGCCGCGCGACGACGTGGATGCTGCCAGTCGAGCGATTCTCACGCTTGCCCAAAACGAATCATTACGAGCTAGCTTGGGCGCGGTTGCCTGTTCGAAAGTCGGCCGGCTGCACTCGAGCACCACGACCGCCGCGGATGTCGCGATGGTGCTCGTGAATCACGCTCAACAAGATCGGAAGGCACCCTGTCTGAATTTAAACGACCGTGGCCCTCTCGTCAGTGTGATTGTACCGAATTATAACCATGCATCCTTCCTTTCGGAACGACTCGAATCCATCCAGCGGCAGACGATCCAGGACCTGGAAATTATTCTCCTTGACGATAACTCCCGGGATGACAGCTCTAACATTCTCCGGCAGTTCGTAGAGCGCGATTCCCGCGCGGTTTTCCATCCTAGCGAGACAAATAGCGGATCTACGTTTCGGCAATGGCGCAAGGGACTGACAATGGCTCGCGGAAAATACATCTGGATTGCCGAATCTGACGATGCAGCGGACCCCGCTTTCTTGGAGGTCTTGCTGGCTAAATTTTCAGAGTTCCCAGCACTATCTTTGGCTTACTGCCAGTCGCGGATGATCGATCGATGGGGAAACGATCTGGGACTTCCCCTTGAATGGACATCGGATATTAGCTTTACGCGGTGGAAGAACGACTTTGTGGAGATTGGCCGCAAGGAAATCCGGCATTCTTTGCTTCGGAAAAATACGGTGCCAAACGCCAGTGCTGTGTTGTTGAAGAACTTTCAGAATATCCATGACTTCGTGGATCCGTCCATGCGGCTTTGCGCCGACTGGCTTTTCTGGATACGACTCTGCTCGCGGGGAGGCATCGCATATTCTTCCCGCCCTTTGAATCTCTGGAGACTGAATACTTCCAACGCACGCACCCACCCTCCGGGAGATCTGGAATGGCTTGAGGGCAGTCGCGTCTTGAAAGAGGCCTCGGAGATTCTTCTACTTGACTCCAAGGAAAGCGAAGAAGTCCTCAATAAATTCCAGCAACAGTGTCAGGCATGGAAGCGGATTGGACAGGGGCTGCCCCAGCCGGAAAAGCATGACGCCCTAACCGCAACCGCCGCTTAAGAATCTCGCGTGTCCAAGAAGCGTTATCTTTTTTGGGGTGCCAACTCCGCTGTCACGGAGAAGCACCGGCTGACAAACGAAAAATTTGCCGCTGTCGGGTACAACTTCGGCAATATGATGATTGGTTACTCGGTGCGGGAAATTGTCCAGCACCATCCCGAATCTCGTTTCCTGAATACCGTAAAGGACGACCCTGAGGACCTTCATCGAGAATTTGACGGCATCATCGTCCCCGCCTCAAATTTCATCAACTCGTATGCGGACTACAGCGCGGAAGCGGAATTCTTCCGCAAAGTTCGTCTCCCTGTCGTTGTGATAGGGTTGGGGAGCCAGGCTGCTCTCCACCACGTCGGCCCACTCCCACTCCACGCTGGAACAGAACGATTTATTCGTGTTCTCGCAGAAAAATCCGTATCACTCGGCGTCCGCGGCGCTTTTACGATGGAATTACTGGCAAAATTGAACATCCACAACGCCGTTCCCATTGGATGCGCCTCCTATTACCTCAGACCCAAGGCCATCTCAATGCTTGGCTCGCGTCGGCCTCCGCCACGGGAGACTTTCGCATTCGTCTTTAATTCCGACCCAACCATTTATGAGGTCCGCGCCCTGCGCCCCCAATTACGACGGTTTCATTCCTGGGGCGCAGCGAACGGAGGCAGCTTTGTCCCACAAAACGAAAAATTCATGTGGGATTCTGCTGCTCAAACATTCGATACGCCCGGGGAACTTACGCTCCCGACGATCTGCAAATATTTTTGCCTGCCCGACACCGACGCGGCATTGCGTTTCTTCCAGGAAAAATCGCACGTCTTCGAGTGCATTCCTGATTGGATCAAGTTCATGCAATCCAAGCACTTCTGTATCGGTCCTCGGTTCCACGGCGGCATCGTCGCGTTGCAAAGCGGCGTCCCTACGCAATTCATGGTGCACGATCGACGTACTCAGGAATTGGTCGAATGCCTCGGCCTGCCGTGGTTCACATTGGACCAATGGTCTGAATCGTCTTCGCCTTTTGAGGTTTGTCGCAAAACCGATTATCGGCCAACACTTCGAAAATTCCCTCAGCTGCTGCAGCGATTCCTCGATTTCCTGCACTCCAATCACCTCGAAACCGATGAGACCTACCTTCAGGACGCAGAATCCGTCGTCCGGAATTCTGCGGCCGCAAATGGGAGTGCACACGCATTACAGCGGTCTTGGAACTTTCTCCGGCAGTTGTTTGCAACAAACGCAGCAGTTGTCCTGGCGGCAATTCTAGCTGGGCTAAAATGACCCGCCACCGCGTAACGTGCCCGCAAATCATTTGGTCATCTCCTGCCTGGTTCCCTCACAGGTTGTGCTTATCTGGCGATCCTCTTTCCTTTTTCACCTTTCATCTCTTCAAAAGCCGTTTTCGGGTTTAAATCATTGACCCAGACGGAGCGGACATTTATCAGCGCTGGCATGCTGAATTTCCGACCGGTTTCGTTCGGGAGTCCGATTTAATTCCTTCAAAATGGCAGACATTTCAGAACACCGGTCGCGAAATGTTGATTGGGCACGAGCGGCGGCGCTCCTCTACGGAGATTGGGGCACGAGCAAAGCGTATGTGATTGGCCTGGCATTTGCCGCGACGGCGTTCTCGTCGATGCCCATCATCCTGGCCGTCTGCTTGTTGACGGCGCTCGTCGGCGCGAACTACGCGGTAATATGCAGGTGTTTTCCAGACGGCGGCGGCGTTTATTCAGCGGCTCGTGCCCAGGGAAGGACGCTGGCGGTTATCGGTGCACTGCTGCTCACTGCAGATTTGCTCGTAACGGCTTCGTTGTCAGCCTTCGAAGCGATGCACTATCTCGGTTTGCCCAATCACCTGGTTGTTGGTGCGGCGATCGGGAGCATCCTGTTGTTTGGCGTTTTGAATTCCTTTGGACCAAAACACAGCGGCTCGGTCGCCGTAGCGCTTGCGATTCCAACAATCGGGGTGGTCGTCGCTTTGATCCTGCTTTCGGCACCCCATCTGACGACGACACATTTCGAGCCGTCGCATGATTCTCTGTCGCACAACTGGGTCGCTTTCGTGAGCGTAATCCTCGCCTTGAGCGGCGTGGAGGCGATCGCGAATCTGACCGGCGTGATGAAGCTCGACAAGGGCTCGACTGCGGCAGCGCCTCGCGTCGGTAGGACCGCCTTGAAAGCGATCTTGCCCGTCGCAATCGAGGTCACGGTCGGCACTGCGCTCTTGGGCTGGGCGATGCTTTCCTTGCCAAAGGAAATGAAGGATACGCTCGCCTCTCGCAAAGAGGACATGATCCGTTTCCTCTCGGAACATTATGGCGCGGCGACGTTCGGCCTCCATTTTGGCCAGATCTTCGGCTGGGTGACGGGGTTGGTGTTTTTCCTGCTGCTGATGAGCGCGGTCAATACAGCGATCACGGCGTTGATCGGTTTGCTTTATATGCTGGCGCGCGACGGCGAACTGCCAAAGCCGTTCCTGAAACTGAACCGAAACGGTGTGCCGGTCATCCCGCTGGTGGTGGCGAGTGTCCTGCCCTGCGTAATCCTGCTGTTTACGGGGGGAAGCCTGGAGGCGCTCGGGAATCTTTATGCGATCGGCGTGGTAAGCGCGATCACGCTCAACTTGGGCTCGTGCGCGGCGAACCCAAAACTGGAGGTGAAATGGTACGAGCGGGCGTTGATGGCGGTGACCTTCGTCATTGTCGGAGCCGTGGCGCTCACGCTGGCCTGGACCAAGCATGAAGCGCTGTTTTTCGTAGTTGTGATTCTCATCGTTGGAATGGGCCTGCGTTCCTGGGCGCAGAAGCGCTCCGGTCTGGAAACGGTGACGGTCCGAAAGGAAGTCGCAGAAATGATTTCCCCCGAGTCGCTGGCCCGGCTGGAACCGCGAATCCATGAAGGCGTGCGGATCCTGGTGGCGGCGCGGGGCGTAAATCCCGTGTTGCGCTATGCGTTCGACCAGGCACGTCTACTCAAGGGGACCCTTTACGTCGTGTATGTGAAAGAAATCGCCGTGTTCATGCCGTCAACGCCCGAGACGCAGAAGGCAAAATGGCAGGATGATCCGCAGGCCCATGCGATCATGAGCGTGATGCTGAATCTCGGCAAAGAGCACGATGTGCCGGTTTTACCGATATTTGTGACCAGCACAGCCCCTGCCTTGACGATTCTCGATCTCGCGGCAACGCTCGGAGTGGACATGCTCATGCTAGGCGCGTCGCACCGGTTGTCGCTTGGGCGTTTGCTCAAGGGAAATGTGGTCAATGAAGTCGCGCTCGGATTGCCGGAAGATATCCAGCTCGTCATTTATGGTTAATCCATAATCCTTTGTTGTGCAGACGCTTGCTGCGCTTTACTACGGCTGGGTGCTCGGTGTGCTTGGGCTGCTGTTGGTTAATTTCGTGCTGAATCTCCGTGTCGTGCCGAGACTCTCGACAGGGTCCAACCTGCCATCGAAACCGCCGATGGTATCGATCCTGGTCCCGGCTCGAAATGAAGAAGTCACGATCGGACGTTGCCTGGCCTCGCTGCAGGCGCAGGATTATCCGGACTACGAAGTGGTGTTGTTGGACGATCAGTCGGAGGATCGAACGGCTGATATCGCTCGCAAACTTGGGTTTGAGCCGGGCCATGAAAAATTTCGCTTCATTGCCGGCGAACCGCTTCCGCCGGGCTGGGTCGGCAAGCCCTGGGCGTGCCATCAACTTTCCCAGGCGGCTCGTGGCGAATTTCTGCTTTTTACGGACGCGGACACTTATCACGAACCCTTCGCGCTGCGCGCGGCGATGGCGCAATCGCTTGCGCGCAACGCCGATTTACTTTCCGTCTGGCCATTTCAGGAAACGAAAACATGGAGCGAGAAATGCGTGATCCCTCTTTTGTTCGTGCTTTCCGGTGCCGCCACCCCGCTGTGGCTGCTGGACCTCGCGCAAAAACGCCCCGCCCTCGCCCGCTTTCTCGGCCCGAAACGTTGTCGCAACTTCGGCATCGCGTGCGGCCAATACATCCTGTTCAAACGCACTGCTTACGACTCCATCGGCGGTCACGCGGGAATTCCCAACGAGATCGTCGAGGACATTACTCTTGGTCGGCTCATCGCCCAGCATACCAGCGAGGGGAAGGTGGTCCAAAACTGCGATGGCACGCACGTCGTCAGCACACGCATGTATCAATCGTTCAGCCAGTTATGGGAAGGTTTCACCAAAAACCTCTGGCCGGTAGTAAGCGGCAATGTGCCTTTTTTTGTGCTCGGACTCGCCGTTCAATTCCTTGTGATGATTTTTCCGATATTGCTCCTCATATCGGGAGGATGGAGCGATCCGCTGGCCCTTTCTGCGGTTGCCCTGATCTACATTTTGCGTTTTGCGATTGCGATTAACTATCGCACCAGCCTCCTCGGCACACTCCTTCATCCAGTGGGCTACGCCCTCGGCATTGCCATGGCCATTAACAGCTTTATCCGCAGTCACACAGGCGGCGTCACATGGAAAGGCCGCGCCTATCGACCCTAAGTGAACCCATCGCCCCAAAACCTATCTCGGAGCAGAACGGCGATGCACGAGCATCGCGCTTTGTCACGGAAGGGGTCGCAACGGTTTTAGGTCGTTTATTCCGATATGCCGATAAAGGCGAGCAGCGCCGTTAAATCCGAGCATTTCACGCGGCATCGCGCAGCAGCAGCGACACTGGGTTTGGCTCGAAAAGCCACGCCGAGACCAGCCGTTTGCAGCATCGGCAAATCGTTCGCGCCGTCGCCTACAGCCAGGGTTTCATCCAGAGAAATACCCATCTCCGCAGCCGTGGATTCAAGAATACGTTGCTTGGTTTCTTTGCCGAGAATCGGTTCAATCGGCGCCCCCGTCAGTTTCCCGTCGACGATTTCCACATCGTTGGCAATATCGGCATCGGCGCCGAGGAGTTCCCGAACGCGGCCGGTAAAAATCTTAAAGCCGCCCGAAACGATCACGGTTCGGATGCCGTTTGAGCGAAGGGTTTCAACCAATTTCTTCGCACCGGGCATCCAACGCAGACCAGTCCAGGCTTTTTCGAGCAGATCGACAGGTTGGCCGGCCAGAAGCGCGAGCCTGGCCCGGAGGGAACCCGCAAAATCAATCTCGCCATTCATCGCACGAGCAGTGATTTCCCGGACCTTGTCCCCAACTCCGGTCAATGCAGCCAGATCATCGAGAAACTCGTTCTCCACCAGCGTCGATTCCATATCGGAAACGAGTAATTTTTTCTGTCTGGAAGCGGCTGGCTGGACAGCAAAATCTACTTTCCAGATTTCCGCCTGCGCTGTTGGATCGATTGATCCGCCGGAGAATTCAACGTCCACCGCATTCCCAAATCGTCTCACGCCAAACACTTCCGCGCCGTGAGCCCGTAAAAAATCCGGAGCTTCTTTTTCAACCGGCACCTCCAGACCGTTCGTATTGACCAAAGTTAAAATGAAAACCATGTCAGGCCGGCGAACATAGAATTGCAATCCAGCGGGCGAAAGACTAAATCGCCGGTATGAGCGATCGCAATGCCCTTCTCGACCAGGCCGTCGCCGCCGGTCACCTCCTCGCCTCCTCCGCTGCCAACATCAAACAGTTGCTCGCGCGGAGCACCTCTCCACTTTATGCCGCCAGCGTCGACGAACTGATCGCCGCCGCCAATTGGACCGAACTCAACGACCGGTTCTTCCGCACGCTCGCCTTCGGAACTGGCGGTCTGCGCGGACGCACGATCGGGCGCAATGTCACCAAAGCGGAAACCGGCACACCGACAGCGCTTGGTCGTCCTGAGTTTCCCTGCGTCGGAACGAACGCGATGAACTCTTACAACGTCAGCCGCGCCACTCAGGGGCTGGTTGGGTACATTGCAGAGTTCCTAGCCAAGGAAGGGCGCGGAGGAAAACCATCCATCGCCATCGCGCATGATACCCGCCACTTTTCGCGGGATTTCGCGGAGTTCACTGCCAAAGTCGCTACCGACCTCGGCGCGGATGTTTATCTTTTCGGTGCACCGCGTTCGACGCCGGAGTTGAGCTTTGCTGTCCGCTACACCGGCGCCCTCGCTGGCATCGTTCTCACGGCCAGCCATAACCCACCGCATGACAACGGCTACAAAGTCTATTTCCTCGATGGCGCACAGGTGGTCGAGCCACACGCGAGCGGCATTATCGCCAAAGTCAACGCCCTCGAAAGCGACGAATACACGCCTCTCCCGGAGGCTGCCCGCGGAACATTGCATGTCCTTGGCGCGGAAGTGGATGCGGCCTACATCGAACGCCTCGAGACGCTTTTGCTCGACCCGAATCTGGTCAAAAACAGCGACCTGAAAATCGTCTTCTCGCCCATCCACGGCACTGGCGGTGAGATCATCGTCCCGATCTTCAAGAAGCTCGGATTTAATTTCACCACCGTCGCCGCTCAGGATCAGCACGACGGCCGTTTCCCGACCGTAAAGAGCCCAAACCCGGAAAATGCGGAAGCGCTTTCCCTCGCCGTCACTCAGGCAACGGAGACCGGCGCGGATCTGGTCATTGCGACAGACCCGGATTGCGACCGCATGGGCGTGGCTTACCGCGCGCAGGACGGTTCCATCAAGTTGTTCACCGGCAACCAGATCGGCTCGTTGATGGCTTGGTATCGCACAAAAGCGTATTTCGATCGCGGTGTGCTCACTCCCGCGAATGCGAGCAGCGGTGTCATCATTAAGACCTTCGTCACCACCGACTTGCAGAAATCCATCGCTCAAAAATACGGTTTGCACGTCGTCGAAACGCTCACCGGTTTCAAGTACATTGGTGAAAAACTCGGAAAATACGAAAAAGCCATTCCTGGCGTCGACCCGGCGAAATACCGGACGCTCTCCGAACAGGAAACCCGCGCGCTGCGCCTCCAGCATTCGAAATTCTACGTGTTCGGTGGCGAAGAAAGCTACGGTTACAGCGGCGCCGATTTCGTCCGCGACAAGGACGGCAATGGCGCGACGGTGATGTTCGCGGAGGTCGCTGCGTACGCGAAATCTCGCGGTCAAACGCTCGACCAGCTTCTCGACGCCATCTATTCCGAGTTCGGTTACTACTTGGAAAAATCCAATTCCCTCGTTTTCGAAGGAGCGTCAGGCGCGGCGCAAATCGCCAAGCTGGTCGCCTCCTACGCGGAAAATCCACCAACGGAACTGGACGGCAGCCCGGTCGTTGCGTTGAAGAATTTCGCCAGCGAAACCTTCACAGACAGCGAAGGCGACACCATTCCGAAGGAAAAAATGATCATCGTCGAGCTGGCCGATGGTCGTAGGATTGCAGTCCGCCCGTCTGGCACAGAGCCGAAAATCAAATATTACCTTTTTGCCAAGGTTGAACCGAGCGCAGGCAAAGCCTTTACGCCGGAAGAATTGGCTGCGCTAAAGACGAAAGTCGCCGATTCGCTGACCTCGCTCTGGACAGCTATCGAAGCTGATTCGCAGAAGCGGCTTTAAGAGCGAACGTGGCGACGACGTCGCCAGTGGGCTGTAGACTTACGCCAGGGACGATCCGAGGATCGCTCCTGGCGCATCCATTTTCCGGTGGAGCAACCCGAAAATTCGGGTAACTGTGTCCGCCCGCCACACCGCTCCTTTTTACAATATGTCAGACGACCGCAAGACCCTGGACGACCGTCAAAAAATGACGGATCTCGAACGCCTCCGCCACTCCTGCGCCCACGTTCTTGCGACCGCGATCCTGAAGTATTGGCCGGAAGCCCAATTCGCCGCCGGTCCCCCCGTGGAGAACGGTTTTTACTACGACGTCCAGCTCGATCACCGCATTACGCCCGAGGATTTCGAAAAGATCGAAGCGGAGATGAAGCGGATCGTTAAAGAAAACCAAGTCTTCGAGAAAGTCGTCGTCAGCCGCGACGAAGCATTGGCCCTGGCGAAAAACGGACGCCTTGGAGGATTGTCCGAGCGCCCTGTTGAGAGCGTTTTCAAGCGCGACATCATCGAAAACATCCCTGAAGGCGAAGAAATCAGCTTGTTTAAAAATGGCGATTTCATCGATCTCTGCGCTGGCCCGCACGTCATGCGCACGGGGAACATCGGCGCCTTCAAGCTCACCAGTGTCGCCAGCGCCTATTACAAAGGCGACGAAAAGAATCCCCAACTCCAGCGCGTCTACGGCACGGCTTTTAAGAACAAGACGCAACTCGACGAGTATTTCGCACTGCTCGAGGAGGCGAAAAAACGCGACCACCGCAAGATCGGACGCGAAATGGAGCTCTTCTGCTTCGACGACGACGTCGGCCCCGGCCTGCCGCTCTGGCTGCCGAACGGCACGGTCCTCATCGAGGAACTCGAAAAACTGGCCAAGGAAACGGAGTTTGCGGCGGGTTACGACCGCGTACGCACGCCGCATATTGCGCGGGAAAACATGTATCTCAAGAGCGGGCATTTACCGTATTACGCGGAGTCGATGTTTCCACCGATGTCGCTAATATCCGACTCGGTCAAAGAGGAGGATCACCCAGCACTTAGTGAAGATTTCCAAAAGAAATTATATGAACTCTTTCCCGAGATTAAACTCGATCAATTCGGCGCGAACCAGCAGACGCGAGAAAATTTAGACAAGGCTTGGGCTTTATTCTACCTGCTGATGGCCGGAGTGCCGGTTCACCGCTACTACCTTAAGGCCATGAACTGCCCGCATCACCACAAGCTCTTCGGAGCGGTGCCGCGCAGTTATCGCGATCTGCCTTTGCGTCTCGCCGAATACGGCACTTGCTATCGCTACGAGCAATCGGGCGAGCTCTTCGGACTCATGCGGGTGCGCGCCATGCAGATGAACGACGCCCACATCTATTGCACGGAGGAACAGTTCGCGTCGGAGTTCCACGCCGTGAACGAGATGTATTTGAAGTATTTCAAAATCTTCGGCATCGACCGTTACCAGTTCCGCTTCAGCACGCACGACCCGGCGCAACTCGGCAAAAAATTTGTCGATCAATCCGAGCTGTGGCTGAAAACGGAGAAAATGGTCCGGGACGTCCTCGTTGCCAGCGGCGCCCCGTTTGTCGAAGTGCCGAACGAAGCCGCGTTTTACGGTCCGAAAATCGACATCCAGATCTGGAGCATCATCGGACGCGAATTCACGCTCGCCACGAACCAGGTCGACTTCGCCGTCCCGAAAAAATTCGACCTCGTTTACAAGGATCGCGACAACACGGAGAAAACGCCGTTGTGCATCCACCGCGCCCCGCTCGGAACACACGAACGTTTCATCGGCTTCCTCATCGAACATTACGCCGGCAACTTCCCGCTCTGGCTCGCGCCCGAACAGGTCCGCGTCCTGCCCATCGGCGACGAACCCAAGCTGGTCGAATACGCGAAATCCATCCACGAAGAACTCCGCTCCCAAGGTGTCCGGGTCAAACTCGACGCCGGCACGGACCCGATCAAAGCCAAAATCGCCGCCGCCGAGCAGAAAAAAGTCCACACCATGCTCGTCATCGGCAACCGCGACCTCGAAGCCGGCGCCGTCAGCGTCCGCCTCCACGGCAAAGGCAACCTCGGCGCGAAACCGCGGGCCGAGGTCATTGCGGATATTCTGGCTGCAATCAAAGAGCGGCGCGGGTAATCCCCAATGGCATACGCTCGCCCCAGGGTCTTCCGCGATCCGGTTCATGGTCTCATAGCTATTGCTCCCGAGGACGAGTTTCTCGTGGATCTCATTGACACGCCGGAATTCCAGCGGCTGCGACGCATCCGCCAACTGGGCGTGAGCGGTGTCACTTATCATGGCGCGGAGCACAGCCGTTTTTCCCACAGTCTGGGTGTCCTGAATTTTGCGCAGCGGATGCTCCGCGAACTGGAAGAGCGGTATAGCGGGGACAAGCGGATCTGCGATCTGATCCGCGAAAAGGCAAAGGTCGTAAAAGCCGCTGCTTTACTGCATGATACCGGGCATGGCCCCTTTTCCCACGCCTGCGAGCGGGCGTTCGCTGCCGGGAAACAACACGAGGATCGAAGCCAGTCCGTGATTGCTGGACCGGAAAGTTCGGTTCCGGAAATTCTCGAAAGGAACTGGATCAATCCGAAGGAGGTGCAGAGCATTATTGCAAAAAGCCACGCCGTTCCGTTTCTCACGGATATCGTCAGCAGCCAACTCGATGCTGACCGGATGGACTACATTCTCAGGGATGCGGCGGCGACCGGGGTGCGGTATGGTCAATTTGATGCCGAATGGGTGCTTCATTCGCTGTGTCTGGGGCAGGACCCAGTGGAGACATCTGAACCAGGGAACGGTCCCGGGAGATGTCGTTTGTGCCTCGAAAAGAAGCGCGGCCTTCATTCGGCAGAGCAAATCACTGCTGCCCGCCTGCACATGAGCATGCAGGTGTATTTTCACAACAACACCCGGCGTTGGGAAGCGCACTTGCTCTGTTTATTTGCCGAGGCCACCCGGCTTGCTGCCAGCGACGGTTTGCCCAAGGGGACACTGCCTGCCGTAGAGGAGTATTTCCAGGAAAAGGGCAATGTAAGTCACAAGGTCTTTCTGCTTCTGGATGAAACTGCAATGCTCGGAAGCATGGGCCTTTGGAGCATCCAGACTGATACAGCGTTCAGCTTGCTGGCTCGCCTTGCTGAAAACTTCCTGAACAGAAAAAAAACAATGTTATGGCATGAGTTTTCTGCACCTATCGCTCGCAGTAGGGAAGCCGAAGAGCGTCTAAAGGCTCATTTGACAGAGATCATCGGTCCGGAAAAAGGCCAATGGGTAACAGACTGGATCAGTTTCAAATCCTACAAGCTCACGGAACCGATTTTGCTTTCGGACGGAAATTTGGATTCAAAGGCAGAGGAGGTTGAAAATTTTTCATTCCTTTTCAAAGCCTTTGGAGGTAAAGAACAACCAACGATCGCCCGTCTTTACTATCTCCCCGAGCAGGCGGAAGCTGTGAAACCGGCTATTGCCAGAGCAGAAAACCCTTCCTGATGTCAGCCAACGCGCGCACCATAAGCCCTGTCCTCCGCCTTGGTCAGTTGCTCTTGATCACTGGTGGCATCCAGGGCCGGAAAAAACTGCAGAAGATCGTCCATCTGTTACAGGCCGTAGGCAAAGTGCCCTTTGGCTATGGCTTTCAGTTTTCTTTTTATGGTCCGTATTCTGTCGATCTAAAGGCTGAAATGGATGAACTGGCTGATGAGAAACTTGTCATTCAGGAGCCGTTCCAAACCCAATTTGGAAGCCCGATTTATCATTTTCAGCTTGGCCCTGCCATGAAACGACTCCTGGAAGATTTGAAGGTGTCAGATGAAGAGGAATGGACCGATCTCGCACGTCAGCTGAATTTGAAAACCGCTATCGAACTCGAAGGTATCAGCACGGTTGTTTTTCTTCAAAACGTCGGATGGTCCGGCAACGAGCTTGAAGAGCAATTTCGTACTTTAAAGCCGAAATTGGAGGGTGATTTTGAAAAATATAGAGCGGCAGCTTTGGAGTTAAATGACCAAACCCTGGGCCACGGTGCAGCGAGTTACACGGTGCAGTGAGTTATAATTGTCTGTTTAGAGACCGAGACTTGGCGCGCCATCCTTCTCGCCTGCCCCAACCGCGTGACGTAAAAACCGCTGGCCATGCCCAATGAACATGCGCACAGCCTGGGCTGGAAACTGGCTCCGTTGTTCAACGGCGGGTTTTTCCGGCCGTTGAGCCGGCCGACGGCGGCGGTTTATGTCGATTGCGTGGACCGGTTGATGACCGTGGCGGACGAAAGCGGGCAGATTGGGTTTGCCGATGCGCGGTTGATTATTCGCGAGGTGTTGATGGAGCACCCGGATGTCCAACTGGACGCCGACGAAGGCGGGCAATTGCGCGATTTTTCCCAGCGCGCGGGACAGTTTTTCAACAAACTGCTCGAAGCCCGCTGGATCGAATCGCGTCAACCGAGCCTGGACGAGCGTCATATTTTGATATCGCCGCATCTCCGCCGGCTCGTGCGGTTGCTGCGGGAACTGGCCGAGGATCGTCCCGCGGAATTGAAGGATTTCGCCGCGACTTTGCGGTCGCTTTGCCGCGATTTGCTCGCGGAGGATGCACTGGATCCGAACCGGCTTGATCCGGGCGAGATGCGGCAAACGGTCAAGGATTTGCTGGAGCGTGCGGGCCGGGCGGAAGAACAAATGCACGCGGTCGAGTCGTTGATTTTGGGTCACGAGGCGGCGCAACAGGCGAGCGAATCAGCGAAGGAAACGCTGGAGCGATTCCTGGTCGAATTTCATGCGGGCGATCACATGGTCTGCTACGACGCGCTGCAGGAGGCCGGATTACCGCCGCGCTTGAATCTGGCCCGGACTCGTGTGCAGGAGGCGCTTTACGATCCGTTCACCAAGCAGCGCTTGGCCGAAGGCCTGGCGCGGCACTTGAAAATCGATGAAACGGAAGCCTACGCTGAGGCGGAAAACTGGCTCGTGCGGCTCGAGCGCCATCTCGCGGGCATCCCAGTGAAACAACGCGCCATCGACGGACGTATGGCCGATTTCAGCCGGCTCTCGGCGGCGCGTTACCATTATCAGACGGAAATGCGCGGACGGCGTCCCGAGCAGGTCAAGACTTACCTCGAGACCGCCGCGCGCGAACACGCCCGCCGGTCTTTTGCCGATCTGGCGAATCTGCCCGGCATGGAGCTGCTTTCCACGGAGACGGAGGTTTTTTTTGGCGCGGATTCCCTTGCGCTTTCGCGGAAGAAACGGCCGCCGGTCGATTTATCGATCGAAGCCCCGCTCGATGGAGGCGACGCAGAAACGGCCCTGGAGGAAATCCGCCGCCGCAACTTGAACGTCCTCACCCCGCAACGGGCCGTGCGGCTCATCGAACAGCATTTGCCCGCCAAAGGCGACCGGGTTTCCTCGGAAAATCTGCGGCTTCGGGGTGAGGACGATTTCCTGGATTTGCTCGCCGTGCTGGCTTTCGATCGTGGGCTTGCGGGCGGTTCCGGCAAGCCGCTGCGATGGCGCGTCACCGCCGCGCGGGAGGATTTCGGCACCGAGCCGGAACGGATTCCGCGCGATTCCGAAGGCGAATGGTTTGTCGAACGGCTCGCCATCGAGCGGCTTTCGTGACAAATCAGTCCACGCATGTCCCTTCCCTGGCCTTCTTTCTGGCAACACATTCCCGGCGATGATCGCGACGCTATTTCGGATATTTTGACGGAATTGCTGGGTCACGGCGCGCTGCTTGGCGACGCCGGGCGGGATCGTTCGCTGTATTTGCTGGCGCGCGAATACCAGCGTGAACTGGCGGAATATTTCGCTCCATTGCATCTGGAGCTCGGCGCCGATCCGGATCGTCCGCTGTTTTATCTGCGTCCCGTGCCGGGCGATTGCGGGTTGCTGGCGCGTTTCAGCAAGGCGGAAACGCTGCTCGTTTTGACGCTCTGGCGAATGTATGACGACGTGCGCCTGGAGCGTCCCGTGGAGACGGTTGTCGTGACGGTGAACGAAATTTGGGAACGGCTGAAACTGTATTTCGAGTCCATCGAACCGCCGACCGAGACGCAGCTCACCGCCATGCTCGGCACGTTGCGCGCCCGCCGTTTACTCCGGCTGCGACGCCACGACGATCCGGCGCAATTCGGGGAATCGCAGGTGGAAATATTGCCCACGCTGAGCCGCGTGATCCCTTTTGAAAATGCCGCCGCCTGGGAACAGCAGGCCGCCCTTTATCAGCCAAACGCCGCGCCGGAAGGGGAATCCGCCGCATGAACCAGCGCATCTCGCTCACCCGGATCATCGCGCTGAACTGGTATGGATTCCGTCAGATTTTCGACGTGAACGATAACGTTCTCATTTCCGGCGCGTTCGGCACGGGAAAATCCGTGCTGCTTGATCTGCTGCAATACGTGCTTCTGGGAAAACACTGGCGCGCCAATCGCGCGGCGGCAGGCACAGGAACAACGCGCGGTCGCGATCTGGTCGGTTATTGCCTCGCCGACACAAACCAGACGCGCAATGGGCAACGTCATTTTCTGCGGTCGAGCGGCGTGACGCTGGTCGCGCTGGAGTTCACGCGTCCGAAAGAGCGCGGAAAGGAGCCGCAACGCGAGACCTGGGGCATCCGCTTGGAGTTTTCGAGCCCGGACGCGGAGCCGTCTCACACGTATTTTTTCGTGCCGGACCGGTTGGACTACAGTGAGGTCGCGCCGGGTGGGAAAATGTTGGCGAACGAGGATTTCCGCCGCTGGTTGAGGCGGGAATACGGGCATGACACGATTTTTTCACGCCAGGAAGATTACCTGGCGGAGATGGCACAGCAGCGGCATTTGAATTTCGATCCGGCGGCATTTCACCGGACGTTTCCGAAGGCGATCGCTTTCGAGCCGGAGGAAAATGTGGAGAAATTCATCCGTGATTTTATTCTCGAGGAAAATCCGCTCGACGTGAAGGACGTGCGGATCGCGTTGCGCGCTTACGACGACACGCGGCGTCGGCTGGAGAAACAGGAGGACGAAGCGGCGTTTCTGCGCCGGATCTGCGAACAGCACGAAATTTTTGAAAATTCCCGCCGCGAAGAAGCTGTGCTGGAGCATCTCGGTCGTGCGCTGCGACTACGGCGAGCCGTGGAACGCCGGGATGAACTGGCGGCAAAGATCCAGCGACTGGAGGACGAACACGCGGATGATTCGCGGAAATTCGACGAAGCGACGGACGAATTGCGGCGGGTCGAAGAAACGCTCCGCGAAGTTCGTTTCGAGATCGGCCGCGACCCGAGCGCCGCAAAAATCGCGGAGCTCGACGGCAAAAAACGCAGTTTGCAGGAGGAAGTTTCCGAGTTGCGGGAAGCGCAAAAGTCGGCCCGGGAGCGCCTGGACGACCGTCATTCGAAATGGCTGCACTGGCTGAAACATGGGCGGTCGCTCCAGTTGGACGAGGCGCTGAACGTGGACGACGCTTTACTCGCGTTCCTGCGCTCCGGTAGGGACGCGGAACGGCTGGCGGTCTTGCCGAAGCTCGCGGAGCGTTTTCAGGAAATCTGGAATGCCGTGCGCGATCTGGCGCGGCCGATTGAGGAAGAAGTGAAAGGCATTCTGGGCAGTCTCCTGCAGATCGCGAAAGACCTGGACAGCCTCGAGAAAGGCCGCGCACCGGGCGCATTTCCCCTTTTCCAGGCTGTTCGGCAGAAACTCGGAGATCGCGTCGAGCAACTCGGACGCCTGATCGAAGTGCGTCCCGATGCCGAACGCTGGTGGCCGGCGCTGGAGTTGTTTCTCGGCCGAAACCGTTGGGTGCTAGTGACTTCCGACGGCCGCGATTACCGCGAAGCGCTGGAAATTCTCCGTCGTATTCCGCCCGGACGCGAGGCGGAGTCTCTTCTCAATCCCGGCGAAGTCCGGCAATTGCGGGCTTCGCCGGTCGAAGGATCGCTTTTCGGCAAAGTCGAAGTCGCCCATCCCGTCGCCCGGCAATACGTCGAACATTTACTGGGAGATGTGCTTTGCCTCGAGACCATTGAGGACATGGAAGCCAGCGCTGCCGGACGAGCGATCACGCCCGAAGGCGCTTTCAAGCAGATTCCGCTGCGCCGCCGGTTGAAATCCGCCGACGGCGTCGAATTGACCCTGGGCCACGAAGGTCTCCAGCGGATGCGTGCCGCGAAGGAAAAGAAACAGATCGAACTGCGTTCCCGTCAAAACGTTCTCGATCAGCGCTTGAACGACATCAAAGCATGGCTCGATTTGGGAAAACGGAGCGGCCTTTCTGATGCGACTCTACCGGATCGCGCCACCGAATTGCCCAATCTGCCGAAACTTGAATCCGAGTTGGGTAGCATTCACGAGACGATCCAGCTTCTTTCCACGCCGGAAATCGAAGCGCGCCAGTCCCAGCTCAACGATCTCGAGCGGGAATTCAAAAGCCTTAATTCCTGCGTCGCCGTTCTGGGAAACCAAAAGGCCAGTTTCGAACTACGTTTGCGCCCGGAACAGGAAGGGCTTCAGCGTGCGGAAGACGATCAAAAACAAGCGCGCTTTGACACCGAAACGAGCCGCGTGGAGCTTTCGAGCCGTTTTGGCAGTATTCTGGACACCGAACTCGATCAGCGCCTGGCCGCATTGCGCGGCGGATTTCCAAAATGGGACGCCTGTTTTGAAGAAATTGCGCGTCTGGCCAGAGAGGCCACCACCACATCCGTGGCCGCAATGAACAAGCGCAATCACGAGCGCTCCCAACTGGCCGACGCCCGCGACCAACATGGCAACCGGCGTCACCCCGAATACCAGCATGATTTCCCAGTCGAGGACGAAAGCAACGATGCTTGGGCCGTGCGTTTGCGGGTGCTCAACACGGTCGAATTGGAAAAATCCCGCCAGCTCGCCGCCGACCGCAAGCGGGAATGGGAGCGCCGCCTGGAGGAAAACGTCCTGAACGAATTGAACCGGCGCATTTCCGACGCTCAAAACACGATCCGCATTCTGGACCGCTACCTGAGCCAGCCGATTGGAAAATTCCGTTACCGGCTCAGTCAACGGCGCGACATGTCGGGTTTTCCCGCGATCTGGCGATTGCTGGATTCCGGCCTGGAGCCGACCGATCCGTTGACTGCCGCCATTCAGGGCGGCGAAACGCAACGAGCCCGCGAGGAATTGATGCAGGCCGTCGATGCTCCGGATCAATCCAACGACCGCGCCCGGCGACTGCTCGATTACCGGAATTATCATCGTTATGACATCGAGATGATTCCCGCGGATCACCCCGAAGCGCCGCCGATTTCACTGGGACGCAGCGGGAAAAACCTCAGCGGCGGAGAAAATCAGGCGCCGTTTTTCATTTCCATGCTGGCCGCGTTCCGCCGGGTTTATGATCGCGGCGACCGGCTTTCGGCCCGTTCACACCGGCTCGGTCTCGTCGTAATGGACGAGGCGTTTTCGAAACTCTCCGGAGACGGCATCGAAGATTGCCTGGCGTTGGCGCGGAGTTTTCAGTTCGACGACGCACGGCTGGTGTCCGCCGTCGAACGCTACGACGCCGAAGCCGATGCGCGTTCTCTGGCGGCAGACGGCTGGCTGGAGTTGAAATTCGTGTCGCGCCGTCCGCACCTCATCGATCGCGCGATCTTACGCCTGGAAGCCGAGCCCCGCTGGCACGAAGCGTTCGGGTTTGTCGTCCCGACGGACGACGAGGCACGGCGCATTCGCGATCATGACTGGACACCGGAAATGGAGTTCGTGCGCGATCGCCGCCTGAACCTGGCCTTCGACGAATTGAAAAAGCTCGACGATTTTTTTCGGCACGGAGGCCGCTCGCGAATCCTGACACCGATCAAAGAGCGTTCCCTGGAAATCTTCGGAGACGAAAAGCGGCTCGATGCGCTGATCGGCGGTTCGACGCTGTTCCAAAAAGGTTTGACGCCGGCTATGCTTGCCTGTTTCCAGGTCGCAGAACCGCTCGGTTGGCAGCGCGGCCCCAAGCCGTCAGCTCCCATTTTGATCGTCGAAAATGCCTCCACCTGGGATAGTTACGCGCGCTGGAACCAATCCTCCGAAGCGTTCAGCGCTATTGTCTATGGCCGCGGCAAAGTGATCGTAGATGCGATTTCCCGCCTCAGCGACATCTTCAAAGAAATCGGCGGAATACGCCCCGTGTACTATTTCGGCGACATCGACGCAGCGGGACTGCAGATCCCGCAAATCGCCTCCCGGCGGGCCGTTCGGCATTTCAGTTTGCCGCCTATTTTCGCGCATCTGGAAAGTTATCGCTGGCTGCTGGCTGCCAAGGATAAAGCCGTTCCCTATGAGTCGAGCCAAATCCTCACGGAAGCCAATTACGCCTGGCTCGACAACCTGGCCGATCCCGTCCGCGAAATCCTGAATGCCGGAAAACGGCTCGCCCAAGAACACATCGGCTGGGAGTTGCTGAAAAATACTGAAATCGGAGAAAACTGCCGACACCGCGATGTATAAGGCCGTCCTCCTCCCCATTCCGGCGTCGCTCGCAGGAGCCAGACTTGCCCCGTCCGCACCGCCTACTTCCGACAGCCCGTAAGTTTCGCAATCAACTGCTGAGCGCCGGCTATTCCCATCAACGCCGCAATGAGGAAATAGACGATGCCGAACAAGCCGAGCATGAGTCCGCCGGCAACAATAGGATGCCACTGCGCGACCGGTGTCAGCCGCAACAGACAGGCATCACTCGCCGCAACCGCAGCAGCAAGCCAGAGTTTCCCATAGTAACCCCAATTCAGCGAGACACTTCCAATTCTCTGCCGCAGGCCCCGGCGTAAGAGAAAAAATTCCACCCACGCTCCGACACCAGCGCCGAGCGTGATTCCCAGCACACCCCATTTCTGCGGGATTCCAAACCAGCGTGGCACGAAAATCGCCCCAACAATTCCCAAAGCCGCCGAAACACCGATCCGCGCGCAGGAAAACAAAAAGGGTTTCCGGGTATCGCCCAACGCATACCAGGCAGACGAATACAGTCGCCCCAGCGTCGACGCCAGCATTCCCACGCTCGAACCGGCCAGGATCAGCCATACATATCGAGCGTCAGCTGACGAAAACTTGCCTGTTTGATACACCAGCGCCGAGACTACGTCGCCCAGCGTCAGAAATCCTGCGACAGACGGAACGATCATCAGCGCGATTTTTTTCATTCCACTATGCAGACGCTCCCGCAGTCGCGCCGCAACTTGTTCTTGATTCCCCAGCGCTGACGACATTTCCGGCAATTCCGCCGCCGAGACGGACATCCCGAATAGACTCACGGGCAATGTATAGAGCACCTGGGCGTAGGTAATTCCTGCGACTGCGCCAACGCCCAGCAAACTCGCCAGCACCGAGTCCACATACGCACTGATCTGCACCACGCCTCGGGAAAAGAATGCCGGCAGAAAGTTCTTTAAAACGGTTCGCACCGAACGGGATTTCCACTTCGCAAAAAAGCTCAACCGCTTCGCAAGCCGCAGAACTACGGGCAGCTGAATCAGGAATTGTGCCCCACTCCCGATAACAGACGCCCACGCGAGCGATACCGCGAGGTCTTCCTGCGAGGAACGTGCGCCGAGCCAAACCAACGCCGTGATCATCACCGCGTTCCACAAAACCGGCGCCGTGTACGAGAGGAAAAACTTCCGGTGGCTGTTCAATATTCCCAAACACCAGGCCGACAACACCAACAAGCCGGCACCCGGAAACAGAATCCGCACGAGGGCCACGGTCAGATCCCGGCGGTCCTCGCCAAATCCAGGCGCGATGATTTGCACGAGCCACGGCGCGAGCAGCACTCCCGCGACTACGATCAGCGTCACGACCAGAACGATCAGGGAAGCGATCGCTCCCGCGACACGGCCCGCTTCCTTTTCGTCATTTTGAGCCAGAAGTCGCGCATAAACAGGGATGAACGAAGCCGAAAGAGCTCCTTCACCAAACAAATTTTGCAACAGATTCGGAATCCGAAACGCCGCGTTGAACGCATCGGCCGCAGCCGAATTTCCGAAGTAATGCGCAAATACCCTCTGCCGCACCAGCCCCGCAATCCGGCTCAATAAAATCCCCGCAGCCACCAGGACGCTGGCAGAACGTTTCTTTGGCGGAGCCGGCGGTTCGGCAGACTTGGTTTCGAGCATGGACGCTGCGATTCAAACATGCCAGCCAAGGCGACGCGACAAGTTGTTTCAAAAGGGCTCGTCATTCGTCATTCGTCATTCGACATTCAACGGATGCTGGCCGACTACCACACCCACACGCCGTTGTGTCACCACGCAACGGGCCTTCCCGTCGAATACGCCAGGGTCGCTCGCGAAGGTAGTCTCGCGGAGATCGGCATCTCTGACCACAATCCTATGCCCGCGCCTTTCGACGATTGGCGGATGGATATTAACGATTTCGGTTCCTACCTCGACATGGTCGAATCCGCGCGTTCGGAACTGGCGCCATTCCCAGTCCGACTCGGACTCGAATGCGATTTTTTTCCTGGCCAGGAGAATTGGATCGAGGACCTGGCCAGTCGCGCTTCGTGGGACTACCTCATCGGCAGCGTGCATTACATCGCTCCCGGCTGGGACGTCGACAATCCGAAATGGATCGGCCGGTTTTCCGAGTGGCCGGTCGCAGAAATCTGGAAGTTGTATTTTGATGCCTACGAAAAATGCATCGCAAGCGGTCTGTTCGATTTCGTCGCACATCCGGACCTCGTGAAGAAATTTGGCCATCGTCCTAAAGGCGATTTGCGAAAATTTTACGAAGCCAGCATCGCTGCGGCAGCAGACAACGGAACTGTTATTGAAGTAAGCACCGCAGGTCTCCGCAAGCCCGCCGGAGAAATTTATCCGGCACGCGAATTCCTCGAAATGGCTCACGAAGCAGGCGTGGGAATCGTCATCAGCTCCGATGCACACTCGCCCGAGGAAGTCGGCATGGACTTTGACCAGGCGCTCACACTGGTCAAAGACATTGGCTTTACCCAATCCTTTCGCTTTCAAAGTCGCACCAAAACATCGATCCCTCTTCCCTGACATCACCAACCATCGCCGATCCGTCATTAGACATTAGTTATTCTGTCATTCGTCATTGATCATTTCATGCCCTCCCTGATCTGCCGCGACCGCCGTATCGCGTTCCCCAGGCGCCCCCTCATCATGGGCATTCTCAATCTGAACGACGATTCGTTTTCCGGCGATGGGACCCTCAACGTCGACGAAGCCCTCCATGACGCATGGCGGATGATCGCCGAAGGCGCCGATATCATCGATGTAGGTGGTGAAAGTGCCCGAACCAACCGCGCCGCCATTGCCGAGCAGGAGGAAATTGCGCGCGTCCAGCCATTTATCGAGCAATTCGATATGGTCGCGTCAACATCGCGCGCTGCCGATGCAGCTCAGATTTTTCCCCCACTCCTCTCGATCAATACTTGGCGTCCGAATGTTGCTCGCGCACTGCTTTCCGTCGGAGGCGACATACTGAACGACATGAGCGGCCTCCAGGGTTCGCTTGAAAACGCCAAGATCGCCGCGCGCTACGGCGCCGCACTGCTCATCATGCATTCCGTGGGCGGACCCAAGATCCCACACACACACGTCCGTCATGACGATATCCTAAATACACTCACCGCTTTTTTTCAGGAAAAAACCACCGCCGCAGTAGCGGCCGGAATCAGGCGCGATTCGATCATCCTCGACCCAGGCATCGATTTCGCCAAGCAACGCGACGACAATCTCCGTATTTACCGCGAGTTCAGCCGGATCGCTGCACTGGGATTTCCGACATTACTGCCCGTTTCGCGAAAAACCGTCGTTGGTGATGTCCTCAATCTTCCTCAGGCCATTGAGCGCGATCCGGGAACCGTAGCCTGTATCGTTTCCGGGACGCTTGCGGGCGCTAATATTTTCCGCGTCCACAATGTCCGCGCAGCGTGGCAGACATTGAAAATGCTCGAAGCGATCTCGCCGATGTAGCGTTGCAGGGGCGGTCAGTGACCGCGTAATCTCCTTCTACGGCAATTCGTCGATCTGCCGAATCCGCGCAAGGTGTCTCCCGCCTTCGAATTCCGTCGCGAGAAACGTGTCCACAATTTTCAACGCCGTTTCTTCCGTCATCATCCGTTCCCCCAGTGACAATACGTTTGCGTCGTTGTGCTTGCGGGTGAGGATCGCGCTTTCCACGTTCCAGCAGAGTCCGCAACGGATGCCCCGTGTCCGATTAGCCGTGATCGCCTCGCCATTTCCCGAGCCGCCCAGAACAATTCCCCGCTCGTATTCACCTGCAGCAACCGCCTCTGCGACCGGACGGATGAATTTCGGGTAATCGACCGACTCCGGCGAATACGTTCCGAAATCATGGACTTCATGTCCCAGCCCCGCGAGATGAACTTTGATCGCTTCTTTGTAGTGAAATCCGGCGTGGTCGGTTCCGATGGCAATTTTCATAAGAGATGTATTGAAACAGGAAATACTTCGCGTTGCCCTTGACGGCGCATCTGCTATTTTCCTGCCCTCACGCTAGCGGAAAAGCGTCCGTAGCTCAATTGGATAGAGCGTTGGCCTCCGAAGCCAAAGGTTGTGGGTTCGACCCCCGCCGGACGCATTTTGCCGATCTTTTTCCCTAAAAACCAGCTTGCAGTCGCGGGACAGGCGTGGCAGTGTTCTCGCCCTTTCTGGAGATCGATTCTCCCGGGAGACTATCTTGAATCAAGAAGCCATGGCTTACGCAATTATCAAAACCGGCGGTAAACAATACCGCGTCGAACCCGGACAAATCATCGACGTCGAAAAGCTCGACGGGACCGCGGGAGATACCGCTACTTTTTCCGATGTTCTTTTTTATGCTGACGGCGATGCCCTTACTTACGGAAGCCCCGTTATCGCCGGTGCAAGCGTCACCGCTGAGGTTGTTGATCAACGGAAAGCAAAAAAAGTTATCGCTTACAAATTTCGCCGCCGGAAGGGCTATCATCGCACGGTTGGCCATCGCAGAAAATTGACACGCGTCAAAATTCAGAGTATTTCCCTTTAGTAACACTTCAGCCGAAGAATAGCGAAACGTCATGGCACATAAAAAAGGTCAAGGTTCAGTCAAAAACGGGCGCGACAGCGTCAGCAAGCGGCTTGGAGTCAAAAAATTTGGGAGTCAGTCCGTCGTAGCGGGTAACATCATCCTGCGTCAGCGTGGAACCAAGTTTCTTCCCGGCAAAAATGTCGGATTGGGACGTGATTACACGATTTTTGCGCTCATTGATGGCATCGTCCGTTTCGACCGCGAAGGCCGGCGTGTGAACGTCGATCCGTCTTCGTTGCAGCAACCAGCGGTCGTTGGTGCGCCAAACGGTGCGCTTGTTTCCTCCAATTAAAGAAACAGACCAATTCCTCCCCGTCACAAAAACGCGCTCCAAATCGTATGGGGTGCGTTTTTGTTCGTACGCGA
>DATDBU010000036.1:0-4043 GCA_036524675.1 Chthoniobacterales bacterium | reverse complement strand
GAGCAAACCGAGTTCGTACATCAGCTCCAAGGTCGAGGGATGAATGGTGTCGCCGCGAAAATCGCGCAGAAAGTCCTTGTGCTTTTCCAGAACGATCACTTCCACACCCGTGCGCGCGAGCAAAAAGCCGAGCATCATTCCCGCCGGTCCGCCGCCAGCAATGCAACAGCGAGCCTGTAATTGTTCGGCGGTTTGAGCGGGCTGGGTCATCGAGTATTCCTCCACTTTACTTGAAAGCATTCGTCTAAGAAAGCCTCGGCAACAGCGCTGTGGGATACGCAGGCTGCCTCGCCAAGAAGCGCTTCAATTCGCCCTGCGCCATGCCACCCGTGCGACGACTCTTTCCGCCCGTACCACCAACAGCGGCCCTCGGCCGTTACAATAATCAGTATTAATTGCAATCTGAGCCCAACTGTACGAAAAGTCCTCGCAGGAGGGGCTCGTTCAAGTTGATGAGGAACTGGGAATACACCACCGCATACAAAAATTATGGCCCTTTCTCTCCAACACTGCGTGCGCTTTAATCCGGCAATCATTCTATCGTGGTAGAAAAGCTATTCACTTCCGTGCCCCTTTAGAGTGTAAATGAAAAATGGCGCATCCGCTTTCCTTCTGACCATTCTCGCGCTGTACCTCGTAAACTGCGGGGCCAATCCGGAAGTGCGTGCTGACTTTGCCGGACTAGTCAATGTTGGCGAGAACCGCGGCATCTATCTGGAATGTCGCGGCAGCGGTTCCCCCACTGCTGTACTTGTCTAGGGCACGGGCGGCGTGTTTGATGAATGGACGTACGAATTTAATTCTTCAGGTGCGGCGATCCGCGATGACACAGCTGTCTTGCCTCAGGTCGCGCGTTTCACCCGCGTCTGCGCGTATGAAGCGCCGACTTTTCCTCCGGCATCCTCAGGCGCATGGGATGCGTTCTCATCAGGGAAGGAGGCAATCACTCGTGGTGGGGCAACCCAACGAAAAACTGTGCCCAGACACGCTGAGGCCGTTGGCTTATTTCTGAACTTGAGCCTCGTGCCCGAAGTGTGGCAACAACTTCTTTGAGAAGACCGTGGGATTATGATTAGTCATCCGACGCAGGAAGTAAGAATCTCGACCGCTGATCCGTCCGCCATCGGCCTGTTTGGGCTGGCGATGGTGACGCTCGTCGCGTCGTCTCAGAAATTGGGTTTAACCAGCGGCGTTTCGTTCGTACTCCCATGGGCCGTTTTCCTGGGCGGATTCGCCCAGCTGTTTGCCTGCATACACGACGCCAAGCACAACAACACCTTCGGCACCACCGCCTTCGGGGCGTATGCGCTTTTCTGGTTTGGCGTTGGCGCGTCATGGCTCATCCAGATGGGCGTATTCGGCGACAAGCTCGCGGCCACCGTGGATCCCAAGCAACTGGGCATTGCCTTTCTGGGATACCTGATCTTCAGCCTCTACATGACGATCGGCGCCATGGAAACGCACAAGGTGTTGTTCGCCATCTTTGTGCTGATTGACTTGCTGTTCCTCGGCCTTGCGCTGAGCACTTGGGACATCATGCACCACGCGATGCACAATCTCGCCGCCTATTCCGAACTGTTCATCTCGCTATTAGCTTTCTATGCCTCTGCGGCGTCGGTGCTGAACACGCACTTTGGACGAGTTGTGCTGCCTGTCGGAGAGCCTTTCGGAATATTCAAGAAAGCAAAACAGGACAACCCGGATGACACATTCCTGTGAACTATTACCCATGTGCCCCGACCGTACCCTCGAATCACCTCAAATCAGCGTTCAGTTTTGTGGACGGTTCGAGCGCTGACGTATAGGCCCCGCAAAGACATTCGTGTCACCAGGGGACAAAGTAGGAGAGTGTTAGAACGACGGATGGACGTCCTGGCATTCCCTTGGAGGCACATCTATGGTTGAGAAGATTTCTGCGGTTACCCTTCGGGTTGCGAACATGCGAGCATCCGTTCGCTTCTACAAAGATGTCTTGGGACTGGAGATCATCTACGGTAGTGAAGGCTCATATTTCACATCGCTCCGCACAAAAGACGGGGATACGATTCTGAACCTCGAACAGGGCAATGCTAGTATCCGATGGGGGCGGCTGATTTTTCACGTTCCTGATGTTGACCGTTTCTGCGCTTACCTCAAAGAACAGGGCTTTCATCCAGACAGTCCGCAGGATGCCTCATGGGGCGAACGTTATTTCCATTTGTCCGATCCTGATGGCCATGAGCTTTCATTTGCTCGTCCGATCTAGCGGTCCTTCACATTGCTCAGGACCGAAGCCCACTCCAACGACCCGGCAGCTCATCATCAGCCGTCTCTTCGGTATGAAAACTGGTTTCGCTGCGGCCTTACGGGGTGTCGAAGGATAGGCTTGCTGTCCAGTCACCCCGGGGTGACCTCCATGCGGTATCGGCGAAGTGTGTCGTTGCGTTTGATTGTCGCGCCAGAGCGCAAGAGTGCATGACCATGCCTGTCATGTTCATGTCGAGGTTGAGTTTCACCTCTCCAACATCCACCAGCTCGCCGCTGGCGTTGCGAAACTCCGATGAACGCTCCGTTGGAGGCGAGAATCACGTGCGGAATGGTGTTCAACACACATGAAAATGATCCTTACCCGGTCAGGCAAAGCAGTCGTGTTCGAAGCTTCAATCTTGCTGCTCATTGAACAGTTAACCTGTCGTTCAAAGGCGAGACGGCGAGAGTTCCAGAAGGCGGCGTGCCAGCTTTGAGCGATTCGCGTATGGCGTCTCCGATGAATTTTTGAACCGTCCTTTTCATGGGCCGTGCGCCTAGCGTCTTTTGAATGCCGCGCCGAACCAGGAATTCAAAGGCCGCTTCGGAGACAGTGAGATTGAAGCCGCGCTCCTTTAAGCGCTTCAGTTCCTGAGAGATGGCAAGGCAGCCAATTTCACGCTGTATCTCGTGGGAGAGCGGTTTGAAGACGATCTTCTCGTCGAAACGTACGATCAATTCCGGTCGAAAAAATCGATCAAGCTCGGACATCACTGCTCGTTCGAGTGTGGTGAAGGGAAGCCGGGTGGGACGCAAAAGCCGATCCGACCCGATGTTGCTTGTGCAGACGATGTAGAAGCCAGAGAGATCGTAGGTCCGATGGTCGGCGAGCGTGATACGTGCCGCATCGAGCATTTGCAAGAAAAGATCCCATATCTGGCGATGAGCCTTTTCGATTTCATCAAACAAGAGGACGCCGCGCTCGTTGTGTGCAAGTACGTTTCCCAGCCGTCCGGCTCTGCCTGTTTCGTCTCCCATGAATAGCTTCACACTGTCCAGGTGAAGGAATTCGGACATGTCGAAACGGAAAACGTTGTCGCTTCCAAAAAGGTAGCGATTGAACTCAAGGGTCAATCCCGTCTTCCCTACCCCGGTCGGGCCCAGGAAAAGAAATGAGCCGAGCGGCTTCCCAATGGGATTGAGACCAAGTTGCCCGCGTTCCAGCACGGAACAGACGCGGGGAATGACGTGATTCTGTCCTTTAATTTTCGAAGAAAGGTGAGATTGAAGGCCATGAATGCTTTCAGTAATAGCGGCGTAGTCGGGGCTGGTGTTCATGATAGGGATTCTCTCTGGAGCTTGCTGCGCAGCCACTGGAGAGCGCCGTATTCGGGCCGCAGACGTGTAAACCAGCTCTGAAATGTCCCGTCCGGCTTAATCGGCGGGATCAGTCGTTTACGAAACGATTTTTCGCAATGGCAAACGATGGCATTGAACTTAGGCAGCTTCCGCAATTTGTACGGTTCGATGAGCGGTTTGATCTTCCTTTGGTATGTAAAGGACCTCTTTCCTGAGGATATCCCCCACGTTTTTTCAACCACCTCCCGCTCGCCGATACTCTTCGACGCAATGACCGCTGAGTCTTGATCGGCGCAAGTGAATATGACTTGGTTGCTTAAGTTGAGCATGAGCACGTCCGCATAGCGCTTATCGAGGGCGCCGAGGATTGACGTGTAAGCCTGGGTGGCGAGAACGACGGTGGCCTTTGCTTCACGAATGATGCCTGCGGCCCGGTGATCGGCAAACGCGGATTCCGC
>DATDBU010000035.1:0-5286 GCA_036524675.1 Chthoniobacterales bacterium | reverse complement strand
AAACGAAGCGGAGAGACATTTCGGCGCATCGTAATACGACTTGTCGCGGCTCGTAAAACTCAAACCCGCTCGCCGAATAACCTTCGGTAATGCGGCGGCAACCGGTATACTCAACACCGAGGCTACATGGTGTCAGCGCATTCGTCACGCGATGAGCATCTCTCGCACCCGCCATTACTCCCCCGCCATTCGTTCGTTCAGAGCCTATCCACTGCGACGCTCCGACAATGCCTTCCACAGTTAACACTCATAGCCCCCTCCGCCGAGGCGAAACGTCTAAAAGGCCGCTATGACCAAACTTCGACTGTGTTATAGGGTCGAGTAGATTAATGACTTTTCTGGAGGCCGATGATTACTGGTAATGCCACGAACAACCTACATCTTCATTAGTCTGCTTTGTTGCTCATATGAAGCGACGGCTTGATATTTTCCTGGAGACTGCCGCATCCATCGCTGGGCAATCTTGCGTGCTACCGCCGCGATTTTCTTCCACTGACTCACGCGATTAAGAATGGCGGCGGAATGCGTTTGAATTCCAGGTAAAACGTCCAAAGCCGTCTTTCGGTTGCCTTCCGGGAGTTTTTCCACTAGCCACAATTTGTCCGGCGTATGGATAGTGCAAGAATGGCGTCCGCGGGAACAGGCCACATAGGCGCCTTTCGCCGTAATGCGTTCCGCAGCGACCACAACGTGATCCGCCGTCCATCCCTGAGCTTTGTGAGAGGTGACGACATAGCCATGGCACCACTGCCGGAATTGCGCCGGAACGGAAATGCTTTCGTTTGTTCGCAATGAGCCATCGGGCTCGATTCCGGCGACCGTCAACACTTGCCCATTGATCAGGCCAAGCTGCTTGTTATTTGCTCGGATCAGTATTTTATCGCCGGGAGAAATTTCAATTTCGCGAAGACGGGCTACATCGAACGTATTGCCCTGGCGCAAATCCAGTACCGTTTCTTTCCCGGAGGCAAGAACCACAGTTACTTCTTTTTCTCCACCCGCACTACAGTCGAAGAGGACGCTCGGTGGTTGCCAATTGGAGTAAACTCTACCACGTGTCCCGGCTCATACTGCCGCCAGTCACGTTTTTGTGGTTGGTCCAGCGGAGCGATTCATAGACCGTGACAGGCGTTCCTTCGATGGGGAGGACGCCTCCTTCCTTCAAGCCTTTGCGGATGGATTCGGTAAACCGATGATTTTCCTCCCATGTGAATGACACGGCCAGGCAATAATCCAGATTCCGTCCCTGATGGGTGAGACGCAGATAATCCGCTGCTGCATGTTCCAGATAATTCGAACGACATTCCTTGATCCAATCAAGGCGGTCCAATTCTTCCAGTCCGGCCCGGACATCGCCGGTGGCCATCTGCATAATGCCAGCTCGATAGTCCGCCGGCATTTGTCGGTGGATTTCCTCCACCTGACAGCGCCCAACTTTTGCTGACAGTTCGCAGTCCAACGTCATCTCCTTTACGACCTGACACGCCTCGCGACCATTTCTCCGTCCTACCCCCTGGGGACGTAACATTGGTTCATCGGTCCACTCCATTTCACGTGTAAGGGTGCTACGATATCGCAGGGTCGGTTCGGCCGCGCCTGTCCATGTCAACCATCCCGCAAGTTTCGCGATTGGCCAGATCGGTACAAACTCGGGGTGCAATACCCCTCTTCTTTTGTGCTCCCATGCTTGGTTGCCTCGCGGCGTCATACCGATTCCCGGCTCACAAGATCGAAGGTACACACCGAAGTAAATGAGGTCTTTCGTATCACGTCGTGGCTCGTTTGAGATGGCGGTCGCCGCCACTGGCACACCGCGAGTGCGCAGCTCCGTTTTCTTCTCAAAAGGGGTGCGTTTACCCGGCTTGCCAACGCTGGCTTTTTATTGTCGCAGTGGCTACTGTTCGTTTATGAGCCTTGTCACCATTGAAGTCGAAATTGACCACGGTCGCCTGATTCCGCTCGGAGCGGATCCGTTGCCGGAGAAAGGCTCCGGGCTGCTTACACTGCTGCCGGAAAAAGTTGAAGCCTTGCACCGTGGTTCCATAAGTGACTTTCTTGGAAGGTGGGTGGGTGCTTTTTCTCTCCCCGAATCCGCGGGCGATGATCCACGGCTCACCTATTTGCTGGGCAAGCACGCAAGGTAAGCCGTGCGCGTTCTGCTGGATACCAATGGATGTCGCCCTGCGACGCCCAGGGCTGTTCGATGGCAGCAAGCGTGCGCTGGAAAAATGCGAGACCGAATCGCACGCGTTGTGGATCTCGTGGCACACGCTCTCCAACCTTTTTACATCCTCCGCCGCGATCGTGGAGCCGAGAAGACGGTCGAGTTTCTGCGTCAGCTTCTGAGCATCAGCACCGTTGCATCCGTCGGACATGCAGTTGGGTGTCATAAGTTGGTTAGCTTGGTTTAAAAAATTAGCGACGATCGTGCTCGTCCTCGATGGAACGGCGCACCGAGCACGAGGAGCGTCTTCGATGGTTTTCGGGTGCGACAACGCGCCTCATGCGACGTCGGCACGAAGTCTTCGCTGACCGCGCCGTCGAGATGCGAACTCCAATACGGCACGATGCCGTCGCTGCTGTTGGGCGAGTTGCCTTTGCCCAGATCGCCGAGCCCAACTCGCGGGTGTATCCTGCAGACCGTAGACAAAAAGAACGGGAATGCGGGCTGGATCATAGGGTTGCAGGCTGGTGAGCCAGGCCAACAGCGATTACTTGGCGGAGGTATTGGACTCAGGCGTGGACGCTGCACTTGCACGAATATCATCCGTTAGCATTCGTAATGAAGATGCTTTTGAACAACTAACAAGATTGAACGTCCCAATCCGCGTGGCGCCGGTGAGCGACAGTCAAAATCGTCCTATTCCTAACAAGTTTGGCTTACTCAAGGAACACGCTTACGATGTCAGTGTGGAAGACACGCAGAACGGGAAACGCGTCGTCATTTACTTTGAAAAGACCGCTTATTGAACGCGGCCACAGGCTCCTCATCACCCCTTTGCTTTACCCAACTCTTTGCTTATTTTTTCCCTATGAGCCACGACCTCATCGACAAGCGCAGTTTGGAATATGGCGAACTGATTGCCGCGAAAATCCGGAAACACCCGGAGTTGATGGATTTTGTTCGTGCGAATCTCGATCAGACCTTGAGCGAATCCTGTCTTTCCGAATCCGGCAAAGATGCTTTGCGGGAATGGCAAGCCATCCTCGCCACCCATTCTTTCGACGAAGTCCTCGAAATCCTGACCCAAAACTCCGATGAAGGTCAGAGACTCCGCCAATCTACACCCTTTCTGGGGATTTTGACCCTGCAGGAACGAATGGAAATTTTCCGCCGTCATGAACCGGTTGGAGCTTGAGCACATCGTCAGGGCGGCAGCCGGTATCACGGGGAAAAAGGAGTTCATCATCGTAGGCAGTCAATCCATTTTGGGCCAGTTTCCCGACGCACCGCGTTCGCTTCGTCAATCGATGGAACTCGACATTTATCCCTAGGGACCAACCGGAACTGGACAATATTCTACGTTCCACGAAACGTTTAAATATTATGCCGATGGCGTGGATGCGACCACGGCCAAGCTGCCTGCGGGTTGGGAGGATCGTCTTGTTCGGTTCTCCAATGAAAATACAAACGGCGCCACGGCTTGCTGTCTTGCTCCCGCTGATCTGGCCTTTGCCAAGCTCGCCGATGGTCGGGAAAAAGACTTGGACTTCGTGGCCGAACTTAGTCGTCATCATCTGATAAAGCCTTCTATATTGTTAGGATATATCGAGCTAATTGAAGCCAATCATTGAAGAATGTTATGGCGGAACGGTGGCAAATCGTTCAAACTAAACGGCGGATTCTCGAACAGACGTCACAGTCCATCCGACCGCCTGATATCAGGATGTAATGGCAGGCGTATCAGGCGTAGCCTAGCGGTTGCGGGTGCGGGAATGTTCCGCTACCGGCAAGGCGAAAACGGCATAACTCCGCTGCGCTCCGATCCCGCCGCTGGCGGGACACTTATGCCGTTTTCGCCTTGCCCTTCGCTCCACGTTCCCGCAAGGGGCGCGTATGGGTTTTCCGCTCGAAAAGCCCCTTCGTTCGAAGAGGTCCTATCACTAATAAAATTTGTTCAAAATTGTTCCTGTACCGGGGCAAACGGGAGCTTGGTTTGGTCTATAGTCAGCCTCGAGTATGACTGGAAACGACCGGTTGAATCTTCTGAACGTTCGGCGATTGCCGGGGCGGCTGGACGTCGCCCAGTCGACATTCTCAGCGGTCAGGTTGGCGATGTCGGACTGCGATCCGCCGCTTTCCCAGAGCAATTCGTAAAACAGCCGGCGCTCCGCACTACACTCGGACTCAACCAGAAGCCGGTGTTCCTCAAGGGTGATTGCCCGCCGCTCCTTATAGCGCAATTTCGGCCACGCATTTTTGACGAGAATCGCCCAGGGCAGCCAGCCAAGGTTCAGGGCCAGATTGTGGAGCCGGCGGAGGTAATTGTTGGTCGCCGTTCCGCCTGCATGGAGAACGCGAAGCAAATCTTCGCTCGTGGTTTCAAACAGCACTTTGTCGCGGATGGAATCGAAAGTCTTGCTGGCGCATGCACGGCGAGAGCGATCCTTCGATGATTCCCGGCCATGCATGCACAGTTCATCCATGACCGTCTGCCAGGTCCGCTCCCTTCATCCGTGGATCGTGGGCAAACAGATAGCTGCGAGCCATCGCAAGATTGATGAGGGGTTGTCGATGCGATTCATTTTTCGCATGGAGCAAACGGTCCGCTTCCTTGCGATCCCTCGTATTCAGACTCTGCTGTTTTCCCGTCTGCGAGTCATGTGCATAAAACACCCGTCCGCGGCGGAAAAGGCGATATCGATCCCTAGTCACTGTGGCTCCTCCCATGAGGTGCGAGGATATGCGTGAACGAATCCGAACCGTGAGCGAGCAGCCGGAGAGTGGCGGCTGGGTGGTAATGGAGCAATCAGCAGGTAAGCAAAGTTGCTGACAAATCTGCTGACAGTTGCGCCATTTTGGCACACTTGTATTACGTAAGTCGATGAAAATAAACGACTTGTAAAATGGCTCCTGAGGTAGGATTCGAACCTACGACCAATCGGTTAACAGCCGATCGCTCTACCACTGAGCTACTCAGGATTTCCTCGAAAGGGACGGATATTTGATCCAGACTTCCTCGCTCGGCAAGTGATTTCTATCGCGCACCTGCCGCAATCTTTCGGGCGATGTCCGCGGAGATGACACTCTGTCCCGGCGCAAGCTCCGTCAACAAGGGAATCCGG
>DATDBU010000034.1:0-25101 GCA_036524675.1 Chthoniobacterales bacterium | reverse complement strand
GGCGGCGTGTTTGCTCGCGTTAGCCAGCATTTTGGTGCCGTCGATGGCTACCGTGATGCCGCCAACTTTGAGCACTCCGCAGGCGGCGGCCATTTGCAGCACCTGCCCGAAGCTTTCCTTCAGGAGTTTTCCGTTGCGTTGACGAAACGTGCGGATCGTATCGTGATCGGGATGCGTGTCGGCGCATAAGACGCGCGCCGCTACGTTTTCATAGGTGGCCCGCTCGATTTGGCGGCTGGAAAAGACTCCGGTGGCGTAGCTGTAAATGAGCAGTGCCAGCATCATGGAGGGCGGATATCAGGGTCAGCCTCCACTGCTACGCTAGCTGACGGTCAAGATCGGCCGGATTTCGCTCCTCCAAACGTTGAAACGTTGATAGGCTGAAGAGCATCACATTGCTTGAGTGTGGGACCATTTGGCTGGAGATTGATGCGAGTTGTTTTCCCGCTAGTTGTGAATACGAAAGATTTGGTTTCCCTCGGCATCCCGGAAGGCGATGCGTTAAAACTTGCCTCCGAGCACTTACGCAGGCTGTTCGCCAGTGGGCTCGACCGTGCACAGGTCGAAGCGGAATTCGCCGCGATCGTTGCGCATCCGGAAGCGTTCTTTACCGATGAAAAGTGCGGCAAGTTTGCTCGTGCGCTCGTAAGACCCAGCTTCGTTCCGCGCGCCGAACCGGCGCCATGGCGTGTTTGGGGTGAGGGACTGGAGCCGGAAGCCGTGAAACAGATGGCCAATGCCTGTGCCTTGCCGGTTTCCGTCGCCGGCGCGTTGATGCCAGACGCGCATTTGGGTTATGGATTGCCGATCGGCGGCGTACTCGCGACGGAGAAGGCGGTCATTCCTTATGCCGTCGGCGTCGATATCGCGTGCCGGATGAAAATGACGGTTTACGATTTCGAGGGCGCCAGTATTGCCGGACAAAAGGACCGGTTGGCGAATATCCTGGAATCCGAGACTCGTTTCGGTGTCGGTGCCGTTTTTCAAAAACGACGAAACCACGCCGTTCTGGATGAGAATTGGGACGTCGCTCCGATCACATCCCGTCTGAAAGACAAGGCATGGGCGCAGCTTGGTACCAGTGGGAGTGGAAATCATTTTGTCGAGTTCGGCACATTCGAAGACCATGCAGGTTTGCTGGGAGGAGGACCTTATCTGGCTCTTCTCAGCCATAGTGGATCGCGCGGTTCAGGGGCGCAGATTTGCGATTTTTACAGCAAACGGGCGATGGCATTGCACGATTACCTGCCGAAGGAACTCAGACACCTCGCATGGCTATCGCTCGAGGAGGCTGACGGCCAGGAATACTGGGCGGCTATGAATTTGATGGGACATTACGCTGCCGCCAATCATGCATGCATTCATCATCACATCGCGCGCAGGTTGGGACTGGACCCGATCCTTGACGTGGAAAATCATCATAACTTTGCGTGGAAAGAGACGCACCGAATCGATGGCATCGAACGTGAAGTCATTGTCCACCGCAAGGGTGCAACACCTGCCGGAGAAGGTGTGCTAGGTATCATTCCGGGCTCGATGGCATCGCCGGGATACCTGGTGCGCGGGAAAGGACTGGCTGCTTCGTTGAATAGCGCGTCGCATGGAGCCGGTCGTTTGATGAGCCGGACCAAAGCCCTGCAATCTTTTACCTGGAGCAGTGTGAAAAAGCTACTCGCCGAACGCGGGGTGGAACTGCTTTCCGCCGGGTTGGACGAAGTCCCGGGCGTTTACAAAGACATCGAAACGGTGATGTCCGCACAGACGGATCTTGTAGAAGTCCTCGGCCGTTTCCATCCGAAATTGGTCAAGATGTGCCCCGCCGGTGAGAAGTCGGAAGACTGACGTAATTTTGGAATTTGGATTCTCGATTTTGTCTTTGCGTGAGCCGTTTCGCCCATTTGCCCACTCGCCGTTTCCCTTTTTTTCCAGATCTTGCCTCACTGAAGATCCAACGGCGGGGGCGGCTCGATGTTCAGAGCCGGTTGGTTTTGCTGGGCATCGAGGGGCAAGACCTGCTCGGCGCGACGGACTTGCAGGGCAGCAGGCTGCTGGTCACCGGTTGTCGGTTGCGTGGTTAATTCTGGTGGCAGCCCTTTTGCGGCTACGGGTTGTGAAGCGGCATCGGCGTTGAGCGGCATGGCGCGCATCACAGGACGAACGGATTGATAGGGGTCGTTGTCGCCGATGACGGAAGGGCCTTTGACAACGATCGGCTGCACCTTTGTCAGGTTGATGGCCGCCGCGGCACGGGGAATTGCGGAAGTGGTGATCTGCCGCGCCAGATCGGGCGCCCCGTCCCCGCCGTGCACGTAGCACGTTCCACGAGGTGTCTGATCGCGCGTAGCAAACTCGAAATAGGTAGTTCGCTTACGCACGCCATGCTCGTCTTCTTTAAAACAGTCGCGCGTTGCCGGTAATCCCGACGCCAGACAGACTTCTACGCGCTCAATATTGGTCGGGCGCTGGATTTCTTTTGGCGGGAAATCCGCGGTCGAAGCGTTCATGATATCCGCCCAGACCGGCAAGGCGATGCGGTTGCTGAAAGCGCCCCGATAAATCGGCCGCCGTTTATCGAAACCCGCCCAAACGCCAACGGTTAGTTCGCTGTCGTATCCGACGAACCATGCATCGGTAAAATTGTAGGCCGTGCCTGTCTTTCCGCCGCCAGGAAAGCTCTTCAGTTTGAATTCCGAGCCGGCATTGGCTGCTGTGCCTTTCTCGAGGACATCGGTCAGGAAAGAATGCACCTCAAATGCCACCGCCGGGCTAACGACCTGATTCCGCGTTGGCCGGGCTTGATAAACCACCGTTCCATCGGATTCCTCGACGCGCGTGATGATAAATGGCTTTTCCGCACGGGCGCCACCGTTTGGGAAAATAGTATAGGCCAACGTCAGCTGCGCCAGCGACATTTCGCCGCTGCCGAGAAATGTCGCAGGGAAGGGCCGGAGGTTCCCGTCGAGACCCGCTTTCCTGGCCACATCGATGATTTTCTCAAGTCCGACGTCGATACCAAACCGGACTGTCGCTGCGTTTTTGCCTTCGCTGACCGCTTTTCTCGCGGGAATCAGGCCTTCATACTTGTTGGTGTCGGTTTCGGCGCCCCATTCCCCCAGGATGCCCGTGTACCCGCCGATCATGACCTGGCGGTTGTCGAGCGCAGAGTCATCGACGAGCGTTGCCGGGAAAATGCCATTCTGAAAACCTGCCGCGAACACAAACGGGGTGAAAGCGGTGCCCGCCGGACGCACTGAATAGAGCGCCCTATCGTAGGGGCTATCTGTAAAATCGCGTCCACCCACCAGCACGACAATACCTCCGGTTCCTGATTCCACGGCCATGATCGCTCCCTGGAGATAGTCGGGCGTTGTTCCGGTAGTTGGATTGTCCGGTTTTTCGTCGCTCTTCACGTGCTTCGTCGCCTTCCACTGCTCCATGGTCGTGCCGTCGAAGTCGGGATGTTTTTCGACGAGGGCGAGGTTTTTACGGAGCGATTCCTCGGCAACCTTCTGCAGATCCGCATCCAGAGTCGTGTAAATCCGGTATCCTGAGCTTGCCGCGCTGTCGAAATCGAGCTCGTTGGTGACCTGTTGCCGGATGTAATCCAATGCATAGGATTGGCCGCCCGTGGAGAGCTTCCGCTTTTTGACCCGAAGAGGAGTGCGGATGGCTTCGTCGTACTGCGCCTGGCTGATCTTGCCGATCTCCTTCATGCGGCCGAGAACAAAGTCACGGCCGGATTGCGCCGCTTCGAGGCTACGCCACGGGGACATTCCATTTGGGCTTTTCAGCAACCCGGCAAGCATCGCGGAATCGCTGAGGGAAAGTTCGGATGCGGGTTTTCCAAAATAACCGCGTGCTGCGGCTTCCGCTCCATAAAGACCGCCACCGAAGTAAACCCGGTTCAGGTAATACTCCATGATTCGTTCCTTGGAGTAGTTTTGCTCAATTCGGCGGGCGAGAAAGGCTTCGACAACCTTGCGCTCGTACGTGCGTTCTTTCAGGTCGAAGCTATTGCGCGCAAGCTGCTGGGTGACCGTGCTGGCGCCTTGCCGGATTTTGCCGGCTTGATAATTTTTGAGCGCCGCCCGGACCATGCCGATGTAGTCTACGCCGTCGTGCTCGTAAAACCGGTTGTCCTCGGCGGCGACAACGGCATCCGGGAGATTCTGGGAGATCTGGGAAAGCGGAACGAACTCGCGGTTTTCAGCCAGAATTTTGCCGATTTGTTTACCCTTTCGGTCGAAAATGAGGCTGGCCGTCTCCATTTTGCTGAGCTGGCTCAGATTGTATTGCGCTGCTTTTCCCTCGTATTTGCTCGTCCAATACCAAAAGGAGACGAGCCCCGCGGTGAAAACGAGAGCAGCGATGCCCGCGATGGTGAGAAACCAAGGGCGGGCGTAAAATGGAGGCCTGGGCTTATACTCCCACATGCAACCTAAAGCTTCTACGGTTCCAGGAGATTCGGCAACCGTGAAGTTATATCAGGAAAGCTAAATGAAGAATGCGGATACAAAAACAGAGCTGACGTCGTTAGTCAGCTCTATCTTTCAAAAATCTAGCGATTTTAGTTTTCCTCAGACGGCGTTGCCGCACCGCCCAGATCTTCGCCGACCATGTAGCGGGTGAAGCGGCGGATCTGAATGTTTTCGCCGAGCTCCACAATTTTGCTCTTCACAAAATCGGTGATCGACTGGTCCGGGTTCTTGATGAATGCCTGATCCAGCAAGCAGACGGAGCTGTAGAATTTCTCCACTTTTCCCTCGACAATTTTCTCGACGATATTTTCCGGTTTGCCTTTGACCTGTGCGCGGCCGATTTCACGCTCTTTTTGGATGACTTCAGCGGGAACCTGATCGCGGGAAAGGTAAAGCGGATGGGCTGCGGCGATGTGGAGCGTGATGTCTTTTACGAACTCGCGGAATGTGTCGTTCTTGGCAACGAAATCCGTTTCGCAGTTGATCTCGACCAATACGCCGACCTTGCCTTGGAGATGGATATAGGAAGCGACGATGCCTTCCTTGGTTGCGCGGGACGACTTTTTGCCGGCCTGCGCGATGCCTTTGGTGCGGAGAATGGTTTCGGCCTTTTCGAGGTCGCCGCCCGCTTCAGAGAGGGCGCGTTTGCAGTCCATCATTCCGACATTGGTCTTCTCGCGAAGAGTTTTGACGAGTTGAGGATTGATTTCCGTGGTAGCTGACATGGGCTTTAAGCGGGTGAAATGTTGTTTTGTGCAACGCAAATCGCTCTAGATCGCCGATTTGCGTTGAAGCAGGTGGGTAAATTCTCTCGAGAGAGAATTTTACTTATTCGGCAACGCCGGCGAGTTCGACTTCGTCTTTCTTGGTTTCGCGATGCGCTCCGGAGACGATCGCATCGACCAATTTTTGAAGAATGATGCGAATTGCGCGGATGGCATCATCGTTACCAGCGATCGGGTAATCGATCAGGTCGGGATCGGCGTTGGTGTCAACGATAGCGACGGTGGGGATACCCAGCCGGCGGGCTTCGGCGACCGCAATGCTTTCGCGGTTTGTGTCGATAATGACGATGGCGTTGGGAAGTTTTTCCATGTCCCGGATGCCCTCGAGATTTCTGCTGAGCTTGGCGCCTTCGCGGCCAATAGCGGCGAGTTCTTGCTTGCCCATCATGTGATACTCGGGAGCCTTCTCGATCTGCTCGATGTATTTCAGGCGGCCAATGCTTTTGCGGATGGTAGTGAGGTTGGTCAGTGTGCCGCCGAGCCAGCGTTGATTGACGTAATAGTGGCCGCAGGCCAGAGCTGCTTCTTTAACGGCTTCCTGAGCCTGTTTTTTGCAACCGATGAAAAGGATCTTGCCACCGCGCGCGGAAAGGTCACTGAGAAAATCGGTTGCGCCCTGAATCTGGCGGACGGTTTCGCCAAGATTGATGATGTAAATGGCGCTGCGCTTTTCGAAGATGTATGGCCGCATTTTCGGGTTCCAGCGTTTTGTCTGGTGGCCAAAATGGACTCCTGCTTCGAGGAGTTCGGTCATGAGTTCAATGGTAGAAGACATATGTGCAATCGTTTTGCCCTTAAGTCAGGGCAGGATGTATATATGGGCTAAAGGTTACGTGTTAGTTGTTCCGGGAAAATGCGGGACGGAGAGTATTGACGAAGTGCTTTGAGTACGCAAGGGGCAATTTGGTGCGGTTTGCCGTCGGGGGAGGATATGCGATTCGTGCTCCGCGAATTTGATGAAACTCAAGCTACCACTGTTTGAAGAAGCTGCCGCATTTTTGGAGTTGTTTTGGCAGGAAACCCGCGCTCAAGGAGACCTCGGAATCCGGCTGGCTGTAGTGGAAGAGGAAATCGAACGAACTGGGACCTGGACGCCGTCGTTTGAGGAGCTGGAACACGGCGGCCGCGTGGCTTGGCGGAACAACGCACGCTGCATCGGGCGATTGATGTGGCGCTCGTTGCAGGTACGGGATTGCCGGCACGTGACTTCGCGGCCGGAAGTTTTCGAGGAATGCCGCAATCATCTAAAACGGGCAACAAACGGAGGAAACATCCGGCCCATCATGACGGTTTTTCCTGCAGCCTCCGCGGAAAGCGGGGAATGGCGGATTTGGAACTATCAGTTGCTCGGGTATGCCGGATGGGCTTCCAAACCACGTGTGGGGGATCCGATGCAGTGCACCTTCACGCGAGCGGCGAGTCGCCTGGGCTGGGGCGGTCCGGGAAGGAAGACGGATTTCGATCTTCTTCCACTCGTGGTGCAAAGTCCGGATGGTGTTGCGGAGGTGTTCGAATGGCAGCATGGCGAGGCCCGGGAGGTCGCAATTGAGCATCCGACACTGGCTTTCTTTCGGGAGATGGGCTTGAAATGGTATGCCGTTCCCGTTGTATCCAATCTATGTTTTCACCTCGGCGGTTTGCGTTTCACGGCCGCTCCATTTAACGGCTACTACATGGGCACGGAAATCGGAGCGCGGAATCTGGCCGATGCCCAGCGTTACGATTTACTACCCGAAGTTGCCCGCCGGATGGGGCTGGATACGTCGCGCGATTCGACGCTTTGGAAGGATCGGGCGCTGGTCGAATTGAATGTTGCCGTGCTCAATTCATTTGAAAAAGCAGGTGTGACCATCGTCGATCACCACACGGCGAGTGCGCAGTTTATGCAATTCCTCGAAAATGAGGGTCGCCAGCAACGCCCTGTGGCCGGTGACTGGAGCTGGCTAGTCCCGCCAATGAGCGGTTCGACAACGCAAGTTTTCCATCGCTACTACGACGCCAGTCTTCGGCTTCCAAATTTTCTGCCCCAGGAGGCTGCATACTCTTGAGCGGAGAAAATCGATCCTTGAAAAATCATCCCTTCTCCGATTCGGTCTCCACCCATCGGGCATAAAGCCAGCAGAGATCGGACAGGCGGTTGAGGTAACGGATGATCTCGGGATTCACCATGGTGCCGGTGTCCGAAAGCTCGACGACACGGCGTTCAGCGCGGCGGCAAACGGTGCGTGCAAAATCCAGCGTCGCCGAAGCCGTATTATAGCCGGGTGTAGCCCAATGTTTGAAGGTGATCTTTCGATTTTTTTCAAGATCGTCGATGATTGCCGTAATGGCGTCTACCATCACGTTCGTGACGCTCCCGAAGCCGTCTTTCTCAAAACGTTCGCGATCTGCGGGATCAGTGGCGAGTTCGCCCATGAGCGTGACGAGTTCCTTTTGGATGCTGAAAATGGTATCGGCAATTTGTTGTCCAGGCGCGCTCGCGCGGGCGAGGCCAAGCGCGGAATTGAGTTCATCAACGGTTCCGCAAGCTTCGACGCGAGGATGTATCTTCGAGACGCGGCGGCCATACATCAATGAGGTAGTCCCCTTATCACCTGTTTTAGTCGCGATGCTCATGATTTTGAATGACGAATGACGAATGACGAATGGCCAAGCAAGCCATACTCTCATTCTTCATTCGTCATTCGTCATTCGGTCATTCCTTAATACACATACGGCTTCGGCAGGACGAAAGCGTTGCGGACAATGTTAATAGCCGGCTTTTCTCCTTCGAGGACGACTTCCACGACGTCGAAACGGAAGGCGACATCCGGATTGTCGAGCAGACGTAACCAAGCCATGGCGCCGCGGGCTATGAAATACTCCTTTTCGCGATCGACAGCGGTGATGGGCCGGCCGAAGTCGAGCGAGGACCGCGTTTTTACCTCCACGAAGACCAGCGTTTTCTCGGCGATATCGCGACATACGATATCGACTTCACCGCCCTTCGCCGCGCGGAAATTGTGGTGGAGAATTTTATAGCCGTTGCGTCGCAAATGTTTCGCGGCGAGGCGTTCTCCGCGGAGACCCAATGCGATGTGTGCCGCAACCGCGACCGGAGAGTCCTGCTCAAAAAAGCCACTGCTCCGCAACAGGCGCAAACGAGCGACGATGGATCGGACAAGGCCCATGACGCCGCAACATGGCCAGATGTTGCGGCGTTGCATAGCCTTTATGTTGGTCGAACCCGTAATCCGGATATTCCGCATGGCATTGACGCATGATCTGGTCCCGGGTGACCTTCGCGACGACGCTTGCCGCCGCGATGGAGAAACTAAGCGCGTCGCCTCTGACGAGCGCTGTTTGCGGAATGGGAAAGGGCTGGACGGGCAATCCGTCGATCAGTACGTGCGCGGGTGCCGTGGTCAGTCCCGCGATTGCCAGCCGCATGGCTTGATGCGTTGCGCGCAGGATATTAAGGCGGTCAATGTCGACCGGTTCAACGGATGCGACTGACCATTGGATTGCGGTATTCGCCGTTATCTCGACAAAAATTTCATCACGCGCGTTTGGCGTCAGTTGCTTGGAATCCGTTAGCCTCGCATGGCGAAAACCTTCCGGTAATATTACTGCTGCGGCTACTACCGGACCCGCGAGAGGCCCACGTCCTGCTTCATCAATCCCCGCGACAGAGTGCCATCCGTTTTGGCGAAGCAAATTCTCGTGACGAAGGCTGCATCGCATCGATTTCTGAACGCCGGTAAATTTTACAGTCGATTCAACAAATCGGCTTTCTTTGCGTTGAATTCGTCGTTTGTCAGTACTCCTGCGTCGCGCAGTTGACCGAGTTTTTCAAGGAGCACTACGAGATCACCTGAAACTCCGCCTGCGCTGTTCGGCGGCTCTGCCGGCGCCTGCTGAGCAAGGAAATTTGTTTGCGGCATCTCAGGCAGAGCAGGTCCGGAAACACGTGGCAGGCTGTTGACGGAGATGGTGCCATACTGGCTGCTAAAAGTGAGTGAATCGCTGCTGCCTTGCTGCTGGCTGACTCCGCCGATGTTGTTATCGAGGGTGTCGAAGATGGCAATCTGTCCGTTGCGCTGGATCGCCAACCGCCGGGTTTGAGGAAAAACGGCATACCGGACGTCATTTTGTCCACCAACGCTGGATGGATATCCCAATTCTGCCGGCCACCAACCGCCTCCCGTTGTTGAGCCTGCTTGAACTGGCGGGAATACCTGAGTCGTGGCCAGTGCGTTCGAAATTTCCTCGCACAGATTTACGACCGTGTTCTTCAACGCGTAGTTGAACATGTCGCTGACCATTGTCATTCCGCCTTTCATCCATTGGCCGCTGCCGAGTTCAGGACAGCTGAATTGGGCCATCGTGCCGCCGCCGTTATTGACAGCGATGATCATTTGGACTGCGGAGTTGTAGCTCAGCCCATAGCGCGCGGCGATGTTATTGGCGAGCTGCTCGCCTTGGGGAGTGAAAGTTGCCATAGTATTTATTAGTTTTAAGGGATCTGCATCGGGACGGGCGCAAATCAATGAATTATCAAGACAGCGGTTTTTACAGCTTTTCCAGCGATTTCTTCGAAGCCAACCTGCCGGCTGATAGCAACTTATTTTCGTTCAAGAACTTAAGTGTCGCTATTGGCTCGATTTTACGAGATATCACCGTACATCGATCCATGTTGTGGCGGTTTGACCCGTGTGGGTGTCTTTGGCTGCAATAATGTGGATGCCCTTGAGCAACAGGATGGTGGCTGGACCGGACGAGGGAGTCAAGGCGAGTGTGGAACTGGACCATTCGATCTTGCCGGCGGCTTCGGCGCGCAGGGGGATGCGCTGGTTATCGATCGGCAGATCGGGATCGACGAAATAAATCGAACCGGGCATTGGGCTGAGGATTTGTAGTTTTTCTGCTGACTCAGCGGAGATGACAAGGTTGCCGAGGCCGTTCTGCGGTGACTTCAGCCATTCGTTGTAAATAGCAGGCAGGGCAACCCGGCCCGCTGCATCATAATCGGATGGCGAGACGAGTGGAGGCGGGGAACTGCATTTCTCCAGGACCGCGCCGAGCCGGTCGCTGGAAGCGAGATGGCCGGTGAGCGGATCGACTCTGTATTCCTGAATGCCGGGTGGTGTTGAGAACCAGGATGTTCCCCGGTGGTCATGCAAATGCTGCATGACCTGATGCATAATCGGGGCAGCGCCTGTCACGCCAGTGATGCCCCGCATGGGCGAGTTGTCGGCGTTGCCGACCCAGACAGCTATCGTGAATTCGGGTGTGTATCCGACAGCCCAGTTGTCGCGATAGTCCGAGCTCGTGCCGGTCTTGCAGGCAACAGGAAAATCGAACGAAAGCCACGAGTTCAGACCGAACGAGGCAGCGCGCGCGGCGTTATCGGCGAGCATATCAGCGATCAGAAAAGCCGTTTCCGTCTTGAAGACTCGGGTTTCCGGATTTGAGGATAACCGGTTGTGAATCAGGAGGTTGTAAGGGCGGAAAATACCCAGCCGTCCGAGTGCGGAAAAAGCGTTGGCCAGCTCAAGCAGCCGGACTTCGGCATTTCCAAGCGTGAGTCCGGGGCCGTAATAATCTGCGGGATGTCCGAGTGTAGTGATGCCGAGTCGCTGGAGGTTCTGATGGAGAACTTCTGGTCCGCCGCCGAGTTCGAGCGCGCGGATAGCCGCTACGTTGAGAGAATTTCCGAGGGCGAACCTCAGGCTGACAGGGCCGTAAAACCGATGGTTATAGTTATTAGGGCGGTAAAGGCCGGTTGCCGTCGAAAACTCCGTGGGGACGTCCGGAACGACGGTCGCCGGATTCGCGCCCGTTTCGAGCGCTAGCGCATAGGTGAACGGTTTGATCGCCGACCCTGGCGAACGGGCGATCCACGCGCCGTTGACCTGTCCTGCGCCGGGTCTGAAATAATCGCCAGATCCGGCAAGCGCCAGAACGTCACCCGAGGCGTTGTCGATGACGACGGCGGCACCGCTGGTGGCGTGTTTGTCGGCGATATTGACAAGTTGATCCGCGATGGCGCGTTCGACGAAACGGTTCAATTCCAGATCGAGCGTGGTCGTGATCGGACCGCCATGGTGTGGGAGAATACCGCGTCGTTGAAGCAGCAGATCGACAAAATGCGGCGCCTCAAATTCGCGAGCTGGAGGGCGAAGTTGGAGCGGGGTTTCGGTCGCACTATCGAATGCATCCTGATCGAGAAAGCCGTTGGCGAGCATCCGTCCGAGGACCCATTTTTGGCGCTCGCGTGTATCGGGGAAATGGCGATGAGGATCGAGTCTGCTAGGTGCCTTCGGCAATCCCGCGAGGAACGCAGCTTCCCCGATACTCAAATCGAGAGGCGGTTTTCCATAATAAAAATGGCTCGCGGAACCGATACCGGACTGCAGGTTTCCGAAATCAACCCGGTTGATGTATTCCTCCAGGATCCGGTCTTTGCTCCAGGCGCGTTCAACCCGAAGGGCGAGCCACATTTCGCGGAATTTTTGGAAAACAGAGCGCGATTTTGGATTGTTCGGCGTGGCGATCTTGACGAGCTGCTGGGTGATCGTCGAAGCGCCGGACATCGTTTTGCCGGTCGTGATGGCAGATCGAACGGCACGCCCAATGGCCAGGAAATCAATGCCGTTGTGGTGATAGAACCGTTTGTCCTCAGCGCTGAGCGTCGCCTGGATGACGCGTGGCGAAATATCGGTGAGCGCGGTGTGCCGAGAATAGCGTTTCTGATCCACGAGCAGGATCCGGAGGGGCCGCCCGTTGCGGTCGAGGAACTCCGCGCTCAAAGGCGCCGGCTTTTCAAGCGCCTTAGGAAATGGCGTGAGCCGAAGCGCGATTTCGAGCGCGGCGACGACGACCATGCCGCCGATGAAAATCATCAGAAAACGAAAAATGAGATGGCGGAGTTTCATTTCCGGGGAGGACAGGCCGCTGGCCTGTTAACTTCGGCGGCTCGCCGATGGAATCGTCCCATTCTTCTGGTGTCTCTCCGGCGATCTATTGGCGAAAGGTGCATCGGCAGACTCCAGACGTAGCCGGCGAGCCGCCGGAGACACAGGCCAGCGGCCTGTCCTCCCCGGAGACTGATCAGCGCGTTTCGTCTCATTCAGCTGCACTTGCGACTTTCATTGTCTCGCTCAATCCGAAGCGCTCGGGGCGGTACATTTCTTCGACTTTGGTCGCGGGTGCAATCACGTCGCCGGCGGTCCGGACCCTTGCGAGATACTGGAATGAAAACGCCCCTGCCGGCAGTGTGTCGCAGAAAATAAGCACGCGGTCGGCGCGAATTTCGCGATAGTCGCTGGTCCAATCGGCCGTCGTCGACGGATCGCCACCGACAGCCTTGCTTTTGAAGCTTGGGTTTACCGCTTCAAAAATCGCAGGGAGTGGGTCGTCGATCGCGACAAAATGGCCGGGTCGTGGCGCGGAAACCCGGAGCGTTACGAGAACACGGTCACCAACTTGCAAATTGCCAGCGGCGGTAAGCGAGCCGTCGTCCGCCAATTTCTGATAGCTGCGCGACACGGCAAAACCGCGATCCTGGCGGGGTTGCTGACCGAGGAGCGGTGCGACGACATAACGCGCCTCGCCAAAGAGGGCGCCTTGTTTGGGGTTCTCCACCGCGAGTGTAGCGAGTGGTTTTGAGGGGGTAAACTCGAGAACTTCAGTCTGTGAGGGCTGCTTTCTTGTTACCGAGAAGGGCAGCGTCTGATCGTTCAAAATCACCATCCCCTCCACGTTCTTGGCGCCGGCAGGCGCTTCGACAGCTTTGTAATACCGGGCAAGAGCCAGCAGAGCGAAAGCGTTTTCCTGGGTGGAACCGAAATGACCACTGTGACGGTATCCGAGTAATTCTTTAACCAGCCGGCCCACTTCTTTCGACTTCGGGTCGAACCGGCTCCAGGCCATGAGCTGGATTGCCCGCTCCCGCGCGGCACCGCCAAACGGCGAAAAATTGTCCGGCGCCTCTGCTTTAGGATCGAGGAGTGGACGCACCATCCTGGCATCTTTGGTATCGGCGAGAATTGCCAGGGCCAGCAAGGCGCGTGATTCCCGAGAAAGCTCGGCTCGACGCTCGAAGAGTTCCTGGTGATAGGCACCTTCTGCTTTGCCCGACGCCGCGAGAGCATAAAGGGCGAGGCAACGCTCGCCGAGTGCGGTTTCGTCTCTAACCTTTGCCGTGCCCCTCAGTGCTGTGCTGAGGTACGCTAGCAATTTCCGATGGGCATCTTCAGGCACAGGGAGCTGACGATCGACGACGGCCGATAGAAAGAGCGCTGCGTAGGCACTCGCAAAAAGCGAAGGCTGCGAATTCCCCGGCCAATAGCTGATTCCGCCGGACGGCGTCTGTAACGCGAAAATTTTCGATACACCCTCCGAAACGGTTTTCGGATTGGCTAGCTTGGCTGCGTCTGCGTCTGCGATCACTGGTATCAGTTCCGGCAAGACAACCCAGGGAATCAGCGTCGAAATCGTCTGCTCTGCGCACCCGTAAGGATAATGGAGCAGACGGTCCACACTTTCACGGAGGGACGCCAGACGGGTGTTCGCAACGGTTACCGCGACGGAGCCAGCGCCCTCGAGGATTTGGGGGTTGACGTTTGCCAGCAGGTCAGTGCGTTTGGCGTTCAAATCGACGCCGTCCGTTTCGCGTAAAAGCAGAGACGGCGATGTTATCGGGAAGGTCGACTGGACGGCGTCTTCAAAAATGCGGCTGCCATGCTCGAGTTTGGTGCTCCATTTCCAGGTTGCAGTCCCTGTTTCACGGAATTGCACCTGAAAATCCACCGCTCTCGATTCACCGTTGCGGAGTGCAATTTTGGTCGTAGTCGGTTTTGGTGATTCGGTCAGGGGATCGAGCAGCAGCGTCACTTCGGCTTCCCCATCCCCGCCTGTGTCATTGCGGACCACCGCGCGTGCTTCGATGCTGTCACCGTTGTGCGCGAATTGACCGATGGACGGTAACAGCATCAGCGGTTTACGAATGTTGAAGGCTGCTTCGCCCGAGCCAAAAAACTTTCCGAGCGCGTGCGCAACAGCGACCAGCCGGTAACGCGTGATTGCATCCGGTGCGACAAATTTCGCGACGACTTTTCCCCCAGCATCGGTGCGCAATTTCGGCAGCCAAGCCAACGTGCCCGGGAAATTCGTCCGCAATTTCGCGCCCGGCCCCTCGAGTCCACCGCCGCCAATCAGATAGCCTTTGTTTGAAAACTCCAGATCCTGGGGATCTTCGGGCAGCAGCGTCAGGAAGCTTAGCCCCGTTCGCACTGCGAGTGAAAACGGTTGCCAGAAAACCTCGAACGGTTTTGGGCGATCGTATCCGGTCAAAGCAAGGATGCCGTCATCCACGGCATAGAATGTCACCTCTGCATCGGGCATCGGCTTCCCAAGGCCTTCTCGCACAACCACTTCTGTCTCGACCTGTTCACCTGGCTGGTAGTCGGACATGGCCGGGTTGACGGTTACTTCCAACCGGGCTGCCGGGTCTGCGACGCTTAACATACAGATTCCCTGTCGATACTCAGGCATTTTATACTTCTGAGGGCTGTCGTTCGCGCCGCGAATCAGCAGCATGGATACGAATACATTTGGAGCGTCTGTTGCCTCGATTGGCACCTCGATCACCGGCGCGTTGCCCGACAGGAGCAGTTTCTGTGTCCGCAACAGCCGTTTGCCACGTTCGATCGTGACCAGTGCCTCTCCCGAAATAGGTGTTTTTACCAGAATCCGTGCTGTTTCACCGGCGTGATATTCCGATTTGTCAGGCACGAGATCGACCTGCGCAGCATTTCGGTAGTCCCATGCCACTTCGTCCGATCCAGAGACATAAAAACGCCATTCTGTGACAGCCTGACGCCCGGCGTTATCCGTGGCGGTGAAAAGCATGCGGTATCCGCCCGTCTTTTTCGGCTTGAAACGCACCGTCTCGCCGTCACGAACTTTCCAGTTTTGTCCTTCCTTTGCCGGTATGAGCGTTTTTCCGGATGCCGCGGCGATGGGTTCTTCGATGGTTTCCGTCCGGAACGAGATCGCTTTTCCGGCTCCCTGGACGCGCACCGTGTTGTTGCGCAAATAGACCAGTTCCGCTTTTATCTCGACCGGTTGCGCGAGGGGTTGACCGTCTGGAGCGACGGCGATGACCCGCATGGGAATTTCGTCGCCGACGTGGAAAACGAATCGTTCAGGCTGGGCGACACCGAGATAAAAACTGGACGCGTCGCGGGTAAATTCCGTCGCTTGTGAAACGGTTTGCTGGTTGATGTCCGTTACTTCCACGGTCAGCACGCCGCGCACTGGGAATCCGCGAACGTCCGGCAGCCGCGGCGCAATCTCGGGATTCGGCGTTTTGTCGTCGATCCTTGCCTGGCCGTACAAGGTGATCGGTCTTTGCTGTGTGTCGGAAAGATCGTAGCTGGCTGGAAATTTGAAGTCTGGAAACTCTGTGGGTGAAAATGAATCCGCCACCTGCTGTAGGGTCCAGCGGACGTCGGCTCGCGTCAGCGGCGCCCCAAATAAATACTTGGCTGAAACGCGGCCAGTGATCGCCGTTCCGGCCTGAATCCGGCCGGGTATCCCGGTGGTCACCTCGAACGCATTGGGCTGGAAATCAGCCACTTGAAACGCTGTGTTGGTCGAAACCGGTGTGTCTCCACTGATCTCAGCGCGCAATGAATAGGCACCTGTTCCGGTTGACGGCAGCGCAATGGAGGCGTCAAACGCGCCGTTATCAGCAACCGGGGCGGTCGTTTCTCCAATTTTGTCGCCGCGCGGGTTGGTTAGAGTCAATTTTGCGTCCCCAAATTTGCCGGTGCGGATCGCGCCGGAGTCGTCGATGGCGCGGACGATGCCCTTCACGCGAACCAGTTCACCGGGTCGATACAAGGGGCGATCTGTGAACAGCAGCGACCGGGCTCGTGGCGGCGAGAAATTGCCTTCCCAAGCGTTGTAAAAGACGGGCAGCCTGAAACCAGCGACGGGCAATTCCTCCGCGCCGGGCCCCATTTTCATGGCCAGGGCATCGTCGCCCACACGCACGCTGAGCCAGGCTGGCGCCGCACCTGCAGCGATTGAGATCATCGCAACGCCTTCCGAATCGGTCACCTGTCCGCCGATTCCGTTGAACTGAGCGTCCTGCAAATCCATCTCCGCGCCGGGCATGGGCTTCCCGGTCGCCAGGGAGAAAATCGTGACTCGCAAATCGTTTTCCAGTTTCTTCCAGAGCACGCCGATATCGGTCAATTGAACGAGCGCTTGGGCACCGGGTTTTTTTGTGCCGGATTGAAACACAGGCTCGCCTTCAAGTGTCAGGAAAATGGCGCCAGTGGCATTCGCTCCGACGATTTCGTTCCAGTCCAACGCTGTTTGCTGCGCCGAATCCACTTCTCCGCCAAGTTCCAGCGTCTTTTCGGCAAGAACTTTGCCTTCGATCGGATCCTTCGGCAGCGCCTGATAGCTCTCATCCGGTTGATTCGGATCGTAATCCTTGTTGTACTTGGCAAATGCCGCAATGGCTCGAGGAATCTGCGAAACGTCCACCTGGATGGCCTTCACGTTCAACGCCTTCAGATTCACCGATTGAATTTCGAACTTCCGCTGCCCGCCTCGGATCTGGTGTCCCGTGATTTCCGGCAAATACAGCCGTGGGCTTATAGGATTGAAGAAAAACCGGCGACTGGTCGATCCCTCCAGGGGAAGGCCCTGTTGTGAGATGAGCGACGGGTTGACGGTCAACGTGTAGTCTTTGCCGCGTTCGAAATCGCCCCGAATGATCCATGCTTGATAGCTATCCTCTACTTTCAGATTGGGCACCGGAGGATCGAGCGCGATGAACTTCGGCACGTCTTCGGAGGAGATGTCCGGTGCCGGGTTGTCGCTGAATTCCACGGTGACAATTCGGCCCGAATTCACGTAGCTCGATGTTGTTAGTTTTGTGATCTTGAACGGCTCAACCGAACCGAGGGGAACTAATAGTGTTTCGGCGATCTGATACTTCCCTAGTGTGGAATTTGCAGGCAGACCTTTTTTAACCTCAAGACTCCATTTTCCGCCCGGGGTCAGCGGTTCCGCAGGAGTTATCACGAGCCGGTCTGTCAGTGGCTCTTTCGAAGGTTGCAGATCGGCTTCCGACTCTTCTTCTAGTGGAGCTGCTGACGGGTTTTTGGCCAACCTCCACCGTTTTTCCCAATCGCCTTCAGTGGGCGGGAGCAAAAAGTAGTCCCTCCCTGCTGCATAGCGCACGATCGCCCCGACGCTTTTACCGTCGGAATTCACAAACCGAAGAAAGCGGGCCGCTTCCTCTGCGTTCACCGCCAGATTGAATGCAAGCTGCTGCTCTGTGTTTGGCGACAAATCCTCTGTTTCCGGCGGTGCCAACTTGCTTTTGTAAACAGCGAATGGCGGCGTCTTCACCGTTGCCTGGAAGCCTTTCCCGACTTCTTTGCCCGCAAGATTCCTCAATCCCGGCCGGATCGAGACGCGAAATTCTGTTCCCAGTGGCGGGGCGCTGTCCGGGACGAACACACCGCTTCGCGTGCTGAGCCATGTGAATTTCCCGGGAAGCGCCGGCTGGATGATCACTGGCGATTCACCGGACACCGGGCCAACCGAGTTCTTGTCGATGATCGGCTCCGAGAAACGGAATTCCAGGGTGCTCGAGGGCTCCAAATACGCACTGTCCGTGAACAATTCGACGTCTGTGGCGTGACCAACTGAACTCAGGGCGACCAGCGCCATTGCCACCAAAAGAAATACTCGCATAAGGGGGTCAGCGTTTCGTGTTAGGCTGACCATACCGCACATCCGCCGTCCTCCCAGTCGAAAAACCGCTTCGATCGAACGCCATTTTGGGCATCCTGCTGAGTGGCGGCAAGCCCAACTAGCCGTTAGCGACTTTTCCGGAAATGGTCCACAAGCCAGCTCTCCGACACTTGGACTGGTCAGCGGATTTTTCATGGAATCGGAGCTGCCTGGGAATCTTGAGCTCATGCTGACGACCTTTAATGTCGGATTAGTGGGGTTTGTTAGCTTCGACGAGGACGTAGCGGCTGGTGCCGCCGCTCCACACGCGGAGCAGCACGGGGTCGTCGGGGAGTCGTTCGCTGCGCTCGAGCGCTTCCGCGGCGCTTTGGACCGGCTGGCGGTTGATCTCGAGGATGACGTCTCCCGGCTTGAGTCCGGCCTGAGCCGCTGGCGAGCCGGGCGCGACCTCGACGATGACCGCACCGGTTCGCACCTCGGCTGGAATGTCGAACTGCTGCCGGGCACGCGGATCGATGTCCGCGACGCTTACGCCGTCGAGCGCGCCCACGCCTGCGCCGCGGTGCAGCCCCTCGGAGCGCCCGGCTTTCGCGAGGCTTCCCGGGGGCGCCTCGGCGAGCTTCGCGGTAAAATCTTGCTCCCGGCCGTCGCGCAGCGCTTTCATGCTGACGCTCGTGCCCGGCGCAGACTGCCCGGCCATCAACCGCAGTTGTCGACCGTCGGTGACCTTCCGGCCATTGAACTCGATGATCACGTCGCCTGCTTTTAGCCCGACCTCATCAGCGGGCGAACGCGGCGTCACATCGCCGACGAGCGCACCCGTGTTCTGCGGCAGCTTGAACGCCTTCGCCAGCTCGGGCGTGACCGATTGGATGGTGACGCCGAGATAGCCACGCGTGACTTTGCCATCGGTTACGAGCCGCTCCATGACGTAGCGGGCGAGGTTCGCCGGGACGGCAAAACCGACGCCCTGGTTGCCGCCGCTGCGGCTGAGGATGGCGGTGTTGATGCCGACCAGCCGGCCCGCTGTGTCGACCAGTGCTCCACCGGAGTTGCCGGGATTAATGGATGCGTCGGTTTGAATGAAGTCCTCGTAATCGACAATGCCCAAGCCGCTACGGCCTTTGGCACTGACGATGCCCATCGTAACCGTTTGCCCGACGCCGAAGGGATTGCCGAGCGCGAGCACCACGTCGCCGACCTCGATTTGGTCGCTGTCCGTGGCGGTGATCGCGGGTAATTGCTTCGCCTCGACCTTAAGCACGGCGATGTCGGTCGGCGGATCTGCGCCGACGAGTTTCGCATCGTAAACGGTTACACCGTCAGGCAGCGCCACTTTGATCTCGTCGGCATTTTCGACCACGTGGTTATTGGTCAGGATGTAGCCGTCTTCGCTGACGATGACTCCGGAGCCGAGGCTCTGCTCTCGTCGCTCGCGGGGAATGCTTTCCGAGCGCGACCCGCCGAAGAACTCGCGGAAGAATGGATCGTTCAAGAGAGGGGACAAGCGCGGGTCCAGCCGCACGGTTTTGGCGGTGTAGATGTTCACGACACTTGGGGCGACGCGCTTGATGACTGGCCTGAACGTGAGGCCTGGCCGCGCGTCGAACGACACAGGCGCGTTGTCGAACTTCAACTGTGGCACGTCCTTCCCCACTAACGGCACGCGAACGACTAGCGCGACGAGGACGAGTGCGGCGAGGCCTCGTAGTGGACGCCGCAGGTTTGTAGAAACGGATGGCGTTTTCATGGCAATGGAGGGGTGATCAAGAAAAGCACACTTTTTTACGCCGGTGGAAAGTTGGGGAGCCGGAGTGAGAGCGTCGGGGAATCGGGGTCAAACGCCACACCAACCGATACTGGCCATTTACACTTGCCCCAATTCCCCAATTCTCAAAGCCCCTCGGAAGCGCTAAACCTAAGGAAGCACTGATTTAATCCGCAGATTTCACAGAAAGACGCAGATTTCTTAAAAATCCTCGATTCAGGCCTTCAAAATCTGCGAAAATCTCTCTTCGTTAGATTAATCAGCGTCTACCTAAACGCAGCTACCGCGCGGGAGTTTACGTGTAGTGAAATTGGGCCGAGGCGGTGCAATCGGCGCTGGCGGTTACCCGGACCCAGTGCGCGGAAAATCCGTCTGGAAAAACGTGTGGGACATAGCCATTGGCAGGAACGTCGACGGTTGCATAAGTCCGCCATGCTCCGTGACCAAGGAAATCGACTTCGATTGCAAATTTCACCGGCTCATTGGCATCGTGCGACAAGTGCAGCACTTTTTTGTCGAAACCAGTCATGAGATAGGGATCGGAAGGTTCGTCGGCTTTCACCTTATCCTCCCACCAGGCTCCGCCCCAACCCTTCGGTTTGCCCAGGTTCCACAAATCATCTGTTTTCCCAAACCAAATGCCGGACTGGGGTTCGGCGCATTGATAATTATGTCCGCCATCGTGACTCGTGTTGTCGGCTCCAATGACGAGCATCCCTTTCCAGGAGCAGAAATCCCCGTGCACCCAGAGATGTGTCGAGATCGGGCGGACGCCCCAAATGCGTCCGCCATACGCCCACGGTGACAGTTCGTAAAACATTCCGTGATGATCCATTAACAACCGCTCGTGTTCGACGGACCGAATGCGCGGCCATTCCGTCTGCCATTTGTGGTCCCAGCAATGCGAGGCTTTCGGTAGCCGGTATGTGGTCCATTTTCCGTCGCTCTCGGTAAATACTTTCAGAATGGCTGATGCGCGGTCCCAGCCGTTCGCAAAAATCGTTCGGCCAAAGAAACCGAGCCCTCCAAGACCTACGAACGGTTTCCGATCAATGATGCGCCAGGATTTTCCATCGAACTCCGCCAGCGTGCCTTCGGCTGTTTTTCCAAGAAAATCCGATTCGCTGTAGTCGTTGTTAACAACGACGAGGCGCCCGCAACCGGTGTAGCAGTCCTTGAAGTGACAGCTGCCCTCGCCGGGCGTGCCGAGCTCCCTGGTGAGATCGAACAGCTGCCGAAATTTCAGCGTGTGCACGTCCAGTTCGAAAAGCTCGCCTTCCATGCCCAGCATATAAACGAGCCGGTCCGGATCGGTGAGATGCACCGCGGTCCCGCACAAACGAACCTCCGTGAGGCCGGCGACGGTCCGGATGTTGTGGCGCATGTCCACAAAATGCGGGCCAATGATCAGCTGACTCGATTTGGAGTGAACGAATCGGTTGGCATACGTTCCGTCGACGGCCGCGGGACTAACCCGCATTTGGAAATCCCCGTCGATGATGCGCAGCCCCGTCCCTGTTCCCGTTCGACGCCGGTGCGAGGAATAATTCAGGACGTACAGTTTTCCCTGCCAGGGCATGAGGCAGCCGACACCGATTTCGCTTCGAGGCGGGCCAAAATTTGCAATTTGTGCGAGAGAAGGAACGACGCCGGAGAACGACTGGGGAAAGGGAGTGCTCATGAGGGGGAGAGCGTTGGCAGTCCGGCAGAAATGTTCACCCTAACAAAAACACACCGGAGACATTCCTCTCTGTGTGCGAGTACGAATTTTGTTCCCCAATCACAGAATTAACGCGCCTTGTTGTTAGCAAGTTTATTTCCTATTGCGGCGGAAACGACTCCTCCATGCGAGCGCCACAGTCCCGAGACCAAGCAAAGCACTGGCAGAAGGTTCGGGAACTGGGATGGCGGCGAAATCGCTATTGTGATTAAGGACGGCCCAGACGGTGTTGTTTTCGGTATCCAGACCGTAGTAACCGAGGGTGTAGGATGCGTTCCAGGCGCCATTGATAAAGTTCGGCAGGCCGCTCGTGTTCCCATCGATCGCGAGTTTCCAAAGACCGCCGTCCAACCAGCCCAAACGGAGATTGTCCTCGGAACCATAGAGCGCAATCGCCTGTGCCTCGTTGTAGGTCAGCTGAAGGACGAACGTATCTCCTTCAGTGCCTGTTAGTGTGACAATGTCACTGGCAATCAAAGCGGGATTGCCCAGGCTGAATGTGACATTCACGTCGCGGTTCAATCCATAAATGCCCTCGCCAGCGCTGCCGGCGGTGCCTCCGAGCAACTCCACGGTCGTGCCGGCGCCGGACGGATTTGTTGTGGCAATGAATTTGTTATAGGCCATACCACCGACAAACTTCGTATTGCGGGCGCTGCCCCCTCCGCTCGTGCGGGTGAACGGATTGACTGGATTGAGAAGAGCCGCACGGGACTCGCCGTTGCTGGTCTTGCCGAGGGTGGCAATCTGGCCCCAATCGTTGATGAGCTTTCCTGAGTCGGCGAATTCAAGGTCTTTGAGGCCCGCATCCTCCGTGATCAGGTCATTGATGTTGCGCATCACTCCGTCATTGTAGAGAAAGATGGCGCGGAAGGGCTCACTAATGTCGTGAGGGATACTAGAGTATCCGACGATCTGACTGAGATTGTTGATCGACATGGCGATGCTCCTACCAGCCTCGCCATCGAGGGAGCCCAGGTCAATGTTGGGTGAGCCTGGTGCGCCAAGGATCGCCGCGTGATCGGGAAGAGTATCCCCGCCGGCATCATCGAGATCGCGTGTAACACCTGCTGCTTGACCGGCGTTGTTGAATGCGTAGGCACTATAGATAGTAGTGTCGTTATTCGGACCCGGGTAAATGTTTGGAGAGCCTGGGGGGCCGGCGATCGTGATACGGCCGACGCCGGTTTCTGGGTCGAAGCTGCCGCCCAGGAGTTGGCCCGCGTCGTTGATGTGTGAAAACCCCGAGTTCGGATAGCGAACGCTTAGGTCAATGTTGCCGGAGCCAGTCCCGCTGAACAGTATGCTGATGGTCCTGCCTTCTTCGTTGACTGTAAAGCCAAGAGCCTGACCAGAATTGTTGATGTCCCTCGCTCGGCTGAAATTCCCGCCAAGGGTGCCGAGATCGATGTTCCCTGCTCCGGTGCCGCTGAAGAGCGTCGCGTGCCCCCAACCGTCGGCTCTCGCGGAGTCACCGAGGATTTGCCCCGAGTCATTGATCGCTATGGCTACGCCGTAATTTCCGCCCAGCGTGCCGAGATCGATATTGCCGGAACCTGTTCCGCTGAAAAGGACGGCGCGCGTTGTTCTGTCGGGTTCAACTGCATAGCCAACGACGCGGCCAGCGTTGTTGATACCTCTGGAAGCGGTAGGTAGGCCGTCCAAAGTTCCCAGATCGACGACCGTGTAGGATTGTCCACGTGCCAGCGCCGCGGTGAATAGGACAACTGTCGCGGGAAGAACGTGGCGAAACAGGCGCGACTTTGTGGCCTTGGCGACGTGGTGCTTGATTTCCGAATCAACACTCTCCTGAATTGAGTTTCCGCTATGCGGGATGCGGCGTTCCTGAAGATCCGAAATTGGAGATGTGCGAGACTGGTGTACCATAATAATGCGTATTGGCTGCGAATTGTTACCCTTCGATTAACAGCCAACACGGGTTTTTAAAACATTTTAAGAGAACCGACCGCAATTAGTTTCAATGTGCACGCGCCAACAGAAAATAGTTCGTGCAAACGGCTGCTGGTTCTTCCTTTTGCGTGACTCTATTTTCTAGCGGGACGCCGTTCGTATTTGTCTACGGTTAGCTGGTGTTTCTGGCGGACCGTTTTGAAGGGGAGCTCTATCGTGAGGCTGGATTCGCCATGGGATCTGCGTAGCAGGGGATTGGCGCGAGTGGGAATGATTTCCCACGTAAATTCGAGGTGCGTGATACGGGCGACAATCCACAGCAGGGACATGGGCGCTTGTAGCGCTGCTTCGGCTTTGAGAATGGAATGGTCGTGTTTGCTAATCCAGAGTTTGCCGGCGAGGAGGCTGAAGAACCTGGCTTCGCGGCCACTGGTCTGGGTTTGATTCTCTTTGGGTGTGAAACTGAGGACGTACGCCGTTTCGCCAATGACCCGGGCGTCGGGCAGGCGTTTCCAGTAGTAACGATCGCGTAAGTGATATTTGTTGACCGCTTCGACGACGGACTCCGGTCGTGAGGACTCCTCGTGCAGTTCTTTTTCGGCGACAGTGCGCTGCGAGCTTCCGGAGGAATCGGTCGAGGCTTTGGACTTGGCAGGTTTGTCAAAAAGGGTGAGTTCGCCTTCCGTCGAGCCGGCGATGTATTCGATGGGAGGCTGCGCTCCAGGACGAACCAGTGCGCGCCATATGCCTTTTCCGATGACGTTGCCTTTATCGTCGTACTGGCGGGTGACAAGAGTCTGATAGTATTGCCACGGGTGGAGCGATCTTTGGCGTTGCTCGAATTGATGGATAGCGCCATCGAAGATTTGGAGAGCAGTCTGAGCATGGACAGGGCTGCTGTAGAAAACCGTCATCAAAATGATGAATAGGACGTCGCCAAATATCATTGCGGCCCGTGGGCGACAGCGAGCCATCTTTCGATGTAAGAAACAGGGGAGAGGCGCTAGTTTCGGTTGAGAAAAACACATAAACGGGACCTCGAGGTGAGCAGGGGTTGGAGCCGGAATCCGGTATCTGGTCCTGCCGAGAGGCCGATCTGGACGCTGATTCGATCCGATATACATACTTCGAGCAGCGCGACGCCAATGTCCTGGTATTTTTGACGGAACGCCATCGGCACCGGCATGACGCAGTGTGATTTTGGCCGCAAAAAGGTCAAGCAGGGAAGAGAAACTATTTGCCGTCAGCCGAAAGGCGTTTGCCCGTCAGCTGAAAGGCGTTTGCCCGTCAGCCGAAAGGCGTTTGCACGTCAGCCGAAAGGCGTTTGCACGTCAGCTGAAAGGCGTTTGCACGTCAGCTGAAAGCCGTTTGCACGTCAGCTGAAAGCCGTTTGCACGTCAGCTGAAAGGCGTTTGCCCGTCAGCAGAAAGGCGTTTGCACGTTAGCTGAAGCCATTTTGCCGACGACTGAACAGCATTCGATTGTGACCGAAAAAGCGTTTGGCCGCGAGCTGAAAGCATTTTGCAGGAAGCAGGGCGGTGTCGGAAATTTTGTGTTTTGGGTCGGGTTGTTAGTATTTGATTTTTGGCTGTGATTTCAAATTGGCGCGGCAGCGGCCTGTCGTTCTCCCCAAACCGCGGGTCCAGGGGCGCGTAGCCCCGGGTTGTCCTTTTT
>DATDBU010000033.1:0-9228 GCA_036524675.1 Chthoniobacterales bacterium | reverse complement strand
AAAATCGGCTACCTTTCGAGTCAGTTCCGGCAATCGCGGCGATTTCAAAAGCGGTTCCAGCAAGGCGTCCATCGTGGGAAATTACCACGACGCTTCCGGACACTCATCGATAAATTACGGAATGAAAAATCGCTCCTGTCGCCTGGATTCCCAGTGTAAGAAACCTAATCGACGTATCCGATGAATCCGCGCCACAAAAAGTATTCGGTCCTGCTCACCGATCTCTACCAACTGACCATGGCCTATGGTTATTGGAAAAATCAGGTCCATGAGCGCGAGGCGGTTTTTCATGTTTTCTTTCGAAATCACCCGTTTCAGAGTGGGTTTAGCGTGGCCTGCGGTCTGGCGGATGCGATGGATTACATCCGCGAATTTCAAATCGAATCGGAGGAAGTCGTTTATCTCGCATCTCTGACGGGCAGCGATGGGAAGCCTCTGTTCGACACGGAGTTTCTTGAGTATTTGCGAGGGCTGATATTCACGTGCGACATCGACGCCATTCCGGAAGGGACGCTCGTTTTTCCTCAAGAACCGCTGATTCGCGTCACTGGGCCGATCATACAGGCGCAACTCCTGGAGACTGCGTTGTTGAACATCATCAATTTCCAAACACTGATTGCCACGAAAGCCGCGCGTGTGTGTCACGCGACAGGCGGTGAGCCGGTGCTCGAATTCGGCCTCCGACGCGCACAGGGTATCGATGGCGGCATGGCGGCGAGTAGGGCGGCGTTTATTGGCGGGTGTTCCGCCACGTCGAACGTGCTGGCTGGAATGCGCTACGGCATTCCCGTGAAGGGCACACATGCCCACAGCTGGGTAATGCTGTTCGACTCCGAGGAGCAAGCGTTCGAAGCTTACGCGGACGCCATGCCGAATAATTGCGTTTTCCTGGTCGATACGTATGACACGCTTGAAGGCGTTCACACCGCAGTCCGTGTCGCCAAACGGCTTAGGGCGAAAGGTCACGAGCTGCTGGGTATCCGGCTCGATTCGGGCGACCTGGCCTATCTGAGCATCGAAGCCCGCAAGATCCTCGATGCCGGTGGTTTTCCCAAGGCACAGATTTTTGCGAGCAACGATCTCGATGAATACATCATCACCAGTCTCAAGCAGCAGGGCGCCCGGATTGGTCTTTGGGGCGTGGGGACAAAACTGGTCACGGCTTACGACCAACCCGCGATGGGCGGTGTTTACAAGTTGTCTGCCATCCGCGGACAAACCGGCAAATGGCAGTACCGGATAAAACTGTCGGAACAGGCAGGTAAAATTTCGAATCCAGGCATTCACCAGGTGCGACGATTCCGTGATGGTGATCTGTACGCGGGCGACATGATCTATAATGAGGGCGAACCCATCAAAAATGACCGCCTGATTGTCGATTCTGTGGACATGACTCGGAGCAAGAAAATCCCTGCTGGAGCGATGTTTGAGGATTTGTTGGTCCCCATTTTCCGGAAAGGCGAAGCGGTTTACCAGTCGCCGCCCATCGAAGAAATCCGCGCCCGGACGCTAAAGCAGCTCGCCCGTTTCCACGCCGGCATCAAACGTTTTATCAATCCGCACGAATATCCCGTCGGCCTCGAAACCGGATTGCACCATCTCAAGACGGAGCTGATTCTGAAAGCACGAGGAACGCCGGTGGAATGACGAATGACGAATGAAAACACCGAAAAATACCCACCTCTACCAACGAGCGCGGCTGCACCAAACATTGGTCATTAGACATTAGTCATTTCGTCATTCGTCATTCGTCATTTCTAGCATGAACCTTCTTCGAGTCGCAGCCGCCGTTCTCAACCAGACACCACTGGACTGGCCCGGCAACGAACGCCGTATCCGCAAGGCCATCACTGATGCTCGCGCGCAGAAAGCCAGCATCCTGTGTTTGCCTGAATTGTGCATTACGGGATACGGGTGCGAAGACGCGTTTCATTCTGCCGGAACCCAGCGCGCTGCCATTGCTTCGCTCGAACGTCTCCTTCCGGAAACCGGCGGCATGGTCGTTTCTTTTGGACTGCCGTTGCTCGTCCAGAATGCACTTTTCAACACGACTGCAGTTGTCTCGGACGGACGCATTCTCGGTTTCGTCGCGAAACAATTCCTAGCGGGCGACGGCATCCATTACGAACCGCGATGGTTCAAACCGTGGCCGGCGCATATTCGCAGTCATGTTGAAATCCTCGGCGCCGGGTATCCCATCGGGGACATTTTTTTCGAAATTGGCGGGGTTCGTATTGGGTTCGAAATTTGCGAAGACGCCTGGGTTGCAGCCCGGCCGGGCGCACACCTCGCGTTAAAGGGCGTGGACATCATCCTCAACCCGAGCGCGAGCCATTTTGCCTTCGACAAAATCCGTGTCCGTGAGCGTTTCGTGCTAGAAGGCTCCCGGGCTTTCAACGCCAGCTATGTCTATTCGAACTTGCTGGGAAATGAGTCAGGTCGAGCCATTTATGATGGAGGCGCGTTGATCGCCAGCGCCGGAAAATTGGTTGCGAGCGGACCGCGTTTCTCGTATCGCGACAGCATTGTCACGTCCGCGGTAATCGATATCGATGCCACGCGCATGGGGCAGGCCCGCACCGCCAGTTACCGTCCCCAGATCGGAAACGGCAGCCCGCAGTCCGTTGTGGCCAATTTCGAATGGCCCAAAATCGAGCGGGTCGATGTTTCCGTGCAGCCCGTTCCCCTGTGGGAACTGAGCCCGCGTCTAAAGGAAGAGGAATTCGGCCGGGCCGTTGCCTTGGCGCTTTTCGATTATCTCCGGAAAAGCCGCAGCCAGGGTTTTGTTGTCAGCCTCAGCGGCGGCGCTGATTCCGCAGCTGTGAGCTGTCTGGTCGCGCTCATGGTCCGGTTCGCCACTGAAGAAATTGGCTGGGACGGAATTTCGCAGAAGCTCGGGTACATCCAGGGTATAGCGGACATTCACGACTCCAGAGATCTCACCCGGCGGCTGCTCACGACTGTTTACCAGGCCAGCGCTCACAGTTCCGCAACGACTCGTAACGCTGCAGCCCAGGTCGCGGAAGCAATCGGAGCCGTTTTTCTGGAATTCGATATCAGCGCCCTCGTTACCGGCTACATGACTATGGTTGAGCAGGGGGTCGGTCGTCCCCTGGATTGGAAAACTGACGATCTCGCCCTGCAAAATATCCAGGCCCGAGTTCGTTCGCCTGGCGTCTGGATGATTACGAACCTCAACAACGCCCTGCTCCTTTCCACCAGCAACCGCTCCGAAGCCGCGGTCGGATACGCGACGATGGATGGCGACACGAGCGGCGGACTGAGCCCGATTGCTGGGATCGACAAAGCGTTTCTGCGTCTTTGGCTTAAGTGGCTCGAGCACGAAGGCCCTGTGGGGCACGGCAAGATCCCCGCGCTCAACGCCATCAACGTCCAGGCCCCAACGGCCGAACTGCGCCCGCAATCCAGCAAACAAACTGACGAGGACGACCTCATGCCTTACCCCGTTCTCGATGCCATCGAAAAAGCCGCCATCCGCGACAAACAAACGCCGATCGAAGTTTTTCAGCGGATGCGTGCCGAATTTCCAGGCTACACCGTGACTCAGCTCGGCCTCTGGGTGGAACGTTTTTTCAAACTCTGGTCGCGCAACCAATGGAAACGGGAACGCTACGCGCCCAGTTTCCATCTGGACGACGAAAATCTCGACCCGAAAACCTGGTGCCGTTTCCCGATTCTTAGCGGAGGTTTTGAACAGGAGTTGGCCGAGCTCCGGCAAAAGGTCTTAAGTTTGTAAGTTTATAAGTCTTAAGACGATCCTGACTCTCCAAACTGCCTCCGTTCCTCCACGTCCATCTTAAGACTTACAAACTTAAGACCTAAAACTTCACCTCCCCATGCGAGCCCTTATCATCGTTGATCTTCAAAACGACTTCGTCGAAGGCGGTGCCCTCGCCGTTCCGGAAGGGGAAACCCTTGTGCCGCTCATTAACAAATTGCAACCCGACTATGACCTCGTCGTCGCCACGCAGGATTGGCATCCCGCTGATCACGGTAGCCTCGTGACGAATCATCCAGGTCATCAACCCGGCGACGTCATCGATCTCAACGGTCTCCCGCAAATCCTCTGGCCCGCCCACTGTGTCCAGGGAACAGCTGGAGCCGATTTCGTCCCCGGGCTCGATCAGGATCGCTGGGCTGCTGTTTTCCGCAAGGGCACCGATCCCGGGATCGACAGCTACAGCGGTTTTTTCGACAACGGACGCAGAAAAGCCACCGGCTTGGGCGATTACCTAAAGGACCGCGGTGTCACGGAGGTGCACGTGCTGGGGCTCGCGACGGATTATTGCGTTAAATTTACCGCCTTGGATGCTGCCAGCCTCGGGTTCAAAACCGCATTGATTCGGAAGGCCAGCCGCGGGGTCAATCTCCAACCCGGCGACGTCGACCGAGCCATCGAAGAAATGCGCGCTGCCGCAGTGGAAATACTATAAAACCCCAAGGCACCAGTTAGGTTAGGAGGTAGGCGATACCAACGGCAAATACGCCGATCACTGGACTTCTTGGGGAGCCGGTTTCAATCTTATCGTCAAAATTTCTGGCGAGTCCAAAAATGCCTGCAAGAAAGCCTACGAGGATCAAGAACTTGTCGGAGAGGTGACGCTGTTCCAAAGTTGGCATGGTAAGTCAGGCGGACTGCAGAAAGTCCGTGAATAGGTGCATGCTAGCTAAACTGAACTGATCGTGATGGTAAACGTGACGTGGCCAGAGTTGTTCCAGTAAGCTTGTGGAACATCATTGGCAAAACAGACCAGCTCACCGGAGATCGGCGCGACAAAGTCAACCGGGCCAGAGCCGATAACGAATGCATGATCCAGCGATTCACCGATTGTGCCAATGAGTGTGAAGTATTCGGCCTTCGCGCGGGCGTCGCCTTTAAAACGTAGTTTGTGGGCGAATTTTTCCTGTGCCCAGCCAGTGGTCCCGCCTTCGGGCCCGTAGCGCAGGTGCATATCGTTCCAGTGCTGTCCGGACGGGACCTTGATATGGTAGCTTGCACCGGATTCCAATTGGATGCCGGTGTGATTCCATCGCTCGCGAGAGCAAACCTTCACCTCGAAGGACGTTGCGGTGCCACGGAAGATTTTGGTCTCGGGGACGTCCTTCGGTTCGTGCAACAATCGGAAAGCGTTTTCAACCGGCTTCATCACGCCTCTTGCATCTATACACCAGTAGCGCCCACCAATTCCGTGTACGAACTCGCGCTGACGCTCCAGGCGATCGCAATTAAGAATGTTTTTCGCGATGACATAGCGGATTTCGCCTTTTGGCCCGATGATGACTGTTGCACCGCCGAAGAAGTCGAAGTCTCCACGCGGGTCCTGCACGATGCGGCGTTGCGTGACCTCCGCGACGAGGTCGAACACGATCTGGCCATCCGGTCCGACGCGGCGAGAGCTGCGAATAGACTGGACGCGCGGCAGTTGGACCTGATCACCGTCGAGGCTGGAATCGCCGGCATGGACGAGCCCGAACTGGCTGAGGTTGTGCGGACAGCCAAGCACGGAGCCGAGCGCACGCGCCTGTGTCTGTAGCGCGTCGGTGTCGGCTGGAGTTGCGGGATCGCCGTTGAACTTGAGCGCGGCAAAGCTCAAGTTCGGAATGGTTTTCACCGAAAGCTCCGAAGTTTGCCAGCGAAGGCTTTCCTCGGAAAGACCGGTGACGTTAGGCGGGTAGATGCCGCGGAGACGAAAGGCGTCGATCAACGCCTCGCGGTAAGCCCAACGGTCGTCCGGCACAAGATCATAGTCTGCCGTGATTAACGCTCGCAGGTATTCCCCGAGCTCGAGATCGACTGGCGGGCAGTAGTCGATCGCTCGAATGCAAATCGCGAGAAAATGGCTGGCGAGTTTGCTCGCCTGCTCGGCGAAAATGTTTTGCAGATCGACCGGCAGTTCGCCTTCTATGAGTCTGCCGGTTCCGCCTGATGCCAGGCGTATGTATTGGGCGACCTTCCGCCCGAAGACGCAGAGCAAAGCTTCGAACACGGCTTGGACCAGAATTTCGCCCATTTCGTGCGCTTCCATGTCGTCTCGGTACTGTTTGGGAGGACTCTCAGGGCTAACCTCGAACGCCGTCCGAAGTGGCTTTGTCGAGCCAGCGGCGCTGCCAAATTCATGCGCTATTCCGGTGAGCAAGCTAACCCCCGCAAGTTTGCCCTGTGAGCGCCGGATGGCTGCGGCGAGGACGTCGCGATAGCTGAAGTGTTGAAAAATAGCGACGAGGTCGGCGAACCCTTCATGAAAGCCGAGGACGTCAGCACCCGTCGGCTCTGTAAAATGAGCGCGCAGGCCGTCAAGCAGCGCGTGTGTGACTTCATGGGCTACGATGTCGTGCGAGAGGCACGTGAAAACCACGCCGCCGGGCAACGTGCGGCTACCGACTTTTTCGGCCGCGCGGAAGTACCCGAAGCGGAGTTCGCCGCTCTCGTGGTCGTAAAACGCGTTGCGCTCCAGAAAAGCGTGGGGCCGAATGCGGAGCCTCCCGCTGGCGCTCCCCGCTCTCGCTTTGAACCCCCAGGTGACGTGACGGCCCAAGGCGCGTCGGAAGGCAGCATGGACGGTTGAGCAGACCGCGTAGACCATCTGCTGATGGAAAAGCGGGTCGGAGATTGAGGGAACCCGCCCGTCATTCAGCAGCAGGGCGTGGTCGTCCAGGTCAACCCGGCCCCAATGGGTATTCTGCGTCGCGTCAAAATCGTCCACCTCGAAAATCCGGCCGACCGGTCCGGGACGGAGCGGCTCGTACGGCACAAGAACCAGCGCCTCAGCCCCTTCCAGCCGGGAAACCGAAGGATCAAGACTGAAAATCCGCAGCGGCCGATACAACGGGTCGCCTGGTTGTCGCTCATACGGCAACTCATGCACAGCCCGCGTAACGCCAGCGCCGATGGTGAAATCCCGATTCTCGACCCCGAGCAGCGGCGCTGTAGGAGGCACATTCTCGTGCCTCGAATGCTGCTCGCGCGTTTGCGCAACTGCCGCGGTTGGCGGCGGTATGTTCGGTCCTGGGCGGAAATTGTCCGGCATAGCCTAACTGCGAATCGCTCGCGCTGCAGTCTCAAGAATTTTTGCCAGTTCCTCCCGCAAATCGTCGCCGTTGATGCCTTCGATTTCTCGTTTGCCAGGGCCGCTGTCTGACGTGCTCGGACCGGGAAAAAGGGCACACTCGCGAAGTTCAGCGGCGCAATGCAGCTCCGGGTTTTGTGAGGGATTCGACCCAAACGCGCTTACAACGCGTCGTTGGAATTCTGAATTGGACAACCCCGCAATCCCGCGTGCCAGAATCGCCGTTGCCCGTGTCGTGAAATGCCCGTGCCCCGCGCTTTCCAACGCCACTTCCCGCGACCGACAAGCACAGAAAAGCACCTCTCGCGCCCGATCATACGCACCGCGGCCTTTCGCGGCGCGCGTCCCGCCAAGTGATTCGCGAAAAGCGGCGTGGGCGGCTTCCATCTCGGGCGTTGCTTCAATAAAGCGCGCCTTTTCAGCGCGCTCGCCAGTGCCCGCAGAAGGTTTGCCAACGGCAAAACGTGTGATCGTCCCCGAGTGGCAGCAGTCGGCAAAGATTGTCATGCTCACGCCCGCCGGCACTTGGTCGAAAACGGTTGAGAGATCGTCGTCGATGAGGAAATGGCCCTCCGCAAAATCGATTGGGCACATCGCTTCGTCCTCGCCGGGGGAGTCGCCGCCGGCTTCGTCGCCGTTCAGATCCGGTAGTTGCGTGCCATGGCCCGAATATTGGAAAACGAGCACGTCGCCTTTACGGCTTCCGCGGATCAGTTCGGTAAGGTGCCCGAGGATGGCGCTTCGCGTTGCTTCCGCGTCGGTGAGCAATTTCGGCTCGTCGAAACCGAGATTGCGCAGCGTGTCGCGCCACAGGCGCGCATCATTCACGCAACCGCCGAGCGGAGCGGTCGGATATCGGTCGATGCCGACGCAAAGCGCGCGCCGTTTCCCTGTCAGAGCGCCAGCTGAAGGCGCCAGCTGCGGACTCGGCTCGGGGAAGGTCGCGCCAATACCGATTGGCGCGGTTTGCGGGCGGATCCAGTCTTGGAGAGCTGGATATTCCGCCTGCAAATCTTCGAGCGTGTCGGTCCCCCGTTCCTCTGTGCCGGTAAAAGCGCTGACCGGATGGCCCAGGATTCTTTGAGCGACACTTTCCATTGTCGGCGCATTATTGTTGAAACCGCCATGCGTGCGCGAGGTGCTCGCCGACGGACCGCTGTTTGTCTTCGTTACAGACCAGATGATTTCTCCGGGCGCGGATCCCTTTTTGTCGAGGTTGAAGAGGCGCTTCAGATTGGAATTCGCGCGGATCGATTCTTCCAGGCCAAGAATGGGCGTTTTCCGCTCCGGCTCCAGGGCGTAATAGATGAGGTAGAGCAGCGATTTCCGGTAAACAGTTACGCAGTTATCGTCTTCCTCGAACGAGCGGGCCATTGTGAAAATGCTGAGCTGATCGACGCCTTTTCCAGGGCCGATTTTGTGGAGAAGCAGCTGCTCGAAGGTATCTACCCGAATCGCGGGCGCCAGAAAATGCAGGCTCCGAAAATGCGGCGCGTGCTCTTCCATGGCTGCGGGAATGAAGTGCGCATGAAAAATTGAGCCTGCGCTGTGGCCGACAGCATGGACCTCGACGCGATCTTTGAACTCCGGCTTATCGCAAAACTCCTTCAGCTTCCGCGCAGCGTAGCGGGCGCCGCCATTCGGGTCGGACGAGCGTTCCGCGCTGAGTTTCATCCCACCCCAGATCTTCACGCCGCCGATGGCGCGGGCGAGTCCTTCGATGGCGAAGTCGGAAGGGGCGAAAACATCGAATCCGCGCTGCTTGTTTGGGTTCAGGAGCTGAGCGAGCGTTTCCGTGAGCCCGGTTTCCCAAACAAAATGAATCGGGTAGGCGCCGTTTTCCTTCCACCAACTGACCTGGCCTGCCGCAGTCAACAGGCCGGCTTCCTCGGATGTAAGCCCGCCGTGTGCGTAAATGACAATGGGCAGCTTTTTTCCTTCCCGCCCCGCTGCCCACTCGGGCAGGCGTTCTTCAAAGATCGCGTCCACGTCGGACTCGCGAGTCTGGAACTTACCTGTCGTGGAAAACCGGCCCTGGCTCAGATTGATCACGTGTGGCCGGAGGCTTTCGATCAACTCGGGCGGTAGCTTTTCCTTCTCCCCGCGGACCAGCTCCGGAGCGGTGATTGTGGTGCGGGAG
>DATDBU010000032.1:0-46315 GCA_036524675.1 Chthoniobacterales bacterium | reverse complement strand
TCTGCTTGCCGATTCCATTCACACGGTCCCGGAACCGTCCGCTTGCGTCCTCTTCGGCTTGGCTGGTCTTCGTTTTGTGGTCCGTCGCCGCAGGGCATCCGTTTAGGAAGCGCTGATTTAAACCGCAGATGATGCGAATGGACGCAGATCTTTAAAAAATCTCATTCTTTCATCTGCGAAAACTAGCGCAATCTGCGGTTGAATTCTCTTCCCGGAACTAATCAGTGTTTCCTTTGGAACTCTCGACCGCCTAAACGGTTTCTTTAATCCACGGCGAAAGCGGAGGCCGTTGTGAAGTTGCGGCTCGGTGATGGTTCTTTTTGCAGATTTCTTCTTGCAAGCGTTCTCTTAACTCACGTAATGAAGGGCGTGTTGTTCCCCTAACAACAGGCTTGCAAGGGCGACTCCGATGATGGGAAAAGGGGTCGCTTGGTAATAAACAATTGTAAGAGGAACATTTATATGCGTTACCAGCGGATTACTAGTCAGCTCAATTTGAGCCTTGGATTTTCAGCTTCCGCGTTGGCCGCGTCCATGGCCGTTTTAACACTTTTGCCCATCCAGGTTCGCGCGATTAGGGATAGCGACATTGGCAACTCCGGCGTAGCAGGCTCGACCGGCGCGGATGGAAATCCCCCTGGAAACGGCGGCGCGGGTGGCGATGGTGAAAGTGCCGTGGCTAACGCAGCGGTCTCCGTTGTCGGTGAGATTGCATCTGCAGATGCCCAAGGAGGAGAAGGGGGAAAAGGCGGCGACGGTGGGAACGCTGATGCAGGCTCGAACGCCAATGGGGGGAACGGGGGCAATGGCGGGGTGGGTGGAAATGCTGAGGCGACTAGCTTTAGCCTGCTTAGCAGCAGGGCGGATGGCCAAGGCGGGAGCGGAGGCTCCGGAGGAGCTGGCGGTGCTGGCGATGGGTCTGGCACTTCGGCGGTCGGCGGCGACGGCGGCGCAGGCGGCGACGCTTCTGCCAACGCATTGGCCGTTTCGGATGACTCTCCTCAGTGGTCAGGTGGTCCCGATGCGGTTGTCCATGCATCTGGCGGTTTAGGAGGTGATGGTTACAGCGGCTCCGGTTCAGGGGGTAATGGTGGCGATGCTGTGTCATCTACTGCGCTAAACATGGTGCCATTTCAACGTGGAAGCAGGGTAGAGTCATTCGCTCGTGGCGGAGACGCTGGAAAGGGCTATGGACTTGGAGGGACGGGGGGCGATGGAGGAACAGCCACCGCGATTTCGATCGGTGTGCAGAGCATTGTGACAATCGATGCTGCCCCATCTGGAAGTCCTGCGGGGTCTGGAAGTCCTGCGGGAGATAATATCATCATATTCTCAGCCGGCCCTGATGAGAATTCGTTTATTGCGAACGCGACGGGTGGCCATGGCGGCGAGGTAAATGGCGCAAACAAGACAGGCGGTCTCGGGGGTAGCGCGGTCGCGGTCGCCACGACCGATTCCGTGCAAATCGCTAATGTTTCTGCCACTGCGAATGGCGGACGCGGGGGTAGCGGTGCTCTGGGAGGCTCTGCCCTTGCATTTGCCACCGGATCGGCAGCGATCGGCGAGGTTGTCGCTTCGGCCAAGACTGCCGGCAGCTTTGTTTTCAATGTTTCAGCGGAGGCGAGATCCTTTCCTGCTCGAGTGGTTTTTCCTATTGGACCTGTTGAAACCAAAACTACCGCTAGTTCGGGTGCCGGCGTTTCAACCCAATCGGTCATGTCCGCGCTAACGCAGGCGAATTCAGTTGCCTTCGCGACGGGACTGCCCACTGCCGCGGAGCAGGCTTCCGTGCTAGCCGGAAGCGCGCTTGCTGTTACGGATCCGAATGCCGTCTACGGCGTCGCGGTCCTTGGAGTCGCCTACGCTGAAGGTAGTGACTATTTTTACACTGCCTCGACGTCTTTCTCTTTCGATACCGGAAGCATGGATCCCGGTTCGTCTCTTCAAATCGGATTGCTCAATCCCATTGCGGCGGGCACTGGCAACGGGTTCGATACTCTAAGGCTCACTATCTATATCGAAGGGGTTGCAAGTTCCCAAACATTTCCGGACTTTGTGTCGGCGAAGGCTTATTTCAGTGATCGCATCCTGGACTTCGGGAGCATTGACTCGCTTACATCTGACGGCTCGTTGGATGTAAAGCTGGAGCTTACTCTGGCCGGCACGGATGCCAACTCTGTCGGCGATATTTTCCAGGGTACGATTCTGCTTGCCGATTCCATTCATTCGGTCCCGGAACCGTCCGTCTGCGTCCTCTTTGGCTTGGCTGGGCTAGGTTTCGGGGTCCGCCGCCGCAGGGCCTCCGTTTAGGAAACACTGATTTTAAACCGCAGATGACGCAGATCTTTAAAAAATCTCATTCTTTCATCTGCGAAAATCGGCGTAATCTGCGGTTGAATTCTCTTCACCGGAATTAATCAGAGTGTTCCTTTAGAACTCTCGACTGCCTAAACGGTTTCGTTAATCCACGGCGAAAGCGGAGACCACTGTGAAGCTGCGGCTCGGTGATAGTTCTTTTTTGCAGATTTTCTTCTTGCAAGCGTTCTCTTAATTCACGTAATGAAGGGCGTGTTGTTCCCCCTAACAACAGGCCTGCAAGGGCGACTCCGATGATGGAATAGGGAACACTTAGTAAAAAAATCAAAAACTCCCATATGCGTTCCCAACGGATTGTTAATTTACTCAGTTCCCGTCTCGGATTGTCTGCCTCCGCACTGGCGGCGTCCATTGCGGTATCGACCCTTTGCCTTTCATCTGTTTCGGCTTACGCCATCGATTTTGTCGTTAGCGACGTGGGCGATCCTGGAGTCCAAGGTCCAAACGGTGCGGATGGGAATCCCCCTGGTGACGGAGGGGCGGGCGGCGATGGCGAAAGTGCCGCTGCTAAAGCAGAAACTCCCGTTATTGAGTTTGAGAATGCCATCGCAAATGCCGAAGGGGGCGAGGGTGGAGCGGGTGGCGACGGTGGAAATGCAGTTGCTGGCGCGAACGTCAATGGAGGCAACGGAGCTAGCGGTGGTGCGGGCGGAAGTGCTGTCGCCAGCGCAGGAACTTTCGATATTGCTTTGGATGGCTTCGCGGATGCCAAAGGGGGAAAGGGCGGCGCAGGCGGTGACGGTGGAAATGCAGGTGCCGGCTCGAATGCAAATGGGGGAAATGGCGACGATGGAGCGGAGGGAGGAAATGCCACGGCGACCACCTTCGTTCTGGATGGCGCGAATACTGCAGCGGAAGCGTCTGGTGGAAACGGTGGTTTCGGCGGTGCCGGCGGCGTCGGCGATGGGACCGGCATTTTAGGAGTGGGCGGCAATGGGGGTACAGGTGGCAACGCCTCGGCGATCGCAAGGGGTAGCAATTCTGATAGTTCTGAATCAGAAGCAGCGGCCACCGCATCTGGCGGGTTGGGAGGCGACGGTGATTCCGGCTCGGGTTCGGGAGGCGACGGAGGCAATGCTGATTCGTCTGCGGAGATAAATCATCTGACGACGAACGGGCAAGGCAAAGCCGAGTCATCTGCCCGTGGCGGTGATGGAGGGAAAGGCTATGGACTTGGAGCGACTGGAGGCAATGGGGGGACGGCTGATGCGAACGTGACTGGGAGAACTCTGTGGAATGACATTTTCCCTGCTAACGGCGGCTTATCACTGAATGCCTATCAAATTGCAGGACGTGGCGGAGACGGCTACGATGGGGCATCCGGAGGTGTCGGGGCGGATTCATTTGCGACCCTTGCCTTAGCTAATGTAACCTTCAACGATCGTCTCGAACTCTTCCAGAGAGCTCAGGGCGGCAATGGTGGAGCGGCTTATGGCGAAAATAGAGGCTATTCATCGAGCGGCAAGGGTGCCGCGGGAGGCGCCGCCAGTAGTTCCGTCCTGTCGGAGAACCCTTTTGGCGGCTTGTCTGGCATTAGCGAGGCGTATGGCGGCAATGGCGGTTCCTCCGATGGATTCGATGGCGGGGCGGGAGGAGAAGCAACCGCGTTCGTAAAGATGGATTCCGAGCTCGACGTCGAGGCCTCGGCGCTTGCAGTCGGGGGCGCCGGTGGCGATGCATATGGCGCGGGCTGGACAGCGGGTCATGGTGGCACCGCAACTGCGACGGCAGTTGCACTCAATTCCCACTATCTAACCCGAGCCGCTGCGACTCAGATAGGAGGTCGGGGCGGCAACGGTTATGCGGGTGCGTCGGGCGGTGACGGCGCTGATTCGTTCATGACGGATGCTGCATCCGCTGTGGCTAACGTCCGAACTTTCTATGCTCTTATTGCGCTGAATCAGGTCGCCTATGGAGGAGACGGAGGAAATGGGAATCAAGGCGGCGCTGCGGGCGACAGCTCGTCGTCGTTGACAGTCTCTTCGGTTGTCCAGATGGACGGGAACGTCGAATCAGTCGGCGGTAACGGCGGATCTTCCACGGGTGCCTTTGATGGACGCACGGGGGGAGCGGCGACGTCTGGGATTGATTTGACGTCAGAAGAAAACGTTACTGCTCATTCGACTGCCCAAGGCGGAAGCGGCGGTGACGCCTCCCAGGCGGGGTTCGCAGCCGGCGCTGGCGGGTTGGCGTTCAGTCAGGGAATTATCAGCGCACTGAAGGGAGAGGTTTCCAGCACTGCCACAGGCGGCGCCGGCGGAACTAACGCCGTGGATGCTGTCGGGGCCGAAGGCGGCGCTGCTGTAAGTATTGCCGAAGGAACGTTTTCCGATTTCGGTTTCGCGACCGCTACAGCGTTTGGAGGAACGGGTGGCGGACCTGGCGCAGATGGCGGTTCGGCTGTTGCGACTGCGATCAACCATGGCGGGTACGCTGCCTACGTCATTGCTGCGGCGAACGGCGGACAAGGTGGCGCTGGCGCGCTTGGCGGTACGGCGTTGGCTTTGGGGATCGGCTCGGCCGACAGCGGCGAAGTTATTGCCCTAGCCCAGACATCGGGCAGCTTTGTTTCCAATGTGTCAGCAACTGCCTATTCGCAACTTGGCAGCACGGCTAGCGCTTTAGCTGGAGCCGGTGTTTCGACTAACTCCGCCATGCCGGCACTTTCCTCAACACTTCCCTCGGCGAATTCGATTGCTTTCGCGACAGGGCTGCCTACTGCGGATGAGCAAGCTTCTCTTCTGGCCGGCAGCACGCTGGTCGCCACTGATCCGGATTCCGCTTTCGGGATCGCGGTGATTGGCGGTGCTTATGCCGAAGACGGCAGCGGAGCCTCGGAAACTTACATTGCCTCCACGTCCTTCTCTCTCGATACGACTGGCCTGGGTTCCGGGTTATCGCTCCAAATCGGATTGCTCAACCCCATTGCGACAGGCAACGGCTTTGATGAGTTAACATTTACGATCAGTATTGAAGGAACTTCGACTACCGCGACATTCTTGGATCTGGCCTCAGCTCAGGCTTATTTCAGCGATCGGATTCTGGACTTTGGGAGCATCGGCTCGCTTGTTTCGGACGGATTTCTGGACGTGGGCTTGGAACTCTCGCTCACTGCCAGTGGCGTTGGCGACGGTTTCCAGGTCACAACCCTGCTCGCGGACTCCATCCAGACGGTGCCTGAGCCAGCGACATGCGTGCTCCTTGGCCTGGTCGGTCTCAGTTTTGTAGTCCGCCGCCGCAGGACATCTTTTTAAGGAACACTGATTATGTCGCTGTCGAGCTGAAGACGATGCTGGCGGTGCTTTACTAAAACTCGACGTTTGCTATGACTCTGCAGTTGAAAAACTAAAATCGGCTAGGCTAGCCTTTGGGGCAAAAGCTGTCCGCCATTGCGGTTTCGTGTCCTCCAGCCGCCGCGAAGAGAAGCAGCAAGAGGCCGAGAAAGTAGCAGGAACATCATGATTTTTGCCAACTCCCGCTGTCACCCACGCCTGCCCGTGGTGCGTCTTCTGGCAAGGGGTGTCTTCTTTTTCAGTAGATCCTTTTCGATGATAGCTCGATTCTCGAAGTAGTAGGTCTTGAACTCTTCATATTGCTCGTCGCTGAGGAAATATCTGAATATTTGTTCAAGCCCCGCAAAGTCGGGTCGCGAAACAAACACCGCAACCGCCCACCAATGATTTCGATCTGAAGGGATATTCTCGTAAAAACCAATCAGCGCGGCTGTTTGGGTGTCCCGTGAGCGGGATTCGTGCCAACACCATCTCGCATACCCAAAGAGGGACCGCATCAGGGGAATATTCTCTTCCTCGCTGGCTTTGTGAAAGATGGAATGTAACTCTGTCCAAAGGAACATAGGCGTGTCGCACACCTCTATCAGGGTTTTGTGTTCCGGAAGGAACTCAATAGCTTGGCGACGCCATGCGCTCATATTTCAGTGAACTTTTGTGTAGGTAGACGAATTTCTATTAAAGCGGCTTCGCTCATTTGTTCGAAAATAACTCTCTGAGTATCGGAAGTGTCAGCCTCGATAACAGCAGAATAGGGAAGCCCAGCATCCTGCTCGCGATCGGGGAGCTTGGATGCCGCTGCAAAAGCGCGTTCGAGAAGCTGAGTCATGATCGAAAAGTATCCTCGGCATCGTTCCGTTGATTAAATCTAACGAAGAGAGATTGTCCGCAGATTTCACAACCGAGCGAGATAGCTTGCCCCGCGATGGCGGGGCAGCCCGAAGGGCAAGCGAAACGCTGGCAAATTTTCGCAGATTTTTGAAGGCATGAATCGAGGATTTTAAAAAATCTGCGTCCATCTGCGGATTGAATCAGTGCTTCCCTAGGGCAAGAATGCGAAGTCAGCCTATTTCTTTTGTTAAGATCTCTGGTTCAGATATCCACCGATGAGGGATATCCCGCATAATCAATGCGTGATCAAACTCGATGCTGCCTAGCGGGAATCTATCGGTATCACCGAAAAACGAAGACTCGATCTTCGAAACGCGTACGGGAGACACCTCCCATTTCTGTGTATTGAGACGAATACCATCAAAGCGGCAACAGTCGTTTGTCACAGAGTATCCAATCGAGCCTGACGCGAAGAAATCTGACGAATCTTCAAGCGACGGAAAGATTGAATTCGAGGGAAATCGATCTGTCAGAACCCCTGCAAAGTCAACGGTCATGAGAGCATCGCCCGAGCGAATCGAAATCGATATCGTCTCCTGGTCATCCATGACACTGAAGTCAGACAAATGGTGCTTCCCGGGAAAAAGCCTTCCGCCTGCTAGGTGATTCAAGCGGCCATTCGTGTCACGGCGTGGAATGAAAACGCCTTCCCTTTCTCCGCTCTCATCCATCCATGTTACGGCAATCCGATGAGCTGCGTTCTCGCTACTCAGCCCCCCAAAACGCGGAAATCCCACTGGGCGAATGCCCTCTAGGCGTATGAGGCAGATACCAACAATGCTCCATCCATCGCGAAGCTTTGGTGAAAAAGGAGACGGAACAATCCGCCTTACCACCTCCGGATCAGCGCGGAAGTTAATCAGCAATCGCCGCCGGATGAGACCTTGGATCGCGGGGATACGCATATTTTATTGTCTCGACTTTATGGCTGTCGACGCGAGTTTCTTTTCCCAGGAGTCCGAGGATGGAAATGGCAGCTGCAAGGTCGCCGCATAATTGGACGGCTCAGCATAGATCAGACGGATCTGTTCAATGTCCTTCGCGCTGCTGTGTCGAACTTCAAGCTCACTCATTTTCGTCATTGCCCTTTTTTCGACCTAAGGCCGCCAAACCCAACGCCGGCTGCCGCTCACAACAGGGCATGTTGTCAGGCGCATTTCGGACCATGGAGAAAAGGCGGATGCTGTAACGCCGACTGATATTCGGAACGGGTGAAGAATGGCCATACGGCCTCATCCCCGCGGCAATCGCGGATCCGCTGCCTAAGTGGGCGATAGAAGCCTAGCGTAAAGAGCGCGATGAGCGCGCAACCGGCCGCCTGCAAGCCAGTGCGTCTCGGCCAGCGATACGGCAGCGAGCTGTGGAGAAAAAGGATGACGCGGCCAACGTGATGGCGGCCCTCGGGAGTAAGGTGATACTGCCCGGTGAGCTTGTGTTCGTGGAGGTCGTCGTAGAGCGGCCAAATGCCGCAGAAGAAAATCTCGTGCAAACCAGATTCGAAGCTCCGGGGTAACGAATTCTCCATCTGGTCATTGGTGAGCAGGCCAGCTGCGAAATGTCGATAGACTTCGGCTGCTTTGCGTCGCGCTGTGGCATCGATTTCGTTGTTGTTCATATCTGTTTGTTTAAGCGAGAGCGGAGACCGGTGCGCTGCCTGGTCGTTGGTGGAAAAGTGGAAGCAGAAAGCAGCCAGCGGGACAGCCGAAGCAGTTCGTTTTAGGCATGTGATTTGGCTTTAAAGTTCAAGGTTTTCGATCGAATCCAAAATCCCGGCCTCTTCTTCCTTGTCCCCGTAAAACCGCGCTAATTTTAGTGCCTTCTGGAAGCATGCCATCGCTTCGTCTCGGTTCTCGGAAAAGTCTCCACGTGTTGCGATGATGGAAGGGTGTTCTCCATACTTTTCTTCGAGTTCGTCCAGGACGTCAAATAGCCTTTCGCGTTTTGACTGACCCAAGATTTCGTCGCCCATGGTGTAGGCGTTGACGATGTCGCAGGCGGCCTGATGAACTCGATCCCAATCAGGTTTGGCGATGCTTGGTTTCATATCCCAGCGACTCGGAGCGTTCTCTGAAGGCAGTATTTGAAAACAAGTGGGACAAGACTGGCGGTGAACACTTCGTCTTTTCTGGATCGCATGGTCCGGATTATTCATAAGCTTCTAATTGCAAACCAAAATGAATTGTAGACTGATCCAATCAGCCACAAGACGATTGCGGTCATGCGAAATGCTATCCGACTTTGCGGGGCGTTCCATGCCCCGAGTGTGCACAATTCAGCAAGCCATAGGACTCCGGTAACTATGCACATGACTAACAGATCACTGCTAAACTGGGTTCCTGAAAGAAGATCTTCGGAATAGATGTCCGGATATCCCTGGAATATGAGAAGAGCTCCACTTGCAGGGCCGCTAATCAATAAAAGCAACCCGCCAGAATAATTGTATCCAGGCTTCACAAACAAGAGGATCGCCAGACTAAGGCTTAAATATGCGACTACCAAGTGGCGCGGCTTCATTTTATCTGGAAAAAAGTTGGGTTCTGTAGGGGATAGGCGGACGGCAAGGGAGCGGCTGCTCTTTCCAAACGGGTAGATACTCCTCCAGGCTCAATGTTGCGAGCCCCGTGGTGAAACTTCCAAGCCGATTTACGAACCGGTCATTCATACGAATTTATTAAGTTAGAGAGGGAACGTCGGAGCCTTGTTGTCTATCAAAGCCAAGCGCTTGTTCTTCCATCCCGCGGACGAATTTTTCTCTCCAGCACATCCATTTTTCAATGCGAAGCCGCTATTTCTTGTTCCGAAGGGGTTGTTGTAGCCTGCGAAGTGGTCATTGCGTCTTCCGAAGTGGCCGTTGATTCATCCGGCGTGGTGGTCGCGTCCTCCAACGTGGTCGTTGAATCTTCTGAAGACGTCCTTGGTCATTTCAAGGGGTCGTTGCGTTGTCCGAAGTGGTTATTTGGCTGTCCGAAGTGGTCGTTGGGCTGTCCGAAGTGGTCGTTGGACTGTCCGAAGCGGCCATTTGACTGTCCGAAGTGGCCATTGGGTTGTCCGAAGTGGCCATTTAGTGGTCCGAAGAGATTATTGCGGTGTCCGAAGTGGTCGTTTCATCGTCCGCAGGGATCATTTGGACTTCCGAAAGGGTCGGAGGCGCTCTCCAAATTGCAACAGCGCCGGAAGGACAATGAGCACGAGCGGGAGCTGGAAGACGAGGCCGGAAATGATGGCGATGGCGAGAGGCTGCTGCATGGCCGAACCCTCGCCGATTCCAAGTGCCAGGGGAGCGAGGGCGAGAATGGCGGCGAAAGTAGTCATTGCGATGGGCCTCATCCGGTTGACTCCGGCGAGGATGGCGCGGTCTGCTGCCGTGGGTAGGCTGCGGTATTCCGAATAATAAAAAATCGCGGCTTCGGTGACGATGCCGATGATCATCGTCATGCCCATGCGCGAGGTGATGTTGAATTCCGTGCCGGTGATCCAGAGCCCGGCGTACACGCCCGCGACGGCGAGCAGCGTGATCATGAGCATCGTGATGGCGACCCGAAAACTCTCATACAGGAAGAGCAGCAGGAGAAAAACCAGCGCGGCAGCGACGGCAAGGATGATAGTCAAGCCGCGGAAAGCGATTTGTTGCTGCTCGTAGAGCCCGCCCAGCGAATATGTTGTGCCTGCTGGGAGAAGGCCAGGGGCGTCCAGCGCCTTTTGCACGTCGCGGACCGTTGAACCAAGATCGCGACCCGTGATCCGTGCGGTGACGGCGACCATGCGTTTGAGGTCGTCCCGGGTAATTTCCGGCTGTCCCGTTTCGGGTATGATCCGGGCGACACGTTTGAGCGGGAACAGATGTCCGTCCGGCGCTCGCAAAAGCATTCCGGCAAGGTCGCGCGTGGTTCCATTCTCAGCGGTGGGAGTCCACACGCGGACGCCGACGACTTTTGGTCCCTGCTGGATGCCGGCGGCCAGTTTTCCGCTCAGAAAATCATTCACGGATTGCGTGATGGTATCGACGTCCATGCCTTCGATGGCGGCCTTGACTCGGTCCACTTCGATGTTGAGGGCGTCGCCGGCAGGAATGATGCCCGGATTGATCTCGGCGACACCTCGAATTTTGGAGATTCTTTCTGCGACGCCCGTTGCGATTTTTTCCAGCGCCGATTCGTCGTCGGAATAGATCTTAATTTCAATGGGCTGCGGCACGCTGGTCAGGTCGCCGATGAGATCTTCCATGAGCTGCAGAACCTCGACCTGCAGGCCGGGAATGGTTTCTTCAACTTTGGAACGAACTTCATCCATCACTTCCTCGATGGGACGGCGCGGCTGGGGTTTCAGGCGGATGAAAAAATCGCCGTTATTGGCTTCGCTCAGGCCGCCGCCCAACCCGAAACCGGTTCTCCGGGACCACGTTTGCACGTCGGGCGTGTCGTGAAGAATTTTCTCCACTTTCCGAATGAGCCGATCCGTTTCGGCGAGGGATGTTCCCGGGGGCGAAAGATAGTCGAGAATGAAGCCGCCCTCGTCCATCGAAGGCATGAATCCGGTGGAAACGTTGCGGAGCCCGAGCCATCCGATCCCAAGCAGCGGCAAGATGAATAGAAGCGTCAACGCGGGGCGCGCGAGCAGCCGCTGCATCAGGCGCTGGTAGGAATCCTGCACCCGCTGCATGAACGGGCCGACTTTTTCGATGTTGCCATCTTTCTCCGTGAGGAATGCAGCTGACAGGATGGGAGCCGCGAGCCATGCCACGATGAAAGAAATGATGAGGCTCGCGGCCATCGTGAGCGAGAGCGCTTTGAAAAACGCGCCGGTTACGCCAGAGAGGAAAGCCAGAGGCGCAAAGATGATAATGGTGACCGCGGATGATCCGGCGAGCGGACGTGTAAACTCGCTCGCCGCGACGAGCACCCGGCCGCGGAGATCATGATCGCTCTCTTCGCGTGTGCGGCGGACGATGTGTTCGATCATGACAATTGCGTCGTCGATGATGAGACCGACGGCTGCGGCCATGCCGCCGAGGGTCATGATGTTGAAGCTCATCTTGAGCACGGCCAGGAGGAGAATGGTCGCGGCAAGCACGGCGGGCACCGCCAATGCGGCGATAAGCGTCACTTTCCAGTTTCGAAGAAAAACGAGCAGGACAAGTGCCGCCAGGGCCACGCCGATGAGCACCGCTTCGCCCGTGCTGGAGGCGGAAGAAACAATGATGCCGCTTTGGTCGTACCAATTCGCGATTCGCACGCCGGACGGCAGGGTGCCTTTCATTTGTGCGAGCTTTGCCCGGATATCAGCGGCGATGCGGACCGTGTTGCCGCCTGGCTGCTGAAAGACCTGAAAAAGTACGGCATCGCGGCCATCCGCAGTCACGCGAACCCATTGCGGCTCCTTCGAGCGCTCGATCGTCGCGACATCGCTCAGCAGCACGACGCCGTCCGGACTGGAGCGGAGGACCGTTTGCGGGATTTCTTCGATGTTCTGGAATCGCGTGTTGGAAATGACGAGATACAGCTTGCTGTTTTGCTCGAGCCGCCCGACCGCGGTCAGGATGTTCGAAGCCGAGAGCGCGTTTCCGACGTCCGTGAGAGTAAGGCCGAAGGATTGGAGTTTTGCCGGGTCGGCGACGACGCGGAATTCCTCGATTTCACCACCCTGGACATCCACTTTGGCTACACCGGGCACCGTGGTAAGGGCCGGGCGCAACGTGTAGAGCGCGAGATCGCGCAGTTCGGCCAACGAGCGGCTTGAGGAAACCAGGCTGTAGGCGATGACTGGAAAAACCGTCGGGTCCATGCGCTCGGCGGTGAAACGGGTGCCCGCAGGAAGCGACGGCAAGGCTTTATTGACCTCGGATTCGACCTGGAGCAGGGCGCTGGTCATGTCCTGCCCCCAATCGAAATTCACGGAAATTTCGGCGCTGCCCCGGCTCGTGGTCGAACGCACGTCGCGCACACCCGGAATCGCTCGAACCGCTTCCTCGACAGGCGCCGTCACTTCGACGGCCATGCGTTCCGCCGGTTGGTCGCCTGCTTCGAGACTCAAGCGGACACGCGGAAAACTTACTTGCGGAAACAGGCTGACCGGCAATTGAAAACTGCTTACCACTCCCGCGACGATGAGCACACCGAGGAGGAACAGGATGGATCTTGAATGACTCTGCGCCCAGCTGGTGAAATTCACATCGCCTCCACTTTCATGCCGTTTTCCAGTTCGTAATTGCCCACGACGACTACCGCATCGCTTTCGTGAAGGTCTGGCGTCACGATCTGGATTTCGTCCCGCGTTTCGATCCCGGTCTGAACCGTGTGCTTCACGGCGCGACCGTCGCTGATCGTGAACACGATGAATGCTTCGCCATCGGGCAAAACGGCCGACCGCGGGACGACCAATGCGTCGCTGGCCGATTGCTCGATCTCGGCTCGCACGTAACCGTTGAGCATCAAGCCGCTTGCCGGCGGCAAGGCCACGTGGACATCGACCAAGCGCGTGGCCGGATCGATCCGGTGCGCGATGAGCCGGACGGTTCCCTCGAAGGATTTCCCGGAGTCGCCATTCACTTTGAAAATGGCAAGGCGTTGACCTTCCACGAGCTTCAAAGCGTCTTCGGGTTCGACGCCGATTTTTACCTCGATGTCGTCGTCTGCGACGATCCCGGCCAGCGGGGACCCTGTTGCGGCGAGCTGGCCATTCTCTATGGCGATTGACGCAACGACGCCGTCTGTTTCCGCGAAAAGCTGCCCGCCCGCGCCGGCCTGGCGGAGACTCTGCAATTGCGATTCCGCGTCCTGCACGGCTTTCTGCGCCTGGCCAAGTTCCTGGTTCGTGGCCAGCTTCAGATTGAAACGTTGCTGTGTTTGATGGAGGTCTTTTAGACTGGTTTCCAGCGCAGTTTTCGCCTGATTAACGGCGAGGCTCGCTGCCGGGCTGGCGGCGATTTCCAGAACCGCATCGCCTTTGCGGACGTGTTGTCCCGGTTCGACGAAGACGTGGAGAATCCGGGCCTCGAATCCGGCTGTGATCGTGTGCGTTTTTCCCGCCTGGGCGATGACGCTGCCATAAACACTGGTTGTCGCAGCAAACGTCTTGCGAACGATGGGGGCTGTCTCGACTGATGCGACTGGCGTGACTTCTTCTTCGCTTTCCTCGGCCGCACGTTCAGCGTGATGGAAAAATAGCCAGCCCCCGGAAACAATGGCGGTGACGGTGACGATGAGCAAGAGGACTAAAATTCGGCGTTTCATGGCAATAGGCGCCCAGCGGCGATTTCTAGTGCGATTCGGGTCTCAACGAGTTGTTGTTTGAGCTTCAGCAATTCGATCTTGCGCGAGAGCAGATTGTTGCGGGCCTGGTAATAGCTGAGGACGTCGGCGTTTCCCTCGTCCATCGCAGCCTTTTCCATGGTGACGACGTTTTGGAGATCCGTGATGGCGTTTCCGCTGGCGGCAATTTGCCGGCTCAGAAAACGGATGTCGGAGAGGGCCACGGCGACATCTGCGCGGGCCTGGAAAACGCGGCTGGCGTATTCGTCGAAAAGCTTCTGCCGGGTGGCGTTCTCGGTGGCGACAGCTCCCTGGTTGCGATCGAATATCGGAAGATCGATGGAGACGCCGAAGCCAAGCGTCTGGACGTTGCTGGTGTCGGTCGCGCGATTGAGGCCAAGGGAGATTTTTGGAAACTGGCTGAGGATAGCCGCGCGCAGGGTGGCGTCCTGGCTGTCATAACCGGATTTTAAGGCGAGCAAATCGAGCCGCCGGCTTTCAAGTTCGCCGACGAGGTTCTTTTCTGAAGGCAAATCCAAATGGGACGGCATGGCTTGTGCCTCGACGCGGACATCGGCGCCCGGCGGCACACCGAGAGCGCGCTTCAGCTCAAGCCGTTGTTTTTCAAGCTCTTGGCCCGTGGCCAGAGCGGTCATGCGCGCGTCGTTGCTCGCAGATTGAGCGGCGGCAAGATCGAGCGCAGTGGCGTTATGGAGTTCGACGGCTTTTTGAAGGCTTGTTACATTTTCGCCCGAGGCAAAATCGGCTTCGTGAGCCGCGGAAAGCTGCGCTTCGAGGGAGATGACCCGATACACGGCGATCCGCGCCGCCTGCGCCGTCTGCCATTCGGTCCAGGCGATGTCGAGATCGATAGAATGTAGGTTTGCCCGGGCGGCGGCGAGTTTCGGAGCGAGCGTCAGGAGCGAAGTGACGTCCCAGCTCCCGCCCAGACCGAATGCGCTGATTGTTCCCTCGGTATTGCCGCCGATGACATAGTCGCGGTTGAATGAAACCGAGGGATTTGGCAGGACGCCGGCTTGGATGAGTTGCGCGACAGCCAGTCCGTGGCGGTCGCGGTCGGCGCGCAGCGTGGGGTTGAGAAGAACCGCAAGAACGGCGGCTTCGTCGGGGTTGACGCCATTTCGGAGATCGACCTTGAGCGAGTGGAGCGTCTCGCCGGAAGGAATGTCTGCCACCGCGGCGACCAACGGTTTCGGATGATAAACCGCGCACCCAGTTGCCAGGCTGGCAATTGCGGACAATGCAGCCGTGTGCAGCAGCACGAGCCTTGGGATGCCGAATGGCAGAGCAGGGCTCCTCATCGCGGCTTTACGAAAACTGTGCTGAACATGCGGGACGATACCGCCGGCACATGAACGCGGGCTGTCAGCAAAATGACAGTTTCGTCATTCGCCGCGACCCCATCGGCGATCGTATCAGCTTATTGGCAACCGCACTTCGAATAGAGTGCTGCCTGGCCGGGAATGCACCAGCGCGACATGGCCGCCAGCTTGAAGGACAATTTCCCGGCAAATATTCAATCCAAGGCCGTGGCCGGCCGTTTGCCCGCGATGATTCGCTCCGCGGTGGAACCGGGTGAAAAGGTTTGCGATTTCGCCTTCAGGAATGCCGGGCCCGGTATTTTCGATCCGAACGATCGCCTGTTTGTCCGTCAAAAGCTGCATCCGCACGCTGCCATTCGGCTCGTTGTATTGGATGGCGTTCTGCAAAAGATTCAGCAGGGCTCGATGAATGGAAGACGGATCGCCGGAGATCCAAACGTTCGGCGCGAGATTGGTGTCCATGCGGATGCCCCGTTCGCTGGCGATCAGTGTGGAGTCATCGGCGAGTTCCTCGCAGAGAGCCGTCAAATCAATGGGCTGCGCATCGATCGCCACGTTTCCTGCATCCAAACGCGCCAGAAAAAGCAAATCGGTGCAGATCGCCGCCAGCCTCTGTGTTTGACCCAGGAGCCGCTCCAAAAACGTAGCCCGCTCGGTGTCGGATGGCGGGCACTGTCGGATTTGCTCTTCGATTTCGCCGCGCATGATCGTTAGCGGTGTCTTGAGTTCATGCGAAGCGTCCGCGGCAAAATGGCGCGCTTGCTCGAAACTCCGCCGTAACCGGTCGAGCATCGAGTTCAGCACGATCGTCAGCCGACGCACTTCATCTTCGCTCGCCGGTTCGGGAATGCGCTGGTCGAGCGATTGTGCATGGATGCACTCCGCGGCAGCTGTTACGTCATGCAGGGGGCGCAGTGCCTGGCCGGCGATCCACCAGGACCCGGCCGCGGCAAGAACCGAGGCGACGGGCAGCAGCACGAGGTAACCGCGCATCAGATCGCCCACTATTTCCAGCGCTTCGGTTTTTTCCTTGGCAGAAGGTTTGTGGGTCTCGATGGTGAGCGCATCGAGTTGTTCGTGGTAGAGGTTCCAGGCCGATCCAATGCCGAAAAGAACCAGGAGCGCCAGGGTGAGAGTCCCGGACCAGACCGCCAAGCGAAGACGGATCGGCCACCGGTTCATGAAGCCTCGCTGATGCAATATCCAGCGCCGCGCACGGTCTGGATCAGTTTTGTGGCAAAACCGTCATCAATTTTCCGGCGCAAGCGCTGGATGTAGACATCGACAAGGTTCGTGCCCGGATCAAAATGGTATTCCCATACGTGCTCACAGAGTTGGGTTCGTGTAAGCACATGGCCTGGGTTGCGCAGAAGACATTCCAGCAGGGAAAATTCGCGCGAAGTGAGATCGATCTTTCGATCGCTGCGGCGGACGGTTCGCCGGGCCAGGTCCATGCTCAGGTCGCCGACGCTGTAACGGGTCACTTTTTCTCCTGTGGACCGCCGCAAGAGGGCATGCACACGAGCGACGAGTTCGTCCATGGCAAAAGGTTTTGCCAGATAGTCGTCTGCTCCAGCGTAGAGACCCTCGACGCGCTCAGAGACGGCTCCGCGGGCGGTGAGCAGGAGCACGGGCGTGGTTACCGCGTTTTTTCGGAGTTGCCTGACGATCGAAATGCCGTCGCGTCCTGGAAGCATGATGTCGAGGATCGCGGCGTCGTAGGGGATGGCGAGCAATTGATCATAGGCTTCGTCGCCGTTTTCACATAGATCGACGGAGAAATTCTTCTCCCGCAAACCCTTGACGATGAAGCGTGAAATCTGTTTGTCGTCCTCGACGAGAAGAATGCGCATGGTGATTTGATCGTCAGACTCTTTGTATTATCTGACGCTCAATTTCGGACAAATGCTCTCTGGAAAGTCCAGCGCTGCGAGGACGGGGATACGGTAGAAAACGGATGAGCGACAACGCGGGATTTGAATCGCGATGCGGTATATTTCTGCCGCATCCTTTACTTGATGGACTACGTCGAACTCCATGCTCGCAGCGCGTGCAGTTTTTTGCGCGGCGCATCGCATCCGGAAGCGCTTGCGGCCCGCGCGGCTGAATGCGGTCTGTCAGCAGTGGCGTTGTGCGATCGAGACGGTGTGTATGGCGCGGCGCGGTTTTATCATGGCGCGAAAGAGCACAACATCCGGGCCATTGTCGGCGCGGAGCTGACCATGGACGATGGCGGCGTGCTTCCTGTGCTCGTTGCCAGCCGCGCTGGATACCGGAATCTTTGCCGGCTCATCACACAGGCCAAATTGCGCGGCACGAAGACGGAGGCCCCGGTTTTCTGGAATGAATTGGCTGGATTTTCTGATGGCCTCGTTGCGCTTACCGGTGATGAGGAAGGTCCGATCCGGCAGGCGCTGGCTCGAAAGGAGGAGTCGAAGGCAATCGCGAGAGTTGAACAGTTGGTCGCCGCTTTTGGAAAAGAGAATGTCTTTATCGAAATCCAGCGTCATCTCCGCCGCGGTGAAGAGCGCGAAAATGACGCCCTTCGCGACTTGGCCGCAGCAACGAATTTGCCTTTGCTCGCCACCAATGGCGTCCTTTACGCCACACGCGAAGAACGGCCCGTGTTTGATGTTTTCACCTGTGCCCGGAATCATACGCACTTGGATGCCGCGGGCCGTTTGCTTTCGCTAAATGACGAGCGCTATCTCAAACCCGCCGCCAAAATGGCGCGGCTGTTTGCGGATATGCCGGAGGCCGTCGCCAATACCGTTCGTCTGGCCGGGCGCCTCGATTTCACTCTCGAAAATCTCGGCTACGAGTTTCCGAAATACCGCGGAATGCCGGAGGGCGAAACGATGGATTCGTTCCTGCGCAAAATGACTTTGGAAGGAGCCCGAAAGCGTTACCCGGTGCTCTCGCTGCCCGTCCTGCGCCAGCTCGATCACGAACTCGATCTCATCGCCCGGCTCGGGTTCAGCGGCTATTTTCTCATTGTCTGGGATCTGATGAATTTTTGCCGGGATCAGGACATCCTCGCGCAGGGGCGCGGCTCGGCTGCCAACAGCGCGGTTTGCTATTCCCTCGGTATCACCGCCTGCGATCCGGTTGAGAACAAACTGCTTTTCGAGCGTTTCCTTTCCGAAGGGCGCACTTCGTGGCCGGATATCGACATCGACCTTCCCAGCGGCGAGCGGCGCGAACGGGTCATTCAGGAAGTCTATCGCCGTTATGGCAAGCAGGGAGCAGCGATGACGGCCAATGTGATTACGTTTCGCGGGCGCTCCGCCATGCGCGAAATCGGCAAGGCGCTGAATTTTTCTCCGGAAATGCTGGACCGGTTTTCGCGCCTGTTCGCCAATGGCGATTTTCCGCACACGATGCAGCTTGGCGATCAGCTCAAGAATGCTGGCATCCCGCCGGATCACCCCCGAACGGCAGCGGCGGTGGATTTGTATCAACGCATTTACGGTTTGCCGCGGCATCTCGGACAGCACAGCGGCGGGATGATCATTTGCGAGGGCGAACTCAGCTCCATCGTTCCGCTGGAAAATGCCTCCATGCCCGGCCGTGTCGTTGCACAGTGGGACAAGGACGACTGCGAGGATCTCGGCATTATCAAAGTCGATTTGCTCGGGCTTGGAATGATGGCTGTGATGCAGGATTCGCTCGAAATGTGCCGGGCAAGGGGACGGCCCGTGGACCTGGCGATGATCCCGAAGGATGACGCGCCGACGTACGATCTTATGTGCCGGGCGGACACCATCGGCGTTTTCCAGGTCGAGAGCCGGGCACAAATGGCGACACTTCCCCGGATGCAGCCCCGCTGCTTTTATGATGTCGTCGTCGAAGTAGCCATCATTCGGCCGGGACCGATCCAGGGGAACATGCTCGATCCCTATCTCGCGCGGCGCGCTGGAAAAGAGGAAGTCACTTACATGCATCCTTTGCTGGAGCCTGTGCTGGAGCGCACCCTGGGAGTTCCTCTTTTTCAGGAGCAACTCCTCAAAATGGCCATGGTGATGGCCGATTTTAGCGGCAGCGAAGCCGAGGAATTGCGACGGGCGCTCAGTTTTCATCGTTCGCACGATCGAATGGAGAAAGTGTGCGTCAAACTTCGGACTGCCATGGAGCGGAAAGGGATCGCTCCGGCTGTCCGCGATCAAATCGTGCAATCGGTGCAATCGTTTGCCGTGTATGGCTTTCCCGAATCGCATGCGATCAGCTTTGGACTCATCGCTTATGCGAGTTGCTGGATGAAAGTGCATCGCGCGCCGGAATTTTTCGCCGGGCTTTTCAACAATCAACCGATGGGTTTTTATTCGCCCGACACCCTTCTCAAGGATGCCCGGCGCCACGGGTTACGGATCCGGCCCGTGAACGTGATGGAAAGCGATTGGCTCTGCACCGTCGGTGAGGACGATTCCATCCGGCTCGGGTTATGCTATGTGAGAAGCCTCAATCGCGCCGATGCGGAACGGATTCTGGGTGAGCGTGGGCGGGCTCCTTTCGCTACTCTGGCCGATTTTCAACTCCGCGCGGCGCTACCTAAAACCGCGTTACGCACCCTAGCGAAAATCGGCGCGCTCAACGGCCTGGATGATCAAGCCAAGCACCGCCGCGCCTCACAATGGCAGATCGAAGTGCTGCGCGAACCGGGCGATCTTTTTGCCTCTGCGGAAAGCTTGGAAACGCTGCCGCTTCTGCCCATGAACGCCATCGAACGCACCCGGGCCGATTACGCCGGCACAGGTCTGACCACCGGTCATCATCCGATGGCACTCATTCGTGACCGGGCTCCGCATCTGTGGCGTGCTTCGGATCTGACGGACACACCCAATGGCACGCTCGTGACTATCGGCGGCATGGTCATCTGCCGGCAACGCCCCGGCACCGCGAAAGGGGTCGTTTTTGTGAGTCTCGAAGACGAAACCGGCATCGCCAACGCCATTATTTACAGCAAGTTTTTCGAACGGAACCGGCTCGTCATTACCGAGGAACCGTTTCTGGAGATCGAGGGGCCGTTGCAAAACATGGATGGCGTTATTCATGTTAAAGCCAGGCGTATCCGTCCCTTGGTTGTGACGGAGCTTGCGACGCCGGGTTCTCACGATTTCCGGTAAAGCTGACAGGAAAAAGAGGAAAACAAAGACGGAGTAGCCGGGGGCGAAAGGAAGGACGGCGAAGTCAGGATTTTCTTAAAAACGAACCATTGCTATTCCGGGGTGGCTGTGTATTCTCGGGGCTGCGATTAGTTTCTTATACCTCTTGATCGCCGTTCCACCCTATGACGAATCCCGCGGATGACGCCTCTTTTGCTGGCGGTGCGGCTCCGGCTGTAACCGGAAGACATCATGCTCCTGCTGAACACGGAGCGCACGCCGGTCATGCCCATGACGAGCTGAGTTTTTGGAGAAAATATATTTTCTCCGTCGATCACAAGGTTATTGGCATTCAATACCTCGTCACGGGACTTGTGTTCCTGCTGGTGGGTTTTTCGATGATGCTGTTGATGCGCTGGCAACTGGCGTATCCAGGGCAGCCAATACCGGTGATCGGGAAACTGCTTCACGGCATCCGAATCGGCGAGGCGTTTATCACGCCCGACGGGGCGATGAAGCCGGATTTTTACAATTCGCTCGGGGCCATGCACGGCACTCTCATGGTGTTCCTCGGTGTGGTGCCTGTGGCATTTGGCGCGTTTGGCAATTATCTCGTGCCGCTCATGATCGGTGCCCCGGATATGAGTTTTCCGAAGCTCAACATGATGAGCTATTGGACGAATTTTCTGGGCAGCGTGATGATGATTTCCAGCTTCCTGCTCCCAGGCGGAGCGGCGAAAAGCGGGTGGACGTCCTATTCACCGCTCGCCAGTATCGCGGATCAACCGGGAACATTGGGCATTCCCGATGCTTGGCCGATTTTGTTCACGGGACAGACGTGGTGGATTTTGTCGATGGTGTTCATGATCACATCGTCGCTGCTTGGATCGGTGAACATTATTGTGACGGTGGTTCAGCTGCGTGCGCCGGGGATGACGTGGATGCGTTTGCCGGTGCTCGTTTGGGTACAGTTTATCACCGCGTATTTGTTGCTGCTGGCGTTCCCGCCGCTGGAGTCGGCGGCGATCATGCAATTCATGGATCGCGTGTTTAACACGAGCTTCTTTTCTCCCGAAGGGTTGATTGTAAGCGGCTTGCCTTTGGAAAAAGGTGGTGGTGGCAGCGTGCTTCTCTGGCAGCATTTGTTTTGGTTCCTCGCGCACCCGGAGGTCTATGTGCTTATCCTTCCGGCGATTGGAATCGTGGCGGAAATCATTGCAAACAACACTCGCAAGCCGCTTTGGAGCTACAAATCGCTGGTTTTTTCTGCGGCTGCCGTTGGCGTGCTGTCGTTCATGGTTTGGGCCCATCACATGTATCTCACCGGCATGGGTATAAAAATTGCCGCGTTTTTCCAAACAACGACGGTGCTCATTTCCATTCCGTCAGTCGTCATCGTGACGGCGCTCCTGATTTCGCTCTGGGGTGGATCGATCCGGTTTACGGTGCCGATGTTGTTTGCGGTGGCGTTTTTGCCCATGTTCGGCATTGGCGGATTGACGGGTATTCCCCTGGCGTTCAATTCCATTTCGCTGCTACTGCACGATACGTATTATGTGATCAGCCACTTCCACTATGTCGTGGCACCGGGAACGATTTTCGCGCTATTTGCCGGGGTTTATTATTGGTTCCCGAAGGCGGTTGGGCGGAAGCTGAACGACTTTTGGGGCAGGGTGCATTTCTTCGGATCGTTCATATGCATGAACGGGATTTTCATGCCGATGTTCCTGCAAGGCATGGGTGGCATGCATCGGCGTTGGTACGACGGTGGCGCTACATACGAGCTGGCAAAACCGCTCTTGCACTACAACGTCGTGATCTCGTGGTCCGCGTTTGGGCTGCTGCTGTTCCAGATCCCGTTCATCATCAATTTCATCTACAGCGCATTCAAGGGGCCGAAGGCGAGCGACAATCCGTGGCATGCCACGACATTGGAGTGGAATACGCCGACGCCTCCGGGACACGGAAATTTCACGGGGCCGGTCACGGTTTATCGCGGACCTAACGAATACAGTGTTCCTGGCGCGGCGCGCGACTATTCACCGCAATGGGAGGCGAAGGCGTGAAGAGAAGGCAGAATTCAGAAGGAAGAAGGCAGAAATCAGAATGCAGAAATGGGTTTTGAGCTATGAGCGCTGAAGTCGAAATTCCTTACACAGTGACTGCGCGGCCCGACACGGGGCTCTATAGCGCGAAAATCGGCATCTGGCTTTTCCTAGCTTCGGAGGCGATGCTCTTCGGCGGACTATTTTCGAGCTACCTTTTTCTGCGAATGGGCGCTGGGCCGGGGCTGTGGCCGCATGGACTCCTCAACGTGCCGGTTGGGACGTTGAACACGGCGATTTTGATCCTCTCATCCGTCACGGTCGTTATGGCATGGGCGGCGCTGAAGATGCGCCAGTTTTCCAAATATCGACGTTGGATGGCCACGACGATTGGGCTGGCCTTGGTCTTTTTGGGGATCAAACTCATCTACGAGTATCCCCAGAAATTCGGGCACTTCGGCGCCTACATTAAACCGGAGGCGCTCGCGAAATATGAGCCGTATCTGGGGAACAACTATCTTGCGTCGAAGGGGTTGTCGCGGCGGGTGGAAATCACGGGGCACTTGCATTCGATCCATCTGGAAGCGGGGACCGCGGATAAGCCGAAGTTCGAGGCCTTCATCAAAAAGCACGACCTCAAGGAAGAGCACGGCGTGTATGTGATTGAAGGCAAAGAGTATACGTCAAAAATCCAGAAGGAACTGGATTCCCTGAAAGGCTCAAAAGCAGAATACGAAGTTAAGCTGGACGCCGTAAACGCCGATCCGACAAACCCGGTGTATGACAGCCCGAGTCTCTGGCCGGCAAAACTCTCGGACAAGGAAGCTAAAATCGACAAAGCGGACATCCGTTGGGCGGGCATGTTTACCCCCGAGCACAGCTCGTTTTTCTCCGTTTATTTCACCATTACTGGCCTGCACGCGCTGCATATCGTCGGGGGCGTAGTCGTTTTCCTGTATTTTTTGGGGCCAGGTTCGGCTCTTTACAAACGCAACCCTGAACATCTCGCCAACCGCGTCGAATGTGCCGGTCTTTACTGGCATTTTGTGGACCTCGTCTGGATTTTGGCGTTTCCACTGTTTTATTTGCTGTAAGGTTAATCAGTCATGAGTGATTCCCCCGCACAGACCACTCCGGCACCCAACGAAATCCCGGCCGCGGAAGCCGCGAAGGTCGCCAAATACGTCCGTATATCGAAGACCGTTGCTGCGATTTCCTTCGTGCTCACGGTTTTGACAGTTGCGGTTGCCTACATGACGAAAGGAAATGTGCTTCTTTCCATGCTCGTCGTGGGCTTGAACATCGTCGCCGTAGCCGTCTACGCGATGCATCTCAATGCCGAGCAGTCACACATTCGCCGCGCCGTGTTTTTTTCCGTGTTGTTCCTGCTCGATATGTTCCTCGTCACTCTTCTGGCTTATTCGGACAGAATCCATTTGCCGCACTGAAACGAAAGAATGTCACTCAAAGCTTTTCATTTCGTATTCATCGTCGTGGCAATCCTGCTAAGCGCAGGCTGTGCGTGGTTCGGCATTTCTTCCTACCGGCAAAGCGATGAGGTCGCGTCGCTAATTTTCGGCGTGGCATTCGGGATCGTCGCCCTGGCTCTCACTGGGTATGGCGTCTGGTTCTTTAGAAAATCCAAACGAATCATTGTGTGACGACGCAATGGGCGAATGACGAAATGAAAAACCTGCAAACCATCCCGACTTTTCTTCGTAACAATTCGTCGTTCGTTATTTTTTGCTCGTTATTCCTGGCGACCGTCACCGTTGCCGAAGCCTGTCCGGTTTGTTTTTCCGCTCCAGACTCAGCTGAGACGCGCGGCATGACTCTGGCTATTCTTTTTCTTCTCGGCACCGTTGGCATTGTCCTTTGCGGGATCGCTGCATTTTTCATGTATCTCGCAGTCCGGCAAAAAGAAATGCCCGTCGAAAGCGAGTGGGTTGATGAAAAGACAACGCAGCCTGTTGAGGCAGAACAGGTTATATCCTGAATTTTCCGAATCCCTCCATGCAACTCGCCCTCATAAACGAACTTCTTGGAATTCCGCCTGCGGCCTCTGAACATGCGCCGCTGGTGGATAACATGCTCGAATTCGCGCATTGGTTCATGCTCGTGTTGTTCGTTGGGTGGTTCACCTATTTTGTCTATGCCCTGTGGCGGTTCCGGAAGTCGAAGAATCCGAAAGCGTCCTATCACGGAGTCAAAACGAAGGTTTCCACCCACGTCGAAGTGGGCGTGGTGATGATCGAGGCCGTTCTCCTGCTGGGATTTGCACTGCCAATTTGGTCTGCGCGCGTCAACGAATTCCCCGGTGAAGGCGCCGTTCATGTCCGTGCGTATGGTCAGCAATTTTTGTGGAATTTTTGGTATCCAGGTCCGGACGGCGTTTTTGGCAAGCGCAGCAACGAGTTTGTGAGCGGTTCGAATCCCGTCGGTCTGGACAAAAACGATCAGGCTGCAAAAGACGACCGGGTTTTAGCCGGCGCGATGCGTCTTCCAGTGAATCGCGCTGTGATCATCGAATTGACTTCCAAGGACGTGATCCACAACGCCTCATTCGCGAACTTCCGCATTGCCCATGACGCCATTCCCGGATCGCTCGTACCGATCTGGTTCACCCCGAATAAGCTGGGAGATTTTGAGATTATTTGCGGGCAGCTTTGCGGAAATGGGCATTACTCGATGAAGGCCACGGTTACCATCGAACCGGCCGCAGACTTCAACGCCTGGGTCAAGGGCTCCGCACCGGCAGCGCCTGCTGCGGCACCAAAAACGGCGGCAGCAACAGCGGGACTGGACGGCGGCCATTCCCTCTAATAAATTCGAGGCCGCTTCTCCCGGCCTGACCGGCTCGTCCCATCAGGGCCGGTTGCCCAAAATCGTGAGCAAATTACTACTACACCGTTTCAGCCAATTCCTCGTCGTCGCCGTCTTGATCCTCATCTGCTCCGGCGGACTCGTGACGAGCAAAGGTGTCGGAATGGCGGTTCCGGACTGGCCAACGACCTACGGATACAACATGTTTCTGTTCCCGATTCACCTCTGGCAGGGTGGGATTTTTCATGAACACACGCACCGGCTGATCGCTTCGACGGTCGGATTCCTCACCATCGGTCTCTGCGTATGGCTGTGGATCGCGGAAAAACGTAAGTGGTTGAAATGGTGCGGGGTTATCGCGCTCCTTGCGGTGATTTTGCAGGGGGTTCTTGGAGGATTGCGCGTGACGTTGATCGAGCAGCAAATCGGCATTTTTCACGCGTGCCTGGCCCAGAGTTTCCTCCTCTTCTGCGCATTCATTTCGCTGGCATTGTCGCCTTGGTGGAAAAAAGCAAAATTGGCGAATGATCCGGCGCGGCACTTTTCAAAAGCGGCATTGTTTCTGGCAGTGTTGATCTTTCTCCAGCTTGCCATCGCCGCGTCGATGCGGCATCAACACGCTGGCCTGTCGATACCGGATTTCCCTGCCACGTATGGGCGCGTCATTCCGCCTTTGGATGCGGACAGCATCTCAAAGATTAATGCGGACCGCGTCGCTGCCGGCCAGGCTCCGACCTCTGCGCCTCTGATCGCGTTGCAATTCGTTCATCGTCTCATCGCTTATTTTCTTGCTGTGGCGATCCCGTGGTTTTCCATCCGGCTGGCGAAATCCGGAAGTGTGTTGGGCCGCTGGACACTCGTTTGGAGCAGTCTCGTCCTGGTGCAGATCGCACTGGGCGCCTGGACGATATGGAGTAACAAGGCTGCCGACATTGCGACAGCGCACGTTGCAATTGGCGCCGTTCTCTTCCTGATGGGCGGATTGTTTACGATTATTTGTTTTCGTTCGAAACGTGAATTCGAAGGAATTCCCGCGAAACCCGTTATCTCGAGGTCCTTATCGGAGTTGGCTCGATGAAAACCGTCGTCGCACTTCCTTCCAACCCAGAACCCGCTCCGCCGAGTGCGGATACCCGCCGGTCTGGGCTCGAGATTTTTCTGGAATTGGTAAAGTCACGGCTCACCGCGCTCGTGCTCATTACGACTTTGGTGGGCTTCCAGATGGGCGTCGGTTCGGAGCCGGAAAATTACTTTACGCTCATTGCCTGCATGCTTGGAACTGCTTTGTGTGCTGCGGGCGCTGCCGCGTTGAACGAACTCTGGGAACGAGACGCCGATTCCAAAATGCTGCGCACCAAGAGCCGCCCGCTCCCAGCTGGCGAATTGCAGCCGATGCGCGCGTTGTGGATCGGCCTCGTGTTGTCGATCGGCGGGGTCGTCCTGCTCGGCGCGACAGTCAATTCGGCCGCCACGGCGCTCGCGGCGGCTACGATTTTGCTCTACGTCCTGATTTACACCCCGCTTAAAAAGATCAGCACCATCAATACTTTGGTCGGTGCGATCCCTGGTGCGTTGCCACCCATGATTGGTTACGTTGCAGCCTCCGGGCGCTTCGATGTGGTCGCCGGGATTTTGTTCGCCATTTTGTTTCTCTGGCAGATCCCGCACTTCCTCGCCATCTCATGGATGTATAAAGAGGATTACATTCGCGGCGGATTTGTGATGCTTTCGGGCCGGGATTCGACGGGCTTTGCGGTGGCGTCGCGCTCTTTCATCTATACGCTCGCGCTCGTGGGGGTGACGCTCCTTCCCAATATCTTGGGAATCAATAACTTGTGGTTCGCAGTTGGGTCGGTAATCCTCGGCGTCGCTTTCGCTTGGCACGCCTGGCGCTTCCTCCAAAAACGGGATATTCCCAGCGCCCGGGCACTTTTCTTTGCATCGATCACTTACCTGCCGCTGCTTTTGGGGTTAATGGTATTCACCCGGAAATGAAATAGGATTTCGTCCCCGGAACATCCAAAATTGAAATGAAGCTCAGACCCTATTGGATATTCTTTGTCCTGGCCGCACTCGCAGTCGGCGGTTTTGTCGGCGCGCTTGGCTTTAACGAAATCAATCATGCCCGTACTAAAGGGCTGCAGGTCAGTATCGAAAAACCTTTACCCGATTTTTCGCTTACGGCGCATACCGGTAAAACCGTCGATAAAATCAGTATGATCGGCAAAGTCTGGGTGGCGGATTTTATTTTTACGACTTGCCCCGGTCCCTGTCAGGAGATGTCGCGCAAGATGAAGGAAATTCAGGATGCGCTTGCAGGAGCAAAAAACGTGGAGCTCGTTTCTTTCACGGTAAATCCCGATCAGGACACGCCTGAAATCCTGGCTAAATACGGGCAGAAATATGGTGCTGCAGACAACTGGGTATTCCTCACGGGACCCAAGAAGGCGATTTACGACTTGGCTCAGAATGGGTTTCAGCTCTCTGTCATGGATACGGGCGGTGAAGGCAAGCTTGAGGACCAATTCATCCACAGCACAAAACTCGCTGTCGTCGATCGTTCAGGGAATGTACGTGCGTATTTTGACGGACAAGCGCCGGATGTTGCCCAGCAGGTCGCCGCATCGGTCCGGCATTGGCTCCTGAATTAACCCGAATGGACGTTTACGATCTTCCTGTCGTCAATGCTTCGCTGAACGCACTGAGCACCGTTCTCATAGCCCTGGGGTGGTTTTTCATTCGGCGCGACCTAAAGAAACAACATATCGCGTGCATGGTTGCCGCATTGGTAACATCGACCGCATTCCTCGTGTGTTATCTGTGGTACCATTATCATGCGGGCAGCATACGATTCACGGCGCCAGGAATTGTGCGCCCCATCTATTTCGTGATTCTGATCACGCACACGGTGCTGGCGGGCTTCGTTCCGGTGTTGGTCACGCTCACGGTGATTCCGGCGTTGCGAGCGCGGTTCGACAGGCATCGGCGGCTCGGACGTTGGACGATGCCGGTCTGGCTCTATGTGTCGATCACCGGGGTGATCGTTTATCTGATGTTGTATCAATGGTATCCACCGCAGGAAGTGCTGGACCGGCGCGCGCAAAAAGTCGTTCAACAGTGAAAACCCGGCTGATTTTTGCGGTGGCAGCGTTGACTCTCGCGGGATGCGAAGATCGGGAGATTAAGGTTTACGATATCCCAAAGGAAACCGGAACGTCGGCTCCTGTCGTGAGCGCCAAGCCTCAATGGGTGGTTCCCTCGGGGTGGCAGGAATTGCCGCCGACGGGAATGCGTGTCGCGTCCTTTTCGAGCGGCCGCGGAGATGCAAAAGAGCTGGATGTGTCGGTGGTCACATTTCCCGGTGAAGCGGGTGGACTTCTTGCGAATGTGAACCGTTGGCGCGGCCAGATGAAACTTGAGCCCGTTGCGGATACGACGGGAATCGAGACCCAGGACGTGGCAGGACAGCCGCTGCAAATCGTGGAATTCTCCGAGCCGGGACAGGATCACGCCATGCTCGGCGCGATTTTTTTGCGGCCCGATCAAAGCTGGTTTGTAAAGTTGACTGGAAGCAAGGCTACTGTCGCGGCAGAAGCGGTTCGTTTTCGTGAGTTTGCACAGAGTTTCCGCTTCCCGTTGCCGTCACGTGCAGCTCCGAAATCCGCCAACGATGGGTAAAAGCGATTCTGAAAATCTGAACCCCTAAAACTGAAGCCTTGTCTGTTCTCCACGCTATTCTTCGCCCGCTCACGTCGCTCAAGCTGACGATTGTCTGCCTGTCGCTGGCGATGGCGCTTGTGTTTTTTGGCACCATCGAGCAAGTGCACTTGGGGATTTACGGAGCACAACAGAAGTACTTCGAGAGCCTGTTTGTCATGTGGGGACCACCAGGAAGCAATCGGCAGATTCCTGTGCTACCCGGAGGTTATCTTCTTGGTGCTGTGCTCCTTGTAAATCTAATCGCTGCGCAAGCCGTCCGTTTTAAGTTCACGATTCGCAAGTCCGGCATCTACCTTCTTCATTTGGGTATTATTTTGCTTCTCATCGGACAGCTGCTGACCAGCCTCTTTGCCCGTGAAGCTCAGATGCGTTTGGATGAAGGGCAGACGAAGAACTATTCCGAAAGTTTCCTCGAAAAGGAGTTGGCCGTAATCGATACGTCTGATTCGAAGTCGGATCGGGTCGTCAGCATCCCCGAAGCACTCCTGCTCGACCGTAAACCAATTACGACGCCTTCGCTTCCGTTCGCGATTCAGCCCGTCTTGTATTTCAAGAATTCACTTGGCGTTACCAGAGACCGGGTGACATCGCTGGAAATCCCAACACTGCCCATAGGGCCGCAAGCTGTGCTCGTGCCGATTGCGCCCGCCACAAATCCGGACGAAACCAACACTCCCAGCGCCTCGTTGCGGATACTGACTCCTGACGGAAAAACGCAGGATATCATTGTCTCTGAGCGCCTCGATGGTCCTCAGACGGTTTCTGCGGGCGGCAAAACGTGGATGGTGCAATTGCGTCCGCGGCGTTTTTACAAGCCATTCGCCATTACGCTTCAGGATTTCACTCACAAGATTTACGCGGGCACGAGTATTCCGAAGGATTTTTCGAGCAAAGTGACCCTCACATCCGCCGACGGTGAAAAACGTGATGCACTTATTTACATGAACCATCCGCTGCGATTCGGTGGCAATACGTTTTACCAACTCGCTTTCGACAACAACGACACGACAAGTATCCTGCAGGTGGTCCGTAACCCGAGCTGGCTGTTGCCTTATATTGCGTGCACACTTGTTGCCTTGGGACTGACGGTCCAGTTCTGTATCAGCCTCTCCGCCTTTGCCAGACGGCGCAAAACTTCTTCATGAGTAATGTCACGCTGGCCGCCGAGGTGGCCTCTTTTTCCGCGTCCTTCGTGACTCCGCGCAATACCCAAAACGACGTATAAGGATAATGAAAAAGTGGCTTCCATATATTCTGGTTTTGTTTGGCATCGCGCTAATCGCCGGAAGCTTGCGCTCGCCGAAATCGGCGGATGGTTTTGATCGAGACGGATTTGGACGTCTGCCCGTTCTCGTGGGCGGACGGATCAAACCGATGGACACGCTGGCGCGGACATCACTGATGTCGATTTCCGGCAAACAGGCGTTACGTGCGGATGGCCGGAAAATTCCCGCGATCAACTGGCTGATCGATGTTCTCATGCGCCCGGAACGTGCGGACGAGCAGGCGATTTTTCCGCTTTCGAATCCTGAGGTTCGTGACCTGCTTGGTTGGCGTGAGGATAAGACCAAGGCTTTCTCTTTCAATGATTTGGCTCCATTTTTATCAAAAATTGAGGAACAAGCCGGCACCGCGAATGAAGTCGAGGCTGGTGCCCGGTCCGTGTTCCAAAAGGAGCTCTTGAAGCTCCGCGAGCGCTTGCTGCTCTATATCCGTCTCAAGAATTCGATCCAGATGCAGGACAGTCCGGATTTTGCGAGAGAACTGACCGAGTACCGCGCGGTTGCGGGTCCTGGCATGACCGCGATCGAGAAGGAGAAGAATGGAGAGGCCCTCTCCGATAGTGAACGGATCGCATTTGCCAAGCTCTTGGAATTCGCCCAGCGTCATCAACGTCTTGCACAGGCCGCCTACGTATATGCGATCCCGAGGAACGCAGCTGACACGACGGGACATGACTGGCAGCACATTGGACAGGCACTGGCCGCTGTTGTCCGAGGCGGACCGCTCGATCCGGCTGTCGATTGCTATGCGGAAATGATTTCCGCGTATCGCGCAAACGATCCCGCGCGCTTTAATACCAGTCTGCACGAGTATCAAAAGTACCTTCAGCAAGACTTTGCGGGGTCGGCGAGGAAGATTGGCTTCGAGAGCTTTTTCAACCAGTTCCAGCCTTTCTACCAGGCGATGGTCCTATACGTTCTCATATTTGTACTCGCTTGGATTTCGTGGCTCGTTTGGCCGGACGTTTTTGGTCGCGCTGCGTTCTGGTTGTTAATCCTGGCTCTGGGAATCCATACCTTCGGTCTGGTGGCGCGCATGTATCTCCAGGGGCGCCCGCCTGTCACCAATCTCTATTCTTCAGCCATTTTCGTTGGCTGGGGGAGCGCTGTCCTTTGCGTTATTCTGGAAAGAATCAACCGCAACGGAATCGGCTCCGTCGTTGCCGCGGCAATGGGTTTCGTGACCCTGCTGATTGCCCATCACCTATCTGTGGATGGGGACACGATGGAAATGCTTCGTGCCGTGCTGGATACGAATATATGGCTGGCCACCCACGTGGTTGTCGTCACGCTCGGTTATAGCGCGACCTTTCTGGCTGGATTTTTGGCCATCGTCTTCATTTTGCGCGGCGTATTTACCCGATCGCTCGCAAAACAGACGGCAAAATCCATCAGCTCGATGGTCTATGGCATCGTTTGTTTTGCAACGTTGTTCAGCTTTACCGGCACTATTCTCGGTGGCATTTGGGCCGACCAATCGTGGGGGCGTTTTTGGGGCTGGGATCCCAAGGAAAATGGGGCGCTGCTCATCGTCATTTGGAATGCAATCATTCTGCATGCTCGCTGGGGCGGCATGATACGCGAGCGGGGTCTCATGGCGCTCGCGGTCGGCGGCAATATCATCACCAGTTTTTCATGGTTCGGCGTCAATATGCTGGGCGTTGGTTTGCATTCCTATGGTTTCATGGATCGGTCGTTCCCGTGGCTTCTCGCCTTTGACATCAGCCAGGTTGTGCTGATCGGTCTGGCGCTTTTGCCGGTCGACAAATGGCGGTCGTTCTCGGGTTCAACGAAATCTGCAGCGGAGTCGCACACATCTGTGTCCTCACCCGAGCAACAACTGGTTCGGTAGCTTTTGAAGTCAAATTGCAAAAAAAGCTAGCATTGGGTCGTCAAAATAGCTTTACTTCGCAAGCGTGGGTAGACCTGTATCTTGAAAATCCGGCTCAATCATATCGAGCGCCAAGAACTCGAGGCACGAACTCGAGCTGCCACGACTCACTCACGCGATAGCGTAAGGTCTCGCATTGTTCTGGTTAAGGCTTGGCGAAGTCAAAGAAAGTGCCGCCGCTGCATCATTTGGCGTCAGTCCACCCGTCGTTTCAAAGTGGAGACACTGTTTTATCGAATGCGTTGTAGAGCGGGCTCAGAACGCAACGCGACCCGAATGCACGCGAACTCTTTCTGCCAGGAAAATTTACAGATCGAATCATGGTTCCAACCAACAGTTCCGTTACCGTTTTGATTCCGACTTACAATCGGGCGGATTATTTGCGCGAAACGATTCTCTCAGCGCTCAATCAGACCTGGCCGGGAGTAGATGTGCTGGTGCTGGATGATGCCAGTACGGATGATACTCCGACCGTCGTGGCAAGTTTTACCGGCAATCCGCGAGTGCGTGGCATTCGCCATAAGAAAAATGTCGGGATGGCCGGCAATTGGAAAGCCGGCATGGCTGCCGTGCAGAGCGATTTCTTTATGGTCCTGAACGACGACGACTTGCTGGGGCCGGAGTTTGTGGAGAGCCTTGTGCGGCCGCTTTTAGCCAATCCGGATCTGATTTTGTCCTTCTGCGATCATCATGTAATTGATGGAAAGGGACGATTGCTGCAGGACATGACGCGGGAACTCAGCGAGCACCACCATCGCAGCAAGCTGGTGACGGGCGTGCTGAAGGATTTCGGAACGGCCACAACGTTGCACCGCAGTCTGCATATTAGTTGCACGCTCTTTCGCACGGCCATGGTGCCGGCGGATTTTCTGGATGAGCAAGCGGGTGGGTTTGCCTGTGGCTGGCTGTTTTATCAGTGCTACCGCACCGGGCACGGCGCATGGTACGACAGTCGGAGATTGTCGAATTATCGGGTACATCCAGGGAACATGCTTCAAAACCGCCGCTGGGAGGACTACCTCGCCAATGGACAGATTTACTGGTCGCATCGCATGCTGGCGGACAATTTACCAGAACCCTTGGCCAGCCGCGTGCGAGTGGAGGTGGCGACCATTTTTTCCAGCTACGCCTCCGCTTTCTTGAGAACTGGGGAACGGGGCCGGGCGGCTGCTCTTTTTGCAGAGTCGTTAGTCCTGCACAAGAACGCCAAGGCTGCCGCGGGACTCTGTCTTAGCCAGTGTGGATCGGCAGGCACAACACTGATGTCGTTGATTCATATCGCGCTTGAGCGTGCTTGAGTGTGCGCTCTCATCAGCGGATTTCCGAAGCACCCGATCCCCGGTGAATCGTCTCTCGCCGAAGCATGCGTCCGCTGCTTGGCTTTCCGAGGGCCGTGCAGAAATCAAAGCTGCGAGCAAATCCACCATTTTCTGAGCTTGCCCGGTGCGTTTTCATCGCTTATATCGACCGGATTGCACCGGATACTGATGAAACTCCCTGGAATCGCTCCGGCGTTTAAACTTTTTTCGATCTCGGCATTGGCGGGTGGATTGTTGTTTTCAAATGTTTCCGCCGCTACTGAATCGGCTAACCAGCCGGATACGGACTTTGTCAAATTTGCCATGAAGCTGCGTGAGGATGCGCTGCTCAAAATCACGCCCAAGGTCGTAGTGCCGGCATCGACCGGTTACGGCGGACTCTACGGTGCCGGCGGTTATCCGTGGAAACGCAATATCGTCACGACGGTTTTCTGGATAGGGGAGGATGCAGGGCAGAACAATCCAGTGGCGAATCACAAAAGCTCTTGGGATGTCAATTGGCGTGGAAATTATGGTGGCCTCGACACTCCGGATCCGAATGCCCGTCGAAACTACATCCCCATTGGTTTTGTGCCGCGACAGAATCCATTTTACGTCGCTTTGCCGTACAACGACGTCGAGGCGGGTCGCAGCAAGCCTGAGGCGAAAGTTGTTATTCCGTGGTTCCGTCGCGCGTTTAAAGAGGAGGGGAAAACCGTTTGTAAAGGGCGTTGGCTTGCGATCCGGAAAGGAAATCGAGTTTGTTACGCGCAATGGGAGGATTGCGGGCCATTTCGGACGGATCACTGGCAATACGTCTTTGGGAACGACCGTCCACTGCCTAATCTGAACAAGGGGGCGGGTCTCGATGTTTCGCCGGCTGTTCGTGACTATCTCGGCATGCGCGGCACGGATGTGTGCGACTGGAAATTTGTTGATTTTCGCGATATCCCACCCGGCCCTTGGGCGCGGTATGGTGATAACAACCCGTTTGTGCAAAAAGCACGCAGTTCCACGAATCAAATGGTGGAACGCTGAAGGCGGATTCAGAGTTTAGAATTCAGAACGCACAACGGTTCGGTTATTCTGCCTCCCAAAAGAGACGGCTGCCGGATCTTGACCGACAGCCGTCATGTTTACCGACGATAAGCCGAATTCTGTCCGCCATTCCGATTAGACTCGAAACAGCGTGACGGCCATTTGTCTCATCCAATCCTCGCGGACCGGACGCCCTGTCCCCGCGGTGGGGGGCAGTGATGCGACTATTACCCGGAGACTTCGCCGTTGCCGGCGAGCGGACAGGCGGTCCTGTCTCCTGTTTTGTCTTGCACCACATGGGGTTTTTCGTGCCTTCGCAATTGCTCGCGAAGCGGTGGGCTCTTACCCCGCCTTTTCACCCTGGCCGGAAAACGGTCACCCGCGTCCCGGTGGTTTGTTTTCTGTGACACTGTCCGTCGTTTCCTGCTTTCGCCAGAAACTCCCGCGCATTTTACGCGGCATGTCGCCTTGTGGTGTTCGGACTTTCCTCCAGCCTCACCCCGAAAGGTGATGCCGGCGGCCGTCTGTCGGTAAAAGAAGTCTTAAGTCTTAAGTCTTAAGTTTAAAGAAGAAATTTTGGCAGGCGCTGGAACCCGGGAACGCCTGCACCAAAGCGGATATAAATGTCCGCGTTGCTGCATACTGTTTTACCGGTGAAGCGTCAGGAAAATTGCAAACACGCCGATCATCAGGAGTGCAATCACGAATTTCAGAATGCCTCCAGCGACGGCGCCTAGAAGACTGCCCCAAGTCGATTTGCCGGCGGGCAATAGACCTTTGCCGCTGAGCAATTCGCCGGCCAAGACCCCCACAAGCGGGCCGACAATGATTCCCGGTAAGCCGAAAAACACGCCGACGATGGCGCCAGCCAGACCACCGATCGCGCCCCAGCGAGTCGCTCCGAAATATTTCGCTCCCGCAGCACCGCTCAAGAAATCCACTGCGGCGCCCGCGAGTACCAGCAGGGCCATGGTCGTAATGGCCCACCAACTTACGCCGGCTTCGCCAAACGCAAACTTGTGAACAAGAGCGCCCGCCAGCACCAGCACATGTCCGGGAATCAGCGGTAACACGGTACCGACAACGCCTGCGACCATTAGCAAAACCGTCACTGTCCACCAAATACCTTGCATCGAGCCGCATCCTCCATTGATTCAAACCCTTGCGCAAGCCCGCCACAATGACTTCGATGCTAAGTTTTCAGCAAATTTACCGTGGATGTGCGCATCAAATCGCTTTTCACGCCTGCGTTATCGTCTTACAATAAAGAACCACTCAACAGCCACTACTCATCAACCGGGAGAAAAATAAATCATGAGCACCGCCATCGCCGAAGCACCTGTCGCGCTGAATCAACTCGAGCAACTCAAAAAATTCACAACGGTCGTTGCAGACACCGGTGATTTTGAGTCCATGCGCGAGTTCGCACCTCAGGATGCTACCACCAATCCGAGTCTTATTCTCCAGGCGGTTTCGAAACCGGAATACGACTATATCCTCACGAAGGTCATTAAGGACCTTGGCTCGACCGCTTCCGTGGAGTCGATCATTGACCATGTCCTCGTGGCTTTTGGTCTCGAAATCCTCCAGATCGTTCCAGGCCGCGTGTCCACCGAAACAGACGCCCGCCTCTCGTTCGACGTTGAAGGCTCCGTCAAAAAGGGTCGCGAACTGATTGCTTTGTATGAAAAGAGCGGCATTTCCCGCGACCGCATCCTTATCAAGATCGCTTCCACTTGGGAAGGCATCCGCGCCGCGGAAATTCTCGAAAAAGAAGGCATTCACTGCAACCTCACTCTTCTCTTCTCACTGACCCAGGCCGTTGAATGCGCCAATGCAAAAGCGCAGCTTATTTCGCCTTTCGTGGGTCGTATTTACGACTGGTACAAGGCCACGAACAAGAAAGAGTACGTTGGAGCCGAAGACCCGGGCGTCATTTCCGTGACGACCATCTACAACTACTACAAGAAGTTCGGCCACAAGACCGAAGTCATGGGCGCGAGCTTCCGCAATGTCGGTCAAATTATTGAACTCGCCGGCAGCGACCTGCTGACTATCAGCCCGAACCTCCTCGCCGAACTCGCGGCTAGCACCGAACCTGTCGTGCAGAAACTCAATATGGCCGACGCCCTTGCGAGCGATCTCAAGCCGATCACGCAGGACGAAAAAACGTTCCGCTTCCAGCTGAACGAAGACGCCATGGCCACGGAGAAAACTGCCGAAGGTATCCGCAAGTTCAGCGCCGACATCGTCAAACTCGAAAAACTCATCGCCAGCCGGAAGTAGTCTGCTCGGCGATGGGCCGCTGCGACCGGTCGCCGATGCTCTTCGGACAGCTCCGGACGGTTTGATCTGTTTGCCGCCCTCGTGTGAGAACTCTCGCACGAGGGCGGTCTGTTCTTGACTGATTTGACAAGAACCGGTCGCTCTTTACGTTTCGCCCTCACATCAAATGCAAACGTTGGATACTCTGCCGGAGAAGAAGTTTGTCTCCCATGCTCCGGGCTACTGGCCCGATGCCACTCCTGAACAATGGGATGACTGGAAGTGGCAGCTTAAGAACCGGGTCACTACTCTCACGCAACTTGAGCAGCACCTCGTGCTTTCCCAGGAGGAACGCGCCGGAGTCCTTCTCTCAGGCAACAAACTCGCTCTTGCCGTCACCCCCCACTATTTCAACCTCATCGACCGCGAAAACCCCGATTGTCCCATCCGGCGGCAGGTCGTTCCCCGCATCGAAGAAAGTTGGACTTCGCCTTACGACATGGCCGACCCATGCGGTGAAGATTCCCATATGCCGGTCCCGGGACTTGTCCACCGTTACCCGGATCGAGTCCTGTTCTTGGTCACGGATCGCTGCGCCTCATATTGCCGTTATTGCACGCGTAGTCGCGTCGTCAGCGGGGCAGGGGAGCAGGAACTTCATACCGATTTCGAGCAAGCCTTCCAGTATTTGGAGCAGCACACGGAGGTTCGCGACGTTCTTCTTTCCGGGGGTGACGCTTTGCTCTTCTCCGATGACAAACTCGAAAAAATCCTGAGCCGTCTTCGCTCCATCGACCATATCGAATTCCTACGCATCGGCTCCCGCGTTCCCGTCTTTCTCCCCCAACGCATCACTCCCGCGCTCTGCCAGATGCTTGCAAAATATCATCCGCTCTGGATCAGCATCCACGTCAATCACCCACGCGAATTGACTACCGAGGTCCGTGAAGCTTGCGAACGTATGGTCAATCACGGTATCCCACTGGGAAATCAGAGCGTCCTTCTCAAAGGCGTCAACGACAGTCTGCCCGTCATGAAATCGCTCGTGCACAAGCTGCTTATGACGCGGGTGCGCCCATATTATGTTTACCAGTGCGACCTCATCAACGGCTCGTCTCATCTGCGGACTTCGGTCGCGAAAGGTATCGAAATTATTGAAGGCTTGCGTGGGCACACAACGGGATACGCCGTGCCACAATTCGTTATCGACGCCCCGGGCGGCGGCGGCAAAGTGCCGATCAATCCCGGTTACGTTCTCTATCACGACCAGGAAAAAATTGTCATCCGCAACTACGAGGGCGAGATCTTCGAATACCCCGAAGCTGGCGTGGGCACGCCAAAAACTTTCCGTCCAGCTCCGCAGCGCGAGTATTTCGACGAGTACCTGTATTCGTAGCTGGGCTCCCCGAAGGCTGGCATCCAAAGAAATCAACCGTGTTGCAGGCCAGTTTTTCGGCATGAACGCTAGCTATCGTGTTGTTTTGATCCAGTCGGAGGAAGGATATGCCGTTGGCTGCCCTGCGCTGTCTGGATGCTGGTTTCAGGGAGATACCGAAGCAGAGGCGATTTCAGAACATACGGATCGCTGCTCAAGCTTGCCTCGCTGCCGCGGCGGAGTCGTCACGCCGGTCATACTGTCGAGGAATTCCGGATCCTGTTGTAGAAATCTGTAAAAATGGCTGGACTCGTCATCAAACCGCGTTCCCGTATCTTGCACGGACACGACTGGGTGTATTCCAGCGAAGTCCTGAAAGTTTTTGGGAATCCTGCCAACGGCGATGTCGTGTCGCTGAAAGACGGAAAGGACTGCCTGCTCGGCACGGCGATTTACAATGCCAATTCCCAGATTGTCGCCCGCCGCTTTTCCAGGCATCGGCAGGATCTCGATATAGATTTTTTCAGACGCCGGATTCGGCAGGCGGCGGAATATCGTCAAAGGCGCGGTGTCCGGGCCGATCTCTGTCGCGTCGTTTGGAGCGAGAGCGACGGTCTGCCTGGTGTGATTGTGGATCGTTACGGCGACCATCTCGTCCTCCAAACGCTGACGCTGGCGATGGATCGGCGGAAGGATCTGATCGTTGAGGCCCTCGTCGAAACGCTTAATCCAAAGGGTATTCTTGAACGTAACGAAAGCGTATCCCGGAAAGCCGAAGGAATGGAATTACGGTCTGGCCTGTTATGGGGATCCTTGCCGGACGTGCTGGCAATGGACATCGAAGGCGTTACTTTCGCCATCGATCTGGATGTCGGCCATAAAACCGGTTTTTACCTGGACCAACTGGGAAACTATCAGCCAGTTGCCCGGCGTGCTGCCGGACTGCGTGTACTCGACTGTTTTAGCAACCAGGGTGGATTCGCTCTAACCTGCGCGAAGGCGGGTGCTGCGGAAGTCACGGCGGTCGAGATCGGCAGTGCATTGGTCGATCGCATCGAATCGAACGCGCTCGCCAATCACCTCGCCGTGCGCGCCGTTGAAGCCAACGTCTTCGATTTCCTAAATTCTCAGGCGCGTGCGGGAGCCACTTACGATCTCATCATCCTTGATCCGCCATCCTTTACCAAATCCAAGGGCAAACTCGAGGACGCCGCGCGCGGGTATAAAGAAATCCACCTTCGCGCGCTCCAGCTTCTCGCCCCTGGGGGCCTGCTAGCCACATTTTGCTGTTCCCACCACGTTACACGCGAAATACTTCGCAATATTCTCGTCGATGCGACGAATGATGCCAGGCGGTTTGTTCGTGTCATTGAAGAATACGGCCAGGGCCTGGACCATCCCATTCTCCCGCATATTCCAGAAACCGAGTACCTGCATGGAATGCTCGTCGAACTGATGCCCGGCAGATAAGCTGCAGGGGAGACGAGGGTTCTGCCACCGTCTGCATTTTGGCAGTGCTTTTTCGAATTCAGCGGCTTTGTGCGATTCCTGACAAGTCAGCCTCTTGTGTCCGACGAAAAACCGGACTTTCATATGAGATCTGCCATCATCCGTTTCCCTCATGCCTGATGCCACGCCCCCTGTGAACCCGTCTGTTTCTTCTCCCTCATCCAGCGCCAGCGCGCAGGCTTCGATTCAGAAGTTTGGACGATTCCTAAGCGGGATGGTAATGCCGAACATTGGAGCGTTCATCGCGTGGGGCATCATTGCCGCGTGTTTCATTCCGACGGGTTGGTTTCCGAACGCGACGTTGGCCAGGCTTGTCAGCCCGATGATCACCTACCTGTTGCCGCTCCTCATCGGCTACACGGGTGGTCAGATGGTTCACGGCAAACGTGGAGCGGTAATCGGTGCGGTCGCCACGATGGGAGTCATTGTCGGTGCGGATGTGCCCATGTTCATGGGGGCGATGACGGTTGGTCCATTTGCAGCCTGGGTTCTCAAACGTTTCGACAAATTGATTGAAGGCAAAGTGCCCGCTGGGTTCGAGATGCTGGTCAACAACTTTTCGCTGGGCATCATTGGCGTGATACTAGTGTTGGGAGCCCTGTTGGTCGTCGGGCCCTTCATGACAACCGTCAGCCGCTTTCTTGCAGCGGGTGTGCAATTCATCGTCGAGCGCAACATGTTGCCTCTGGCCAACGTCTTTATCGAGCCGGGGAAGATATTGTTCCTCAACAACGCGATCAATCACGGCATTCTGAGTCCCATCGCCATCAGTGAATCGCAGGTTCAAGGCAAGTCGATCCTCTTCATGCTGGAATCCAACCCCGGACCGGGGCTCGGTATTCTGCTTGCCTATAGTCTCGTGGGTAAGGGCTCCGCCAAAAATTCCGCCGCCGGCGCTGCCATTATTCACTTTTTTGGTGGAATTCACGAAATCTATTTTCCTTACGTTCTCATGAAACCGCGGCTTATCCTGGCGGCCATCGTTGGCGGCGTTTCCGCGACGTTTACTTTTTCGCTCCTGCATACCGGGCTTGTGGCAGCACCATCGCCGGGAAGTATCTTTTCGTTCTTAGCGTTGGCACCCAGAGGCGACTTTGTTTCCGTGGTGGCAGGTATCTTCGCTGCGACGGTTACGTCGTTCACTGTAGCCGTCGGCTTACTGAGGTTCGAACGGACGGTCAACCTGGAAGGGGAACTCGAAACGTCGCGGGAAAGTTTACTCAAGCTAAAAGGCTCGTCAGTGCCTCTTGCCGCGGCTGTGGGTATGTCTGCACGCCAACCTGGTCCGGCATTCATTTCCCGTCCTGTTAACAAGATCGTCTTCGCCTGCGACGCCGGAATGGGCTCTAGTGCGATGGGCGCAGCCGTCCTCCGGAAGAAACTCAAAGAGGTCGGCAGTCTCATTACCGTAACCAATGCAGCCATCGACGACCTCCCCACCGACACCGATCTGGTGATCACTCATCAAAGCCTCACCGAGCGTGCCCGCCTTAAATTGCCGGCTGCAGAACACATTTCGATTCAGGATTTTTTCAGGAATCCCGTGTACGATGAGTTGGTGCAACGTTTTTCCCATGAACCGTCCGCCCCAGTTCGTCCGACTGTCTGACCATCCTCAAAAAAATGCCAGCTTCGCCGCCTGCATCCAGCATTCCTCTGCGTCAACGTCTAATTGTTGACCATTTGCTTGCCGCGGACCACGAACTCACCGCGCAGGATCTCGCAGACGAAGTCGGCGCCAGTCTCCGAACAGTCTACCGCGAACTGCCGGAAATAGAAGCGTTGCTCCAGCGTTACGGTCTCACTTTGGAAAAAAAAACCGGCTCCGGTATTCGGCTCCTCGGCACAGACGGCCAGCGCGAAAGTCTCCGGCGCGAGGTTCTCGGCCGTGCTGTCGAATCCGTGCGCCCGTCGGACCGTCGCACCTGGCTCGCCTGCAAACTGCTCGCAGCCTCCGAACCCATCAAGATCTTCGCCCTAGCCATCGACCTCCAGGTTACCATCACTACCGTTAGCCACGATCTGGAGGATCTGGAGAAATGGCTCGCCACGCATGAACTCGAGCTTGTCCGGAAGCGCGGTTGGGGTGTCGCTCTCAGCGGTCGCGAAGCCGATCGCCGTAACGCCGTTGGTGACATCATCTTTTCGCAAATGGATGAAGGCGAAATTCGCGAACTGTTCGCCAGCGCCCCATCCGTTGAGCAGTCCGCTCAGGCAACCGACGATTACTTGCTCCGCCCCGTGTGGCTGCTGATTGACCGCCCTTCATTCCGCAAAGCCGGCACCATCCTTCGCGATCTCGAAGGTACACCGCCACTCACCCTATCGCCCGCCGTATGGGTCGAAGTAGCACTGGAAACCGCGCTTCTTATATCTCGTTCTGCAGGACATCCACCATGCGAACTTCCGAAAAAGCCTCTAGACAAAACCGAATACGCCGCCGAGCTCGCATGGGCGCAGCGGCTCGGGGCGGCTTTGAAAAAGCCTCTTTCTGAAGGGGAGATTGCCCGCCTTGCTTTGCTGGTCCGCGCCGTGCAGCAGGATCAAACGTTTTCCGGCACACCCCGGCAGGCACCCGAAACTTTGCCCATACTCGTCAAAAAATTCGTCGCCGCCAGTGAGAAGCTTCTGGACACTGCCTTGAAAAACGACCCTGTTTTCATCGAAGGTCTTACCGCACACCTCGGCCGAACCCTCTACCGGGTCGAGCATCATCTGCCAATCCGGAATCCGCTTTTACGCGAGATTAAGAACAACTACGCCGATCTGTTTTCTACCGTTCAGACGGCAGCTGACAGTGCTTTTACAGATCTTCGCCTGCCCGAGGAAGAAATCGGATTCCTTGTCCTGCACGTCGGATCGGCCCTCGAACGGCGTCTGCACCGGCAATTCCGAGCGCTCGTAGTTTGCTCAGCCGGCATTGGAACTTCACGCATACTCGCTAGCCGCCTTCGCACAGAAATTCCGGAGATCGACACGATCGACCAGCTTGCCTGGCTGGAATCCACGGACGCCAGTCGCCAGACTTACGACATCATTCTCGCCACCGTCCCGCTCGATCTACCGCCCGAAAGCTATCTCCTGGTCCGACCCCTGCTGCGCCCGGAAGACATTCGACAGATTCGCGACCGTCTTCGGCGGCAGACGTCTGCTCCGCTCAACCGCCCCGGAACCAGCACGACGCGTGTTGAAGACGACCGCATCCAACGGCAAATGACTTGCGCCCGAGGCCTTCTCAAATACTGGCGGATTTATCCGACGCCCGTCGCCAGAAAAAGAACGTTGGCGGAAATTATTCCCAGTCTACTCGACCCCTTGCGAAGCGAGGGTTTTATCGAAAACCCACAACAAGTCGCTAATAAAATCATCGCGCGCCAAAGTCGCGGCGACCTGGTTATTCCCGGCAGTAAACTGGCCTTTTTGCATGCTCGCGAGTCCGGCATCAAACGTCCGTCGGTCACACTCCACACGCTGGCAGAGTCCATCAAATCAGCCACGGGTACCGTCATCGATCAATGCCTGCTTATGCTGGCGCCGGAAAATATGCACCGGGTTGAAATCGCCGTTCTCAGTCAGATGAGCTCTTTGTTAATGCGGCAGGAAGCTATTGACCTGCTCGCTTCGAATGATGAAGAGAAATCCCGTGCGTGGTTCACGGCAGAGCTCAACGCTTTTCTACGTGAACAACTAACGCTCGATTAGCTGCGCGATGGATGACGCTACCTCCATTCTGTCGCCAGACAAAATCTCGCTCGGAGCCAGGTTTGATACCAAGGAGGCTGCGATCATTGCCGCCGGCGAACTCCTGGTTGCGGCAGGCCATGTGTCCGTCGATTACATCGAGGCAATGCTCGCTCGCGAGCAGATAGCGACTACCTATATCGGCAACGGCGTCGCTATTCCCCACGGGACACGCGAGGCGCTGGTATTTGTCAAATCCGCCGGTATTTCCGTTCTGCAAACTCCCAATGGAATCGATTTTGGCGACGGAAACATGGTCCGCCTCGTTATCGGCATCGCGGCCACTGGCAAAAATCATATGAACATCCTGACGTCCATTGCAATCGTCTGCAGCGATGACGCCAGCCTGGAGAAGTTGATAAACGCTGATAAAAAGGAAGAAATAATGGCGCTGCTCGAAAGCGAGCTCCCGCAATAAAGCGACTGTCCGCGTAAGATCGGCATAAGGCGGGCGGAGGCCGCTTCTTCGCCTGTAATTTCATCGGTGCGCCTTATAAAAGTTGTTTCAACCGTCGCAGGCCGAAACACATGGAACGGGCACCGTACAATGGACGGCAAGGTGCTGCTTTGTAAGTTGTTGCTGGTAAGGATGTTGCAGTAAGTCGCAAGACCATGGCACGGCCATTGCTTAGAAGCTCTGCGTCCGGCAGAAGCGCCGGCTGCTTAACCTGCAATTATCCTCAAACAATCCAATGAAAAGATTCTCCAATCTATTAACAAAAGTGCTCGCTATTGCCATGACGGTCTTCGCTTTCCAGGGAGCGGCGGTACTTCACGCCGGAGAGACCGTTGAAGCCAAAGAGCCGAAACCTCCCGCCGTTGAAGCACCCCCAGGGCTTCGTATTCACGGGCTGCTGCAGTTGGAATTTTCTGACAAATACATCACGCCCCGCGGTCTTGTTGTTGAAAACCAGGGACTCGTATTCCAGCCACTGCTATTAATTTTCTGGAACCTTTACGCTTCTGAAACCGGATTCCTGAATGATATTACTCTGACGACGGGAGTTTGGAACAGCTGGCACACTCGCAAGTCTGGCGTTGATCCAGGCGAGTGGAACGAGATCGACCCCATTGTTGGGCTCACATTCAAGTTTGCCAAAGCTTTCCAGTTTGATGCGTTTTACACCGCATTCGTTAGTCAGACGGATTCGTATGACACGTCGACCAACCTCGATCTGAGACTCACGTATTATGATACCTTCATTCCCGGGTTCTCCATCAATCCATTTGTCGAGTTCTTTTATGATATCGACAATATACCGGTATTTTTTGGCGCACAGAACAGCTGGTATTTTGTGCTGGGAATCAATCCAACATTTCAGGCAGGGCCGGTAAAGATCGAGCTGCCGACCTCCGTCAATCTCGTGGCATCGGATTTCTATCTCCGTGCGGATGGCTCTGATGGTGGTTCGGGGGCAGCCGTCTTTACCACGCAATTGAGAGCGAGTGTCCCGATTTCGTTTATTCCGCCGAGCTACGGACATTGGACGTTTTATGCAGGTGTGCAGTACTACCATTTTAACAATGATGGACTGCTTGACGGAAATGAAATTCTCGGGGCCGCAAACAGCCGGGACGAAAATCTTGTCCAGTTCCACGGCGGTATCCGAATTTTCTTTTAAAGCTGCGTGTAGGCAAGGACGCCGCCGGTTGGACTAATCTCCTCCTTGGTAACCGGCGGCGCCCCCCACTTCGAATTCGCAACCTAAACGGAAACAGCATTGCATTAGGAGACTGGCTATATGACGCGATACGTTAATGCCGATCCTTACCCATGGCCGTATAATGGCGATCTGCGCCCGGCGAATACGGGGGTGTTGATCATCGATATGCAAACGGATTTTTGCGGTCCGGGAGGATATGTGGACCGGATGGGATATGATCTGGCGCTCACACGTGCACCGATCGAACCGATCAGGCGCGTCTTCGCTGCGGCGCGTGCGCTCGGGTATCACGTCATGCATACCCGAGAGGGGCACCGTCGCGATCTGGCTGATTTGCCGGCAAACAAGCGCTGGCGCAGTCAGCGCATCGGCGCAGGAATTGGAGATGCCGGACCATGCGGAAGGATTCTGACGCGGGGTGAATTAGGCTGGGAAATCATTCCCGAGCTCGCACCGCTGCCTAGTGAGGCGGTGATCGATAAGCCTGGAAAGGGTTCATTTTATGCCACGGATCTGGACATGCTGCTGCGGCAAAAAGGAATACAGAACATCGTTTTTGGGGGAATCACGACGGATGTTTGCGTGCACACGACGATGCGGGAGGCCAACGACCGCGGATACGAGTGCCTCGTGCTGTCGGACTGCACAGGCGCGACAGATTACGGCAATTATCTGGCGGCATTGAAGATGATCAAGATGCAAGGAGGCGTGTTCGGAGCCGTATCAGATTCGGCAGCGTTTATTTCCGCGATTCAATAGAGAAACGGAGTGGGCCGGAAAGGTCGACGAAAAATGGGAACCCCGGCGCTGAGACAACACTGGCGAGGGTGGTCGTCGCGAGTCGCAGAGCCTTCAACGAGGCCGCGCCTTGGTAGGCGCGGAATGCGACGTATGCCGCCCATCAGTAGTCCTTCGATGGCTGGCTTCAACGGGGCCGCGCCTTGGTAGGCGCGGAATGCTTTACGCTTGGCTGGACGCGTGACCGAATCCCATGAGCTTCAACGGGGCCGCGCCTTGGTAGGCGCGGAATGCAACCCGACAAAACAAAACCCATGAGCGACAATACCCGCTTCAACGGGGCCGCGCCTTGGTAGGCGCGGAATGCTCAAATTGGGCATAGCTGACCTGCACATCGCCGTCGAGCTTCAACGGGGCCGCGCCTTGGTAGGCGCGGAATGTGCTGCGTCACCATCAGGTGCCGGGACGAGACGGCGTCGCTTCAACGGGGCCGCGCCTTGGTAGGCGCGGAATGCTGGGAGCGGCTGGCTGAGGCGGTGAGAAAGGCGGAGCTTCAACGGGGCCGCGCCTTGGTAGGCGCGGAATGCACCGCAGTCGCGACCATGCTTACTGGACTATTGGCCGGCTTCAACGGGGCCGCGCCTTGGTAGGCGCGGAATGCTGGCCGGCTGGCCTA
>DATDBU010000031.1:0-5561 GCA_036524675.1 Chthoniobacterales bacterium | reverse complement strand
CGTATTCGCCACAGCCCTCGGCGAAGGAGCGGCAAACGACTGGCTTGCCCTGATGCTGGTGGATAACCGCGGCGCACCAGCGGCCCTTGGTGCGCTAACGTATGCGGGCTTCAATGTGACGATGGCTTTAGGCCGGTTCATTGGGGGAGCAATCATCGAGCGTCTCGGGAGAGCGCCGGTGTTGGGGGTGGCCGGCATCTTGGCGAGCGCGGGCGTGGCTGCGCTGTGTCTGATGCCTTCGATCGTGACCGCACTCGTCGGCGCACTCGCTTGGGGTCTCGGACTTTCCGTTGTGTTTCCTTCGGCAATGTCGGCGGCGGGAGAGGTGCCAGGGCGAGGTTCTCGAGCCATCGCCGTGGTCTCGACAATCGGCTATGGCGGCTTCCTCCTGGGAGCCCCGTTGATCGGGTTCCTCGCTCACAGTATGCCGCTCGACCGTGCATTGCTTGCAGTGGCAGTACTAGTGCTCCTCGTAGCCATTCTGGCTCCAGTCGCTCGGGAGCGTCATTCCGAACACCAAAGGGCAAAGGCTGATGCCTTAACGTAAAAAGAACTCTGAGACCTTTTGAAGCGCGAGTTCATCGATTTCAGCACGTTTAACGCAATGACATTTCTTCGATCTTGTACAGCCCTTATTTGCGAAAAATCATGACACGCTCTAGTGCATCGTCATGGCTGAAATGACGGGCAGCCGATTTTTCAATGGCGAAGCCATTCCAGCCACAGCAACCAGGGGTATCTCCCGCCCTGGCGGGAGATACCCCTGGTTACAAGTCATAAAGAGTCCGATCCTAAAAGGATCGCAGCCATGCGCCACACAAGTTGCTGCGATCCCTTCGGGATCGATTCGTTATGACATGGATTCCGGGGGTGCGCTCGTTCCTCGCTTACCCCCGGCTGCTGCAGCTTGGATGTCTTCGCCATCCGCCATTCCAAACATGACAGAGCACTAGCGCAGACGATCGCGAAACAAATTGCAGAGATCGAAGACATTCGCCTCCTGACTGTGAGGCCCTTTGAAGCATGAGTGTATCGGCTTCAGCCGTATAAATGGAATGATGTTTTTTCACCATTTCTATCAGAATCTCGACACAGATACCACGCCATGACCACTGCCCAAAACAAATAGCTAACATCGCTGGGCTTTGGCTTGTTTTTGGCGGTTGGAAAGGAATTGAAGGGCCACCGGGGCGGGTATGGATTTCAGTGGATGAAAAAACAACCTTTAGCACCTCCGGGGGACCTCCGATGAGCCTACTCCACGCCAGTCTTTTTAGCCAACTTCTGGCCATCGTCGATCGGAGCAAATTTGCCAGACTCGTGCACCTTATCTTAGCGCCATTCTACGCTGACCCCTGTATGACCCCTACCCTGCTGAACACACTTATTTTATATGTCCTCAACACGTACGGAGACAAACTCACAAAATAGGCCGAAACGAAACGCTCCAGCGAGCCCTTTCCGTCCATCACTTGGGCTGCTTACGCACCCCGACCCCTCGACTTCGGGGCCGCAGGCCCGCAGAAGTTCGGTCTCACACGCGATAATCGACGGTTGCGAAACAATCTTACACAACGTGACCGTGGGCCGGGAATGACTCATCGCTGACTTGGGCATGTGATTCAGACCTCTCCCGATGAGCAGACAATATGATTGTAACTGACGAAGAATACCAGAGACATATCGTCTTCGCCGATTTGGAGCGGTACATTGCGTTGTACGAAAGTCTGGCCCTCTCAGTATTCAAATTCGTTTCGGTTGGTACGCGGGCCGTCTGCAACATCGATTCATACCTCTTTTCCTCGGTCGAGGGAACGCTAGCGTCAATTCGAACCATTCTTAGAGACGGACGGATCAACGACGCCTATGCTTTGCTTCGAAAATACTATGATTCGGCGATCATAAACATTTACACAGGACTGTACCTTCGAGACCACGTCAGCATCGAGAATTTCATCGTCACGCAGATCGACAATTGGTTGCAGGGAAGAAACCAACTGCCGGAGTTCAGGATCATGTCACAGTACATACGCGATTCGGCGAGCGTTTTCCCGATTACTTCTCTTTTGTACGCCGACGACCGGTACAAGCAACTACGGAACCGCTGCAACGACCACACGCATTACAACTTCTACCGCAACGTCCTGCTCAACTATAACCAGATAGTCCTTTCAGCTCGGCGGCGCGCGCTGGACGAATTCGCCAACGATCTGCGCGATGTGCTGATACTGCACCTCTCGTACGTGTTTTTCGCCAACGGCCATTACATGATGTCGAGTGATCATGTGGACTGCTTGGATTGTGGCATCACGCCAGAGCCGGATTCGCAGTATTGGGTTGCGCCTTTCATCCAGGATATTTTCGACCAAACTCTGAAAAAGACTCGTCCGGATATCGCCGAAACGATTAAAAAGCATAGTCCTATGCACTTAGCATGAATACAGCACGCATAACCTATGCGCTTCACCGAACGCTGCCAAGCGTTCCAGTTTCGTATCCGCATGAAGATTGTGGGAAATCAGAAAATTAGGCCATGGCGCGTAGCATTAGAGTTCAATACCAGGCGCGCGGCAACCGTCGGGAGGCTATATTCCTGGATGACGTGGATCGAGAGTTCTTTCTGCAAACACTGGGTGAAGCCTGCGCGATGACAGGCTGGAGGGTGCATGCCTGGGTGCTCATGGGCAATCATTACCATCTGCTGATCGAAACACCGGAAGCTAATCTAGAGGTCGCAGAATTGGGTCGACGTGCAAAACTCGACTACTTTAACTCGGCCGTTTTACGAGCGTGGCGCGCAGCATTCGGGTGGAATACCCGAGTATGAGGCAATTTTACACCACGAATTATTTCGTGGATATATATTAGCCGGGCAGGTGATGATCCTGGGCAAATCCAAATGTACAATCAACATCCTTGCTTTGATACACCGCCGACGGGCCATGTGCTCTGGCGCTACATGCCCTTCGCGAACTTCATCAAGATCATTGAAACTTCTTCTCTGTGGTTCGCGATCCCGGCGCAGTTTGAAGATCAATGGGAAGGACGTTACCCGTTGTCTCATCATGACGAAGAGGTAATGAAGGACTTGTATGTGTCAGATCCACCACTTTCTCATGAAGATCGACGCGACTTTGCTCGAGGCAGTATCGAAATGCTCGAGCAGGTCTATACGTATACTCGACGCAGGGTTGGGATTTGCTGCTGGACGGCGAAGGAGAACGAGTCGATTTCATTTTGGCAACGTTATTGCGGCCAAGATAAGAAAATGGGGGTGGCTATTAGGACCAGGCTCGGGCGTCTAATTGAGTCACTCCGCGAGACGACGTTCCCCGTCTATATTGGAAGGATTGCCTATCTTGACCGCGACAACGACATCATACCGAGCAATAATCTTTTCTGGTCCGTGCTTTGGAAGGATAATCGGCACGTTGATGATGAAGAGGTACGTGCCGTGATCCCACGACAAGTTGTCAGCATCGACGAGCGTACTTATGCCCTTCCAAAGACCGATGGAGATAAAGTGCGCGTAATCCTGCCAGATTTGATCGAAGAGGTTGTTCTTTCACCATACTCTGAATCATCGCTTCTCGACGAGGTCAAAAAAAGATTGTCGCTAGCTGACATCGCACTCAAGTGTACTCGGTCGACTCTAAATGATCCTCCCCCGATCGGCTCCATTCGGAGGTAAGGCCTACTGCCCCAAAATATAGAGCGCTGCGAAAGTAATGGCAGCTAGACGAAGGCGTAACTGGTGTTTTTCATCTGGAAGAAGGATTGAATTAGCCAACTCTGCTTCTGGATCGAACGCATGATCTTTAGCACGCTATGTTTCATGGATTGCGCGCTGTCAATGAAGAGCGACTGTTGGTAGTGGTCGCAGACGTGCCCTTGCCTCGTTCGCCAGTGGCACGAACGGGAAGCAGTGTTGAACGCCATATTTTTTGCCATTTTTTGCGACCGCCTTCGGTTAGCGCGAAAGTTGAGTGAGTCAGGAAAAACCGTCTCGCCAGAGCCAGCTTTCCTATTGAGAATAGAGCCATGCCACTTGAGATTCCTTCCGGCCCACCGCTCGTTCCACACAATCAGACCCCTCCGAATTGGATTCCCACAAACAACGAACCGGAACGTGGCGCCGGCTTCTTTTTAGTGCTCGACCCGGACGCGGATTCCTTTCCTCCGCTGCGCGCTGTCGTGTTCCGCGACATCACGTACGCGCAATGTTTGCTGCTGGGCGAAATGGCCGCGTCATTCAAATGGGTTCCACCTTCCAAGCTCGACCAGATCGATTCCCCGCCACCTGCGTGTGTTGGACGGTGCGGCAACGTGGGCCATTGTCTGGAGCAGCTTCACTGCTGGTGCATCGAGGGTCGCTGCAAGTTGAAGCCACTGACGACATGAAAACGAGCGGGATCATTGTGCTTGTCCTTGGCTGCGTCTTACTGATCGCAACGGTTCGGACTCAGTGGCCCCTCGATCCCTGGAAATTCAACCAGTTCGCCGTACCGCTAGGCGCGGCTTTGACCTGCCTGTCCGCTGCCATTCTCAACGTGATCGCTAACAGCCGCCTCGAACGCCAAAAGCTGGAGAATACTAAGGAGGTAACCCGTTTAACCGCAGAACTCAACGCTGCGAATGCTCGGGCCTCTTCGTTGACCACTGAACAGGACAAAGCGCTGCGCACGTTGCACGAGGCAGCGATGGAAGCAATGGCAGTCCTCGGACCGATGGAAATTGGAACGATCCATCTGAGCGAGTGGGAGGCGGCGGACAAAATGATGAGGCTCGCTGCGCGTGTGAAGGATTCTGCACCCACCGACTATTGCGAAGAGTGGACGGCCTTTCGCCAGAACAGCAGTGACCTGATTGCTTATCTGAAGGACGATGTAGGTAAGGCGGGTGAACTCGACCAGAAGACGGCCATCATCAGCATTTGGAATTACGATGGCCGCGGACATGAAATCGTCAAGAACGTGACGAAACTTCGACAGATCTTTCGGCAGAGATTCGCGGTGGAAAACGAGCCGGCGAGCAACAGCGGCAACTAGCAGCCTGTCGGGCTTTGCAAGTCAGCGTGGCACTGCTATGGAAAAGAGATGGCACAACGAATGGTGAACATCGACCGGGACACCCCGCTGCTCTTTGCCCCGGATATCCGGGACTGGATGCCGAAAAACCATTTGGTGCACTTCATCCTGGACGCGGTCGAGGAACTCGATTTGCGCAGCGCCCTGGTCAACGAGCGGGGAAGCGGCAGCGAGCAATATCCGCCCTCCATGCTGCTGGCGCTGCTCATTTACAGCTACGCCACCGGAGTCTTTTCCAGCCGCCAAATCGAGCGGGCCACGTATGAAAACGTAGCGGCGCGCGTGTTATGTGCCGACACGCATCCCGATCACGACACGATCTGCACGTTTCGCCAACGCAACGGAAAACTCCTGAAGGAAAGCTTCGGGCAGGTGCTGCAAATGGCCGCCGCCTGCGGAGTGCTCAAAGTTGGCGGCATCACGGTAGCCATCGACGGCACCAAAATGCTGGCTAACGCGAGCAAACACGCCGCC
>DATDBU010000030.1:0-4856 GCA_036524675.1 Chthoniobacterales bacterium | reverse complement strand
AGATCGCGTTTTGGCCTTGTTCATAGGCCCGAAACTTCGTATGAAAACCCTATGCCGCCGGTCCCCAGGCTCGATTGCTCAAGCAACGTACAAACTACCTCGCCGCGCAGCGGCTTAGTTCAACCAGGCGCTGCAGCGAACAGGCTCCGCGGTCGCTGAGCTTGGGGTCGTTCGGCGACTTCGGACGCCTTGCCCGGAGAACGCTGATGCCGTAGCCTGCCGTAATGAACTACCGAGAACTCATCACCATCGAACCCGGGAAACGCGGTGGACGACCCTGCATCCGGGGTATGCGCATCTCTGTTTACGACGTTCTCGGCTGGCTCGCCGCCGGGATGACCAACGAACAAATTATGGAGGAGTTTCCAGAACTCACGCTTGAGGACATCCGTGCTTCGCTCGCCTACGCCGCCGACCGCGACCACCACCTTGTCGGGTCGGCAGCGTGAAGCTCCTCTTCGACCAGAACCTCAGCCGCCAGCTGCCCGCTCGACTTGCGGATCTCTTCCCCAACTCAGCCCATGTTCGAGCGGCCACTCTTGACCAAGCACCTGACGACCAAATCTGGGAGTATGCCAGGGCCAACGATTTCTGCATCGTTACCCAAGACAGTGACTTCGCAGAGCGTTCCAGACTTTACGGAGCGCCACCCAAAGTCGTCTGGCTTCGGTGCGGCAACTCAACCCCACAGCAGGTCGAGGCCATTTTGCGCCGCAACGCCGTTTTGATAACCGAACTGATTCAGAATCCTGCATTACACTATGTTGAGATCATCTGAACCGCACACAACGTCGCCGAACAATAAAGGGTGTATTGCCGCGAAGCCGGCAAATACACCCGTGGTTGAAACCATGCGCTGCAGGCATGTGGTTAGGTCAAGTCGTATTTTTCATGGATGGCGTAGAGCGTGAGGATTTCTGGGGCGAAGGAGGGCGGAGTGCGGGATGGATTTTGCTGTTCCCTTAGAGGAGCCCCAAAAACCGCTTGGGCGGCGCAATAACAAAAGAAACTTGGATTCTGTCTGCGGGCGCGTTAGGCCGATCGGCGCCAGACAGAGGGACGGAAGCAGGCCGGATGCCCACTGGAGTGTGCCGGCCAATCGGCAAACCCGCAGAGGAGCTTGGTTCCCCGCCTTGTGCGCAAGTGAATGGTGAGCAGGGGGCTTTTGTTCCCTGCATCCCGATTAGGAGATTACCGCACCTTTTTTGGCAGGGCCGCCGCTCTGTTCTGGTCCTAACCTGAACACATCAAGCGCCATGACCAAAAAAGCCAGACGATCCAAATCCAACATTGCCCTGCCCAAAATCAACCCGCACGCTGCGGGCATCGATATAGGAGCCAACGAAATTTATGTGGCCGTTCCCGCAGATAGTGATTCTGATCCGGTGCGTTGCTTTACAACCTTCACCGACGATCTCCAATCGATCGTCTTATGGCTTGCCAGTTGTGGAGTAAAGACTGTCGCCATGGAAAGCACCGGAGTTTACTGGATCCCTCTTTTCCAGATTCTCGAATCCGCCGGATTCGAAGTGTTTCTGGTCAACTCCAGGCATGTTAAGAATGTGCCCGGACGCAAGACCGATGTGAGTGATGCCCAGTGGCTCCAATACCTCCATTCGGTGGGTTTGCTGCGGGCCAGCTTTCGTCCGCCCCAGGAGGTTTGCGCGTTGCGGCATCGCGATAATCTGGTCCAGATCAGCTCCAAGCACGTGTTGCACATGCAAAAGGCGCTTACGCAAATGAATGTGCAAATTCATAACGTGATTACCGATATCACCGGAGTCACCGGGCTGCGGATTATCGATGAAATTCTGGCCGGCACGCGCGATGTGCAAAAGCTAGCTGCCCTTCGCGATGGCCGCATCAAAGCCTCTGCCGAAACCATCGCCCGCAGCCTCGTGGGAGACTATCGCCGGGAACATCTCTTTACTCTGGCGCAGAGTCTCAGGCATCACAAGGCTTCCGTGGCGGAAATCGCCATCCACGAACATATTTATCGAATCACTGGAATCGATCTGACCCGGATACCAGGGATCGAAACTCAGGCGGCCCGCACGCTTTTTTGTGAGATCGGCCCCGTCATCGACCGGTTTGCAACGGCCAAACACTTCGCATCGTGGCTTGGCCTGTGCCCCGACAACCGCATTACAGGAGGCCGTGTGCTTTCGGCCAATACGCGGGATGTGCGCTCCCGAGCCGCCTGCATCCTACGCATGGCGGCTAACAGCCTACACCGGAGCCAGACCCGGCTTGGCGACTTTTTCCGTCGAATGAAAGGCCGGCTGGGAACTCCCAAGGCCATCACCGCGACCGCTCACAAACTGGCTCGAATTCTCTTTCATCTCCTGCGCGAGCGTGTCGCCTATGACGATTCAATTTTCGCACAGCAGGACCAGCAGCACCGCCAGCGAAAACTCAAACAGATCGCCACCCAGGCTGCCGCATACGGCTTCACTCTGGTCGCCTCTCCGCAAGCGCAACCATCAGTTTCTTAGGAGGGGTTTGGGGAAACGTGGTTCCCCAAACGTTCCCTTTGCCGAAGGCCTATTCTTTGTTTTTTCAGGGATAAGTCTTCAGGATGTAGAGTTTCTTTTGCCGGAAGTCTTCCTTGCCGGCGTAGCCCAGTTCCTTGAGCGTGGCGACACCCAATTCGGTCGCCAGTTTGTGGAGTTTCGTTAGCAGCGTCTGTCCCGGTTCGTCCACCACACTCCAGCGCCCTTTCAGCGCAACGGTTAGTTTCCTGGCCACGGCCACCGCCGCTCTGTTGACTCTCCGGCGCAACGCGATGCCAAGCCCCCATTTTTGAAGCGGATTGTCGGTTTTTAAGAGCCGTTTGGATGCCTGGATGAGCAGAGCCCGCAATGATCCGCGTCCGTGCCTTTTGAGTTCGCCAAAGCCGACGCTTTCCCCGCTTTGATGAGTCTGCCGCCTCACGGCAGACTCACCCTACGGGCTGCCTGGCGGCAGTCCATCTCAGCCCGCGCCGCGGACATCGGTTCCACCACGCTGGGGTTGAGTCCCAGGTAGGCGACGAGGTTCTTGCTCGTGGCAAAGCGCCCAATGTCGCCACGACGGCGATGACGGCGTACGTGGTGATCAGGTTTAACCCGGTTCGGTTGCCGGTTTCGCCTCCCGGCTTCACCGCCCTGCGGGCTGGCCTCCGGCCAGGCTGTCTCGCGGCTTCCCTTGCCGCTCGGCTGTAGAGTCGCAGCAGGTCGGGGTGCGCATCGATCTCCAGCGCCATCATGCGGCGCAACCGCTGACGGCGCTCGCGCGCGGCGATTAGGTTGCCGTGCATTTCCTGTAATAAAACCTTTTGAACCGGCGTCCACGCTTTTAATGTTAGCAGCCGCTCGATGGCAAAAGGCCGGCAGAGTGGAAAACCCTTGGGCAGGCGCAAGCTATGCTCGTTCAAAAAGCTGCGCAGATGCTGGCTGGCGCGCGTGGAGTCTTTCACGCAACGCTGGTAGGTGGAAAAAGTTCCCGCCGTCCGCGAGTGGTGGCGTCGGGTTTCCAGACCTCTGGCGACAGGCCCGAGACGTGAATGCGGGCGATTTTGGCCGCGTCGAGCTTGTCATTGGCCAGATAGGCTTTTGCCGACTTGGCCGGCCCGGTGGCTTTCCAGGATGAGGGCTTTTCGTTTGATGGCTTCCAGGCGTTCGACGATGGAGAAAAAATTGGCGCTGGCTTCCAGGACTAGGATATCATCGGCTCTCGTGTTGCGCCCAATCCAGCGCTCCAGGGACGGCAGAGGCGCCCGGGTGACACTTTGGCTAACACGAGCCTTGAGCGGGTCGCGCCCTTCGAGGATAGCGGCGGCGAAGGTGTCGGGATGAATGTCCAGGCCGACGACGCGGTCCGGGTTTGGCGGTATTTGCGATTGTATTGCTGGCGGTGATTTCATAGGCATTTGGTTCGTCATGAGTCCGGAGCGCGAAACCGTAATAGCGGGAAACCGTCTGCAAGCAGGCGTTCGGAGGGGCCGCATGAAGATCGGCAGCTTCTCCACCGTGCTCCGCGAAAAAGTGCGCCACTTCAACGGCGGCCTCTTCGAGCACGCCACCGCGCTCCCGCTCACCGATGACCAGTTTCAGCCTCTCATCGAGGCCTCGCGTGCGGACTGGCGCGATGTCGAGCACCCAATGCTGTCGGTCACTGAAGCCGGAATCTCCCGGTCCGCACTGGTGATCCGTTCAAATGGCAGCAAAAATTCCGCGTACACCAGCAGGAACGCTCGTGCTGCCCAGCACCGGGAAATTTTTGACGAGGCCGCTCGAAACGGTGAGTCCACTTACTTGCGATGCGTGCGCATATTGCGAGCTTTTATGCGCAAATTATCGCTATTCATCGAAGATTACAGCTGGATATAACTGAGCGTAACAAGCTCCCTCCAAAGGAATCTTTCCGCCGTGCCCAAACGTGAAGAATGTCTCGCCAACCAACCACTTACCGAGGAACAGCACCCGCGCGCAAATGGCTATACCCCTTACTAGGCCCCTCTTTGACGCTCACGGCGGAGCCGCTAGGGTTAGGCGGCCGGTTCCATTCGAGCCTGGCACCGAGCACTGCATCAATCGAGACGGAGAATTTGCTCGCATTCGAGCGATTGGTTGATCCCAAGGGCCCGGACCGAGGACCTCGGTGTTCATCTACGAAGCCGGGTAGTGCCTCACGAACTGCGCCGGGCGTAACCGATCCCCATTATGAACACTGAGTTCTACACTTTTGGCGAAATCCTCTGGGATTGTCTGCCCTCCGGGCGGCATGCTGGCGGCGCGCCTTTCAACGTCGCCGCCCACCTCGTGCAACTGGGCGCCTCCGCGTCGCTGATCTCGGCGATCGGCCAGGATCCGCTT
>DATDBU010000029.1:0-11570 GCA_036524675.1 Chthoniobacterales bacterium | reverse complement strand
CTGGGGGCAAAGCCAGCTCCGCTCATGTTGCTCACCGGATCGGTACCGGGGATCGGGGTGCCTGCGCCGCTGATTGGATCTGAAGTCCTGTTTTTGAGTCCTGGTGATGTGATTTTTGTTCGGGGAATCCGAGCGACGATTGAAAATTAGATCGCCTTCCACGAGGCATGGTGACTCGCGCCGGTGGTCCGGGTTGCCATATTTGATATCGAGTGGGGCTTCGGAAGCTTTTCCAGGAATTCCTCGTGTTCGCGCAGGGCTTTGGCTTTCTCCGGCGAAGACTCGGCGTCGCGCTTCAGAAAGGAAATCGCGTCTCCGGGTTCCAGACCGCACTCTTCAAGATAATTCTGGTGCTGACCGAGCAAATCTCTGGCTTGCGCGAGGACTTCTTTCGATCTCGCCGTGGCTGCGGCGACACGTTTCTGGACTTCCTTTGTCGTGCTCATGATGGTGTGTTTGTTTCTCAGGATGAGATTAACGTTTTATTTTGGTTTTTAGAAGCGAAAAGTTCAGCTGCTGAGCGACAATTCCGTGACAATTCTCAGTCGGCAGCTTCAAGAAAATCATGCTTGAGCATCCAGAGCAGATTGAACTCGAGCAGTGGCGAAGTTCCCGGCAATGACCTCCGCAGATCATCGACGGACTTGGTTCCCCGTGCGGCGTGAAGGATGGCTCGAACGAGCCGCAGGTCGATTAGCTTCGAGAGGGTGGAATAGCAGCCGGGCGTTTCGCGATTTTCAATCACGCGGACTCCGCGGTCTGAAGTGCGAACAGCAAATGCTCCTTCGAGCCGCCCGGAGGCGTAGTGCTCGAAGATGCTGTCGAGCAATTGCCCCCGGAGAAAGGGTTTGCGCAAGCGCGCCGGCTCTTCATCGGGAATCGACTCGTGGAGCTGTTGCCACAGATCTTCGTATTTTCTGATGATTTCGATCCAGGTGAATTGTGCCCGGGCGGCCGCCCGGGCGGCTTCACCGATCCTGCGCCTGAGGGCTTCATCGCGCAGGAGCTGAGACAATGTTTGCGTCATGCGCGAGATATCCACGGCGGTCGCTTGCGCCATGTAGAACCCCCGCTCGAGCGGATGAATAAAGGTCCGCGGAACGAAAATCGCGTCGAGATCGGACGAATACGTCGGAATCAGGAATCCCGTTTCGCCATCGCGAACGAGTTCGCGGTAGCCGTTCCAGTTGCTCAAAACACAAGGCAGGCCGGCCAGCATCGCTTCGACCGGAGCGATTCCGAAGCTCTCCTGCAGGTTGTCGGACGGAGAGAGAAAAACATCCGCGGCGGCAAGAAGCAGACCCTTCTCCTCAGTCGGAAAATCCGCCTTCATCAATACGTGGTTCGTCAGACCCAATGCCTTGACGCGGCTCACCATGACTTCGAAATAGACATCACTCTTGTCCACGCTTCCGGCTGCCACCAGGAGTATCCGCTCGTGACCGTTTTCCCGGATGAGTCTCTGCAGCGCGAGCAGACAGGGATGCAGGTCCATCTTCGTGATCGGCGCGAACCGGGCGAGACAGAGGATAATGGCATGGTCCAGCGGCAAGCCCAGCTTTCGCCGCGCTTCGCTCTTCCCGAATCCACCGTGGGCTTCCATTTCCACTCCGAGCGGAATCACCGGCAACTGAGCCGAAAACGGGCGCGGCACCGTCCCTTCCGGTCCCGATTGAATCTGGCTGATCTCCAGCATCCGGCGCAGGGCTTTTGCGCACGCTTGAGAGCTGCAAATGACGGCGTCATAGGGACGGACATCGCTGAAAGCCAGATGCGCATAGATGGTGTTCCGGTGGTCGCTGAACAGGCTGTGAGTGATTCCCGTCACGGGAAATGCCCGGCGAGCGAAAGCGTTGCGAAGTTCCGTGATGGTGTGAATCATCGGATCGCCCCAGTGCATGGCGGCATAGTCCGTCGACGCCATGCAATCCGGCAGAGCCCAGATCGGAAAGGTTCGCAGGGTAAAGGGCCGGGAGATTTCCTGGACGATCGGATGCCACGACGCTTTGACCTCTTCAATATCCGTGTCCCGGACGAAAAGGTGCACCTCGCGAACCGTCGAATGGCGCAACAGGGCGTTCAAGAAGCCTTCATTCGCGGTAAAGAGCCCGTAATGACGCTTCCGACCGCGGGGCGGAATGGCAAAAACTGCGCCGACGGGAAGCCTCTGGCAGACCGGTTGGCCGGCCGACAGCTCGCTCATAGCACAATGCGGCCAAGCGGCTGAATGGTGATCTCCTCAGTCAACTCCTGGTAGGAGAGGACCGGCACGTCCTGAAATTCTGCCTCGACGAGCTTGCGCAGATAGCGACGAACGTCCATGGACGTCAGCAGTGCGGGCCGGCTCTTGCTCTGAGACAAATCGCCGAGCTGCTTCTTGATCGCGTCGACCAATTTCCGGGAAGTGCCGGGATCGAGCGCAAGATAACTTCCGGCGGATGTCTGTCGAATCGACTTGCGAAGTGTTTCCTCCACCTTCGGTTCGAAAAGATAGACCGGGAGAATATTCTGCCCACCACTGAACTTGTAGCTGATGTAACGCTTGAGGCTGGTGCGCACGTACTCGGTCAGCAGCACGGTCTCCTTTTCGCGCTGGCCCCAGTCGATCAAGGACTCCAGGATGGTCCGCAGGTTGCGAATTGAGATTTCCTCCTGCACCAAACGCGAAAGCACCTCGGCGATCTTCTGGATCGGCAGGATCCTCTGGACCTCGCGCACAACCTCCGGAAGCTGCTCCTCAAGATGGCTGAGAAGGAACTTGGTTTCCTGAAGACCAATGAACTCCCCCGCATAGCGCTTGAGAATGATCGACAAATGGAAAATCAGGATTTGCGGGAGTTCAAAAAACGAGATGTCGGCCGACTGCAACTTCTCGCGGTAGCTGTCCGCGACCCAGATCGATTCCATTCGCGGCAGAAACGGCTTCTCCTTGGTGAATTCGATCCCGATCATTTCGAGATTGGATTCCTTCTCGCGGACGAACAACTTCCCGGGCAGAAGCTTTCCCGACGAGATGGGTACTTCATTGAGAAGCACGCGGTAGACTCCGCTCGGCAGACCAGCTGTGAATCGCAGGCGGATGCCGGGGAAAGGGACGCCGAGGTCCCGATACAGCGCAGAGCGCAGGCGGGCGAGTTCCGTATTAAATGGTGTTGGTGGAAGCACCGGCTCGGTGTCCTGAGAGATCTCGATCATCAACGGCACGGCAACCGAGAACTCCTCCTCGGTTCCGCGTTTTTTCGGTGCTCCTTCCGCTTGCTGCATGGCAGGCGCCATTCCCGGCTCGGGACGCTCATCACCCTCCGCCGGGTGTTGAGACATCGAATAGCCTAGAGCGCCAAAAATCAATGCCATAACGAGAAACAATGGGGTGGGAAAGCCCGGCACGAGCCCGATCAGCACCAGCAAAGCTGCACCAATCAGCAGCGCCTTTGGCTGGCCGAGAAGCTGGCGTCCGATTTCGCCGCCGAGTCCACCGCCGCTTTCCTCCGAGGAGACTCGAGTGACGATGATCGCCGCGGTGATCGAGATCAACAGCGAAGGAATCTGGGAGACGAGGCCATCGCCGATTGTGAGAACCGAATACGTCGTCAGCGCCTTTTCCAGCGGCATTCCCTTTTGGAGAATCCCGATCGCCAGACCGCCGAGGATGTTGATCGCCGTGACGATAATCGAGGCGATTGCATCGCCTTTCACAAATTTCATTGCGCCGTCCATCGCGCCATAGAGTTGGTTTTCCTTCTCGAGAACCGTTCGGCGTTTGCGGGCTTCGCTCACATCGATGACGCCGGCGCGCATGTCCGCATCGATACTCATCTGCTTGCCCGGCATTGCGTCGAGGGTGAACCGCGCGCTGACTTCCGAGACGCGCTCCGCGCCCTTCGTCACGACGATGAATTGAACGATCGTGATGATCAGAAAGATGACCAGGCCGACGACGAAGTTTCCGGCTACCACGAAATTTCCAAACGTATCGATGATTGAGCCGGCGTATGCATACAGGAGAATCTGACGCGTGGCGGTGATATCGAGCGAGAGCCGGAATAACGTCGTAAAGAGCAGGAGACTCGGGAATGTCGAAAACGAGAGAACGCTCGGAATGTACATCGAGGTCACGATGAGGATCACCGCCCCGGTCAGGTTCGTCGCCAGAAGGACATCCAGCACTTCGGGCGGCACGGGAATGATCATCAGGGCGACGATCAGCACCACGGCGAACGCCAGAAAGACGTCATTGTATTTCGTGCCGCGGAGGACAACGCGTTGAAGGACGGCGCCGGCGTTCATGAGAACTCGTGCTGAAGCTTCCGGTATTCGTCGAGCGCCGCCCGACTCTCCTCAGTCGACCCGAGCTGCCACAGAGCCTTGCTCTTGATGAGAAAGACTGCGCGTTTCTGCTCCGGGCGAAGTTTCAGCATGCATGCCTGGGTCGCGGCCCGGCTCGCCGCGCGTCCATCACCATTTGCCAGCAATGCCCACGACAGCAGCGCCAGAGCGGAACCATCGCGCGGAAACAGCGAACACAGCGCCATCAGCAACGGGAGTGCAAGATCCGCTCTGCCGTTGCGCAGATAAACATGCGCGAGAATGCAGACCGCGTCTCTTTGCTCGTCCGTCATCGATCTACGCCTGGTGCAGGGCGTGACGGTTGAGGAAGAGCAGTTCCCTCAGCGAACGCTCCTCTTCCAGCACTTTCGACGCCTCGAGGAAGATTGGCGCGGTCCGTTGGTCGCCGGTCGCCAGTTCTGACAACGCCTCGAATGCTCCGTCGAGCGCCGGTTGAAATCGCTGAGGGTGCAGGACCGCGAAGTCGGAAACCTGCGGCGCGAGTTCATGAGACAATTCCGCGTCTATCGAGGGCGAACCCAGCAGCGCCGCGAATTCATCCGTGACGCCGTCCATGCTTGGCGCGAATTCCGTCGACTCCGGCAGTTCCCACTCATCGCGAAGACCCCGCTCGGGAGGGAGTTCGCGAGGCAGTTCCCACTCATCGCGACGACCCGGCCCGGGAGGGAGTCCGCGAATTTCCGGCTGATGAAGGAGACCGGGGACGAGAGGTTTCCCGTCCGGCGCCTCGACGTCCGACGGATAAACTATGCTGCTGCGATCGTTAATTCTCTCGGCGGCCATTGGTCGTAGCTTTGATTAACTAGGTCGTGACGCGTTCGTGAAGGTCTTCGAGCTGATTCAGCATCCGCGAAAGAGTGGCCGGGGCGGCTTCGCGTTCCGGAATGATCATTCCAAATACAAGATTGTTTTCGCCCAGCAACGCGGCCTGCGGCTGATACGACCAGTCTTCGCGCGGATCGCACAATTCCAGCGCTTTCTCCATCTGCGCCGGTTCGGCGAAGGCCAACTCGCGGCTTAACAGCATCACAAGGCCCGTCTCGTGCCGTTCGAGCTGGAGGTTCCCGAGACCTTCGATCTCAAGGGCTGCAACGCCCGATTCCCCAAGTCTCAGCCCTTCCAGCTGCAGCAAGCGGCCAAATTCACCAAGCGTGGCGTCAAGGTGGCTCATTCGTCTTTCTCCACGATTCCGTCGAGCGCAATTTGAGCCGCATCGAGCATCTTCCCGCGACTCTCCGTTGATGGATAGACCTTCAACGGAATCAGCCGAATCTGTTCCCGAAGCGCCGTCAGAAAATAAATGGAAGCGTGCAGGTCGGCGATGTCGGCCTTCTCGAGCATCTGCTGAAAGTGCTCCGCGCGGATCCACCGCTCACCGGTCAGACGAAGGATCTCGGACATCAGATCGAATGCTTCGCCATGAAGCCCCTGCTTGAACAACTCCCGCGTCCGGTCGAGCAGATCGCTCAGATTGCGATGCATATTCCCGAGAACTTCGACGTCGTAGAGCTGGTCGGTCACGCTGCGAAGCTGTTCCTTCGAGATGGACGGCCCTGCGGACTCGAGGTCCTGCCCGGAAGCCCTGAGCAGAAATTCAACCGACGTCTGAAATTTTTCCTTCCCAAAGCGCTTGATGATTTTCTCGTAGAGATCGGCGACGCTCGCGAAGTCGAGGATCGACTTCCGGTAAAAGTCGCGGATTTCGTCAACCGGCGCGAATCCACTCGAGGCCAGCGCGCGAGCCGCCTCCACGATGTTGAGGCCCGCGCGGACCGCCGGGCCGGATGTTTCGAGGAGATTTGCTTCGGCACGATCCAAGGCTTCGCGCAGGCCCGCATTCTCCTCGCGGTCGCCCAGTAATGTTCCGGCCTCGGCCATGGCCTGGTATTGATCCGATACATCGGCGAACCGCCGCTCGGCCTCGTCGAGAACCTCTTTCTCCGAAGAGCCCCGGTGATTTTCAAGGTAGCGCACGTAGTCCTCGACCTCCTCGCGGTCGAGGATGGATTCGGACTGGGCGTCGGCTTCGGATTCGCCGGTCAGCAGCGAAGTCATCGCACTTTTTTTCGGAGATTCAGAGCGCCCGTGCGAGGCGCGGCGCTCTTCGAGCCGCCGGTCCATTCGCTCTTCGGCCTCCATTCCAACCTCCTCTGTCGCTTCTTCGATCATCGAGAGTGGATTGGGAACCGTCAAAACACGTCTTCCACGATAGGTTCCAGTCGAAGTGTCCGAAGAGTCGTCCGAACCGCCGGTGTTGAAGCTGCTTTTGGCCGCAGCGTTCGTATTTATGTCAAAATCGGCCATGGCCGGATGAGGTTGCGCGGCTTTCGCGAGGGACCAATCCTTCGTAGTGCGATTGGCAACGTGTGTCAAGCGTGCGTCCCGGAGCGCCGGCGCGATACTCAACCCGACAACCCCTGCTCGTCCTTCATCCGCCGGACATAGCGCAGCACCTCAGCGACCGGCTCGATCAGGTCGGATGAGATATACTGGTGGACCTCGACGTGGTGGTGCAGCGCCTGTGCGAGTGGAACATTCTGCATGACCGGAACCCCGGCCTCCTGGGCGGCCTTCACCATGGCCTGCGCGACGAAGCCCTCACCTTTCGCGGTCACGATCGGAAGCTTCGTCCGTCCCTTTTCGTACTCCAAAGCCACGGCGTAGTGCGTGGGATTCGTGACAACCACGGTGGCCTTGCGCGCGCTTTCCACGCTGTCGCTCATGGCAATCTCCTTGGCCAACGCGCGACGCTTGCTCTTGATGATCGGATCTCCCTCGGTTTCCTTGTATTCCCGTTTCACCTCGTCCTTGGTCATTTTGAGCTCTTTGATGTACTGGTACTTCTGTAGAAAAAAATCAGCCGCGCCAAAGACAATGAAGGCAATCATGGTGATTATTGACAAGTGGATCAGCAGGTTGCTCAGCAGCTGAAGGATTGCCGGCGTCCCCCCGTATGGAAGTTTGACCAACGAAGAGATCGAAGCCTTGATTGCCAGCGCCAGCAGCACCCCCAGAAAAATCACCTTGAGAAGCGATTTGACAAACTCGAGGACACTTTTGATGGAAAAAAGCTTCTTCGCGCCTTCGACCGGGTTGAGCTTTTGCATGCTCGGCTTGAGCGGCTCGAACGAGAAGACCGCGCCAACCTGAAAGAAATTCACCATCACGGCAGCAAGGGCTACGGTCAACGCCATCGGAATGGACATCCACATGATGGCGGAAAACGAACCGCTCATGACCGTATTCAGAGCATCGGGGAACGACTCCTGATAAAAATAGGAGGGCATGATCAGAAATTGCGCCAACCATGGGAGGTAAAGGCCGATCATGATCGCCAGAAACAAAAGGGCCGCTCCCAGAACAAAAGTGCTGTTGACGTCCTGACTCTTGAACACCTGACCGCGCTTGCGTGCATCGCGCAGCTTTTTCGGCGTTGGGAGCTCTGTCTTTTCCTCTGCAGAATCTTCAGGCACCGCTTAATTGATCACGAAAAAGAGTTTTCGCAGTTGCTCCATCCCCATGAAATCCTCACCGAGAAAAATTACGAACGTTGCCGTGTAGAGGACCAGGATGAGAAGTGACAGGGCGCTCTTGATCGGCATGGACAGGAAGAAAACATTCAATGAAGGCGCGAACCGGTTCACCAGACCGAGGCTGAAATCCACGAGGAACATGCAGATCACCATCGGCGCCGCGAGGATCGCGATCAGGCGCATCAATTGATCCGCGAACGCAAGGAAAAACTCGGGAAAAGCCGGAATGAATCGAGGAAAGAAACTGTCGATCGGCATGAGGCGGTAACCCTCGAACATCATTCCCAGGAAAAGAAAAAGCCCGCCACTAACGTAGAATAACGTGACGATCACTTGTGAGAGCATCGCCCCGAGCGGAGACGTTTGCGTTCCGAGGTTGGGATCGAAGATTTCCCCCATACCCGTGCCTCGCTGAGTGTCCACAATAAAGCCTACGCTGCTGGCGATCCAGAATGGCGCGCCGGAAAGGAAGCCGATCACGATTCCGAGGAAGACTTCCTTGACCAGGATGATCGCGGCTTGCGGAAGGGAAGGGACCTGCGCTGCAAATGCCGGGGACACCATCGGGTAAACAACCAGGGTGAGGCTGAGAATGATTCCGTTGCGGACGGTGCCGGTGATGAACTGGTTGCTGAAGAAGGGCGCAACGACCAGGCAGGCAGCCAACCGCGCCATGGTCAACACTGGGACCGTCAACACTTCGCGCAGCCAGTCGATTGACAGCGTCATCGTATCATCACAGGAAAGTTATCGAACAGATTCTGCGCATAGAGCCTGAGCTCCTCGCCGACAGTTCGGCCGACGAAGAGAAGCACAACGGTCACGGCGATGAGCTTGATCGCAAAACCGAGCGTCTGGTCCTGCACCTGTGTCAGTGCTTGAAGGAGGCTCACCAGCACGCCGACAACCGTTGCCACGATGATCGGCGGCAGCGAAAGCAAGAGCGTGAGGACCAGCGCCTGAGTCGTCTGCGAAATGATCAATTCGGTGTCCATGGCATCGACTCAGGCGTAGGTCAGCACAAGGCCGTGAACCAACCGGCCCCAACCATCAACAAGGACGAATAAAAGCAACTTGAAGGGCAGCGAGATTGTGGTCGGAGACACCATCATCATTCCCATTGCGAGCAGGATGTTTGAAATGATCAGGTCGATGGCGACAAACGGAAGATAAAGCAGAAAGCCGATCTGGAACGCCGAGGTCAATTCGCCGACCGTAAATGCCGGAACAAGGACGAGGAGGTTGTCTTCTTTGAGATCGGCTGCGTGCTCGGGCGGCCAAAGCTTCTGCGCCGCCTGAACAAAAAAGACCCGCTCTTTCTTGCCTGAATGCTTCATCAGAAAACCCCGAAAGGGTTCCGCCGCCTGCTTGATCAGGCCCTTTTGATCGTCGGACGACATGGCAACGACGTCCTTGCCTTCGAATGCGCCAAACGACTCTTGAAGGACTGGATTCATCACGAAAAACGTCAGAATTAGCGCGAGACCATTGATCACCATGTTCGGTGGAACGCTTTGCACCCCCAGCGCGTTGCGGATTAGGCTCATCACGACGACCAATTTTGTGAAGGAGGTCACCATCACCGCCGCATACGGCGCCAAGCCAACCACGATCAGCAGCAGCATGATCGTTAGCGGATTAAAATTGGTGAGATCCATCAGTTCCCCGCAATTTCGGTTAGCCTGACCCCGATCATATCGCCGATCCGAACGATTTCGCCCGACCCAATCGTCTGGCCCTGCGCACGCACCACGACGGGTTGGGAGGCGGGGCGATTGAGTTCGAAAGTGAAACCCGGCTGGAGCTGACGAAGTTCTCCGAGCGTCATTTCCACCTCGCCGACGGTGAAAGAAAGGCGAATTGGAAGCTCGTCGAGCGACGATGGTTCTTGCTCACCCGTTGGAATGGAATCGCGTGTCTTGGGATCAGCCATGGGTGTCAGCGTTCCGGTGATCGTGATGTGAGTGCCATCGCGGGCGATCGGCAGCCTCCACCCGTCGGCCACGATAAGGAACCCATTACCGCTCGTGAGTATTGAATATGCCTCATCGAGTAAAGCGATATCTCCCCGCCGAAGGCTGCGAATCTCCCGAAGGGTCATTTGTGTAATTCCCACTTCGAAGCACGTCCGGATTCGCAACCCCGCAAAGTCGCGCGCCGCACGGCCGGGAGCCCGACTAAGGCTGGCGGCCAAGGCGGGCAGCGCAGCCTCCGGCATGGTCACCCTTCCGGAAATTACTTGCGCATCGGACTCGCCGGCGACCGCCCAACCAAATGTGACGGCCCGGTGATCGTCGGGTTGGGGCGGCGGGTTGGAAATCAATTTCCCCGCGCCGGAGAACGCCTTGTCTACGAGGGGTTGAAGAGTCGCTTCCCGGACGGCCCTGCCTACATCCTCCGGCAGCGCGGACAAATCGACACCCGCCAGGCCGGGCGGCAGCCACTCTTGCGGCAGGGTGCCGGAGAATCCGACGATGAGCGGGTGTCCGCCTAGCGTGACCGCGATCTCGAACGCCGGCTGGAATGGTGGAGGAGGCCTTTCCAGAGTCAACCGCCACTCCTTACCCCCGACCTGAAACGAGATGTCACGGTGAACTCCGACCGTCTTATTGAAAAGTTCGACAGTTTCCCGGTTCTCCGACCGCAGCGGGAAGGAGACTGCCGCGACCGAATAACCTCGCGGCGGGATCATGAAGGCTTGTACTCGTCCAATACGTTTCTACGTTGACGGGACCTCCCGTCGCCGCCACCGGAATCCGCTCCCTTGTCTTCCAGATTCACTCTTACGGAGCCACCCAGCTGGTTTTGCAGATAACTCGCAAGCCGGCCCTGGTGTTGATTTAGCAAGGCGGCGGCTTCACTGGAACTAGTTGAAAAATTGACGTTCAGCACCCCGTTCTCGTCCTTGAAAAGTCGGACTTCCGTTTCAGGAAGCAGATCATCCTTGAATTTCAGCAGCACGCCACCTTTCTCGTCGTCTGGAGACGCGGAGTAAAAACGGTCAACCAACTCACTGCCAAGTTCGGCGACCGTTCGGGACGCGCCGACGGCCTCTGTCGATTTCACCCCCCCCGGGGCGGAGGAACTTATGCCCAGAGAACTCAGGATCGATTGACCGATGACAGGTGCCACGGCGGAGCCTTCGGAAGTTGATTGATTTGCCTCGGAGGACTGCTTGGACGACCCCCCACCCGAATTTGTCCCTGAGCCGGAAGAGTCGTCCTTAGAGTTCTGCGAGGTCTGGGAGGTCTGGGAGGTTTGCGACTGGGGTGTTGACGTCGACGATTGACTCGATGGCTGATTTGTTTCACTGGACGAGCTTTCAGTTTGTCCACTTGAGTTCTCTTCGGCGTTCGAGGAACTCGGATCCCGGGTTTCCTGTGGAGCGGAGTACTCGTTCGAAGAAGGTTGTCCGGCCAGCAAGCCGCCGGAGTCGAGCAACGCCTCAAATCGAAGGCAGTCCTCCTCATTGACCGGCAGCGCAGGCGAAGTGTTTTCGCCGTCTTCCGGCTGGAGGGAGGAGGATTGCTTGGTCGACGAGATATTAGTCACAACACATTGAAATCCAACTCCTCAGTAAACCTCGCTTCCTCCCGCCGTCGATGAAAATCCTCGAGAACCTTTTCGTCGGAGCGCTGTTCTTCGCGTTCGCTTTCCCGGGTCCACTCTTTTCGGTGTTCATTGAGCTTT
>DATDBU010000028.1:0-5947 GCA_036524675.1 Chthoniobacterales bacterium | reverse complement strand
ACGCGGAAAAGACGTTCGAAGCTCTCCGGCGTCACCTCGAGAATCGGCGCCATCTCGAAGGCGGCAGCATTGTTGATGAGGATGTCGATTCGACCGACTCGAGTGGCAACGGATTCGATCGTTTTGGAGATATCGGCTATGCGACCGGCATCCAGGCGTATACCGATCGACCCTTTGCCGGTCGACGCGGCGACTTCGGCTGCCGTCTATCCGCGCGACGTCGAGTGTTTGGACGCGGGCCTCCCCGCGGAGCCTCGCCACTTCCCGTTCACTTCGTCGCATGCTGGCTTCGCTACTGTAGTACACTGGGCGATATCCTTTTATCACGACAGCTTCGATTGTATTGTGATCCAGAAACTCCGGCTCAATCGGCGCTGTCGGAGCTTACCCAACTCCCTTTCCCGTGAGCCAGGTTCGACCAAAGGCAGATAGGGTGGGGAGATTCTTTCAACTGCCAGTTCGGCCTTCAGTTGCGGATTCTCGAACGGTGTCGTTTCGCTGCTGACTGTCTCGTTAGCCAGTTGGCTTCGGACGCGCCGTCACGGCGAGCAGATCAACCATCGCCTTCAGAACCCTCGGGGCGCGACCGCGTTGCCAGATGAGCAGCAGGTCCCAATGCGCGGCAGGGTCGATGAGCGGCACGAGAGTGACTCCCGGCGGCGGAGTTTGCGCGAAGTAGTCTGGGAGAAGGGTTACAGCGCCATCGCCGGCGACCATCGAGAAGACTTCGCCGATGCTGGCGGCGTCCGCGATAAACTTGGGACGGAAGCCAGCTTTGCGACACAGGCGAGTGATCCATTGGTTGCGGCCGGGCACTTCGTCATCGGGGGCTCCGATGAAAGCCTCCTTCTTCAAGTCGGTAGTGCTGAGTTCGCGTCTCGACGCCAACGGATGATCCGCCGGCATCACCACGCAGACGCCGAGGGTGGCGAGCTTGCGCGTGTAAAAGTCGCGCGACAGCGAGGCGCCTTCCTGGCCGATGAGCGCGAGGTCGATGTCGCCCTTTTTCAGGGCGGCGATCTGTTCGCCCGGTGAGAGATCAAGCAGTTTTACCTTTGCCTCGGGATGCTCACGACGCAGAGCCGCGAGAGCGGGGTTCAGATAGGTGTGCGCGGCGGAGCCAATGTAGCCAATCCGCAGTTCGGCACGCTGTCCACGGGCCTGACGCCGCAGGTCCGTGCAAACGGCATCGTATTGCTCCAGCACGGGGCCGACGCTAGCGAGCGCGACCTGCCCCAGCGCAGTTGGTTTGACCCCGCTGGACTGGCGTTCGAGCAGGGCGCCGCCGATTTCATTTTCCAGCGCCTGCATCTGCCGCGTGAGCGAAGGCTGGGTGATGTGCAGGCGCTCGGCCGCGCGGTTGAGACTGCCTTCCTCCACCACAATGCAGAAGGCGCGCAGCAGTTCGATCATGAACCGCAGGATATGCACAACACGCATAATGGCAATACGCACCCGGCATTATCCGCCACCCAGCGCGCACGGCATGGTGTCGCCACGTCAGGAATCCTTCCTGCCGAAACCTCAAAATTTAACACGACAATACCAATGAACGCAGCATCTCAACTCCACGCCTCGACCTCCGTTGAGGCCCCCACAACCAATCCAATCCGCACGCTGGTCTCCGCGCTGACCCGCACCGACGGCAGCGTGGCTCCTGCGATCCTGCGCCTTACCCTCGCCGCCGTGGTCTTCCCGCACGGCGCGCAGAAGCTGCTCGGCTGGTTCGGCGGCTACGGCTTCACGGGAACGATGGACTTCTTCACCGGCACGATGGGCATCCCGTGGCTGCTGGCCTTCGCCGTCATCATGATCGAGTTCTTCGGCTCGCTGCTGCTGGTGGTGGGCGCCGGCACCCGGCTCGCCGCGCTCGGCATTGGCACCGTGATGACGACAGCCATGTTTATGGTGCATGTGAAAAACGGCTTCTTCATGAACTGGTTTGGGAAACAGCAAGGCGAAGGCATTGAGTATTTCCTGGTCATCCTCGGCCTGGCGCTGGCCCTTGTCGTTTCCGGTGGTGGCCGTTGGTCCGTGGATCGCGCGATCAACAAAAACTGACTGCCATGACTCGTCGCCACTGGCTCACACAAAACCTGGCGGCTGCCCTAGCCACTCAGTTTCCCGGGCCGCTCTCTACCTCCTTGCTTGCCATGAATACTTTCACCGCTCCTGCGTTTCGTCCGATAATCCGTCGCGTGGTTTTGCGCACTGCAAACGCCGCGCGTCTCGCGGAGTTCTATCAGCGGGTGCTCGGTCTGGTGCCTCGAGCGGATGCGTCGGACAAGCAGACGATCTCGCTCCACCATCCCGGCTCGGGCGATGTCCTCCTGACTCTCATCGAAGACAAAAACGCTCGCCCGGTGTCACCCGAAGCTCCAGGCCTCTTCCACATCGCGTTTCTGTTTGCTGACCTCGCCGACTGGCGGCCCATCGTGCGGCGGGCCATCGCTGCGACGGATCGCTTTCACGGAGCCTCCGATCATGGCGTGAGCTGGGCGGTCTATCTCGAAGACCCCGATGGCAACGGCCTGGAGCTAGCGTGGGACAAACCCGCGAATGAATGGCCCTGGCACGGCGATCAAATCCAAATGGTCAGCCGGGCTCTGCCGCTCCGCAGCATCCTGCTCAAAGGCGAGACAGATCTGGACAGCATCGGCGCGTTCAGCATCGGGCATCTGCATCTGCAAGTAAGCGATCTCAGCGAAGTGGATGCCTATCGAAGTCGCCTCGGCTTGAGAGTAACTCAGTCGGACTATCCGGGTGCGCTCTTTTTTGCGCGTGGCGATTACCATCATCATCTCGCCATTAACACCTGGCGCACCAATGCCCGCGTATCCCGTCTTGAGAACGCGACGGGCCTCGTCGGCTGGGACATGACTGCCCCGGAGACCGCTCCCTCGGCTTCCTCCTGGAGTGATCCCGCCGGCTCGCTGGTCACCTTGCTTCCTGCTTAACTTCACCCATGTCCACGACCTCTCCATCATTTGAAGACCGTGCCGCTGGTGCCCTGTTGGGCGCGTTCATCGGTGATGCCCTCGGCCTCGGCCCGCACTGGCATTACGACCTCGACGAACTGCGCGCCAACTATGGCCCGTGGATTAACGGCTACACCGATCCCAAGCCGGATCGTTACCACGCAGGGATGAAAGCAGGACAACTGTCTCAAGCCGGCATCATCCTCGAGATGACGCTGCGCTCGCTCGTCGAGTGCGGCGGCTATGATGAGGCGGATTTTTGCCGGCGGATGGACGACGAACTTTTTCCGCAGCTCAATGGCCAGCCCATGTCCGGTCCCGGCGGCTACACCAGCCAGTCCATCCGCGAAGCTTGGCGTCGGCGAGTGCAACAAGGATTGCCGTGGAGCCAATCTGCCGGTCATGCCGATACCACCGAAGCCATCGAGCGCACGCTGGCGATCGCGGTTCGCTACGCCAAAAGCCCGCACCAACTTGCCGAGAGCGTCTGCCGCAACACCGCCCTCACGCAGGCCGACGACACGGTGCAGTCCATGACCGTTGCCTACGGCGCGCTGCTCGGCCTGCTCGTGCAGGGCCATCGGCTCGATATTGAGATTTCGGACAAACTCATGCTCCTAGTCAAAAGCGGCGAACTGCCGTTCCATGCCGTCACTGAGGGCAACCTCCAGCCACCGCGCCCCGGCGATCCTGATCCACCGCGCGCGGGACGGTTCGCCTCGCCGGATGCGCTGCTCACGCCCTCCTCCATGGCCGAGGCCGCGAGCGATCCCGGCATCCGCATCGAGCCAGCGTGGAAGGTCTCCATCGTCTATGGCATGCCGTGCGCGATCTATCATCAGCTTCCCGCCGCCTACTATCTCGCCGCACGCTTTCACGACGACTTTGAATCCGCCGTGCTCCACGCCATCAATGGCGGCGGTCAGAACCAGGCCCGCGCCATCCTCACCGGAGCCCTCGTCGGCGCGCAGATAGGACTCGCGGCCATTCCACAGCGCCTTCTCGATGGGCTCGAAAATGCCCCGGAGCTGATCGCTCTGGCCAAGCAACTCGGAGAAGAGGCCGAAGCGCGAAACGAATGCCCTTGATGCATCCCGCGCCGTGTTTGTGTCCTCAGCCCCGATTAGAAACTCAGTAACAGAAACCGTTATGCGAAACATCATCTGCCAAGTCATTTGCACCCTTTCATTTCTCCTCTTTTCCTTTAGCTACGCCGCGGCAGCCCCTGCGGTGGAGGTTCTCGGCAAGGACTACGAGTTCCCCAACAAGATCGAGGGGTTCCCAGCCAAGCTCTCGGATTTCAACGGGCTGGAGATCAAATCCTTCAACACGAGCGACGGAGTGAAGCTCACCTATTGGGAGGCCGGTGAAGGCAAGCCGCTCATCTTCATTCCCGGCTGGTCAGCCAACGGAGCCGAATACTTCAACGTGATGTATCTGCTCAGCAAACACTACCACGTGTATGTTCTGGATCCGCGTAATCAGGGTCTTTCCCAGCGGGTGGACTTCGGAACACGCATCTCCCGCTTTTCCATGGATCTCAAGGAGTTCACCGATCACCTCGGAGTGAAGTCGGCCGATTACTGTGGCTGGTCGATGGGAGCCGCAGTTCTGTGGGGCTACATTGATCTGTTCGGGACAAAGAGCATCCGCAAGGCGGTATTCGTCGATGAGCCAGTCTCCATCTACTCACACGCCGACTGGTCCGAGCAGGAGCGCCTCGACGCCGGAGGCATGACCACTTCACCCGAGCGCATGATTGCCGCCTTCACAGCTGGCGCGCCGACCAACAGCCTCATCGTCGACACAAAACCGATGGAGCGCTCTCTGGTCAAGGATTCTCCCTATTTCGTGAACTCCGAAAGTTTCGCTGGCGAGTTCATCAAGAACGACCCGAAACATCTCGCCTTGGTGCTCTTCGACCACGCGACCAACGACTGGCGCGACGTGATTCGCCACAAAATCAATGTCCCCACGGCCATCTTCTCCGGCGAATACAGCAACAACCTACCGAGCCAGCGATGGATGGCGTCCGTGATCCCGAACGCAACGCTCTACAGTTACACCAAGGAAGAGCAGGGCGATCACTTTTTGATGTTCAAGAATCCGATCAAATTTACCACCGACCTCCGGTCGTTCCTGGCGCGGTAAGCCTTGCGATTTCACCGATGCCATGAAAAGTAGAAGCAAAAGAACGTTCAAACATAACCGAGGAATACCTATGCCCGTTGTGCGCGTAAGTTGGTTTGAAGGCAAGAACCACGACCAGAAAGCAAAAGTTGCCGCCGAGATCACGGAAAGCATTGTTCGGAATACCGGCACGGATCCCAAATACATCTACGTCATTTTTGATGACGTAAAACCGAGCGACTGGGCTGGAGAAGGAAAACTTTTCGGCGATCCGTCCAGCGAGCACTCCGAAATGGGCTAGCCCCCTTAGCCGGAAAGCATTCCGCAATCTCGCATGCGGCAGTTTGCACGAGCATCGAATCACGAATCGAGGAGACGTTCCTTTTTCGACTGGCCCGCCTCCTCGCGGACCAGCTTAAAGACGTTGCGACCTTGAAGGGGTCGATACGAGATGATGCGGGGTCCCACCTCCAAGGTGATGATGACTTCGACGAAGTCGTTAGAGAGCTTCAAGTTTCTTTCCCAATCCGCAAAGGATAAATACTCAGTTGCCATAAGATAGTCGCATTGAGGGTCAGCAGCTCGCGCCGTTTCGGGTCGGAAAATGCACCTGCCACTAATTCAATTTCGTCATCAAGCCGCCCTGACTTCGCGCCCCTCACATACCGTCGCCAATCTCAGCTTTCGTTGCATAATAGGTAAATTCTGGCAAAGAGTCCTTATCCCTTTCATCCGACCGTGCCGGAGCGCCAATTGATGCTTTACGAAACCGTAACAGCCTTGCTTCTAAATCGCTTTACAGTTTCCGGTTGCGCAACCCTGCAGCTAAAAGGAGGCAA
>DATDBU010000027.1:0-67296 GCA_036524675.1 Chthoniobacterales bacterium | reverse complement strand
TTCATCTCAGGGCATAGTCTCAAACTGCATTTTTTGCGTAAGTCGATGGGCAACATGATGGTAAAAATCGTCTAACTCGGCCGCTATTTTAGCCGAATCCAAGTGCTGGCACGCCGCTTCCCTGGCTGCTCTCGATAGCTGGTTTCGCCAATCGGCATCATCAAGGCATCGGTACAATTCAGCGAAAGCAGTGTCATCGTCGTTGTTGTCAAAAAGTACCATTCCGCCCAGCGAATAGGATGGCATACCCCCCACCCGGGTCGTGAAGACGGGCGTGCCGCAGGCCAGGGCTTCCACAATCGAATTGCTGGCGGCAACATTGTCATAAGGCATAAACATGGCCCAGGCTTGCTGAAGAAAATCTCTCAATTCTCCCGCTGAAAATGGACCTACCGTTCTGAAACCGTGAGGAAAAGGCTCATACTCGCTCAGCAAGGGCATATTGCTATGCAATAGCATTTCGACTTCGACGTCGATTCTCGTCGCGAGCAGCTTTCTAACGACGCGAAAAAACATTTTCGTGTTTCGCAAATACTGACCGGTAAACACGAGTTTCTTCTTGAGCGCGCAAGGGGATGTCGGAGCTGATTTCCAAAAATCCGTATCTATCGGATGCAGAATGCAGCGTGCATTGATCCGCGGATCTTTCTGGCGCAGATACTCGGCTTCGCGCTCGGTAAGGGTATGCACTCCACCTGCATTTCTACACCAAACGATTGTTTTGTCCGACCATTTCTCCAGCGGCTGATGCAACGTTACTATATAGCGACGTTTCGGGCGATAGCGTGATATACATTCGTCCCCCCACATGAAGTGAAAAAGTGTATTAGGTTTCATGAGGCGTCGAATTGCTATACTTGCCGCCTCCAGTCGAGGTTTTATCCTCTTCATAGCACGTGCATCAATTCCATTCCCCATTGGCGATGACCAATGAACATGCTGAAAATTCCTTCGTCGCTGTAACGCACTCGCAAGCTGTCCCCATCCTTGCACCTGATCTCGACCCGGCGGGCAAATGAGATAGACATTTGGTGCAGTTGGGACTTCTTCGATCATATTGTTTAGTCAGATCTCACGCTACAAGAGGCATCATCAGGCTGTCTTGCAGCTTGCGCTGGATTGCGACCGCATTGAACTCGCTTTCCGCAAAGCGCCGGCTGAGAGCCCCGCGCTGACTACGAAAAGCGGGGTCGCGCAGAGCTTTGGCATAACGGGCCAGACCTGCGTCGTCATTAGGTCGAAATACGTCCGGGAAGCTACGCTCTCTCGCCCAGGCGACGACCGCAGTGTCGTCAGGCGCCACAATGGCGAGGGGCAGGCCAAGATGGCAGTATTCGATTAGCTTGCTCGGGAAGCTCGATCGCGTCCACGGCATGGCGTCTGAAGTCTCGCCGTAGCTCACGAGCATCGCCGAGGCTTCGGTGGCGAAATAACGCAGAGCGTCGGTATTTTTTGACCAGGGTGGGCGCCAGGAAATGCCCGCATCGGCACAGGTTGTCTGTACTTTTGGATCGTCTTTAATTACGGCCTCAACACGGGCACCGACGGGACGCACAGCGGCGGCGATACGCGCAAGCGTTACAAGCTGAGGGGGCCAATAGTTGCCGGCATAGACTAGCAGCGGCCCGTGGACGCCAATCCGGCTGGTCGGGTCGAGGGCGATGCCTTCCGGGATGGGGGGTAAAACGTCGGCCACGCCCGGTGGGGGCTGGAAACACGCGGCAAGATTCTCGGAGGCGAACCATGCTTTGGTCGAGTTTTCCACGATCCATTGGCGGCGGGCATGGGCGCGGACGCCATCAGCCGGACTGTCCGCAAAGCACCGTGAGTCGTCGTGAATGATTGTGGCGAGCGGCAAACGATAGCGTTTCGCGAAACCTGCGGCTGCGAGCGACAGTGTGTCACTGAAGGCTGAGAGGTAGGTAAAGGCCGCGTCCGGGCGCGTGCTGCCCAACCAGGTGCGTACTTCTCTGGCCCACAGCCAGGCTCTGACGGCGCGGGAGAGCGCATGGTCAGGGTTGAACGGTGGCCAGTATTTATTGCGGTGGCTGAGCTGAAGAACAGGCCAGTCGTGCCGTCGGCAAATACCGTGATCCTGGCCCCAGTCGGCAACTATGCGGATCGTCCAACCGGACGCGGCAAAGCGCCTGAGGTGACGATAAACGATAATCGCACTGCCAGCTCCCTCCTCGGGAACGTGACCGAAGTAAACAAGCGTGCGGAGTGCGTTCATGTGGCAGGCCGGAGCGCACGCAGAAGTTTGCGCCATCCGCGGACGGCCTTCGCGAAAGCGTTTTTCACCGGCTGGGTGAAGCGGAAGGGGATGTCGTAGCAGAAGCGAAGACGCAAATTTTGCAGGCGATTGCGGGCGGTGAAGTGGAAGTGGAAGCCCTGTTCATCGACACGGATGCTCTCAAGGCCTTTAAGCGGCCACGGATAAGGTGGAAATCTCCAGCGCCGTTTCCATTCCAGAAAATGAAAGAACATGGTTTCGGTGCCGCTCGCTGCGTGAAAGATCCGTCCATCGCGCCATTCACAGGCGCCCGTTAGAAAACGAACTTCGACGGGCGATCCTCTTCGTCCGGATTCAAGCTTGGAAGCCCATTCTTCCCAGGACGGTTCATAGAGGCGTTCCCATACTTGAAGCATGCGGCGTGAGACACGGAGTCCTTCGCCTGCCTCGCGAGCGCAGGCGACCTTGTCGATCAGCAGTTCGTCGATGCCCCGATATTCCGGGTCGGCGAGAAGTGTCTCGATGTCTGGAATCTCGAAGAAAAGGCGGCGCGGCAGGTCGAGACCCCGGAAGATTGTGAACTGGCCGATGATGGTGCAGACATGGGAGGTAATGACATCGTAATGCGAGAGGTCTCCGGCCGTGACGAAGCGCCCTATGTCGCCGCAGAGCAGGTCGTTGTCGCAGTATCCCCACCAAGAGTAACCCGCGAGGAGTTCGGGGAAGAGCGGGCCGAACAGCGGCTTCAAATCGCAGGCCTTGTAGGGCACGGCCAATCGAATCGGGCGGCCGGTGAGCCGCTCATATCGCAGGGCAATATCGGCGAGGGAGGTCCGCACAAAGCGGACATTGGGAGGCCGGTTGGCGGGCAGGGAGGGTTGGTCGTGAAGAAAAAACCAAGTGACTCCGGGGTTGCGCGCGCAAGTCTCGAGGTGGAGGTTGATCCAGCCTTTCCACCCGCCAAACCAAGCGGTGAAGAGTGCGATTTTGTGATCTGGCGAAGTCATCCTGATCGTGCCGGCCTACCAATAGCCGCCTCCGCTATCTACTTTCCTGGCTTCTCCAGGAGTTTCTTCGTCCGTGGGGCGGATCCATGCAGCGTTGAGAAATTGTTGAAAATTCGGCATTCGGTCCCAACGTCGCCCACGAATTCCAAAGAGGAGCTGGGTGGGGCCTCCGGTGTGAATCCCGACGGCTCCCAGTTGTTTTACAAAACCCGCGAGGGGCACGCCTGCCGCGCCGCAGCCGATGAGGGCAACATCAAATGGCTTCTTGCGAAAGCAGGCCTCGACCTGACTTTCTAACCACCGGTTCATTTCAGGCCAGTCGGCAAAATTCGTCTTTGAAAAGCCGTAAGGTGACTTCACGAATTCGAGTTCAAAATCCGGAAGAATTCCAGATTGCGCGGGCCAAAGTTGGGATCGGCGATCAAACTGCTGCTTAATACTCTTTTCGAAGGGGTGCACGACAAGGACGCGTTTTCCAGTAAGCGCCGACGACCATGGCGGCGAAAAAAAGTAGGGTTCCAACGCTTGGATATGGAAGCGCCGTGCGTGCGGGCAATAGCGCGATAGGATCCCACTTTCACCAGCGTTATGCCAGACCGCAAGCCCATCGAAGACGCGGAGACGCTCGAGGTATATTTCGCAAAACCGGCGGAACGTCTGTTCGTCGTTGGGGAACACGCCGGATTGTTCGGCAAGATCGAGCTCGCCGAAGGCTGGAGCCGCCCACGTGTATTTGTAGAAACGTTTTAACTGAAGATGCCATGCCAGCGTCCAGCATTCGCTGGAACCGAGTTTGCCGAGGGCAGCGGGCTTGCCGGCGCGGATTACTTCGAGGATCCAGCTGTTGGCATCCGCCGCGGAGCTTATGGGAAAGTGGCGGGCGGCACGCATTTCAAGCCGCCGATTAATCGCATTTGGGTCAATCTTCCGATCGAGCCCGCTTAGCTCCATGGTGCGATGCACGAGTTTTCGCAACGGATTCATGTCAGAAATCAGCAGGTAAGCAACCCAAGATAGTGTTTGATCACGTAAGAGGCCGTGCGCCAGGAGGCGCGGGAGGCAGGTTCGGCGCGAAGGGCGCGGAAGACGTAGTGCCAGGGGCGGCCATTTTTACCAAACCGCAGTGAAGTGACGGCGAAGTCGCGGAGGTCGTCGGGCGTGATGGCAGTATTGAAACCGGAGGAAGGAAAGTTGGCGGCGTTGAAGGAGAGTCCCCGCTCGGCATAAGCCTCGGCAAGGATAGCAAGCATACGTTCGTGGCGTCCCTGATTGCGCGTGAAATTCACGCTTTGTTCGTGGAAGCGGTAGTGGAAGAGAACCTCGGGGACGTTGGCCAACGTGCCCACGCGAGCCAGGCGCAGGTAAAGGTCGAGGTCCTCGATCCATTGCGCTTTTTCACGATAGCAACCGACCTTCTCGAGCGCAGCGCGGCGAAACATCGCGGACGGATGAATGATGACGCCGCCGTTGCCTGAGAGAAGTTCCCGCTCGACGTCCTCGTGGTTTCCGGGCCGGACGCAGACTTTGAGATGGCCACCTTCGGTGTCAATGTAGAGAAAGGCGGAGCCGACACAGACACAGTTAGGATTCTCTCGAAGGAAGGCTATTTGCTTTTCGAATCTCTCAGGCAAAGAGTAATCGTCGGCATCCATCCGGGCGATGAACTCACCCTGCGCGGCCGCCAGGCCGTCGTTGAGCGCGCCGACGATGCCAGTGTTGGGCCGGCTAATGACGCGGATGCGTGGGTCGCGGGCGCCGAGCGCATCCAGCATGGCCTTCGAGTCGTCAGTAGAGCCGTCGTCCACAGCAATGATCTCAAAATCGGAGAAGGTCTGATTTTGCAGGCTTGCTAGTGCGTAATTCAGATAGCGGCCGGCATTGAAAACGGGAACGACGACGGAGAGCTTCGGTGTGTTCATGCGGCGCGCAGGCTTTCGGCCCAATCGAGAAATTTAGCCGGGTTGTTTTGAGCGATGCATGACTGGGCGCGGGCAAGTTTCGCGGCGTCCCAGGCCCACCATGCCAGGCGTTCAAGCCGGTCGATGACGGGAGCGGCAAACCTCTCGCGTATCGGCTTTGCGGGCACGCCTCCGACAATTGTGTAGGCTGGGACATCTTTGGCTACCACGGCGCCGGCCGCGACAATGGCGCCATTGCCAATAGTCACACCATCACGGATAAAGACGTGGGCGCCGATCCAGACATCGTGGCCGATTTTCACTGGGCGTCTTTCAGCAAAGGTCGTTTCAGGCGCAAAGGCTATGCCGCATTGTTTGCGCGTGGAATAAAAGACCGGTGAGGTACTAATGAGATCAGTGGGGTGTTCGCCAGCCCCGATGGACGTGCGTGGTCCAATTGAGCAGAAACGTCCGATATGGACGTCATTTAGGACTACTTCGCGTGCAAGATAGGAATCGGAGCCAAGGGTGACCCGATCCAGAGTGCATCGCGGTTGAATGCCTATATACGACTCGAGCGCGGAATCAAAGATGCTGGATTCCGTCTCGATCTGGCATTCATTGCCGATCTGGCTATTGCCGATCCGTACGCCATCAGCTAAGCGGGTATTCCGGCCAAGACGGGTCCCGGGGTACAGGGTACAGCCGGCGAGACAGGCCCCATCACCGATCTCGACACCGCGATGGATCGCTGTGTCGCGACGGATAAAACATGCCTTGCCGCGGCGTGTGCCGCGATAGCGTAAGGCATACACAAAGTCGCGCAGCTTGGACTTCAATGACGTTGACGTTTGCAAAATTAACCGTTGTGTCGAAGCGCGCTGCAAGCAAGCGAGCGGCTATAGCGGGCAATAAAGCGGAGGATAGCGATTTTAACGCGCGACCCGTTAAGCATTACCAGCCAATGGATCCGGTCAAAGAGACGATCCGGCACCGCATCGGCCTCGGGCCACGGTGAAGCGGGCGTGGAGTGCGAGCGGAGGCTTTTGGCGAACGTCGGGACGTGAAAGGTGTGCGTGGCATCGACAACGAAGCCGAGGTTTTCTACGAGGTGGACCGAGGAGACGATCGCATGGCGACGCTCGTAAAGCATGGTGTAAACCCACTGGAAATCCCAGGCATCGACCTTACGCTCCTCGACGGCACGGAAGGCACTGACTAGCTCACTAAAATAAAGGTCATTGCGGAGGCGGGTGCGAATAGCGGCTTGCACTTCAGGGTCGGACCAGCCCTCGAGCTGCTCGCGATAGGACGCCCAGGCGCGATGCCAACTAGCCCAACCCCAGGTGATGTGAGTCTCGGTGGGAATGGCCCGCCGCTCGTGTGGAAGGTAACGGCTGACAGGGTTGAAGCCGGAGATCCCATGAATCTTAGGATTGTCGCGGTAGCGGGCCAGGGCTTCGGAACAGAAGGTGAAAAAATCGGGATGCGGAAAAATATCGTCCTCGATGACGATTGCTTCGCCGAGCTGGGCGAAGGCGGCGGTAAGGCCAGAGGGGATACGGCCGCGGCAGCCGAGATTGATCTCGGAGTAGTCACGGGTAACCTCGCACGGCCAATCGAGTTGGCTTTCGACATATGCGCGCGCCGCAGCGCAACGTTCGGTATCACCAGGCTTGTGAGCCCGGGGGCCGTCGGCGATCAGGTACAGACGCGTAGGCTGCGCAGCACGGATCGCTGCAAAGGACTGCCGCATCAGCTCCGGGCGATTGAAGAAAATGTAAATAACGGGCGCGCAGGCAATACTCATGGAGTGGGGAGCGGTAAAGAAACTAGAGTCGTTGGCTGTGCGTTGGTCCGCCGAAATTGCAAGGCCGGGAGCTGTGATCATATATGTGACCCAAGCATAAGTCCCTATTGTTCGCGTGTATCGATTGTGCCGTGAATCGTGCGCACCAGATGAACTGCCTTGAGGGCAGAATTAACGACAGGATGCTTTCGGCCACCTGAGCAGGCCGCGCCTCTCCAGAGCGAAGAGACCATACAACAGTTTCTTCGAAAACTTATTTAGCTGCGCATAGTGGATCACCAGGTGTTTGACGAATCCTTGCAGATGAATGGCGTAAAAAAAAACCTTCTCCCCTGATTCTTCAAGCTTCCCATATGGCATTCCATTCTCGAAGAGAATCGACTTCATCCCGTCACTGCCAACAAAACCCTCCAATTCCTGGATGGTTGCATCAACTCGCGGGTTCCCTTGATTCACTCGAACGAAGGTGAAATCACCCGAATCCCGCACAAAGCCGAGGAAGTCCATTTCGCAGACGCCCCAATCGGGATGCACTTCCTTCTTCTGCTTCCACAATTGCTTGAGACGTTCATGCCCTTCTTTCGAACCATACGTTTCCATCAGATCCGAGCAAATTCGTTCACAGACCGTTGGTGTGAGGAACATGAAATGTGGCGAAACGGTTTCATGATTGTCAATGGCAAGATCTGTTCCGCAAAAGTCACACTCGTAAATCGATGCCATCTCTGCACCGGACTTGAAGAGGAGCAAATCTGAATCGAGGTAAAGAATGCGGTGCAGTGAATGCCTCGAAAATAGGGCGCGAAGTGCAAAGAATTTTTCGAAAATGATGGCCGCATAGGTCTCCGAGTAATTGCTGTAATTACAGAATATTTCCCGAAACTGTTTCGCTCCGAAATCTTCTGCATGATCAAAAGGGAATAGTGTGACTTGGGGAAATAGGCGCCAAGGTCCATTTCGGTCGCTAATCACGAAAATGCGCTTGCATCCCGCAGCTATCGCCTGCGCGACGCAAGCTGCTACAATCACCTGTGAAGGACCGTTATGGACAAAAACGATCGGGATATCATTCTTGGCGGCGGTATTTACTTTCATGAAACAGCCAATTGGCTAAGGCGAGTGTAAAGGTCCAGCAATCCGGCCCGATCCTATCGGTCCTCTACTACTCCAATGCGCTGATTCCTTGAATCGTAGGACCGGGCTCTGTGACATCCATAAACCGGTACCATTTTCGAATCGGGTGTGACCTTGGAGATTGGGCGCCAAGGTAATCAGGCAGTGCGATGTGAAGTTCTCCCTCCGATAATGCTGAGACGCATGGTTCCAATTATACGATAACATGTGCTCGAATCAGAAGCATCAGGAGTGTTAGTGATCTCTCGCAAGCCCGCTTACCCGGCGGCTAAATCCATGCCAGAGGCGTTGCGCCGGTGTGTGCTGCTGGTAATAGGATGTCAAATCAGGTATCGCAGGTAGCTGCAACGTTTGCGATGGCGCTGATTCTGCCGCCTGATTCTCCGCGATGAGTCGGGCCAGGCGGGGAAAGAAATTGTGCTCTTCCAGCACCAGGCGGCGCGCCTCGGCGATTGCTTCACGATTGCGCTCGGCCCGGTCTGAAGCGACAATTTCCCGAATGCGACGGGGTGTTGCCGGGTCGTCGATGTCAATCTGGACAAAGGATTTCTCGGGGAAGTATTGATCGATGTTGGTGGCACCAAAATAAATAGGCATCGTGCCAGCCAAAAAACAGTCGGCGATTTTCTCAGTCCAGTAATCGGGGCTGGAATGGTTTTCCACCGCCAGCGCGTACCGGTAGGGAGCAAGTCCGTCCCATTTGTCAGCGATGGGTCGAAATCCGCGGCCAAACAGGTCGAACGGAACAGCGGCCTCCTGCAATGCATGCAAAAAGCGTAGTCGGCGCCTGTGGCCCTCATACGAAGAAAGGTTGCTTGTAATCCAAGAAAGGTCACGACTTTTGGCCGGCAGCGGCATCGACCGCAATTCATCGTAGGATCGGGCCACATGCCAGGGAAGGGAGCCATGGGAATGGTAGATTTTCGGTCCCTGGCATCGCCGATCCTGAGTGTAAATTCGCCCGTAATGGCGAAATCCTTTTTCAATCCACCTATAAACAGGTTCCGGCGGTTCCTGGACGAAACACCAAACCCGCTGAGGAGCGACCTCGATCGTAATTTCGTGAGGAATATGGTTAAGCACCACAAGGTAATCGCAGCGCTCGATTGGATCCAATGTAAAGTGACAACGCCCGCAGAGCCCCGCCTCGTCCGAGGACTGGCGGAGCAAATTGGGCTCGGACCAGGACTTGAGGATACGGACAAGAATAGGATCAATGCTCATTGTTCCCCTGAATTCGAAACCAGAGCACGTCCACCTGATAGAAAACGAAGGAGCGAGTGTCTTTCCATGCCGGTTCAACGTAACACGGCGTGAATCCCTTGGCGGACATAACACCGAATGCAGTGGGTACGTCAAAACCGCTCGCATAGGCCTGCCGAAAGCCTATTTCCAACTGAACTCCAGTTAGCCCATCCAGCGATTCCTGGGCACCCTCCAGCGCTTGCGGTTCAAAACCTTGGACATCGAGGAGAAGCAAAACTTTGTCATGCGGCTGGATCAACTTAGGAAACATCGAATCGAGTCGCCGAATATCAATTCGTTCCCTTCCTACGTAGTGTGACTCCGAGTTAATTTCCATATGCATGGGAAGCATATCAGTGAGCGAACTGCTCAGTCCGTTATTCGCAATGTTAATGAAACTTTCCTCATCCTTATCGCCAATCGCAAACTGAAGCGCTTCCCATCGATGCCCTTTCTCGCTCGCCGCAATGCACTTGGCTGACAATACGGCAAAGTGTTTGCGAACCGGCTCAAACGATATGATTCGACCTCGATAGCCGTTCTCGAAAAGATGTTGCGCTGTTACGCCTTCGTGAGCGCCAACGTCGAGAATCAGCGTGATGCCAAAGTGATCGAGCATTTTTACATACTCCGAGCGGCAATCAGCCGGCTGTTGCTGCACTCGATGAACCTGGAATCCAAAGCGCGAAAGCGCACGGTTAATTGGATGCATATACGTGTGAGTGTAAACGAGATTACGGAACCGTAACGTCGGCTAGCGCAACATTGCAGACTGCTAGATAGCCACCAGGTGTCTGCCGGAGCCGGGTGAGCGAAGTCCCTGGGCGAACTGGTCGAACATTGATCATCGAGTGAGCGATAAACGGGCCGGGGGATTTGCGCCAAAGCCGCGATCGTTGACGTCAAAGGTGCGTTTCCGTTCGGGCAGCAATTCCAAGGCTGTCAGGAAAGGGGCAAGTGCCGTTTCGGGAGCGAGTGCAACACGCATGCGGGCTTCGGCCTTTTTGACCAATGCAGCTGCGCGATCCGGTGCACCGAGCAGTGCGACTATGGCCTCGGCGAAATCTCCAGCCGTTGCTGCGACCGGCAGCGCGTCCCTCAGAAACTCCAGTCCATCGGCCGCGACAGGTGTGGCAACGACGACGCGGTGATGCTGCAACGCTTCGATGACTTTAATCTTTACGCCAGAACCACGTCGAATCGGAGCAACAACCAACGAAGCAGCGGCGTACGTCGGGGCAAGATCGGGAACACGGCCGAGAAATTCCACTCCTTCCGCAGGAGATAATTCGTTGGTTACCGGACCGGCCAGCTGGAGCCGGGCATCCGGTCGCAACGCGCGGACGAGAGGCCAAACGGCGGTAATCAGCCAGCGGGCCCCTTCGCGATTTGCTGTATGTCCACTGCCTACGAAAAGGACAATGGGACGGTTGGACGGTGGCTGTTGTAAGGAAGCGGAAGGCGGTCGTCCGGGTGGGAGCACGACGACTTCAGCCGTCGGGACGAGACTTCGAAGCAAAGTGGCTTCGCGTGGCTGAATAGCCGCGATCAATTGGGCAGTAGCCAGATGTTCGGCTTCAGTTGCCCGTGTGGCGGCATCGATTTCCTCCACCAGCCGATCATCGGCGTCGAGGGTCAGCTGGCAATGCCGCGCGTCATGGGCGAGGACAGCGAGGGGTCTGCCGGCAGCGATCCAGAATGGTGCAGCAGTCGTCATCCAGGAAAAATTGGCAAACAGCACGTCGGGTTGGAATTGTTCGATGGCGCTGGCGATCATGGCTTGCTCGTCTGCATTGCAAGCATCATCCCACGGCCGACCGGCGTGCGACCATGGCGCGGCAGGTGGTAAACTTCGGCCGAGCAAGCGGAGTCGCCATGCTTTGAAAGTTCGGACCTGAGCTTGCCACCACTGGCGGAACTGCCACGCTCGACCACGGCTAAAACGAATGTCGGGAGCGAAAAAATCGCGAACTCCAGCCGGCAGATCGGCGACGACGCGCAACCGGCTGTTCCACTGCGGAGCTCGCTCCGTCCACGCACAGCCGACGACGTGGCCGCGAGCTGCGAGAGCCGCCGTGACTTGTCCCAGATAGGTCGCGGCACCGTCGGTCCCTGGCAGCGGATTGTGACGTGTGATGACGAGGATACGCACAAATTTAGAAGCTCAGGAATCGACCGGGACCGAACGACTGGAGTGGCGCCACCAAACGAAACTTGCCGCAAGGGCCCCTAAGGAAACCGCCCAACTGGCAGCGACAGCAACTTTATAGGCACGTTCTCGCGGAAAGTTGATTGGATGGGCAGTGAATGTAGCTGAATTCTCCCAGTATGATGAAGGACCGTGCCCGGCTTCCAAAGTGAGCGGGCGCCAAAGCTGGGCGTGCTGCCAAAGCTCATAAACGCAGTGACCCAGGAACAACAAAACAAACACTTGCACCCACACAGGCCAGTGTAGCCCATCTCGCGAAACTCGCTCGGCGGCGAGAAAGAGTAGAACGAAGAATGCGACGCTGATGAACCGCATGCTCCACCGCTCGGCATTGAGCAGTGGGAAAGGCAGACTGGCGATGGGTGCATACACTTGCGACAAGGCCAGTGCAGTAATAATTCCCACTCCGGTCAATAGCAAGCCGCGAGGCAACTGGGGGACCGACGGGTTAGTCGACGTCGTTAGTACCTTGGGCCAAAAAGCCAGGCCGACGACGGCGAGCAGCACGCCGGCGCCGACAAAATGATCAAACTCCCACCAGCCAAGGCTGCCATTTGGAATGGGGATCGGGAGGGTGTCGTATCCGGACGCAGTCGCAAAGCCGCGCCAGAGCACCTCAAGATTGGGAAAGCCGCTGCCAAATTTGCGTTCCACGCTGCCGAACGTCAAAGCCGCAGGCAGGATGCGAAAGGCCGTGAGTGCTCCAGAGATCAAGGCGACTGTTCCAAATCCCCAAAGCAGACGTTGCGGTTGCGCCAGGGTGAGCACGGCAAGGAAAATCAGCCACCACACAGCGAGATGAAAAGATCCGACGAGGAAAAGCGCACCAATCGTCCACCCCACGGCGAGGCGCGTTCTCACCGATTCGGGCGCATCCAACCAGCGCAATGTGACCAGCAACATCCAGGGATACAAATAATAGCCAGTCCACATGAAATGCCCGATCCCAATACGGGTAACGATGAAACCGTTTATCGAGAAGACCGCCAGAAAAGCCAACAATGCGAACGGACTCCATCGCTGTCGCCACGCGAGTGCCGTGCATCCGGCGAGACCAGCGAGAAACAGGAGAGAAACCTGGAATTGGATAAATTGTGCGTTGCTGAGCCACGGCAGAAACAAGATGTGCGGGGCGAGCATCGTCTCCGGAATCGCGAGAAAACGCTGCGTCATTTGCAAGGACGCATCCATGTGCAGCGGGATCGTCCTCTCGACGAGCGCCGTGCGCAGAAGATCCAGATAAGCGCGCTCTTTGGGCCAGTCTTCAAAGTCCAGCGCCAGAGGTCCGGCGAGAAACCAGTGCCAAAAAAACAAACCGAAAAATGCGGCAAGGATAGTAACAATTACCAGGCTGGCTGGCGTGACCGCAGGGCGGAATAAACTCGCAAGAGCACGTTCGCCATTCCTGCGCAGGCGCTCGCCGGCGGCATTCACGCGTTGGGGAATATTTGCAGTCGCAGAACGGAGCGTAGCCAAAGGCATCGCGGGCGACTTGTCCGAAGCGGCGGTCATCGGGTAATTCTCAGGCGGTCTTGAGCGCGGAGTAGGTGGTTGACGTATTTTGGAGTTTCCGAACAAGTCGCCGGCCCAGTGCAATGCCGGGTTTCTCAATGCCGTGATATGTGATCGTGGACGCGACAATGGTCAGAGAGAACGTTCCGAGAAGCAAGCTGGCGAAAGCGGCAAATCCAGACAGGTGGATAGGAAGGAGAGGGAGGATATTTTCCATGACACGCAGGGCCGCGAAATGAGTGATGTAAGCACTGAAACTCAGCATCCCAACGAAGCAGGTGAAACGATTGACCAGCAAGGATATTGGCCACACGATCAGCGCAATGGCAAATCCGGCGAGCAGGATCGGAAAGAGAAAGTCTGCCAGCGCGCCATTCAAAGAGAGGGCCCCGATGAGGAGGCATACGCAAGCTCCCGCTAGCAAGGCACCTCTCATTTTGGGAGTGAAAGCGCGAATAGGATCGTGCAGATGATAAGCGAGAAAACCGAGCAGGAATGTCGGGAAGTGGGCGGGCAGCCAAAGCCAAGTGAATGAACCCCGACGCCATGGCGCCACTTCAGGGAAAAGCAAGGCAATGAGTCCACCTCGAGCTGCGGAATTTATTGTGAGGGCCAACGCACAAGCGAGGATGTACCCAGCAAGAGCACGCCGCCAGGTTGTGATGATTTGAAAAAGCGCGGGTGCCATCATGTAGAAACCGAATTCAGCCGCAATGGACCAGCCGCCCGGAACGACACTGTTAATAGTGTCTGGATGCCAGCCATGAAGAAGCAAAGCAGTAAGAGTGAAATGGAACCATGTCAGCGAACCCTCTGCCCATCCTCGGTTCCAAGTGCCATCGATGAAAAAATAGAACAGGATGCCAGCCCAAAAAAGCGGCAGGATGCGAAAGACCCGCCGGATGAAAAATGAGCGCAGCGGCGCAATTTCCTTAGACCGGCGTCGATTGTAAGAGGCCAGCAACGTGTAGGCGCTGGCGATAAAAAAAAGCGACACGCCATAAGCTCCAGCTTTAGCAATGTCACGGCCTGGGAACTCAGGCACCGCTTGGCTCGCATGGACAAGAAGCACGGCAATGAACGCGAAACCACGGAGAGCATCAATCGATTCCAATCGCCCTGGCTCGGAATCAAAAAAAGCGAGGGGAGATGCAGACATAAACAACGAGTCCAGTTTCAAGCAGCCCGGCCGGGCTGAGAGCAGGGGAGGAGTTTTCCGGTTTCCATGCGCAGGCGCATCCACTTGTGCAGGGACCAGTCCCTCAGGCGCTTCAATGGCTGGCCGATATGCCAGCGCCAGTGGTCGGCGAGGCAATAGGCGGCCCGCTTGGTGAATGGCTCGCCCAGCAAGCGATAGTGATAAAAGATGTGCCGGTTAGGAAATGGGTCGCCACCGCTATGTCCCGCCCAGTGGATGAGAGGTTCGGCTTTGCCATAATCTGCGTGACCGGGAGTCAGTAGTCGCCACGCCCCATCGCGATAGCCTATGGGCACTTGATCTCCCCAGAGTTTATCGGGCACTGTCCGATCGAATTCCGGCAAACGCACCTGGCGAAGCGGCTTGGTGTCGACCGCAAAATTGAAGAACGGCTGATCGAATTGAAAAACGAAGTTCTCGCGATGTTGTCTCGCGCTGGCGAGAAGCTTGAGCAAATCGGCGCGTGTAAAAAGCCCGCGCTTCGAAAGGAATGCACCTGCGTTGAAGCCTCGGGTGCGACCCGTGCGATCCATTTCGTCCGTCCAGGGTGTCCGCCGGTACACATTGTCGAGATCATTGTCGAAAGTCATGAACTCAGCGCCGCTGCACGCGAATGCCTCAAACAGTTTTTCGACGGGAGCCAGCACGGCGATGTCGATATCGAGATAAAGGAATTCCTCGAATGGGCCGGCATAAGCCGAAAATTTCCGGAACATGCGATGGCCGGGATCTGTGGTTTCCCAAAGATTGGCGCCGAGCTTGTCGAAGAAAGCGTAGTCAGGGTCGGAGTGCAGTTCGATTTGGTAACGCTGCATCCAGGGACGAAGCTTTGTAAGTTGGCCGTCGTAGGGCAATAACCGGGCCGGTATGTCGGGACTGTGATTTCGCAAGCTGCGGAAAAGACAGATGGCATACTCGAGCACATGATCGTTCCCGAGGATGTAAACGCCTCGCGATGGCGTTGAGGAGGGAATAGAAGTCATGACGGTTGCGGCGCGACGAGTTATCCTGGGAAGGTTTCGACGAGAGATTTCGGGCGGACTCCCCCAAAACCACGGTCGCTCACGTTGTCGAGAGGACTGGTCTGCACTTCCCATACAGCGGCATTGCCAATGGAGTCGTGGCAATTGTGGCCGGTGATGATGGCGACGTTTACGGAATAGTTAGCTGGGTGCAGTGGCCAGACCGGCAACCCCACACGGACGCGGTGTGTGCCCGCTTGAAAATCGACCGCATGACCCATCGTGTCGCTGTCAAGAGTGAGAAGGCGCTGACCTTCCATGGTATCAAATCCAATGCCGATCATCACCTGTTTGAGTGACTCGGTGAGTTTGAAAGTAACATCGATCGCTCCAGGTTCGCCGTAGCGAAGTTGTCCGGAGGAGGTCGCAACCGCCATGCGCAAAATCCGGGCGATCCGGCCTTGTTTGCTGTGGCGTGGATGATCTGCGAGATCGACTGACCGGGCGGAGACTTTTTGATCTTGCGTGTAAATTTCGACTGCTTCATCCACCGGCAAAACGTCACTGGCTCGTCCGCTGGTCATGACAACGCACTTCGAACATAGACGGCGGACTGCTGTAATATTGTGGGAGACGAAAAGGATCGTGCGCTGATCCCGCACGGAAATAGTTTCCATTCGACTGATGCATTTTTTCTGAAATTCGGCATCTCCCACAGCCAACACTTCATCAATGATCAGGATCTCGGGTTCGAGGTGGGCGGCCACGGCAAAAGCCAGACGTACATACATCCCGCTGGAGTATCGCTTGACTGGTGTGTCGATGAATTTTTCGATCTCCGCGAAGTCGACGATCTCATCGAATTTCCGAGCGACTTCCTTACGCGTCATACCCAATATTGCGCCATTTAGGAATACGTTTTCGCGCCCGCTCAATTCGGCATGAAACCCCGTCCCCACTTCGAGCAGACTCGCAAGGCGGCCGCGCAGGATTGCTTCCCCTGACGTGGGTTCGGTAATACGACTCAGGATTTTCAGAAGTGTGCTCTTACCTGCGCCGTTCTTTCCGACCAATCCAATGATTTCGCCGGGCTGTACGTCGAACGTCACCCCGTTGAGAGCCCAGAACTCCCCTCGTTGCGGGCATTCATCCCTCTGCCCGATAAGCCGCCTTAATCCGTTGCCGACGGCATCCCGCAGCGAGAGAGCGCCGATTTCGCCCAGCTGGTAACGCTTTGTGATTCCGCGCACTTCGATAATTGGCTTGGCCATAGTCCCTTTGATAGTGGTGCAATGCCTTGTATCAAGCGCGATCCACGAAGCTCCGTTCGATTTTATTAAACCAAAGGAACCCAGCGACGAAGATCCCAATGGAGATTGCCCACGAAAGCGTGAGCGATCCTGGTGAAAGCGTTCCCGCGCCCAGGAGCACCCATCGCATCCCTTCCACAGGTGCGGTCATGGGATTCAACTGAATGAGCCATCTCCATTCTTTGGGAAACTGGCTGACCGGCATGATGATCGGTGTCAAATACATCCAGATTTGCGCGAGAAACCCGAGAAGATGCTGAAGGTCGCGGTAGACTGCGGTCATCGAAGAAAAAATCAAAGCCGACCCAAGTCCAATGAGCGTTGTCTGAAGCACGAACAGCGGAAACAGGAGAAATTTCAGTCCGATGCGAAATTCCAATCCGTCATGCGACGTGAAACCCATAAAAATGTAAATCACCAGGAAGAGCGTCAGTTGAATCGCAAAAGGAATCAAAGCGGATATTCCGTTTGCTAGAGGAACAATAATACGCGGGAAGTAGACTTTTCCGAACATATGTGCATTTGCCTGGAGCACGTTCCCGGATCCGCCAAGGTTTTGGGAAAATAGATTCCACATCAGGAGTCCACTCAGATAAAAGAGGACCGGCGGCGTGGAATCGGTCGATATCTTGGCCACCTTCGAAAATATTAGTGTAAAAACAAGCGTCGTGGCGAGCGGTTGAACTAACATCCAGGCAGGACCTAGGACGGTTTGTTTATACTTCGAGATGAAATCCCTCCTCACCAGGAGAAACAGGAGATCCCGATAGTGGAAAATGCCCTTCCAGTCCACCTCCCAAAGCGAGCGGCGGGGGCGGATGCGGATCACATAATTTGAGGAGTTTGCTGTCATGGGTTCAACGGGTGCAAAGGAATTCTGGCGGATTGGCGGGGCAAACGTTAAAAAGACCTGGCAATCTGGGATCTGCGCCGTGTTTCCTGAATCGACGGTCGATATCGCCAGTGCCGGCTTCGTATGGAGTCACTGAGAAGCTTCTTACAATGCTGCCTTTCTATGCGAACTCCTACTTATATTTAGACTCCCTTCTTCTTCAAAAGATCGACCAAATCACCGATTTTCGAAAGCGAGCCGATTTCCTCGCCGGTGAAGGAGACGCCGAATGCCTGCTCAATCGAGAACATCAAATTGATGTGTGTAAACGAGTCCCAACCTGGGATGTCGTCTGCGGTGGTGTCGGGCGTAAGATGCACTGCATCTTCTTGGAAAATGTCCTTAAAAATAGTTTCGAGCCGTACGATCAGATCCATGTCAATTCTGGTAGGTTAATGCGATAAACTCACTCTTTATATCTGTCTTGTCGTCGATGTTCAAATTCCAGGCGCTTCCCTCGATACACACGCAGTGATCCCTGTGAAATCCCATGGACTCATAGAGGTTCTCAACGAAATTGTTCTTTTTTGTCGGAACGTATACCCCCCGTATTTGCGTACAACCCAACTTTCGTGCGCGAATGCTCGCATGATGTAGCATTGCCTTCTCCGCAGTTCGCCCAATGACACGGCAACTCATTAGCAGAGTGTCGATCTCGAAGAGGTGTTCTTTCATATCGGCGAAACCAATAAGTATTCCTACAAGACCGTGGTCGGTAAACCTGTCGCGGAGTCTTAGGGAAAAATGCACGCATGCCGGATTACGAGTGAATTCCACAACGGTCGCATGGTTATGCCTTCTTGTCGTAAGATTGAACTGATTCGTTTTTGCGATGAGCTGAACGATTCGGGGGAGGTCCAACTCATTGAAAGGGGCAATTTCCCCCTTCATTTCCAGACTGCTCAAAAATTCCTCCATGGAACCCGCGGACTCTTCAGCCTTCGCAATCTCTGCCCTGGCGCGATACTGTTCTGTTCGGGTGGAATCGTCTGCCGTATACGCCGTTGTCTCAAAAAGCAACCGCTTATCCAGTGTCCTCACATACAAGGCCGGATCGGATGGAAGCGCTACCGTCGCAACGGCTGGGAGTTCTTGACGAATCAACTCACATTCCACCGGATTATCGTCCACGAACACCAGCGAATCCATATTAATGTTTAGCGTTGTGGCGATATGGCGCAGGTTCTCGGCTTTGCTTTCCCAGTTAGCCACAAAAACGCTGAAGTCCTGCAGTCGGAGGCGTATTTCGGGATGCTTTACGAAAGGCTCGCGTGCATCCGCGTCGTTGTTTTTTGAGCAAACCGCCAGAATTACTCCCTTTTGCTTGAGTTCACGAATATACTCTTGGAAGGCTACAAATGCTTCGCCGGTGGCGCCTCCACCCAACTTAATTCCAGCAAGGCCATCCTCGCCGATCACCCCGCCCCACAAGGTATTATCCAGATCAAGGACCAGACACTTCCGCGTGAGACCGCGATGTGCCATGATCACCGCTGCGGTATGTCGTGCCAAGAGCGGCATCGCGCTCAGTGAAACCGCTTGTTTGGAGAGATGCCAGTAGCGAGGATCAAACCATCTCTCCTTGCCATGCCAAGCCGCCAGGCGTTCGCAGTCAAGTATCAAAACTTGGGAATCCGCGACCTCTCCGAGCCGCAAATTTAACATTTGAATGCAACGGCTTCGGGAGTCCTTCAAGCGCGAAGACAAATGTCCAAAAGGCTCTTCCGGCGGGAGTGCGAAATTATGCTGTATGATTTGAACCGGCATCCGGCTCAGCAGGGTGGACCAAAGCGAGGTCCAACGTTGCAGTTCTTCCTCAATCGAGTTAGGGTGGCCGTCCGAAAAATTTCGAAAAGCTAGCTCGCCGTGATGCACCGCGAGTATAACAATATCTGGAGCGTATTGGTATAGGCCGCTTTTCGCATCCAAAATTTCCTGCCGATACTGACCGTAACCACATTCGTAAACATCTACATTCAACCCTGCTGTCGCGTTAGCCGCTTTAAGGAATTCCCCATACTGGGTCACGGTGTAGCTTCCTAGCAGCGCGACTTTGATCGCTTCTTTCTCCGCCGGCCGATCTCGACGTCTTCTGGCGAGAACCTGGACCGCCTTTTGCCAGACGAGAAATTCATCGCTATCTGCCAAGGCATTCAGCGCTTCCTTGCAAATCGCCTCCACGTCTCCGTTGTTCCTTGAAACGACAGACTGATTCAATGAGCTCATCGTTTTCTGAACTATAAAGCAACCTGTTTGCTTGATTCTTCTCGCTCCGTCTTTCTTTTCATCGGTATGATCCGAGCTGGGTTGCCTACAACTGTGGAATTGGACGGAACGTCAACCATAACCAAGCTATTTGGGGCAATCATTACATCGTTGCCAATTCGTATTCTTCCGATGATCACCGCCCCGGGTCCGACCTCGACGCGGCTTCCGAACTTTGGCGCTTCGTTCCAAAAATCGGCACCAGTGGCGGCGCCAATGGTCACGTTTTGCTTGATCGTGCAGTCGTCTCCAAAAACGCTTCCAGGATGAATCACTATTCCGCGTTGATGCCCAATGTGCAGGCGCCTTCCGGCCTGTACGCCGTAGGGCAATTCGATTCCATACACGTTTCGAACGAGACGGTAGAGCACTGCCAGCACCAGAAAGATAATCGAGCCAAGAATGCGGGACCGGATGGTGCGCTGCCAGCGGCCGAGGCGATAAATAAGGACCGCATGAAGGCCCGGCCGAGTCCAGTCCCGATAGTGGCTTTGCCAAGCATCGACTACATGCATCCGTAACTCGTGAAGATCTTGCATGAACTTGTTCGTCTTCCTTTGCTAACGGTATCCTGCCAAACCCGCTGAGGGTCGATCCTTTCTCGAATGGAGCTCCTGGATGCAAAGTGGCAGTTTCACATCAGGAAACGCAACCATATCACGTTGAGCTCAGGTTGTGGTGCTTGCCGGCGGCTCTCCTTGAGCGGCCCGTTGGGCAGCGGGATAGTATGTTTCCTGACTACCTGGCCGTACAGCGATATAGCGTCTCCTTAGCTTCAAAAACGGAGCCTCAATGAAGCGAAAGCTGACATATCCAGGCAGCATCATCAGCAGAAAAAAGACCATGGACCAAAGACATGCGAGATAAAAATTGGAAATGTCCATGATGCGCTCATCTACAAATCGAGCGGCGTAGAACGCCACAAAGAAATGGAGTAAATAAATGGAATACGAATACTGCCCAATACGGGCAATGAACTTGGAAACGCCAGTGTTCGGAATGGAAAACGAGTTGTCATACCAAGCAATACCTACGGCGTAGGCAATGGCTTCGATCGTCGGAAGGATTATCCAGAACGAACTGGGAGACGGATATGAAGGCATCTGGGCGAAGCCTCCGCGAAAGTCGAACAACCAGTAAATCGCCATGAAAGCGGTGATCGTTGCAATCGCCATAGCGTGGCGCTTAGCAAAGAAAGCGCGGAACTGAAAAACGAGCATGCCGAGCGTAAACTGATCTATACGGCCAACGATTGTCCAGTATGCCAGGGACTGGATTTCACCCCTCTGTTGATAGAGAAAACATCGTAGTGCAATGGCTGCAAAAACTAAAGCAAGAGGAAGCAGCTTCGACTTTTTCAACATCCACAGAAACAAAGGAAGGATTAGGTAATAGTGACCTTCTACTGCGATCGACCATCCGCCATTTGGAAGTATTGGGAACACAACGCCTTTTGCAATCGTTTCGACATAAGTGGAAATGTTCATCCCACTGATAACCACCCTTTTGAAACCGACGGCCAAAATTACCAGCACGAGCAGCGGAAGCAGACGCAGAGCCCGGTTAAAGAGAAATGCCCCATAATGAATCGACTTGCCGTCGAGGAGCTTTGCGAACAGGTAACCGCTTAGGGTCATAAAGAGAGCTACGCCTGTATGACCCTCATCGAGAAGGGCTAGTGGGAATACTGCGGGAACATACTCGAATGCAACTGGGTAGCCATCTTCCGCGTGGGTGAAATGCCAGGTGAAAACAGTAAAGGCAGCCAAAGCCCGAATGTGGTCGACGGCTATGAAATATGAACCGGAAGAAGATTTCATATCATTTGAACCTGCGACTTTTGATAGCCCCGCGAGCGCCAGCCCTTAAGCCCATCGGAGAATGCAGGCATATTTGCGGCTCTGAGTGGCAAGGTTGGCTGGGAGAATCACAGCGCCGTCTAACGAACCGCCAATTGCCGGCACGCTGGGCCTAAAACTCGAACGCTACAAAACTAAACGCGTGCCAAGCGACTCCCAAACCCGATCCGACCCGATCGGGTCGAGCCCCTGTGGTCGTTGCATTACACTAGTGCATTCTTTGAGAAGCGGGTTGCAGAAAACTCCAAATTCTGCGGGCCATTGGTATGATTCGAGGATTCCGGGCCAACCCCCAGACAAGATCATTAAACGCATCAATACCTCTTGCTCTCCATCTAGGGCTGTCTTTAAGCAACAACGGGAGATCGGGTTTTGACACGCTTACGGTCGCACTGGCGTGGCCATTTAGCAGGCGGCGAAGCAGGCGTGCATAAGGACTTGGGGGATGCCGGAGCCAGGATTTTTTGTCCCATGGCTTACGTGCGCCGCTCCCATGCAAGAGCTGGGTTTCGTGGCCGCGATGAGTGCATTTTAGGGCCTGGGAGTCAATAATCGTAACGTCACGAAAAGCCTGGTAGGTTGGCGCTTCCTCCATCGGTAGCAGCGCTACTGCGTCTTCTGGGAATCTACTCATCAGTAATGCGTTTAAGGCATCTTGATCGCCGGCATAGGTGGGATTGTCAAAAGATACACCTTCATAAATAGTGGGTCTGGTCCAGTTGGATTTACAGGCTTCCCACCACCTGGGTAGGAGCTCTGGCCAGTAGTCCGTTGAGAACGCGACCAGACCCGTGTTTATGTAGGTCTGATGCCGCGGTTCGCAGGGTAGTCGGAATATTTCTTGCCACTGTTGATGCCATTTGTCGCTCAAAGGGTCAGGATAAGCACAGATTCTTCCGTTGCGTGCAAGGTCGATTACGAGATCAAGCGGTCGGGTTAGAACCATATCACTATCGATAATAACCACGGTTCCGGATGGGTGGACTAAGTTGGGGAAGGGTTTGAACCACAATGGATTGGCAGCTTGCGATCTGTCGATTTCGACAAATGTGCAACGAGAAGCGAGCGACTCTCTTTGGAATGAGGTGAGACCAGTGTCTAAGACTGTCACGGGTTGATCATATCCAAAGTGGCTTAGGGAGTTGACGAGGCCAACTGTTCCTAAGAAGTAACGGCTATCAGAGATGGTAAAAAGAAGACACATAACGACCTGGGGGGTTGAATCGTCCCTGATATTTCCGTAGGACTTTGCATCTGGCGGAAGCTGATGTTTAACACCTCAGCCGTTCACCGTAGCGCCAACGCGTCGGCGGAGATGCCGGCCACGTCATCGGGTTGCAACAGTAGTTCAGGAATATAGGGGACGATTGTTTTATGGGCACCGCCTGAATGCGGGGCGTGGCAGTCCTGCCAGTATGCACGTTCAAGATGCGAACGTCGCCGTTCACCTCTTCGCGCAGCCATCAGAGCGTATTGGGTTGCCGAAAGCGGACCGTATGGGTCGGGATGGGATTGTGGTCTCGTGCCGTGACGACGATGCTCCAAATCCGGAGCGTTAGGAGGAATGGGACCAATAGCTAAATCCATGGCCGTGGCGTCCTCGTAAATTGCGTCGAAGTCTCCCCGTTCTTTTGAAACGGCAGTTTGATGCACCGAGCTCATCATTTTAAAAGCTACAAAGCAATATGCCTGTCTAAATCCTCTCGTGCCGCGCCCTTTTTCATCGGTATGACCCGAGCAGGGTTGCCTGTGACTGTGGAATTGGATGGAACATTAACCATGACCAAGCTATTCGGAGCAATCATTACGTCGTCGCCAATTCGTATTCTTCCGATGATCACCGCTCCTGGCCCGACCTCGACGCGACTGCCGAACTTTGGCGCTTCGTTCCAAAAATCGGCACCGGTGACGGCGCCAATGGTGACATTTTGCTTGATCGTGCAGTCGTCTCCAAAAACGCTTCCCGGATGAATGACTATTCCGCCCTGAGGCCCAATGTGGAGACGCCTTCCGGCGTCTACGCGGTAGGGCAATTCGATTCCGTATACGTTGCGAACGAGGCGGTAGAGCGCTGCCAGTATCAAAAAGATAATCGAGCCAAGAATGCGGGATCGGATAGTGCGCTGCCAACGGCCGATGCGATACAGAACTAACGCGTGAAAGCCGGGCCGAGTCCATTCCCGATGATAACTTTGGTAAGCATCGACCACATGCATCCGTAAGTCGCGAAGATTTTGAATAAACTCGTTCATCTTCCTTTTTGACAACGTCTCGCTGAACCCATTGTTGATTAAAACTAAAACGGGCAACGTTTGTATTTTCCAGAAGATAGTCCTCATCATCTTGGAAGTGTTGACCATACAAAGATGGTTAAATGACGAAAGTCAAATGCTGTTGTCGCTTGAGCGAAAAAAATTACTAGTGGGGAAAATTTGAGGGCAAGACCTTGCTTTGGATCGCGGGTCCTAGGGAGGGGCGTAGGTGAATATCGGTCAGTTCTACGGTACGGGGAAGAGAGAGGGTATGGAGAACAACGTCGGCGATGTCGGAGGGCTGAATTAGACAGTGTTGTTCGAAGCGTTTCGACTCCGCTTCATGGATTTTCTCTTGCATGGGAGTGGCAGTTCGACCCGGAAAGAGCGTTACTACCCGAATTCCAAGCGAATTCACTTCATCACGCAAACTGTCGGCGAGCGCTTTCAAAGCGTGTTTGGTGGCGGCGTACTGTCCGACACCGGCGCGGGCGACAACTCCGGCTGACGAATTGATGAATACGACCTGACCCTGTTTGGAGGGAATTGCGGGCAGTAACTCGCGTGTCAGAAGCCAAGGGGCCCGGACGTTCACCCGATACTGCCTGTCGAAATCCTCGGCCGTGGCATCGTTGAAGCGGCCAAGGCTGACTGTCCCGGCACAATGCACTAGTACATCCACGCGCCCCCAGTCATTCCTGATAGAGGCGGCGGTCGTCGCTGTTGCCTCGACATCTTCCAGGTCAAGCTTGTAAACCCGGTGATTGGCGTCCGCGAGGGCTGAGCCAATGGTGGCCGGAAGTGTTTTTGGGGAACGGACAATGACCGCAAGACAGGCGCCGGCACGGAGAAAGGCCTCGGCTAGCGATCTGCCAATTCCGCTTGCAGCGCCCGTCAAAACGATATTTTGGCCTGAAAATGCAGTCACCTGTTCATGCGATGGTGGCAACCAGTTGTTGTTCGCGCAATTTTGAGGCTGCTGTTTTCAAAGTCGAAAACGGAATATTTGATCGCTCCGCGATATCGAGGAGACTGTGACTGCCATCGGCGAGGTTGAGAGTCCAGAGCATCGCCATCACCTGTTCCCCGATGGCGCCATACAACCCCCGCCTGCCTAATTGAGGTTCTCCTTTGGGATTGAGACTCACATAACGATAGTTTCCTTCCAGGACATCGATGATTTGCAAAAGCTTTACGAGCGAGTCACCCAGCGCTTCCGGTTGAACGAAATCCAAATCATCGCCGCTCGTGTGATATTCCGGGAATTCGCCGTGGGGTGATCGCATGAAACAACCGATGGGAAGATTGAATCCTGGCGAGCAGTACTGGCGCTCGTCGTATCCATAGGGAACGAAGTCCACAATGCGATGCGGTTCCTTGGACCAGCGGAGCACCTGGGCTGCCGCACGATCGATTTCGGCATCGCCGCGCCGTGACTTCTTGTAAGTAAAGCCGCCAGGGTCTCCGAGGCAAGTGAGTACGAGACCGTGGGCGATTCGCGTGGCGATCTTTTCATTTCGAGAAAGCCAGGTGATCGACCCGATGGTGCCGGGGACGAACAGGAACCGATAGGAATATCGAAGATCAATTCGCCTTAATTCTTGCGCGAGGCGGGTTGCCACCACGATGCCGGACAAATTGTCATTAGCGAGAGATGGGTGGCAGCAATGCACGGATATTAATACTTCATCCTCCATTTGCCCCGGAAGAAACAACTCGCCGTAAGTCAGGTGACCCGGTTTGAGGGTGGAGTCGATTACCACATGGTACTCTCCGTTAGGCAATGCCGTTAATTGTCGGTGGCTGAGGCAGAACCCCCATGCCTTTTTATAGTATGTCGTGCGATAGGGAATCCAATCGGGTTTCTCCGGAATCGAGTGAAGATGAAGACGGAGCTCTGCCAACGACATCCGGCGGTCCACGGGGACGCTGTAATTGACGACATGCAGATTATGATTTCGGAAGTCGACCACCCGTTCGCCATGATCATTCTTAATGAAAGCATCTCGAATGTTCCACTCGTCGGGTATCGTCCAGTCAAAGACTTGCGTTCCGCTTGGGACTTCATGGAGTTCAATTGGGATACGCTTAATAACCGCATAGAGCGTGTCCCGAAATCCATCTCCCGTAATGCTGCGGCACCAAGGATAGAGCAGGCTTGCGAAGGAATGCATTTCGCGACCCACAGCGAAAGAGTCTAGCTTGGCGAGCAAGGTTTCGAGAGGCATGCGGGCGGTAGGTTGTCGCAGGAAGAAATCCAGCGCAGGAAGATTCTCCAGCTCACACAAGTGGCGAGAAGGCTAACAAAGGACCGGCGAAGGCCTGGAAAATCGCGTTCACATTCGGAGATTGTCCGCGGCTTCGGATATTCAGAAAGTTCTCCGGCTGCCCGGAAGGAAACATTGCGTCCTGTTGCTGGCGCAATTGATCGCACAACCTGCCCGGTGGCAGTTCGACATCGGCGTAAGTAATTGGCGTATCCTGTCGAACATCGCGTTTGACAGTGCACCCTTCAGCAAGTCCTTGGGGAAGCAGATTCTGAGCGCGCGAAATTTCGTAATTTTCGCATTCGCCATAAGTAAGGTAGCCCCCGATTCCATCGAGTCTTTCACCGGCTTTCAAGTTGGTTTTTGATTTCGTGATAACGTCGACTTGGGGACGTTCTGCCGCGAGGATGATATCCCGGAACAAAAATACGCGAGCGGCGGAAAGGGGGATTTCGAAATGGCATAAATGGTAGGGAGTATAGAAACTGTAAAGCGGTCCCGGGCCGAGCTTGTACAGGTTCAGCATATGTCGCTGCTTGGGGTCTCCATGAGCAGCGAGGACGAATACGCCGGGAGGGGGCGCGCCCCCCACGATATAGTCGACTACTCCGCCCAGCCGTTTCAGTCTTCCAACGTCATATCGGCCCGAGACGCAAAGTTCGTCTACATGTCTTTCCCAGATTCCTCCCCGCATGCCGCGCTGTTCCACCTTCATTCCGGTCGCATTGGCGACGCACGCTTGCTCGAACGAGATTTTTGATCCGTCGGCGAAGCTTGTTACCATCGAGGGATTCTGTCCCCATTTCTCCGCAAAGGCCTTTTGGGTTGTTGGATTTCTATATGGATCCTGCAGACCTTTGATATTGCCGCAAACCAATGGCTGGAGCCCGATGAATTTCACATAACGCCAGAGATTCATCTGCACGCCCGGTTGGTCCCCGTCCGAAATACTGAAGATCACTCCAGCCTTTTGCGCATGCTGTTGTAGGACCGATCCAACAGTCGCATCGAGCTCCGCATTCATGGATACGACGTCCTTTCCACAAGCTATAGCCTTCATTGCGAACCTGGCGCCGAACTCGATGGAGCCCGTGGCCTCGATGAGGACATCGATGTTCTCGACCTCGGGCAGCATCAAGGCGTCGTCCGTAATGGCTGGGATGCCATTGGCGATGCAATCTTCCAGATCGTTTGGGCGGCTAACGTAGTCGAAATTTTCGACGCCTGCCTCGCGAAAGGCGCGTTCTGCGTTCGCCACTGTGCGGTTGCCGATCGCAACCAGAGCCATTCCCCTGACGGAATTGACTATCTGGTTTGCGATTCCACGTCCCATGAATCCCGCTCCAATAAGGCCGACGCGGACGGGACGTCCTTCTGCTGCCCGCCGCTCGAGTGCGTTGTCGATGATAATCATTGGAGGGTTTCTTTAAGCGAAGGCCAGGATTTGTCTTTTTCGCTGATCACACTCACTGGTAGAGGCCATTCAATGTTTAGCGCCGGGTCATCGTGGCGCACACCGCGCTCCATTTCCGGCGTATAGTACTCGCTTACCAGATAAAACAACTCTGCGCCGTCAGTAAGTGCTTGATTGCCATGTGCGAACATTTCAGGGACATAAATCGCTCTGTGATTATCTGCAGTGAGTTCCACACCGATATGCTGGAGATAGGTTGTCGACTCGGGACGCATATCAACAATCACATCCCAGACGGCGCCTCGAATACATCGAATTAATTTAGCCTCACCCGCCGGTAACGTCTGGTAGTGCATCCCTCGCAAAGTACCTCTCGCATGATTGAATGAGAGGTTTGCCTGGACCATGCAAGGATTCAGGCCGTGCTTCTCGAACTCCTGTACGCAGAAAGCCCGCCCGAAAAATCCACGGGTGTCCGACCTTCGGTCAAGATCGACGATAAAAGCTCCTGGGAGCGCGGTTTCGTGAAATTTCATTCGATGATCGTCGCCTCAGGAATTGGGATCACCCATTTTCCACCCCATTCTCGTATGAAAGAGGTTTGTTCAATAATTTCGTGTTTCAAGTTCCAGGGCAGTATAAGCAAATAGTCCGGCTTGGTCTGCCGCAGCATCTCCGGGTGATGAATGGGTATGTGGGAGCCTGGAAGAAACAATCCCTGTTTGTAAGGACTGCGATCCACGGTGTAGTCGATAAAGTCGCATCCTATGCTGCAATAGTTAAGCAATGTGTTGCCTTTTGCGGGAGCTCCGTAACCGACAACAGCTTTGCCTTGTTCCTTTGCATCTACCAGAAAACGCAGCAGCTTATATTTCGTGTTCTTTACCTTTGCCCAAAACGATTCGTACGCGAAGAGCCTGTCCAGTTTGCTGGTTTGCTCCTTCTCCACGAGTGCATGTAACCTATCAGAAATTGGGACGTGCTCGGCATAGTCGTGCCGGGCGTAGATTCGCAGCGATCCGCCATGAGTTGGGATCTCTTCTACATCGAAGAGGGTCAAACCATTCGCCTTGAAAATCGTCTGAACCGAATGAAACGAGAAGTACGAGAAATGCTCGTGGTAAATAGTGTCAAACTGATTCTCTTCGATCAGGTCCTGCAAATGAGGGAACTCCATCGTGATGATGCCTTTGGGACTGAGCAGGACTTTCATGCCCCCGACGAAATCATGAACGTTCGGCACATGCGCTAGCACGTTGTTGCCGAGCAATAGATCGGCGCGCCGACCATCCGCAACCATCTCGTGAGCAGTCTGCAATCCGAAGAATTTTACGATGCTGTCAATCTCCTTGGTTTCCCATGCGACTTTGGCAATATTGGCGGCGGGTTCAACGCCGAGCACCGGAATGCCATAGGCTTTAAACCATTGCAGAAGGTAGCCGTCGTTGCTTGCAATCTCGACAATTTGATGCTGGGGACCCAGGCCGAACCTGTCGATCATGAGTTCACAATAACGCCGAGCATGCTCCACCCAACTCGTCGAAAAGCTCGAGAAATAGGCGTAGTCGCTGAAAATGGCGTCCGGCGACTCGAATTCTTCCAACTGAACGAGGAGGCATGTCTCGCAAACAAACACGCGCAAAGGATAGGATTTCTCTGCTGCGTTAAGCTGGGAGGTGCTGAGGTAGGAGTTTGCCAACGGCGAATAGCCTAGGTCCAGAAATGTTTTTTGGAGTTCGGCGCCGCAATTACGGCATTTGCTGCATAAGCGCTGATCGAGCTTATTGACAGGGGATAACGGAGGTGTCGTTAGGGATTGTTCAGTTCTGTTTTGTTTAAGTTGAGCTTCCATAGTTTACCCGCTCTCAGTGAATGATGGTCGTTGCATATATGAACCGGAACCATCATCTCGTCCGGTTCAGAAATTCGTTTTCCAGAAAAAGTCCTGATCGATCTGTGCCGTCCGAATAAGATACTGCAGCTGTTTCAGGCGGGTAAAACCCCGGTATTCAAATTGGTCCGGAGTCAGGTCGATCTGTGTAAAAAGTTGATAAAATTGTCGTGCGCCTTTGGAGACATCCCACTGGCATTGAAAGTCGGGAAGGTGGCGCGCGAGTTTATCAAAGCTAACACGATAGCTGCGATTATCCGCGCTCTGAACGCCGAAAGAAGTGGTGCAACCCGGAAATGCCTGGGCAACGACCTCTGCCACCTCGCGGACTCGATAGTTCTGCGAACTCGAGCCAATATTAAGAATCTGATTGTGAATAGCTTCAACGGGCGCGTCTAGAGCAGCCGCAATAGCCTGGGCAATATCGAGGCCATGGACCAGTGGACGCCAAGGCGTGCCATCGCTTGTCATCTTAATTTCCCGCGTGGTCCATGCGAGACCACACAGGTTGTTTACCACTAAATCGAAGCGCTGGCGCGGCGAAGCTCCGAACGCAGTAGCATTTCTGAAGAAGACCGGTGAAAACGACTTGTCCGCAAGCGGTCTGATGTCGCGTTCACAGAGCGTCTTGCATTCGGCATAGGCGGTCTGCGGATTCACCGGAGATTCCTCGGTGACCGGAGCCTCGCCGTTCGCGACTCCATAGACGGAGCACGACGACATATAAATAAACCGGCGCACCCCTGCTTTCTTTGCAAGATGCGCAAGGCGAACCGATCCCTTGTGATTGATATCGTAGGTTATGTTTGGAGCGAGCTCACCTGTCGGGTCATTGGACAGTTCTGCCATATGAACGATTGCATCGTGGCCTTTGACATCGTCGAAGGTGAGACGGCGGATATCTTTGACGATGGTTCGAGGTTGATCTCCCTTCGCATTGTAGAGATAGCCGTTTTTATAGAATCCGACGTCGACACCTGACACATCGTGACCCCTTCCTATGAGCAGAGGCGCAAGAAGAGATCCGAGATAACCGTCGGTTCCTGTAACTAGAATTTTCATTAGTTGTTAGTGGCGGTGAAGAGTGGCGGAACGGTCAATGCCGTCGTCGAGGCAACCGGCGGCACCTGACTCGCTATTTCCCTGCCAATTTCGAGCGATGCAGTTGCGGCGGGAGACGGTGCGTTGCAGACGTGAATGGTTTGGCGTCCTGTAAGGATCAGAAAGTCATCAACCAGTTTTCCGTCGGGCATTAATGCCTGAGCGCGAATACCTGAGGTACACGGGAGCAGATCCGCCTCGGTTACTTCGGGAATCAGCTCTTGAAGACTCCGGGTAAAAGCAGCTTTGCTTAGCGAGCGAATTATCTCGCCCAGCCCCTCTTTATAGTGTTTTGCCGCGAGTTTATGGAAGCCGGGAAACATCAACGTTTCGGCAAGGTCGCGAATATTGACATCTGTTTTTCGATAGCCTTCGCGCGCCAAAGCCAACACAGCGTTCGGTCCGCAATGCACGCTTCCATCGATCATTTTCGTAAAATGGACTCCGAGGAATGGAAACGCAGGATGCGGGACGGGATAGATAAGATTTTGAACCAAGTTTCGCCGCTCGGGGGTAAGCTCGTAATATTCTCCGCGAAACGGGATAATTTTTGCTTTCGGGTCGGTGCCTGCGGCATTTGCAACGCGATCGCTGTAGAGGCCGGCGCAATTGATCAGGAAAGAGGTTTCAAACTCTCCTTGATTAGTTTCAATGACATGAACGGTTCCGCGCTCGATTGTTCGGCGAACTGTCGTGCCAAGTCTAAGCTCTCCGCCAAAACGCTTGAACTCGCGTAAATAAGCATCACAAACATGCCTGTAGCTGGTGATACCGGTGGACTTAACGAGGAGTGCGTCGATGCAATTCACATGTGGCTCGACTTCACGCGCGCGCTCGGCTGGGATTTTCTCCACAGGCACGCCGTTCTGTAGACCGCGTTCGTAGAGGTTAGCCAACTGTGGGAGCTGGTTTTTCTGCGTCGCTACAATCAGTTTGCCGCAAACCTGGAAGGGTATTCCCTGGGTCTTACAAAACTCAACCATGGAGTCGGCGCCGGCTTTGGCAAAGCGGGCTTTGAAACTTCCCGGCTTGTAGTAGATCCCGGAATGAATCACGCCTGAGTTGCGGCCGGTCTGATGCGCCGCCAGCGTCGTTTCTTTTTCCAACACCAGAACGCGTGCTTTGGTAAACCGTTGCGCGACGTGCATCGCCGCAGCGAGCCCCACGATTCCCCCGCCAACGATTGTGTAATCAAATTCAGCCATTGGAATTTTATGTTGTTAGCCGTAAAAACCTATCAAACGGCGTTTATGTAATAGAGCCGCCGCGGCGTACTTTCCGGGAGGGCCTCAGGGTAGGTCAAACAGCCCTCCTTCTCCGTTCGACGTCCAACCGTCTCGTCTCTCAACCAATGCTAAGTTAAAAGGCTAGCAAGCAATTCCGGCATTCTCTGCCGGTTGTCGGACTCCATTCTTCCACGCCTTCCAGGGCGGATTTCCTTTTGCCCATAGGTCCTCGAGATACGTCTTGTCGCGAAGCGTATCCATGGGTTGCCAGAATCCCACGTGTTTCCATGCCTGCAGGTTACCGCTGCGCGCCAACATCTCCATGGGCTCTCGCTCCCAGACAGCGGAGTCGCCTTCGATGAAGTCGAAAACCCCGGGCTCAAGGACGAAGAAACCTCCGTTCACCCATGCGCCATCTCCCTTTGGTTTTTCATGGAAGGCCTCCACGGTGTTTTGGCCAGCTTGTAGCGAAAACGCACCGAATCGGCCGACCGGTTGCACCGCCGTCAGAGTGGCCAGTTTGCCGTGTGATTTGTGAAACGCGATAGATGCAGAGATATCGACATCGCTCACGCCGTCACCATAGGTAAGGCAGAAAGTTTCGTCTTCGACGAACTCTTTCACCCGTTTTAGCCGCCCCCCGGTCATGGTTGATTCTCCAGTGTCGACGCAGGTCACGGTCCACGGCTCAGCTTCCGTCTTGTGGATCACTGTCTGGTTCAGGCGAAAATTGAATGTCATATCCGAGTTGAAGAGAAAGTAGTCGGAGAAATACTGCTTGATCATGTGGCCCTTGTAACCACAGCAAACAATGAAGTCCGTGATGCCATGGCAGGCATAAATCTTCATAATGTGCCAGAGGATTGGGTATGCGCCGATTTCGATCATCGGCTTGGGCCGGAGCGTGGATTCTTCGCTAATACGCGTGCCGAGGCCGCCGGCAAGGAGGACCGCTTTCATATGAAGTTACGATGGGCGAAAACCAGCAAGATGTGCGGGTTTCGTGGTGCTAACGAGTCGGGCAAGGAAACCTGGTTGAAGGCAGGGGATGTTCGATCTCCATTTTAACCTTCCAAAAAATGCTGCCGCCCTTGGCGGAGGTCCTTCCCTTTTTGACCGCGGGACATGAGTTCTGTTATGGGGGACACTCAAGAGAGCTTGAATGTAGCGGCGGGATACGATCATGCCGACAGGCTAAGTTCAAGAAAAAAGTGGAGCAGGAGCCGGATAATCTGACAAAAACCTAGATTTAGCATGCTGACCCGTAAAGTTGCTCCGAAACGCCTTGGAAACGGCAGCTGCCGGCCGGCTGGGTTTGCGTGAACCTCGGGCTTGGCCAACTCCAATCTTGACCCCTTACTCTCGCGATTTACGGTCGTGGACATATGCCAGAAGCTGCTCCCTTTGCTAAAGGTGCCCAAGAACACGTTCTCCTTCCCGCAATGGCCAATCGCCACGGGCTAATAGCTGGGGCGACAGGCACGGGAAAGACGGTCACATTGCGGGTAATTGCTGAGCGGTTTAGCGCTCAAGGGGTCCCGGTTTTTCTCGCGGATATCAAAGGCGACGTGTCCGGAATCGGCCTGCCCGGCGTTCCGAATCCGAAGATTGACCAGCGGGTGAAGGATCTCGGGATCGAACCGGTCGCCTTTGCAGGTTGTCCGGTGGAGTTTTGGGATGTTTTCGGCGAACAGGGCCATCCGGTTCGGGCTACCGTTTCGGATCTGGGGCCGCTGTTGATGGGGCGGTTGCTAGGACTGAATGAAGTGCAAGGCGGCGTCCTTAGCCTGGTTTTCAAGATTGCGGACGACCAGGGGCTGTTGCTGTTGGATCTGAAGGATTTACGGTCAATGCTGTCCTTCGTTGCGGACAACGCGTCCCAATTTCAAACAAATTACGGAAACGTTTCTGCAGCGAGTGTCGGAGCGATTCAGCGCGGATTGCTGGCGCTTGAGCAGCAGGGAGGCGATAAACTTTTCGGCGAGCCGGCGCTCGATTTGGACGACCTGATGCAGACCGGCCCGGGAGGAAAAGGCGTCATCAATGTGCTTGCCGCGGACAAGCTGGTTCAATCGCCGAACCTGTATGCGACATTCCTGCTGTGGTTAATGTCGGAGCTGTTCGAGCGTTTGCCGGAGGTTGGCGATCCTGAGAAGCCGAAAATCGCCTTCTTTTTTGACGAAGCACATTTGCTTTTTAACGACGCGCCAAAGTTTCTGCAGGATAAGATCGAGCAGGTCGTAAGGCTGATCCGTTCGAAAGGGGTCGGCATCTATTTCGTGACCCAAAACCCGCTCGATGTCCCTGAAACGGTTCTCGGCCAGTTGGGAAACCGTGTTCAACATGCCTTGCGAGCGTTCACGCCGCGGGATCAGAAAGCCGTAAAGACTGCTGCTGAAACTTTTCGGGCGAATCCGAAGCTCAATACCGCCGAAGTCATTACGCAATTGGGGGTTGGCGAAGCGCTTGTGTCGCTTCTCGACGCAAAAGGGACGCCTTCTTTGGTGGATCGAGCATTGATTTATCCGCCGGCGAGCCGTTTGGAACCGCTAACACCTGCCGAGCGCGAAGCGGCGATCAAAGGTTCTGCCATCTATGGACATTACGAAAAAGCGATCGATCGCGAATCGGCGTTCGAACTTTTAAAAGCTCGCAATGCGCCTGCCGGACCCGCCGAAACGCCTCCGCCGTCAGCAGGTGCAACGCCCGAGAAACCGAGTGAGTTTGAAAAGATGATTACCAGCGTTGGAACCAGTGTCCTTCGCGCGGCAGGCAGCCAGATGGGGCGCACGCTGGTCCGCGGAATTCTTGGCTCCATTTTTGGCGCCGCCGTGGGCAAGACCTCTGCGAGACGGCGCTCGCGACGCTATTAAGACGGAAACAGCACGGTGGCAACCTGCTCTCCTCGGAATTCCTACTTCTTAGCCGGTTCGGACTTCGCTGCCGGTGCGGCATCGGCCTTTGCCAGTTGCTGGCTGTTGTAGATCATAACGCCTTTGAGTGCATCGATCGCACGATCCAGTTGAGGATCGTCCGAGCTATCCACGGTCTTTTGTTCTTCCGGCGTCAGTTTTTCCTCCCGTCGGGCGAGCATCAGGGCGCGCTCTTCATTGGGAGTCATCGTTGAGACGATCGTCGGTGTAATGCCTCGCTCATGGATGACCTGACGGCTTGGAGTGAAATATTTTGCAGTGGTGAGTTTGACCGCGGAGCCGTCCTGAAGCTGGACGACGCTTTGGACGCTTCCTTTGCCGAATGTTGTTTCGCCAATCAGGATGGCGCGATTGAGATCTTTCAACGCGCCAGCCACAATCTCGGCGCCACTGGCGCTGCCACTATTTACGAGGACGACGAGTGGCAGCTTGGTATCGGGCTTGGCAACGCCGTTGGTGCGATACGTGCGTTTCTGGGAAACGGCGCGCCCCTCCGTGTAAACGACCATCTGGTTTGGCGCCAGGAACTGGCTGCAAACATCCACAGCACTCGTGAGCAGACCGCCGGGATTGTAGCGCAGGTCAATGACGAGCGATTGCATACCCTGGTCGCGCAGACTGCGAACGGCTTTATCGAGTTCTGCGGCAGTCGGCTCATTGAATTGCGTAATCCGGACGTAGCCGATTTTGAAGTCTCCTGCCTCACCCGCGTGGAGGATTTTGGCATCTTTTACACTCGTGACCTTGATAAGCGTGCGTGTGAGATCGAAATCCTTGAGTTCTTTTGTTCCAGGGCGGGCGATGGTGAGCTTGATCTTCTTACCGATGTCGCCACGGAGTTTGTCCACGGCCTCGGAGAGCTCCATTTTTTCGGTACTGACACCGTCAATGCGAACGATCTGATCACCGGGTAGGATGCCGGCCTTGAAGCTCGGCGAATCTTCCATCGGCGTGACCACGGTCAACATTCCGTCGCGAAATGACACGACGATGCCGAGACCGGTGAACGCGCTCTTGGTATCATCCTGCATGTCCTTGAAATCATCCGGTCCCATGAATTGCGAATGAGGATCAAGGGCGGAAAGCATGCCCTGCAACGCGTGGTAGGTAAGGTCTTTGTAGGAAACCTTTTTATCATCCACATAGTCCTGGCGGATCAGTTGCAGTGCCCGGGTGAAAACAGTCATGCTGTCGTAAGCGCTGTCCGCCTCGGAGTCGGATTGGGCTGTTCCACTCTGAACACTGGCGGGATCGGCATCCGAATCTGAGTCCTGTTCTGGAGTTGCTGTCTGGACGGGGGCTTTGGTTTGGGCGTGCGCGGCTGGAAAAAGCTGGAACGCGACGATCGTGGCGATGCCGCACGTAAGAATGCGCTTTTTGAGCATGGGTTCGACCATAGCACACCTGGAGAGGTGCGAAAAAAACAAAACCAAAGCCGCCACCCTACCCCTCAAGTTTCGCGACCCACTCATTCAATATTGCGGCTTCGCGAGTCAGCAGATGAGGATCGTTGTGGGGGAGAAATTCCAGAAGAACTGCCGGGGAATTAGCGGATTTCTTTATCTCTGCAAGATAGGCCTGCCAACGGTCTGCGCCATCGGCCAGGGACAGGCGGTTGGCCGAATCAGGCCACCAATGGAAAGCGTGGACGTGATGCAGTCGCTGGGTTTCAATGACGGCGCGAAGGGCCTCCAGACAATGCTCCTTCGTTTGATCGGTCGGCGCCTGCCAAAGGGTATAGACAGCCGGATGAGCCGTGGCCTCGAGAAGCCTGCGTGTGGAGTCAATCGAGTCCGTGAGTGTACCCGTGTGATATTCGTAAGCGATGCAGAGGCCGGCGGCTTCTGCGAGTTTCGCGCAACGGAGGGAGTCGTGTATGATCGCCTTCCAGTCGCCGGAGGTAGCGGCTTCCGATGCGACCCGCCCAGGCCAGACGCGGATGCATGGGGCGCCGAGCGCAACGGCGGTTTCGACGATCGTTTCGAAACGGGGTTCACCAGGGAGATTGTATCCCGCGCGGTAGTAGGAACCATAGGCAACGATCTTGATCCCAGCGTCAGTAGTGAGCTTCGCGACGTCATGTGCAGCCTGAATGTCACCCGCTGGAACGTGGATATCTCCGCCCCACTCGATGCATTGCAGGTTGGCTTGCTGGGCCAGCGGGACGATTTCGCGCGGCTTGAGTTGGCGGAACGTGATGGAGACAAGACCGGTTTGCATGTGGAAGGAGTTTAAGTCTTAAGTTTGCAAGTTTTTAGGAATACGGAAGACCGTTGCGTTGCACAGGACAGTTGCCCGGAGTCTTAGGACTTACAAACTCAAGGCTTAAAACTCACTCGTATCTTAAGGCTTCGATAGGATCGAGTCGTGCGGCTTTTCTGGCCGGATAAAAGCCGAAGAAAATGCCGACGCCGGCGCTAAAAAGGAATGCGACAAGGATCGACTCGAAGGAAATCAACGTCGGCCAATTCGCAACTCTTGATAAGATTTGCGCTGTGCCGATTCCGAGAAGAATGCCAATGATGCCGCCGAGACAACTCAAGGCGACGGCTTCGATGAGGAACTGGGTCAGGATATCGCGTCCGTGGGCTCCAACAGAGATTCGAATGCCGATTTCCCGGGTGCGCTCGGTAACGCTCACCAGCATGATATTCATGATTCCGATGCCGCCGACGACGAGTGAAACGCTGGCAATGGCTCCGAGGAGCAGCCTCATAACGTTGGTGGTGGCGGCGGCTGTCTCCGCAATTTCCTGCTGGGTGCGCACTGTAAAGTCGTCGTCTTTTCCGGCGCCGATGCGATGGCGTTGACGCAGAATGGAAGTGATTTGGTCCTGAGCATTTTGCATGACTGCCTGGCTGGCGACCTGGATGTTGATCGCTCGGAAACTGGTGCCGCCGGTGACGCGTTTCTGGGCGCTGGACCATGGGATGATGGCGACGTCGTCCTGATCTTGGCCATGCATGGACATACCTTTCGAGGCGAGAACGCCAGTGACCACGAATGGCACATTGTTGATACGCAAAATTTGTCCCACGGGTGATGCGCTGCCGTACAGCTGCTGGGCGAGCGTGGTGCCGACGACGGCGACTTTGTTCGCGCTCCGAATGTCCTGATCGGTGAATGCTGCGCCATCAGTGATGGCCCACTCGCGCATGTCGAAGTATTGGGCGGATTCGCCGAGGATTTGCGTGAACCAGTTGCCGCCTGCCGCGGCGACTTGTTGCTGGGTCCGGACCTCAGGGCTGATGGCGATGACTTCGGAAACTTCACGTTGGATGGCCTGCACATCTTCGATTTTCAAAGTGGAACTGCCGCCCCAACCGGTTCGAATGCCACTGGAGGTAATGCTGCCCGGGTAAATGAGAATAAGATTCTCTCCGAGGCCTGCGATCTGCGCTTCGACCTGTGCCCGTGCGCCGTTGCCGATGCCGACCATGGCAATTACGGCGCCCACGCCGATAATGATGCCGAGAGCCGTGAGGGCAGAGCGCATTTTGTTCCGGCGCAATGCCCGGAGAGCGATGGTGAAAGTGGAGAGGAGGCGCATGGGAAGGTCTGAGGACGAATGACGAATGACGAATGTGTAACGACACCCGACATACCATCGTCATTCGTCATTCGTCATTCGTCATTTGAGATATTGCTTTACACGCTTGAGTGCGATTGGCGACGGGGCTGTCGGTCAAAATTCGGCCGTCGCGCATGACGATGTTACGAGTGGCGTAGCGAGCAATGTCCAGTTCGTGGGTAACCATGACGATGGTAATTCCCTGGTCGTTGAGCCTTTGAAAAACCCCCATGATTTCGACGCTGGTCCGGGTGTCGAGATTGCCTGTGGGTTCGTCGGCCAGGATGATTTCAGGGTCATTAATAAGGGATCTTGCGATCGCGACACGTTGCTGCTGACCGCCCGAAAGCTGGCTGGGATGGTGTTCAGAGCGTTTGCTGAGACCGACGATATCGAGGGCGTGCATGGCTTTGACGCGCATCTCGCGTCCGGAAAGGCGCCGGTGACCGTAGAGCAGGGGGAGCTCGACATTCTCGAGCGCCGACGTGCGGGCAAGCAGATTGAAGCTTTGGAATACAAAGCCGAGTTTTTGATTGCGGATGTCGGCAAGCTGATCGCGTCCGAGCCGTGAAACGTCAATGCCGTCGAGCAAATAGCGTCCACTTGTAGGCCGATCCAGGCACCCGAGCGTGTTCATCAATGTTGATTTTCCCGAGCCGCTCGAGCCCATTACCGTGACAAATTCGCCGCGCCGAATTTCCAGCGACACACCCCGTACCGCTTGGACTTCAACTTCGCCAGTTCGATAGGTCTTCACGAGATTGTCGAGCCGAACGACTGTTCGTTTTGGGTCCATTGTAGAAGGAAGTTAGCGCATGCGCGGCGCCCCTCCGAAAGGGTTCGACGCCGGGCGCTGCATGTCGGACGTCGTCGGTTGAATAACGGCTGTGACCACCGTGTCACCTTCGTTCAGCCCCGAGATTACTTCCGTGCTGACTCCGTCGGTGATGCCGGGTTGTATTTCTTTGGGTTGCGGTTCTTTGGCGTTTGCAGGCAATAGATAAACCGTTTGGTTCGGCCGCCTGTCGCCAGACTGCCGGCGATGCGATGAACCTTCTGCCCCGCCGCTTCCCTTGCGTGATCGACTACCGTCTCCGGTGGCGGGCGATCCTGCCGCCGGGGCTCCGAGGCGGATTCGCAATGCAGCATTGCCAATTTTCAGAACATCCTTGCGCTCGGCGACGATAATCGAAACGTTCGCTGTCATGCCGGGTTTCAATTTCAAGTCCGGGTTATCGACAGAAATGACGGTGTCGTACGTAACCACATTTTGAACCGTCAATGGGGAGTTTCGGATCTGGACAACCGTTCCGTGAAAAATCCGGTAAGGGAAAGCGTCCACGGTAAAATCCACCTTTTGGCCCACTTCGACCGCGCCGATGTCGGCTTCGGCTACGTTCGCGTCGATCTGCATTTTGGAGAGATCGTTGGCAATGGAAAAAAGCACGGGCGCCGTCATACTCGCCGCGACGGTTTGTCCGACATCGACGCTACGAGAAATCACGATGCCGTCGATGGGCGCGTAAATGGTGCAGCGCTCCAGATCGGCCTGCGCTTTGGCAAGCGACCCCTCCTTAATGGTCACCTGGGCCTGTGCCTGATGCAGAGTTGCAATCGCCTGATCGACATCGGCGGCCGAAGCTGAGCTCTGTGCCCGAAGGCGAGTCGTGCGATCCGCGCTGATTTTCGCCAGTTCCAGAGCGGCCTTTGCATTGGCCAGATCGCCCTGTGCCTGAGTGACATTGGCTTTGTAAGTGGCCGGATCGATCTGTGCAATGACCTGGCCCTCTTTCACTCGAGTATTGAAGTCGGCGAATAGCTTCTGAATATTTCCGGAAATCTGGCTGCCAACCGTCACATTTACGACAGCGTTGAGGGCGCCTGTCGCGGTCACGGCTTGGATAATGTCACCGCGCGTTACGGGCGCCGTTAAATACGTTGTGGCAGAGTCGCTGTTACTTTTCTTCCACCAGAAAAAACCTGCTGTGCTGCCGACGATCGCAAGTAGGACCAAAAGCCATTTGAAGCGGGAGGACAGAAACATTACGCTCTCTATAACATGTTGTCTCGGGGAAAGTTGCTAAATCCTGACCTTCTCGGGGCTCAAAAAAGAATGCATCCGGCGTGCAAAGGGCGAATGGCGGGATGTATGCTTTATGGGACACGATGATCCTTTTTTATGACCCTATCTCCGCTGGTTACGAAGTCCCTGGGCATCCGGAACGTCCAGCCCGTGTTGTGGAGAGCGCCAAACACCTCAAAAACCGACATCCCGACTGGGAATGGCGTGTGCCTCGTTTAGCGTCAGACCGGGAAATTCTGCGTGCTCACACGCCGGATCATCTGAGTCGATTCGGTCTGGCCCGGGATTTTGATGCGGATACGGCCTGGCTTCCAGGGATCCTGGACCATGCGCGGCAGGCTGCGGGCAGCGCCTTACAGGTGTATGAGGTTGCATTGCAGGGGAGAAAGGCTTTTTCGCTGATGCGCCCGCCGGGCCATCACGCTCTTGCGGAACAAGCCATGGGGTTTTGTTATCTCAATTCAATCGCGATCGCGGCGCTGGCGGCATTGGACGCCGGTGCGGGCAGGGTCGCCATCTGGGATTTCGACGCCCATCACGGCAATGGTACGGAAGCACTTGTCCGGGGAAATGAGCAAATTGTCTTTGCCTCTGTTCATCAATTGCCCGGCTGGCCCGGGTCTGGCGGAGAATCCTTTGATAATATCCGGAATTTTCCGGTCCGACCGATGGCTCCGCGGGCGGTGCATCTCGCGGAGCTCGAAAAATCGTTGGAGGTGCTGGCGGACTTCGAGCCGGATTTATTGTTAGTTTCTGCCGGATTCGATGCTTTTGCCGGCGACCCGATTACGAACATGACGCTTCTGGAAGAAGATTTCGCCACCTTTGGCGAATGGCTTGCCAAATTTTCGGCTCCTGTAGGCGCCGTTCTCGAAGGCGGTTACAGCGATCGGCTCCCATGGTTGATCGATGCCTTTCTGTCCGCGTGGGATTCACCAAAACGAAACGGCACGGACTCCTGAGCTGGGGTTCGGGAGGCCGCGCCTCAAAAACAAATGGGATCATCCACGCCGATCCCTGCGAGCACGCTTACGTCGCACTTCGCAGAGTACCTTAGCGCCTACTCACGGTGATGCCGGGAATATTCCTCAACATGCCGGTGACAGTGGTTGCGCCGGATCGGCTGAGATCGTCACTGTCTAGAACGAGAAGCGGTGAGCCGCCCACCGTGCTAGGAAATCTCTTGGTTGTGACTCGTGCTGGGATGGCTGATCCGGTCAAAGACTGGACTGGCTTATCGGCCAACCGTGCTTTCTTGCTATTGGTAGCCTGGTTGGCTGCGACATCCACACCTGCTTGAGCCATCGGAGTCGCGAGTAAAGCCACAGCCAGGAAACCGGAGATCGTCAGGATCTTCATCATATTCGTCTGCTTTCTGAGCTTCCCCGGAACATCGTCCGAACCGCGGCCAACTCTCCGGGAAACGGTTAAGTGAACGCCGACTATTTTACGGACATTCCGGTCTTTTAGCAAACTACAAAAAACAGATATTCCAGCCCAATCGGGACTATTTTTGGTGCCCCTGGTTTCCGTTTCCTCACACGACTGTTGCGGGCCTGGACAGTGCGGGTGAGAACAGGGCTAACTCAAATGCTCCCGTTCGTGCGGACCGGTAAGATCCAGAACCGGGCCAATGGGAACGATACGTGTGGGATTGATATCGTCGTGAGTGATGTAGTAGTGGCGCTTGATGTGGTCGAAGTTAACGGTCGCCGCGATTCCGGGCTGTTGGTAAAGGTCCATGAGGTAGCCCTGAAGGTTCGGATAATCGATAATCCGCCGGATGTTGCATTTGAAATGCCCGTGGTAGACCGCGTCAAAACGCACCAGTGTGCAGAAAAGCCGCCAGTCCGCCTCCACCGGGCGATTGCCGAACAGGTAGCGTCTTTTGGCGAGTCGCGCGTCCAATTCGTCCAGCGCTGCGAACAACGCGCGGCATCCCTTCTCGTAAGCCTGCTGGCTCGACGCAAAACCAGCTTTGTAAACGCCGTTGTTAACATTCTCGTAAATAAAGGAAGCCAGTTTGGCGTGCTCCGTTTCGATTTCCGGAGGGAAAAGATCTACGTCGCGATCGCCGAACGCGCCGAATGCGTCGTTGAACATCCGGCAGATGTCGTCCTCCGAGTTGTTGACGATGCGCCGGGTTTCCTTATCCCACAGCACCGGGACTGTTACGCGTCCTGCGCAATCGGAGTCCGTCGCCGCATAGGCTTCGCTCAAAAAAGCGAAGCCGTTGATGGGATCCTTGCTGTAGCCAGGCCCGTCTCGAAACGCCCAGCCGCGTTCGTCGCGGATCGGATCCACGACAGTCACACCAATGACCTGATCGAGTCCTTTGAGTTGGCGGACAATCAATGTCCGGCTCGCCCAAGGACAGGCCAGCGAAACATAAAGATGATACCGTCCGGCAACAGCGGGCCACGGTGTCGATCCATCCGTGGAGACGAAGTCGCGAAATGCATCTTCCTGGCGTTCGAATTCTCCTTCGGCGTTTTGCTCTTCGGGAAACTGGGCGGTAGTTGGCATGACCGAAGTTATCCGAGTGGTGCCCCCGGCGCCAGTGCGACGTCTGAAGTAGGAGTAAGTTAGAAGATCCAAAGTCCGGCACCAAGAACGGCAATGGATGCGCCCGCGACGCGAATCAATTGGATCTGGCCAAAGCGTCCGACGAGCAGGCCGAAGGCGATGCCCGATGCATGCAAGGCCGCGGTTGCGATTAGAAAACCGGCGGCGAACTGGAATCCCGACGCATGAACGGGCATTTCAGCACCGTGCGCGTAACCGTGAAAAATGGCAGAGGTCGCGACGGTCAGGATGCCGACCCAAAGCGGAAGCTTTTTTGCCAGAACCAAGGCAATAAGAATGCCTAACACGGGGACGGAAAGAAGGATGCCCGTTTCCACCATTGGAAGCGTAAAATGGCTCATCCCAAGGATTCCTCCAAATGCCATGGCGGTGACGAATGCGGCGGGAACAGCCCAGATGGCGCGGCCGCCACGCTGAACGGCGAAAATACCGACGGCAATCATGGCGAGGATATGGTCGAGGCCGTTGATCGGGTGGGCGAATCCGTCGAGGAAATGAGTATGCGCGCCGTGTCCCGGATGGGCCTGAGCTAACGATGGCGCGAGAAGAACAAGGGCCGTAAGCAGGGAAAACGAGGAAAAGCGAGCAGCGCGCGAGTGCATGGTTTGGGTGTAGTAAATGGACCAGGTCGGGTCAAGACTTCCGAGGGAGTCTCTCTTACTTCTTGCTCTTGCTCTGAGCTCGGAGCCCGGTCCCGCACGGAGCAAGAGGAAGAATTACGCCGTTCGCCGTGCCAGCGCTTCCTCCATGGCTTTTTCGATAAGCAACGTTGCCAAATATTGCGTGCCTTCATCGAGTGCCGCGTTAGCCCGTTTCAAACGCTGAGTTTCTCCTGACGAAATGGCGGATTCGACTTCGACAACGAGACCGTCGATTTTCTGGCGCTCGGATTCTTCAATTTCGGAGCCGAGACTTTCAAGGGCGTGTCGGACGGCGGGAATGAGCTCCAGAGCCTTCATTTTCGACTCGGTGAAAATCCGCTGACTCATGTCGTCGAAGGCGTGTTCGACGGATTCGGCGATCATCTTTTCGACTTGTTCATCGGAAACATCGACGGCGGTCGTGAGGTCCAGCGTGCGGTCGAGGCCGGTGGCAGTGTCGCGGGCCAGGACACGCAGCAATCCATTGGCATCGATCTCGAATTGGATGCCGACGCGGGCAACACCGCGCGGGGCTGGGGCGAAATCAATCTGGAATTCGCCGAGGAGCCAATTGTCACGTGCCATTTCACGTTCGCCTTGCAGAACCTTGATTGCCATGGAGGTCTGATTGTGTGCGGTGGTCGTAAACATTTCGCCGCGTTTGATCGGAATCGTCGAGTTGCGGGGGATGATGACATTCATGAGGCCGCCGGCCGTTTCGATGCCGAGTGACAGGGGGGTAACGTCCAGCAAAACGACGTCGCGCACCGCGCCGGAGAGTATCCCTGCTTGAATGGTCGCACCGATAGCAACGGCTTCGTCGGGGTGTTGAGTCAGATTAGGCTCGCGTTGGAACCACTCGGCCACAAGTTGGCGCACGAGCGGCATGCGGGTGACGCCGCCGATGAGGATGACCTGGTCGAGTTCCGCAGCAGTTAGCTTTGCGTCGGAGAGGGAGCGGACGCAGTGGAGGCGCGTCTTTTCGAGAATCGGCCGGGCGAGCGCTTCGAGTCGGTCGCGGGTGAGCCGGTAAATTAGCGGTGTTCCGGTCGAGAACGGTACCGGGATTTCTACGATTTCTTCGGTGGAAAGTCGGTGTTTGGCCTCTATGGCGAGGTCGCGTTTCTGGTAATCGGGCAGAGGGAGATCGGAGTCGGCGATTAGCGCAGCGTCAATATCGTCGCCACCGAGACGGGTATTGCCGTTGGTGGCAAGGACCTCGAAGACACCCTTGTTCAACTCGAGGATGGAAATGTCGAACGTGCCTCCGCCGAGATCGAACACGGCGACCTTGGATTTTTCCGCGAGTTTATCGAGGCCATAGGCGAGAGCAGCGGCGGTCGGTTCGTTGATAATTCGTTCGACGGTGAATCCGGCGATTTCCCCGGCGCGTTTCGTCGCAGCGCGTTGAGCATCATTGAAATAAGCCGGAACGGTGATGACGGCACGGGAGAGAGGCCGCTCGAGAGCAGCCTCGGCGTCGGTCTTGAGCTTACGCAGGATGGCGGCGGAGATTGCCTCCGGGGAAATAGTTTGCTCGCCGATCCGGACGGCAACGGAACCGTCGGGTCGAAATGTGGTGTCGAAAGGCAAATCGGGAATTTTTTCCGCGTCACTACGCCGGGCGCCCATGAGGCGTTTGATTGAGAATACCGTTCGTCGCGGCTGGACGGCACGCATCCGGGCCGCAGGCTGGCCGACGAGTGGAGCCGAGCCGTCGTCCGGGAAATGCACGACGGATGGTGTCAACCTCGAGTGCGTTGCATCCGCGAGAAGGATAGGAAAGCCGGCGTCCATCACTCCGATAGCGGAATTGGTCGTGCCGAGATCAATGCCTGCGATGTCTGTTTCGTTGGACATGGTTTAAAAAGAAAAATGCTCGCGCAAAAGACGCTTAGTTCGCAGTCGGGCAGCGCCATTGCCGAATTTCATCCACAAACATTTTGAAGCTGGGCGATGCGACTGTCACTGCTTCGATATCTTGTTCCGCCGCGTGCCAGAAGTAATCGTCGAGCGTTTTCCCGAGTGCAGCAGCTTCCGCCTTGCACGCATCTTTCAATTGTGGCGGCGGTTCAGCTCCGTAGTAGGCGCGGGCACTCCATTGAATTTTTTCTGCAAACAGTGGCAGCGTTGGACGCTGAGGATCGCACAGCAACAAAACCCAGCTTTCGATCATTTCGACTGGCATTGCCAAAGCGACGTCGACTGGCCATGTGACCCGATCAGAGCCGAAAGCTTCGGCAATCATCTTCACGACTTCGGGATATCGAGGCGACTTCTTCAAGTCACGGCCGACCAATGGCCGTGGATGCGGCAATGAACCTGGATGCCCGGGGGCGCGATCGTTATCGACGGCTAGAATCACGGCGACGCCCTGCCGTCCCTTCCAGTGTTTGAATCGATTCAACAACATGCGGCCACCAGCCAGCGCGGTCTTCCAATTGGCCCCGCGCCGAAGCCGAAAGTCCGATGGGTGCTCAAATACGCGGCCGGTCACTCGTTCGGCGATAAGCTCGTAGAATAATTCGTCTCGTTCGCCTTCCGACAGGATATACAAATAGCCCATGCCTTAATGCCGAACTTCGGCAGCGAGCTTCTTCGGGGTGCCACCAATCAGCCCGCTATACCAAAGCGCTCCCAGTGGCATGTCCTCTGGATTCACGGTCTCATAGTCGATCCCTTCGAGCTTCGCAGCCAGCGTGGTAAGCGTGCTCGCGCCATCCTCCTTTTCCACGATGATCACGGCGTCTTTGTGATCTTGAAAACAATCGACCAGATACGGATTGTGAGTGGTTGCGAGGATGTTGACTTGGTTGCGTTCCGCGATGTCCCGCATGAGCGGCGCGACGTGCTCGAAAAGGCGCGGATGCATACCGTGATCGATGTCTTCCAGCAGGATGACCGGCGGCGGATTCTCTTGATGAAGGATCGTGAGAACGCAAAGGATCAGGCGCGTGCCTTCCGACAGTTCGGTTGCGGGCACGGGTGTCCTCAAAGCCCTCTCGCGCACCTGGATCTGTTTTTTTCCATTTTCCACCGTTCGTAGACTGAGTTTTTCCACCTCCGGGACGTATCGCCGAAAGTTCTCCTCGACTTTGTCGAACAGGTCCTCGCGGTCGCCATTCTTTAATGTGTCCAGAACCTGAGTCGTTCCTTCACCGGAGGCCTTTATTGTGGCCGCCGGAACAGTCGTTTCGACTGCGGAAACCTTCTCCGGATCGATATTGAACACCGGAAGACGTTTTCCTTGCCACGCAAACCGTTCCGAAAGGATAATTGCGGGTGAGTCGCCTTTAGAGAAAGGAGTCGAGCCAGTTATTGGCTGATCATCGATCCGCACTTGAAATCCAACCTTGTGGCCGGAGCCGTTTTGATGCGTGACCCATCCTGAATCCATCAGCCTGACGGGGCCTTTATGTTGCTCTAGGGAGATGCCCGCGAGAACGTGTCCTTGGTCATTCGAAGGCTGAACCTGGCCGGATATCGTCGAGAAAAACTTTAGCAAGTTGCTCTTCCCGCTCCCGTTGGCGCCCACAATCAACGAGAAAGGTTGCAGGTCCACCTCAGCGTCGAGGAACGAGCGGAAGTTTTGGATTCGGACATGCGTGATCATCGCGACGGTCTTAAATAAGTCTTCCGCAGAGGACAATGCACGTGAATAAAGCAGGGAGTGCTCAACCTCTTTAACGGCTTATAATGCGCCGAAGGCTTTTTCAGCCAGGCGAGTCTGGCGTTGGGCGATCTCCGTTTTCCACTTGGTGAGATAGCTCAGGGTATGGGCGATTTTCGAAATAGCCGGCCAGTCCAGGGCAGCGTCAGGGAGTTTCGCAAGGGCTTGCGTCTCGAGCAGGGTGAGAGTTTGGAGCGTGTGCGTGAGGCGTTCTTCGCATTGCATGAGCTCGCGGGTTAGAAGCGCCTTTTGCAGGGCGTTCGCCGCAGAATCGAAGCGGCGCGTAATGTCATCTGCGGATTTCAGCGCGGCGCTGGTTTCGAAAAAAAGATCAATGAGATCGGCGGGCGGCTGGGTCGTTTGTTCGGAAAATCCGCGCAGTGCCAGCAAGTGCAGTAGCCGCCGCGATGGCTGACGCAGGACGTTGAACGCATCGTTGGCCAGTTGAAACCGCGTCGCATCCTCGCCACCAGCATCGGGATGCACTTCGGCGCTAATCTTGTGAAATCTTTCTTTCAGGGTCTCATCGTCCAGCACGAGCGACTCGGGCAGGCCAAGCACTTCAAAATAGTTCGTCACGCCGAAAAGCTCTCACCGCAGGAACAGTGTGCCACGGCATTCGGGTTTGTGACCTTGAAGCCGCCTTTTTGCAGATCGTCGCTGTAATCCAGTTCGGAGCCGCTCACAAACAACGCACTTTTCGGGTCCACGACCACGCGGACGTTGGCTGATATCACCATGATGTCGCGATTGGCCGGACCATCCACCAAGTCCATCTTGTATTGAAGCCCAGAGCATCCGCCACCGATCACGGCTACACGAAGCGCGCCTTGGGGACGACCCTGACGCGTGAGGAGTCCAGTAAGCCGTGCGCCCGCGCGTTCGGTCACGCGTACGAGGCGTTCGTTGCCCATCTTATATTTGATTTCCTGCGTGGGAACTGCGTCCATGGCCGAAAATTAGTGGGCATTGGTCAAAGAGGCAACAGGGCAGCCGAACACGAGGTGAAATCAGGTTGGTAGAGCCATTTGCCTTCCGCATCGTCACCATCCAGATTGTCCGCCCTGCGCCATGTCGGACCATCGCTCACAAACGACCTCGGGAATCATCGCCGGGTTGCTGGCATTCGTTTCCTGGGGATTAGTCCCGATTTACTGGCGACTGGTAAAACACGTGCCTGCGGCGGAAATCCTGTCGCATCGCATGATTTGGTCGCTGATTTTTTGCTCGGGACTCATGTTTCTCGGAGGACAATGGAGTGTCCTGCGCACTCAAACGCCGCGATTGCTGGCCATTACATTGGGGCGCAGCCTGCTCATCACAGCGAACTGGCTCATTTTCATCTGGGCCGTCAACGCCGGGCATGTGGTCGAGACGAGCATGGGATATTTCATCACGCCGCTTTTCAACGTCCTTCTAGGCGTGATCATTTTGCGGGAGAAACTCGGCGGCCGGCAATGGATGGCGGTCGGTCTCGCGGCCGGTGGTGTAATCATCGCCGCCTCGGAGCAGGGACGCGGCTTTCCATGGATCGCGGCCGGACTGGCCGTATCGTTTGGCTTTTACAGCGTCTTTCGGAAAACGGCGACCATCGCGCCGTTGCCTGGACTGTTTTTGGAAACGGCTTTCATGACGCCCATCGCAGTGGGATTCCTGTTGTTAAAACCGGATGCGACGCAACTATGGCCTGTGTTTTCGCTCACATCACTGGTGTTGATCGGCGGCGGAATAGTGACTGCATTGCCGCTCCTTTGGTTTGCGCAGGCCGCAAAAAATTTACGGCTTACCACCCTCAGCTTTCTGGGATATCTCGCGCCATCGATGACGTTTTTGCTTGGTGTGTTCGTTTATCACGAGGCTTTCTCGTCGCAGCGATTACTCGCGTTTGGTTTCATTTGGGCCGGCATTGTCGTGTTTTCCATCGATGCCTGGCTGCGTTCGCGGGAAACGACCCAACCGGTTGCAATCCCGGAACCGAAATCAGTCACAGACGGAGGAGTTCCGTCTTGCAGCCAAAATCCGACTGGCTAAGTTGGAGTTCTCATAACCTAAATTCATTACAATCATGGCCTACGAATTGCCTCCCTTGCCTTACCCCAACGACGCGCTTGAACCCACCATCGACGCCAAGACGATGGAGATTCACCACGACAAACATCATCAGGCTTACATCACCAACGCCGTCAATGCGCTAAAGGATTACCCCGATCTTCTCGCCAAAGCGCCTGAGGAACTCCTCGCCGATCTTGCTTCTGTGCCCGAGGCCATCCGGGGTCCCGTTCGCAACAACGTGGGCGGCCATGTCAATCACACGTTTTTCTGGAAGATCCTCGGCCCGAACGCAGGTGGTGCGCCCACGGGTGATCTGGCTGCAGCGATCGATGCCAAGTTTGGCAGCTTCGACGCGTTTAAAGAGAAAATTCAGGCTGCAGGTGCAGGCCGTTTTGGCAGTGGCTGGGCCTGGCTTGTTGTCAACAAAGCCGGCGAATTGGAAGTCACGTCCACGCCGAACCAGGACAGCCCGATCAGCGATGGCAGCAAGCCCATTTTTGGCGTCGATGTCTGGGAACACGCGTATTATCTCAACTACCAGAATCGCCGGCCGGACTATCTCAAGGCGATCTGGAACGTCGTCAATTGGGATGCTGTTTCAGCGAATTACGCCGCGGCGAAATAATTCCGTGTTGTTTTGTTTGTAGTATGAAAAATTTGCGCGAGGCGGCCTGGTGACGGGTCGCCTTGCGTTTTTTGCGCCTCAAATTCGAAAATAGGGACTTGCAGTTTTGTCCCCCGTTGACTATATGCCAACTCTCGGGCGAGACCCCCTCGCCAGAGATCTTTAAACACCCAAAAACAACTGAGAAGCCAGTAGTCAGCCTAAGTCTGCACCGTCGTTTCTCCAAGGAGATAGAATTATACAGCAACCACCTCGTGTAAATGGACGCATCCGCGCTCGTGAAGTGCGCGTGATCATCGCCGCCACCAACGAACAGGCAGGCGTTATGAAATTATCGGATGCCCTGCGTAGAGCGCAGCAACTGGGACTCGACCTCGTTGAAGTCGCCCCAAATGCCGATCCCCCCGTATGTCGCATCGTCGATTTCGGCAAGTATCGTTACGAAATCGCGAAGCACGAAAAAGAGAAAAAAGCCAGCACGACCAAGCTCAAGGAAGTCAAGTTCCGGGTTAATATCGACGACCACGATTACTACACCAAAGTCCGGCGCGCTGAGCAGTTCCTCGACAAGAGTAACAAGGTCAAAGTCCAGCTCCAGTTCCGTGGCCGCGAAATGGCGCACCAGGAACTCGGTTTTGAGCTGATGACCCGTGTGAAAGGCGATCTCAACACCATGTCGGCTGTTGAAATGGAGCCCAAGCTCATGGGGCGCAGCATCAACATGACGCTTTCGCCGTTGCCCGCCAACCGCCGCAAACGCCGCTGGACGACGGAGCACGACGAAGAACTCGGCGAAGACGAAAACGATCACGAAAACGAAGACGAAAACGATCACGACGACGAGTAAGAAGTTATCTGGCGGGGTATAGAGTGGGTTTCGGCATGTTGGGCCATTGATGATTTTGGCCAAACAGCTAGAATGCCAAACATGCAAATGCCATCGGTTGCGCCTCCTTCCGCGATTCAGTTCGCGGAAGAGATCATTCTTGCGGCCGCTCGGACAGCTCGTTTGCCGGCGCGTAATCTCATTGCCATCGTCGGGGAGTATTTGAAGGAAAACCCCGATCCGTGGGCGCAGTGGGAACTCGCTGCACTCGAGGGAGACACCGTTAAACCGGTAATTGAAACCCGGTCAGGGCTTTCGCTTTCAACCGGCGAAGCCGCGGAAATGCTCAAACGCACGACCCAGACCATTTGCAACATGGTCGAGCGCAATGAGCTGATTGCCTACCCCGAGATTCACGGACGCGGCTGGCGATTCCCCCGGTGGCAGTTCGCACACGGCACGGTTCACGAATGGGTGGCGCCGATTATCGCGGCCTACGGTCATAACGGCTGGGGGCTGCTCGATTTCCTAACAGTTCCCCGCGTTGTTAATGGCGAAAGTTTTACGTATTTGGAACGTCTGAAGAGTCCCGATCCCGAAGCGATTGACGAAGCACGCGCGGCCGCGAGCCGCTCCAACCCGGATTAAACGACAATACGATGACATCGCCAGTCGGGCGCTTCCTTTGCGGGACGTTACCGGCATCGCAAGAAACTGGTACCGCATTGGGAAAACTATATTCAGCCCCATTTACTACACGCAGGACGACGGCTGGCGTTTTTCTGCACCCACTATGCCGGGTACATTGTATTTGGGAGACAGCCCGGAGACCTGCTTTTGGGAAGTGTTTTGGGATGATCTCGTCTCACGCCCGGAGAACGAGCGGCGGCTCGATAGTGCCAAGGTAATGGAACGTTCGCTTTGGCAAATAAAGCTTCCCGCGGCATTCCAGATCGTCGACACTACGGATCCTGACACGCTCAACGCAATCGGAGCGCATGGCGGCACATTTTCCGGTCCGTATGCGATCTGTCAGCAATGGGCGACCGCGTTTCGAGCACATCCCGCGACCCCGGACGGCCTGTTCTATGAATCAGCGCGACGCAAAGGCCGAAAATGTCTCGCTCTGTTCTCGGAGCGCACGGCGGCGAGTGCCTGGAGCATTCCCGGCGATGGCGGCGATGGAATTCCATTGCCGGCGTCCGCCGAATTGGCGGCTCTTCTCGTCTCCCATGGCTTGAAGACATTGCGCACCACTTTTTGAATCCCGAATGCCGCATACGACTCACTATGAAAAAGCTCCTTCTCTTCGACATTGATGGCACGCTCATCACCTCTGGCGGGGCCGGAGAAACCGCGCTTCTCTCCGGCATGCGCGATGCATTTGGCCTCGAAAATGGCCTTGGCAATGTCGTTGTAGCGGGCAACACGGATTCAGGCATCGCCCGTGGCATCCTGGCGGCCAACAATCTGGCCGTCAGTCCTGAAAACGTTACGCGTTTCCTGGACGGTTACCTGCATCATCTTCCGCTCGAACTGCCGCGCAAAGCCGGATATGTCCTGCCGGGCATTGTCGCGCTCCTCGAAAAACTGAAGGCGCGCCCCAACGCGGTGCTTGCCCTGCTTACCGGAAACATCGTTCGCGGAGCTGAAATCAAGCTAACGCATTACGGTCTCTGGCATTATTTCGAATTTGGAGCGTTCGCAGACGACCACCATGACCGCAACGAACTCGGCCCCTTTGCTCGTGCCCGTGCCCATGAGAAGCATGGAGTCGAATTTCCCCCGGAAGCCATCTATGTGATCGGCGATACGCCGCGCGACATCGCTTGCGGCCGTGCCATCGAGGCCAAAACTGTAGCCATCGCGACCGGAAATTACACATACGAACAGCTCCTCGAGCATCAGCCGGACTTCCTTTTCCATGATTTCTCCGAAGTGGAATCGGTGATCGAAGAACTTGGCTGGTAAGCCGGACTTGGCGGCGCTGTTTTCCGGACTCGACTTTTCCGGAAAACGGCTGATACGCTCGCCGCGACCATGAGTCTGCTCATTAAGAATGGCACAATTGTCACGGCGAGCGCTCAATATGCCGCCGACATCTGGTGCGAAGGCGAGACCATTACTCGCATTGATCGCAATATCGAAGCTCCGTCGGACGCCGAAGTCGTCGACGCGACGGGAAAATACGTTTTTCCCGGATTCATCGATCCGCATACGCACATTTACCTGCCGTTCATGGGCACGTATTCGAAGGATACGTACGAAACGGGCAGTCAGGCCGCTATCGTGGGTGGTACTACGACGATTTTCGACATGTGTTGCCCCGCCCGGAACACGGAGCCTCTCGACGGCTTCGAAACGTGGCAATCTCAGAGCACGGGGAAATCCGCCTGCGATTACAGCTACCACATGGGCGTCACCAAATTCGACGGTAGCAGCGAGGACCAGCTCCGCGAAATCGTCCGCCGTGGCATTACGTCCTTCAAAATCTTTCTCGCATACAAAGGCGCTTTCGGCATCGACGACGCCGAGCTGTACCGGACGCTGACATTGGCCCGCGAACTTGGCGTCATCGTTGCCGCACATTGCGAGAACGAGACCCTTATCGCCGAGAGGCAAAAAGAGCTGCTCGCGTCTGGTCTGACAGGGCCGGAGCAGCACTATCACAGCCGTCCACCGCGCGTCGAAGCCGAGGGCGTTCATCATTTGATGACGTTCGCCGAACTGACCGGCGCCGACACGTACATCGTTCATCTCAGCTGCGAGGAAGCACTGAGGGAAGCCGTCGCCGCCCGTTTGCGCGGCGTGAATGTGCGCGTCGAAACGCTCATCCAATACCTGCTTCTCGACAAAACGGACGCCGAGAAACCGCAATTCGAGGGGGCCAAATACGTCATGTCGCCGCCCCTTCGCGAGCGATGGAACCAGCCCATTCTGTGGGACGGCCTCCGGACCGGCCTCATCCAGACCGTCGCAACGGATCATGCGCCATTTGATTTCAAAGATCAGAAACCCATGGGCGCGAACGATTTCACGAAAATCCCCAACGGCATTCCCTCGATCGAGGATCGCATCAACCTTCTCTACACCTACGGCGTCGCAGCCGGGAAAATCGATCTTCAGACTTTCGTCAATGTCGCCAGCACGCAGGCGGCGAAAATCTTCGGTCTATTCCCGAAGAAAGGAACCATACAGCCCGGAGCCGACGCGGACCTCGTCGTTTACGACCCGGAGTACCGTGGCCTCCTCTCCGCCGCCTCTCAGACGCAGAATGTCGATTACAACGCCTTCGAAGGTTGGGAAATCAAAGGCCGCCCATCTGTCGTGACAGTCCGAGGCGAAATCGCTGCTCGTGACGGCAAGTTTACTGGCACGAAAGGCCGCGGAAAACTGCTGGAGCGTGATGCTGTCTCTTAAGACCGTCGATGTTCTTGGCCTTCAAGTAGCCGTCGTCGATTACACTGGCGCGATTGACGCCATCAAGCATCTCGCCCGACGGTCCCAACCCGCCGCTGTTTCCGCTTGCAACACGCATCTCGTCGCGGAGTCCAACCTCGATCCCGGATTCGGCAAAATCATGCGCAGTTTCGATCTGATCCTTCCGGATGGGATGCCGCTCATTTGGCTGATGAATCTCGACCGGGCTGGGCTCAAAAATCGTGTTTACGGTCCATACTTGATGGAAAAACTCATCCAGGCGACGCCCGCTCCCTGGAAGCACTACTTTTTCGGTTCATCGCAGGAGTGCCTCGATCAGTTGCTTTCGGCTGTGCAAAAGCTTCAACCCGACATCCGCATCGCCGGTGCATTTTCTCCGCCGTTCCGCCAGTGGTCCGACGATGACCACGCTGAGCACGCCGCGAAGATCAACGAAATGAGCCCGGATTTCATCTGGGTCGCCCTTGGAGGGGGCCGGCAGGAACGCTGGATCGTGGATCACCAGCATCGTTTCGGGCGCGGCGTCTTTTTTGGCATCGGTGACGGTTTTGAACTTCTCGCCGGGCGCCGACCGTATGCGCCCGCCTGGATGCAGCGTGCAGGCCTAACATGGCTCTACCGCCTTCTGCAAGAGCCTCAGCGTCTGTGGAAACGCTATTTCAAATACAATGTTCTGTTTGTGTGGTATGCCCTGCGAGCGCGGTTTGTGCGTTGAACTGCGTTTCAGCGTCCCCGCAGGCGGGAACATTACGCTGGGAATTAGCGGAACCGGGAGCTATGATGCCAAGCCGGAAGGCGGGACGATCTGCCGACCGCTAATGGCAGGGGTTTGGACTTTGTCGGCGAGTTGCCATGCCTTTGTTACCTGCGACTATTCTATACACGGACGCGCATGGCCCACATCGCTGATGATCGGAGGGTAGCCGTTTTCGCCGCTTTTGTCAGTTATCGGCATAGCGAGCCGGACCGCAAATGGGCCATATGGCTGCACTCCTCCCTCGAGCGCTACCGAGTACCAAAACGGCTGGCGCGTCGGCTTGGGGCGTCCGGTCGAATCGGTCGGGTTTTCCGGGATGAAGAGGAGCTGGCCGCTACATCGGATCTCAGCACAAGCATTCGGGAGGCGCTCGAAGCCTCGGAGTATCTGATCGTCGTCTGTTCTCCGCGAACGCCGCAGTCCAAATGGGTAAACGCGGAGATTGAGCACTTCCGCTCTCTGGGACGGCATGATCGCATCCTTGCGTTGCTGATCGATGGGGAGCCGGGTGAAGCTTTCCCGCCGGCGTTGCGAGAGATCCGGCGGTCGGCGGTCGAGGCAGGCGGAAGGGGGCGGGAGGAATTGGAGGAGCTCGAGCCTCTTGCCGCAGACGTGCGTGAAAGCGAGATGGACAGCCGCGCTTTTCGGAAACAAATGGCGAAGCTCCGCCTGCTGGCGACGATCCTCGGATGTCGCTTCGACGATCTCCGACAACGTGAGCAAGAACGAAGGGTGCGGTATCTCGCGTTTGGGACGGCGTTCCTGCTGGTGCTCGCGTTGGTTATATCCAGCCTGGGTTTATGGGCCGAAGCAAATCGTCGAATTGCGGTGACTGAACGGGATCGCGCTCTCCGTAATCAATCGCGGTTCCTGGCCGGCCTTTCCCATCGGGAGACGGCAAGCGGGAACGCCACGGCGGGAATTCTGCTGGCGCTGGAGGCCTTGCCCCATGATTTGGATCGACCAGAGCGACCTTACGTTGACGAGGCGGAGATCGCTCTGCATCAGGCGATCTATGAACGGCGCGAGCTTGCTGTGTTCCATCACGCGTCTCCAATCCAACGGGCGGCCTTCGATGCCCAAGGAAAGCGTTTGTTCACTTTGGCAAAGGACGGCAGCCTCCAACTATGGGATGGCTACGATGGCTCAAGGATCGCATCCGTCGGCAGGAATGCTCCCGTTCGTCAGGCCGACTTCAGTCCTGATGGGAGCCGCCTGTTGACTGTGTCCGATGCCGGCGTCGCGCAATTGTGGAGCGCGTCAGACGGTGCCGAACTTGCGACCTTCGGAAATCCCGATGAGCCAATCGAAAAGGGTTTCTTCAGTCCGAATGGTGAGCGGCTTCTCACTTACTCGAAAGCCGCCGGTACACGCCTGTGGGACACCGCCTCGGGGCGGCAGATCGCATTTCTAGGGAAAGGCATCTTTGGTGCCTTCAGTCCCGACGGGAGGATCATGCTCGCCGTCTCGTTCGACGGCGTGGCACGCCTATGGGATATCGTCGAAGATCGGGAAATTGGCACTCTGTTGCGGGGCGGCTTCGGCCTCTTGCCAGGGACGTTCAGCCGGGATGGTTCGCGTCTTCTGATCTCTTCGATAGACGGTTCCGTCCGTGTCTGGGAAATTCCTTCGGGTCGTGAAATCACTTCTGTTCAGGCAGGACCATTTCTTATGAACGCCGCTCTAAGCCCGGACGGCAGGTTCCTCCTCACTGCTCCGCTTCCCGGTCCGGCCCGGGTTTGGGACGTTGCTTCGGAAGAGGTCGTTGCAACGCTCGGCTCTTTCGGGCGTAACATCCAGCGCGCCTTTTTCAGTCCAGATGGCAAGCGGGTGGTGACTGCCCACCAGTTGGAGGGTGGCGCCTGGCTGTGGGACACCGCCTCCGGCCGAGAGTTAGCGAACGTTGGCACTGAGCCCGTCTTTAGCCCTGACGGCACGCGTTTTGTGACCGTAGGCGACGGGGCGCACTTGTGGGAAACAGCGGCGGCCCGACAGCTCGCAATCCTTCCGCATGATGCGCCGGCCTCAGGTTCGAACGTCGTCTTCAGCCACTCGGGCGCAGTCGACTCCGTCGTTTTCAGCATCGATGGGGAGCGGTTCCTCACAGCATCGCAGGACGGCACTGCGCGGATCTGGGGTGCAGCCGACGGCAAAGAACTGGTTGTCCTGCGGGGGCATACCGCTCCCGTTCAGCAGGCAATCTTCAGTTCAGACGGAACACGCGTCCTCACGACGTCGCAGGACGGCACAGCACGCCTGTGGGAGGGGCTCGGCGGGGCTGAAGTCATGGTCCTGAAGACAGCCGCCGGCTCGACAATCCACCGGGCGGTGTTCAGTCCTGACGGCGCGCATATTCTTACCACGGCAGGAGAAAACGTCGCCCGGCTTTGGGACGCTTCGACCGGCAAGGAACTGGTGGTCCTGCGAGGACACCAGGCTGCGGTAGTGTCCGCTGCCTTCAGCCCGGACGGCTCGCGCGCCCTTACAGTCTCGGATGACGCCACCGCGCGGGTCTGGAACCTCAGCGACGGCGCCGAACTCGCATCCATGGTTGGCCACAATTCCAAGGTGCGTGAAGCTGTTTTCAATGCCGACGGGACGCGTGTTCTCACTCGCGCGGACGACCGCACCGCGCGAGTATGGGACGCAGCCAACGGTCGCGAACTGGCAATCCTGCGTCACGACGGCGCACTAAGTTCGGTGGCCTTCAGCCCTGACGGGGCCCGGATCGTGACCATCGCTTTGGGTCCCGACGAACTCACGAGCAACTGGGTGGGGACTGCCTATTTGTGGGACTCCATCTCGGGCAATCAACTCGCGGTCCTGCGCGGCCCCGGGGGTTATATTACAAAGGCTGTCTTTAGTCCCGACGGAAAACGCGTTCTCACCGCTTCTCAGAACCGCACGGCACGCGTGTGGGACCTGCGTGACGGCCATGAGCTCATGGCGCTTCCCGGGCACGAAGATGAAGTGGTGGATCCGGCGTTCAGTCCCGACGGCCGCCGTATCCTCACGGTGGCTTACGACGAAGTGGCACGCCTCTGGGACAGCGATTCGGGGCGGGAGCTCATGGTTCTGCGTGACCCGATCGGCGTCAGGGGCGCATTGCTCTCGCCCGATGGATCGCGAGTGCTCACCTTCTCGTCAGGCGTCGCGGCCGCGCAACTCTGGGACGCGGCGTCGGGTCGGGAAATCGCGGTGTTGCGCGGGCATGAGAACCCGATAAACATCGCCGCCTTCAGCCCCGACAGCGCCCGTGTTGTGACCTATTCACAACTGGACGGCACAGTCCGCCTCTGGGACACGCCTTCCGGGCGACAGCTCGCTGTGCTCAGCAAAGACAGAATCAAGCAGATCGCGTTCGCCCCCGACTCTTCAGGTGTGATGACCGTTTCCGAAGACGGTGTGGTGCGGATCTTCCCAGTGTTTCCGACTAGCAATGCGGCTATCACCCATGCGCTGAAGGTTGTGCCGCGGCATCTTACGAGCGACGATCGCAAGCGATATTTTCTGGCGGCGGATACGAGAGAGGCTGAAAACGGTGATCATTGAAATCAAGGTACTCGTCCCGTGTCGTCGCAGCATGGTGCTGTCGAGGACGAGCAGGAGAACGAAGGACGAGGACGAATTTGCGCTCTTTGCCGTAGTTTCATGACTTGCTGCACGGCAAGTCGCGCAGGTTAGGATTGGCTCTGATGATCAACTCGAATCCGCACGACAAGAAAAGGTGGTTGGCGGAGCTCTTTGCCATCGTTGAAACCGGGCAAACGGTTCCATTGGCCAAGGGTTACGTAGAGCCAGCCGTTGCGATACGCGAGGCCATCGGGCCAGCCAAAGCGCGTATCATGGGCAAGCAATTCGAATTGCCCCGTAGGCAGCCGCTTTACCAGCGAGAGTTGCTCGAATGCGCCGAAGTAAATGTTGCCTTCTGAGTTATCGGCCAAGCCATCGCAGGCAGGGTGTTCGCCCTCAAAAACCACTGCCTTTTCCAGCTCCGCTTCCGACCTCTGGAAATCGCTCAACACGGCCGTGGGAATGCTGAATAATTTCCGGCCGCTGATCGCTGTCCAATAGACTTTTTTGCTGTCGGCGCCAAGAGCGATTCCATCCGCGCCACCGATCGGGAACGTCGGTCTTTTCGGATCAAAAACCTTGGGTTGCCCTTCCAGAAACGCCACGAATCCTGGCTCCGGCGAGGTGCAAGGCAGATTCAACAGAACTTCGCGCGATTTGCCGGAAGCAATGTCGACCACGACGAGCGAATAGCGGGCTCCGAATCCGGAGTTGGCGATGTATACCGTGCCTTTTTCACCATGGGTCAGGTCCACACGCAGATCGTTCAAATGGCTGTCATCGCCCATTGCCTCCCGCCCGATGACGATGGACGCGATGATCTTTCCGGTGCTGATGTTTATGCCTACCACTTTGGCAGCGCCTTCCGGGATTTCCTTGATCCCGGCACGCTTGCCATCATCGAGCACCCAGAGAACATCATTGCCATCCATCGTCATCCCATGTGGAGACACCGACCATTCGTTAAACGGCTTCTTGGAGGGATAAACGTAGTCCCGGCTGGGGAAGGGAATTAGCGCGCCGTCTTTGAGCTCAGCCAGCGAAAATTGCTGATGATTGTCTGCATGGCGCGGGAAACCGAGAAAGACGCGCCCCTCTTTGGAAACCGCAATGCCTGAGGGATCGGGATTAGGCGGTGCGATCGATGTGACGATCTCCACATTTTGCGGCGGACGATCCGGGGAACCAGTCACGTCCCCAGAGGCAGCGGAAATTTCCGAGAGCGTCGCCAGAAGAAGGACAGCCAGTATTGCCGGCCCTCGCAGTAGGTATCTTCTAGGAAAACGCCGATTCAATGAACCACCAAGGCACCAAGACACCAAGGAAGCGGAAAACAACGCATCGAAGAACGTAATTTCCACGGGGCGAGCTAATTTTTGACCTAAAATATCCTTAAATCCTTGGTGTTCTTGGTGTCTTGGGGTGACTGATTCTTTTAAATCAGTGTTTCCCTAGTCCGAGCGCGCTCACTCCAGCTCATACTGCCGGATGAAAAATTCCGAGGGCACCTGGTTTTCCAGTCCAGGCACAAGCCGATGGCGCAGGCGGGCCTCGGTGACGTAAACAGCGCTTCCTTGAATCGTCAGATTTGCAGGCGAAGTAAGACTCTGGGCAAGTGTCTGGACAGCGATCGCGGCCGACGGCTCCGAGGGATCGATCAGCGAAATCTTTCCGTCGCCAGACTTGATCGCTCCCTCGAGGACAATCAGCCGGCCTTTCTCGTCCAGGGCCATTCCGTCCGGCGTTTCCAACGGACGCGCCAGAGGTAATTCGGTAACCGTAGCTTTTCCATCGGCAGCCTTCGTAACTTTGAAGATCTTCCCGGTGCTGAATTGGGCGACGTAAATGACGCCGTCTGTCGTGCGCACAATGCCGGACAGCAGGACTTTGCCCCCGGAAAATTTTGGATCTTCCACCCAGATTTCCGATTTGGTTGCCCCCGGCGCGATGTAATGGATGCGCGGTTGCGTGCTGTCGGTGACGAAGGCGCCTCCTTTTTCATCGAGAACCAGATCGTTGGGAAATCCTTTGTCTGGTAACTGGAAAAGCTGACGGACCTGTTTCGTCGCCACGTCCATCACAAAGATGTTGGCCGGGCGCCGAGTTACAGTTCCGTCCGCTTGTTTGGTTCCCAGAAAGTCTGGTGCGGATCCCCACAGCAATCCGCGAGGCTCGTCCAAACGCAGCGTCACCGCTGCCAGGATGTCCTCGGAGCCTGAAAAATAGTCGATGATCTTGCCATCGGGACTCACCTCTAGAATCTTGCCGCTTACTACGGAGCCCACATACAGCTTGCCATCCGTCGAGCGGGCAATGCCGTTCGGGTATTGAAAACTTCCCGGAGTGCGAATGTTGCCTTTTGAGGTCAGCTTCGTCTCCGGCTCAATGGGTTCAGCGAACGATACCAATGGGACCGAAGCCAGACCGACCAAAGTTCCCGCCATCGCCTGGAGGCGAATGATGCTGCGGTAGCTTTTTTTGAATCGGTGTCGATAGTTCATGGTTTGGATTCCTGTCACCGAAATGTCTTTCGAAGAGCAGGCAGTGACAAAGAACAAGCCGGGCATTTTGCCGGTCGGTTCCGGTGTTTTGCAGGAAAGATGGAAATGAAGCGAGAAACCGTGCCGGTGTTTTTCCGTCAATTTCCGACACTTTTCCGGAGAGGGATTGCGATGCCTCTGCGGCTTTTGGCCGGTTGCCGCGGAAGAAATGCAGAAACCGGGTGCGTGTGCATCCCCGTTTCGTTCAAAGGTTGCGGCACGCTGGCTCGGAACGACAAATTGCCATAGGCTTCTCGCATGCGGGCAATGGTTTTTGAAAACGCGGATCGACCGCTGGTTTTGCAGGAAATTGCCACACCGATCCCGGGACCGGGTCAGCTGCTTGTTAAAGTGAGCGCATGCGGCGTGTGCCGGACCGATCTGCACCTGGTGGACGGCGAGTTGCCCGATCCCAAACTGCCGTTGATTCCCGGGCACGAGATCGTCGGCCGTGTCGAAGCGACAGGCGAGGGGGGCGGGCATTTCCAGATTGGCGAACGCGTGGGTATTCCCTGGCTGGGATGGACATGCGGCGAGTGCGACTATTGCCGTTCGGGACGCGAAAACCTCTGCGATCACGCGCGCTTTACCGGGTATACGATCGATGGCGGTTACGCGGAATACACGGTGGCCGATGCGAGGTTTTGTTTTCCGCTTCCGGGCGAGTTGGACGATGTGGCGAGCGCGCCTTTGCTGTGCGCCGGATTGATCGGCTATCGCACGCTTCGCAAGGCTGGCGACGCACGGCGAATCGGATTTTATGGGTTCGGCGCGGCGGCACACATCGCGGTGCAGATCGCTCGCTTCGAGAATCGCGAAGTCTTCGGATTCACGCGGCCGGGAGACACGAAGGCGCAGGAGTTTGCCCGCCGTTTTGGAGCGACATGGGCGGGCGGCTCCGACGAAATGCCTCCCGAACCCCTCGACGCAGCCCTCATTTTCGCCCCGGCAGGGGAGCTCGTTCCAGCGGCCTTGCGCGCCGTTCGCAAGGGCGCACCCGTCGTGTGCGGCGGTATCCACATGAGCGACATTCCGTCCTTTCCTTACGCCGAACTGTGGGGTGAACGCTCGATCTGCTCGGTGGCGAATCTGACCCGAAGCGACGGAAGCGAATTTCTGTCACTTGCTCCCAAAGTGCCGGTCCATACCGAGACGATCCCGTTTCCTTTGGAGCAAGCCAATGAAGCGTTGGATCGTCTGCGCTCCGGCCGATTGACCGGAGCGGCGGTGCTCGTGCCGGCGGCGTAAAGGATACGGCAAATGCTCGCCGATCTGCCGGTCATCCATTTGCAGCTGGCAACGCAACTTCGGCGTTTGGCTTCAGCCCGCCGGCACGATCGATAATGGTCCGGGCGTTGGTGTAATCGTTGAAGACTCCGGATTCGTCGTTTTGAACTGGAGCGCCAGCCGGTCGAGGATGTCCTTGAGGATGCTTTCCGCCTTGCGAAACTCTTCAGCGAGCTGGTTGGTGATCGTTTTGCGTCCCGCAATGCCGATGCGCGGGGATTCGGCAATAGCGGCATAGGCGTCGATATCGTCCTCCAGCTCTTCCAACGCGGCGGCGGTGACGCCGTAATCGGCGAGAGAAGCCAGCCGGGTCGTCGCCTCCGAGTGAATTCGCTCCGCGGCTCCCTCCATTTCCACATCGCGCTGATTCAGAAAGGTGCTGCGCGAAAAATTCACCTGTGCCTGATGCGGATGCGAGCGGACATTGGGCGGCTACAGGAGCGGGTCGTCCACAGCGACGAAACCAGTTGGTGGAAAAACAGTGCGTCCTGCAGCCTATGGGTCTTTGCCACGCCGGGCAGCGAAGGACTCACGCTTTATCGTGTGGTCGATCACCGGGACCGGGCCACCTTCCACGACATCCTGCCGCCAGACTATCCCGGGCTGCTCATCAGCGACTGCCGTCTGTCTATGACGGCGCGACGGCCCATCAGCACAAATGCTATGCCCATCACCTCAAAGCCCTCAAGGTAGCCCAAAGAAATCAACGGCCACCAAGCGCCGGCCTCGAAGATTGGGTGCTCGGTCGAGAGCCTTCTTTGAAGACGCGATGGCCTTAAAGAAACAACTGCCCGAACTCGACGAAGCGGAGGCGCAGACCCACCGCGTCCTGCTTGAGAGCCGTGCCAACGCGCTCTTTGCCAATCCGCGCGGCGACCCCGCGCAGGAACGCTTTCGCAGCCGTATCGCCAAACAGCGCGACCACCTGTTGAGCTTCCTGGATCATCCCCAGGCCGAGGCTGCCAACAACCTGGCTGAACGTCAGCTGCGCGGCGCGGTCATCACGCGAAAGCTCTCCTGCGGCAACAAAACCAACCGGGGAGCCGCCGCCTGGCAACTCCTCGCCTCTTTGAGCGCCACCTGCTCCCAGCGCGCCCACGACTTTGTCGCCTTCATCGCCCCACGTCTCGCCCTCCACCAACGAGGCTAAACAGATACGCGGAAAAGTGCTTTTCAAATCCTGAAAAGCCCGTCTTCAGGCAAACATCAACACCAGATAACCAGATAGCGACAATCGTGTTCCCTCTAGCGCCTTGTTAGCCTATTTTTCATATTATGATGGCCAGACCTTAAGGAAATCGCCAGCTAACTTCTGCGGCAACGGCGCGGAACATAGCTGCGCCTGTAGCTGTTTCGCGGCCGCAACGAAATCAGCAGCGAACTGCTCGACAATAATTAGCGGACCGCTTTTCCCGTCACGTGTAAGGATTTGGAGGTGACTATTTCCATCGACAGTTGCTTCGGCGATTCCGCCTGTAAGGAACACTCCTTGTGGTCGTAGGACGTGAGCCATTCCACATCGCAAAGACGTATATAGATCGTGTGTCCCTTTTTCGTTCTTTGTATACGGGGCCGGGCGAGAGAGTGGATGATATGCGGCAGGAAATAACGTATTCAATGCAAGGCAGAATCTTTCTGCAGACTTTTTCTCTTCGGGAATAGGGTGGGCATCTAAACAGGCGCCAAAAAATTCGATGCCACCCGCGAGAATACCCGCGCCAAAATAAGCATTCTGCATAGCCATCTTGGGTAGTTCGGTTTCTACGATTTCTTCGAGGAAGCGATGAATATCGAAACTCACGTTTTTTATTTTGGCTAACGATTGGATCACAAACAAATTTGTCGGGTTTGTGAGCGTCTTTTTAGGCGACGGTTCATTCGGAATCAGTATCCTCGCCTGTCTGAGTGATCATAACGGTTCCGCCTCGCTTAAGTTGCTCTTCGAGGAGTTCCTTTGCTTTGGCTTCCTTTTGTTCGTCGGTCAGTTCCTCTTCGTTCGGTGCAGATAGGCGGCGAGAAGCCGGGCCGATCTGTTTTCGCGTTGCTTTGTGATTGCCGCGATCATCTGGTCGCGCGTTAGCTGACGCTCGGCCGGGAAGATGTAGGTGATGCCGTAGCCTTGGTCATCGATGCTGTTGTTGATGGGGTCCATTTAGTTTGGTTCTGAGTTTGGTGCGTGGTTACTGGAATCGCTTGGGGTCGCCTAACGACGCCAATATTGCTCAGCGACTGCGGAGCGCGGCGCGGCGGCTGCATGGTGGCGGGAAAGACGGTGGCCGGAAGCGGCCGTCGTGCCTTGCGGAGCGATTCGCTGCCTGCAGTGCCCTGGTGAGCTTTAGTGAGCTTGCGATTTCGCATCGAGTTTCTTTAGTCGTTGCTTTGCTGGTATCGTAGCTCCGACAGGCAGCTCCCCACGGCCTGCAAGGTCGCGGACGATTGCGATGGGCGTGTTTGAATGCGTAGCAATGTTCGCGAGGATAGTGTAATTCAGCTTTCCCCACACTAACGCCTTGGGATAGAACCTTTCCAGTGTGCTTGCCGAAAGTTCGGGACGCGCAAACACCAAGACGCGAATCCAGTGATTGTCATCAGGAAGCTGCTCTAGCAGAGCGACTAGAACTTCCTCTGGAAACTTTGTCTCCTTGTCACTCAAACTTGCATGAAAGGCTCTCGTTGCTGGTGTCACGTCTCGTGTGTAGAACTCCTTCGATAACACAGTTTTTGGATCATCTTTGATCCGAGAAAGTATCCGCTCATACTCAGGACGTTCCCTCTCAAGCTGCTCCTGCCATCGCTTCGCCGCCTCTTTTCGGGCCAGAACTCCTCTGCGCACCTCCTTTATCTTCTCTGGATACTCTTTGAAGGCTTGAACCAATTTGTCCGGAATCTGATTTGTGATGAAATGCAGAGTCCGTTCGGAGGTTGTATCGACAGCTTTGTCTGGTCGCATAAGAATGTAAGAGCTGTGTTGGCTATCGAATTTCAGTCGCACTGTTTCGTCCTTGCCGGCGGAATCGTCAAAGACTGTGAATGAAAGCACAGACTCACCTTTGTCGAATTTCCACTCGCCGATTTGTCCCGCAACGGCAACATGCAAATAGCCGAGCCCGTCCTTGTGTATCATCAGCGTGACAATTTTGAAGCCCTCTTCTTCGTTTGAAAACACGCCTGTAATTTCATCGTCTGCGGATGCGCAGTAGATAGGAACGCCGCAAGCAGAATTGGGATGACCGCACTCAAATAGCGCATGGAACTCCTAAAGCTAGACTTTATGGCTGAACGACTGCGGGCCAAGGACTTTCCAGAGCGAAGCGAACTGCCGGCATTTACCCGCAGTTCGTTTCGAGCGGTTTGTTCGGCGGGGGTGAATGCAGGACGAGGGTGCGCCGTGGCTTGCCGAAATGCAGACTCCAGGATGGCTATGGCGGCTTTTCAGCCGCGGTCCAACTACCGCCGACTCCAACGAAACCGCGAGGATGCAGCCTTCAACGCGGCTATAGCGACCTTTCGAATGTATTGGAACTTCCATGCAGGTCACTGAGTGGTGCACTTAGATTGGGTTGAGGACATCCGCATCCAGATGTCGGACGAAACCGTGGCCACTGATTATAGCCGGTCTTTGGGTCATTGGACTTATGCTCAAGAATAAACTTCACCTCCATCCGATTCACTTCTTGATCGGTAGCTTCCTCAGATGCCCAAAGAACTTGTTTTCGAATCCGTGCCTCTCACGGAACGATTTCCACTCCGGGACGCCCGCATTCCGCCATCCGGGTTCCTCAGCTAACACGGGCTTGTTCCAACCACGGGTGTATATGCCGGCTTCGCGGACTCATCGTGAATGGTCTTTCGGAGGCAGCCGTCGTCTATCGATGGCAGCCGGAGCGATGAGTAACTCGCCCCACTCGTCTTTCGTTGCGTTGGGCAGCCCGGACACCACTTGAAGGCGCGTTACTCCAGCAGCTTTTAGCCGTAGCGCAATGTCGAGGACGATGACGAACGTGGTCCGATCGTCGGGACGAATCACGGTGTTGTCCATAATGGGACCAAACTGCTTAATGGTATCGACAAACCAGCGACCCAATTCGTCGGGCGTTTTGGAGACGGAGTTTAGGGTGTAAGTCGTCCCGCGGTCGGTGGTGGTAATATCAATTAGGAGCGGACTGGTGGCGCGTGCCCATCCGGCGACGAACAGCACTGTGAGCGCAAACAGGACAATCTTGTTCATGGGAGACGCGCGGAGCCGTTCGCTGATGGTATGTGGGGATTATTGAAGTTGCCGAAGGTCGATGACCGGGCAAACTGGCCCCGTGATGGGAAGGGGGCAACCCGCCACCAGAGCGCCAGCCGTAATTTGAGCCCGTGCGCTGTCCCGCCGGGGCGGGAACCACTTCCTGTTTTCGCTGACTGGGCGATACGCGGACACACCATCGTGGAGCGGATGGCTCCGAAGCCGTGATTGGCTCCGGACAGCCGACTCCGAATGCCTGCTTGCAAACGGTTTCCCACCATTACGGTCTCGCGCTCCGGACTCATGACGAGCCAAATACCTATGAAATCACCGCCAGCAATACAACCGCAAATACTGCCAAATTCGGACCGCGTCGTCGGTCTGGACATTCATCCCGACACACATCCCGACACCTTTGCCGCCGCCATCCGGCAAGTCGGCAAAAGCCACAGACAGAATCCAAGTTTTCTTTTTATTATTGCGCCGCCCAATCGATTTTTGGGCTTCTCTAAGGAAGCACTAATTTAATCCGCAGATTACGGGCAGATAGACGCAGATTTCTTAAAATCCTCGGTTCAGGCCTTCAAAATCTGCGAACAATCTCTCTTCGTTAGATCTAAGCAGCGTTTTCCCTAAGGGGAACAGCAAAATCCATCAGGGCGAACGCATCTAAATATTTTCGCTCTGCCAGCAATGAACTTACGCAAGTATCTGATTGTTAGATACTTATAAAGTCTGTACTTCTGATTGCCTGCCTGACACAAACTTGGGATGACTAAAATCCCAAGTTTGAGC